>NZ_JBHZCF010000061.1:0-1081 GCF_042755225.1 Streptomyces sp. NPDC059169 | reverse complement strand
GGGACCAGCCCCGCGCTTCTGATCGCCGTGGAAGAGCTGGCGACCGCCCACGACCGCAGCGAGTCCGAGCGGTCAGACATCACCAGCTCGCAGAACAGCGCGGGAGATGACGGCGACAACCGCGACCTGAACCTCCCGAAGGAGTAAGGGAAACCATGGAGCACCGGCTCGTCAGCCACATCGAGAAGGCTCTCGGCTGGGGCGGGCCGGGTTCCGTGGGGACCGCGTTCGCGCGCGGCCGTCTCACGGACCCGGAGCTGCCCGCACGGCTGTTGACCCCGCTCAGACTGCTGGACATGATCAAGCGCCGCCATCTGGCCAACCCGCAGCTGCGCTGCTACGCCGAGGGCGACGAAGTCCACCCGTCCACATTCCTGTCCACCAACGTCAACCGGCGCCGGCAGGCCGTGAGTCAAGCGGACATGGCGGCCCTCGGACGGATCCTCAACGAGGGCGGCACCGTGGTCCTGGACCATGTGGACTTCTTCGACCCGACGCTGGAAGTCGCCTGCCGGGCCCTGGGCTGGTGGTCCGGCGAACTCACCTCTGCCAACGCCTACCTCGCGGTCGGTGACACCGACGGATTCCATCTGCACTGGGACGACCACGAGGTCATCGCCGTGCAGCTCTCGGGCGAGAAGTCGTGGGAAGTGCGCGGCCCGACGCGGCCGGCGCCGATGTACCGCGACGCGGAACGCAACCGCACGCCCTCCGAGGAAGTGCTGTGGAAGGGCACCATGCGGGCCGGGGACGTCATGCACATCCCACGAGGCTTCTGGCACACCGCGACCCGCCTCGGCTCGGGGAGTGGTGGACACTCCCTGCACGTGACGTTCGGGTTCACCAAACGGACCGGTGTCACCTGGGCCAACTTCCTCTCTGACGCAGCCCGCGCCGACGAATCGTTCCGTCACGACCTGGAGGGCGCCCAGGGCACCGCACACCAGGTGCTGACGGACAAGCTCAGTGCCCTGGCCGCCACCTACAGCCCCGAGCGGTACCTGGACGAACTGCGGTCCAGCACCCCGCCCGCACGCCACATGCCGCACGTGGCCGCCTTCGGCCGGCCGGACGGAGTCGC
>NZ_JBHZCF010000060.1:0-1189 GCF_042755225.1 Streptomyces sp. NPDC059169 | reverse complement strand
GTGAACAGACCCACCACACGGTCGCCCACCGCCAGGTCCGTCACACCCGGACCGACCTCGGCGACCACACCGGCCGCCTCACCCCCCATGATCTCCTCGGTCGCCGCCATGCCGAGCAGTGAGACGAGGTCACGGAAGTTGACGCCGGCGGCCCGCACGGCGACCCGGATCTCGCCCTCGGCGAGCGGGGCCACGGCCTCGGGGGCGGGGATCAGCTCCAGGTTGTCGAGGGATTCGCGCACGGTCGCGTCGAGCCGCCAGGACGGCGTGTCGGCGGGCGGCACGAGAGCGCCCCCCGTCGCCGCACGCACGAGACGGCGGACGAGGACGGTCCCGCCGCGCAAAGCGAACTCGCGGTCCTCCCCGTGCGCCAGGGCGGCGGGCAGGGAACGTACGAGGGAGTCGGCGTCGTCGATGTCGACGAGGACGAGACGGTCGGGGTTCTCCGCCTGCGCGGACCGCACCAGACCCCACACCGGCGAGTGGACGAGGTCCGTGACCCTGTCGCCGGAGCCGGCCGCGACTGCACGCCGGGTGACCAGGACGAGGCGGGCGTCGCCGAACCGGTCGTCGGCCAGCCACCGCTGCACGGTCGCGAGCGCGTCACCGGCGGCACAGCGAACGGCGTCGGCGAGGTCGCCCGGACCGTCGGAGAGGTCCCGGACGAAGGGCGCGATGACGACGTCGGGCCGGGCCGTGTCCGGCTCGTCCGCGATGGCCAGGGCTAGTTCGTCCAGCGACGCGTACGCCGGGGTGTCCGCGAGCGCGAGCGGATCGGCCGCACCGACGACCGCCCAGCGGCGATCCGCCGTGACGTCGGACTCAGCCGCGCCCGGGAGCGGGGTCCACGCCGCGTGGAAGAGGGCGTCGGGGCCGCCGGGCCGCGCGGAGAGCTGTGCGGCCGTGACGTCCCGGAAGACGAGGGACTCGACGGTCGCCACCGGAGCACCTGCGCCGTCGGCCAACCGCAGGGTCACGGCGTCGTCGGCCGACCTGGTCACCTGCACGCGCAGCCGGGACGCCCCGGAGGCCAGCAGGGACACACCGCTCCAGGAGAACGGCAGCTGCACGACGTCGGTGGTCTTGCTGATGCCGGTGGCGTGGAGGGCGGCGTCCATCAGGGCCGGGTGGAGGGCGAACCCGCTCGGGTCGACGCCCTCGGGCAGCGCCACCTCGGCATAGATGTCGT
>NZ_JBHZCF010000059.1:0-1219 GCF_042755225.1 Streptomyces sp. NPDC059169 | reverse complement strand
GCGGGTGCGGGTGCGGGTGTAGGGGAGGGGGTGCGTGCGGTGGATGTGGCTGCTTCGTTGGTCCGTTCGCGTGCGTCGTTCGCTCACCGGGCGGTTGTCGTCGGGTCCAGTCAGGAGGTGCTGGTCGCCGGTCTGCGGGATCTGGCCGACAACGCTGGTGCTGGTGCTGGTGGTTCTTTGGGCTCGGGTGTGGTGTTTGTGTTCCCGGGTCAGGGTTCGCAGTGGTTGGGGATGGCGGTGGAGTTGGCTGGGGTGTCGGGTGTGTTTGCTGATGCGTTGGTTGAGTGTGAGGAGGCGTTGGCGCCGTTTGTTGATTGGTCGTTGGGTGAGGTGTTGCGGGATGGGGGTGGTGCGTGGTTGGAGCGTGTGGATGTTGTTCAGCCGGTGTTGTTTGCGGTGATGGTGTCGTTGGCGAGGTTGTGGCGTTCTCTGGGTGTGGAGCCGGCGGCTGTTGTTGGTCATTCGCAGGGTGAGATTGCTGCTGCGTGTGTGGCGGGTGCGTTGTCTTTGGGTGATGCTGCTCGTGTTGTGGCGTTGCGGTCGCGGGCGATTCGGGTGTTGTCGGGGCGTGGTGGGATGGTGTCGCTCGGGTTGCCGGTGGATGCGGTGCGTGAGCGTATCGGGGGGTTTGGTGGTCGGGTCTCTGTTGCTGCGGTGAATGGTCCGTCGGCTGTGGTGGTGTCGGGTGATTCGGATGCTTTGCAGGCGTTGGTGGCTGGTTGTGAGGCGGATGGTGTCCGGGCTCGGGTGATTCCGGTGGATTATGCGTCGCATTCGGTGCATGTGGAGGAGTTGGAGGCGGAGCTGTTGGAGGTTCTGGCTCCGGTTGTTCCGCGGGATTCGGTGGTTCCGTTCTTCTCGACGGTCACGGGTGGGTGGTTGGACACGACGGTGATGGATGGGGGGTACTGGTATCGCAATCTGCGTCAGACGGTGGAGTTCGCTGACGCGACGGCTGCGCTTGTTGATCAGGGTTACGGGTTGTTCGTCGAGGTCAGTCCTCATCCTGTTCTCACTGTCGGTCTTGAGGACACCGTGGAGGTGTCTGGTTCCCGTGGTGTTTCGGTCATCGGGAGCCTGCGGCGTGGTGAGGGTGGTTGGGATCGTTTCCTGACTTCTGCCGGTCAGGCGTATGCCGCTGGTGCGGCCGTGGACTGGGAGCAGACCCTCCCCGCCGACGCTCGTGTCGTCGACCTGCCGACATATGCCTTCCAGCACA
>NZ_JBHZCF010000058.1:0-1371 GCF_042755225.1 Streptomyces sp. NPDC059169 | reverse complement strand
TTCTGGTGTGGGGGCGTCGGGTGTGGTTTCTGGGTGTGTGGTTGGTGGGCGTGTGGCGTTTTTGTTTACCGGGCAGGGTGCTCAGCGGGTGGGTATGGGGCGTGAGTTGTATGGGGCGTTCCCGGTGTTTGCTTCTGCTTTGGATGAGGTGTGCTCGGTTCTGGACGAGTGGACCGAGTTTCCGGTGCGGGATGTTTTGTTTGGTGATGCGGTGGGTTTGATCGATCGTACGGGTTGTACGCAGGTGGCGTTGTTCGCTGTTGAGGTTGCGCTTTTCCGTTTGGTGGAGTCGTGGGGTTTGCGGCCTGATTTTGTGGCGGGTCATTCGGTTGGTGAGTTGGCTGCTGCGTATGTGGCTGGTGTGTTGTCTCTGGGTGATGCTGCTCGGTTGGTGGCGGCGCGGGGGCGGTTGATGGAGGCGTTGCCGGAGGGTGGTGCGATGGCGGCGTTGGAGGCGTCTGTGGAGCAGGCGGTCGAGTTGATCGGTGGGCGGGGCGATGTGGTGTCGATCGCTGCTGTCAATGGTCCGGCTTCTGTCGTCATTTCCGGTGTCGGGGTGGTTGTGGAGGAGATTGTGGAGGTGTGGAGGGCGGCTGGTCGTCGTGCGCGTCGTTTGACGGTGTCGCATGCTTTCCATTCACCTTTGATGGAGCCTATGTTGGCTGATTTTGCGGCGGTGGCGGATGGGTTGGAGTATCGCCGGCCGCGGATTCCGGTGGTGTCGAATGTTTCCGGTGAGTTGGTGTCGTCGTTTGATGCTGGTTATTGGGTTCGGCATGTTCGTGAGTCGGTTCGTTTTGCTGATGGTGTGCGGTTCCTGGCTGGTCAGGGTGTGACGGCGTTTGTGGAGCTCGGTCCCGATGGTGTGTTGTCGGGGATGGGGCGGAGTTGTCTGCCGGATGAGGAGGGGGTGCTTTTCGTTCCGGTGCTGCGTAAGGGCCGGGATGAGGTTCGTGCTCTGACTGCTGCGGTGGCGCAGGTTCATGCCCATGGTGTGGTGCTGGATTGGTCGGCGGTGTTCGCCGGGCGTGGTGCCCGTCGTGTGGATCTGCCCACGTATGCCTTCGAGCACGAACACTTCTGGCTGAAGTCGGCTGCTCCGTTGGGTGATGTCACTGCTGCGGGTCTTGATGCGCCTGGTCATCCGCTCTTGGGTGCGTCGGTGGCGTTGCCGGATTCGGACGGTGTGGTTCTGACGGGTCGGTTGTCGTTGCGGACGCATCCGTGGTTGGCGGATCACACTGTCATGGGCAGTGTTCTGCTTCCTGGTACGGCGTTCGTGGAACTCGCCCTGCGGGCGGGGGATGAGGTCGGCTGTGATCTGGTCGACGAGCTCACCCTTGCCGCCCCCCTGGTCCTGCCCGAGCACGG
>NZ_JBHZCF010000057.1:0-1387 GCF_042755225.1 Streptomyces sp. NPDC059169 | reverse complement strand
TCGTAGGGGCGTTGGTCGCGCAGGATGGCGTAGAGAACGTTGATCTTGCGGCGGGCCAGAGCGATCAGGGCCTGATGGTGTCGTTTGCCTTCGGATCGTTTGCGGTCGTAGAAGGCGCGCGAGGTGGGGTCGCGTTGGATGGAGCAGAACGCGGCCTGGTAGAAGACCCGTTTGAGGGCCTTGTCACCGCCGGTCGCGCTGCGCGAGTAGCGGATCTTGCCGGACTGGGAGAGCACCGGGGACAGCCCGGAGGCGGCGGCCAGTGCGTCGCCGCTGCTGAAGCGGCGGATGTCGCCGACGGCCGCGAGGAACTCGGCGGTGAGGGCGGCCCCCATCCCCGGCAGGCTGCGGATGAGGGCCCCGTCAGGGTGGCCGGTCACCAGCTTCTCGATCTCGGCTTCCAGGGCCTTGATGCGGTGTTTGCCGGCCAGCAGCTCGTCGGCGAGTTCGCGGATGAGCTGGGCGGTGCGCCTTTCTCCGGGCAGCACGGTGCGCTGGGCGAGTGCGGCGGTGTGCGCCGCGTCGGCCAGCGGCTGTGCGGTGGTGGGCTTGACCCCGTGCCGGTGCAGGTAGCCGGCGATCCGGGCGGTGCCCGCGCGGCGGATCTCGGCCGGTGTGACGTAGTGGCCCAGCAGGATGAGCCCGGACTGGTTCGTCGCATCGACGGCCCGTTCCAGGCCGGGGTGGATACCGGTGAGCAGGTCACGCAGCCGCGCGGTGCGGGCGGTGGCCTCCTTGACCAGCGTGGTGCGGTGGCTGACCAGCAGCCTCAGCTCCACGGCGCTGTCGTCGGGCAGTTCGACGGCGCGCAGGTCGTCGCGGAGCATGACCTGCTCGGCGATGACTTTGGCGTCACGGGGGTCGGACTTGTTCTCGCCGCCCCGTGTCGCGCGGCGGGCGCGGTTGACGGCCAGGCCGGGGACGTGGACGACGCGGAAGCTGGCCGTCAGGAGCATGGCGGTCAGCAGGGCGGCGATGCCGCCGAGGATGTCCAGGCCGACGGTGACGGGGCCGTGTTCGGCCTCGACGGTGTGCAGTTCGCCGATCGCCTCGTCGATGGCGGCGGGGTCGTTGTCTACTCGGTGGCTGAGCAGCTGACGGCCGCGGTCGTCGGTCACCGCGAGCCAGTGGAATTCCTTGGCGATGTCGAAGCCTGCGTTGGCGGTCACGGTCCCCTCCCGGTGCAGTGTGTGGCGCGACTCCTTCCGCCTGTCCTCGCCCTACTCAGCGATCGTTCGCAGTGCCTAATCAGCAGTCCGGAAGAAGTGGCGGGGCAGGGGGATCAGCGTCCTGAGCCATCGGAGGCAGCCAGCATGAAAACCATCCCTGCCCCACCCGCGCAGTCCCAGAGTCGCGAACTCACGGGACGCACTCAAGAAGGTAGGGC
>NZ_JBHZCF010000056.1:0-1677 GCF_042755225.1 Streptomyces sp. NPDC059169 | reverse complement strand
CCTGTTCTCGTCCGCGGCCGGTGTGGTGGGCAACCCGGGTCAGGCGAACTACGCGGCTGCGAACGCCTTCCTCGACGCCCTCGCCGCCCACCGCCGGGCCCTCGGCCTGCCCGCGACCTCGGTCGCCTGGGGCCTGTGGCAGAAGTCCGGCGGGATGACCGCCGAACTCGCCGACACGGACCACAGCCGTATGTCGCGCTCGGGCGTCACCGCACTCTCGGACGCCGCCGGTCTTTCCCTGCTCGACGCCTCCCTGCGGGCCGACCGGGCCACGCTCGTCGCGATCCATCTCGACCTCGCCGCGCTACGTGGCCAGACCCCCGCACCTCTCCTGCGGGGTTTGGTGCGGGGGTCGGTGCGTCGTGTGGCGCGTGCGGGTGTGGTGGAGTCTTCGGCTTTTGTGCGCCGGTTGTTGTCTGTGGGGGAGTCGGAGCGGCTTCCGATCGTGTTGGAGGTGGTGCGTGGTCAGGTGGCTGCGGTGCTCGGTTTCGCGAGTGCGCAGTCGATCGATGCGGCGCGGGCGTTCAAGGATCTGGGTTTTGACTCGTTGACGGCGGTGGAGCTGCGCAATCAGTTGGGTGAGGCGGTGGGTCTGCGGTTGCCGGCGACGCTGGTCTTCGACTACCCGACTCCGCAGGCGCTCGCGGAGCACGTCATTGCCGAGGTGCTCGGCACGGCGGACCCCACGACCGCTGCTGTGGCGGCTGCGGCCGTCGCGGACGAGCCGATCGCGATCGTGGCGATGAGCTGCCGCTATCCGGGTGGTGTGGAGTCTCCCGAGGACCTGTGGCGGCTGCTCGCGGAGGGCCGCGACGGTATCTCCGGCTTCCCCACCGACCGCGGCTGGGACGTGGACGGCATCTTCCACCCCGACCCGGACAACCCAGGTACCTCGTACACCTCCGAGGGTGGTTTCCTGGAGGGTGCTGCTGAGTTCGATCCCGGGTTCTTCGGGATCAGTCCGCGTGAGGCGCTGGCGATGGACCCGCAGCAGCGGTTGCTGCTCGAGGCGTCGTGGGAGGCGTTCGAGCGGGCGGGGATCGACCCGACCGTGCTGCGTGGCAGCGCGACCGGTGTCTTCGCCGGCGTGATGTACCACAACTACGGGACCCGACTCACCCATGTGCCCGCAGAGGTGGAGGGCTTCCTCAGTACGGGTGCGTCCAGCAGCGTGGTCTCCGGTCGTGTGTCGTACACGTTCGGTTTTGAGGGGCCTGCGGTCACGGTGGACACGGCGTGTTCGTCTTCGCTGGTGGCGCTGCATCTGGCGGCGCAGGCGTTGCGTCAGGGTGAGTGTTCGATGGCGCTCGCGGGTGGTGTGACGGTGATGCCGACGGCGGACACGTTCATTGAGTTCTCGCGTCAGCGTGGTCTTGCCGCTGATGGTCGGTGCAAGTCGTTCGCGGCGGCCGCGGACGGCACGGGCTGGGGTGAGGGTGTGGGCATGCTGCTGCTTGAGCGGCTGTCCGATGCCGAGCGCCATGGTCACCAGGTGCTGGCGGTGGTGCGTGGTTCGGCGGTGAATCAGGATGGCGCGTCGAATGGTCTGACGGCGCCGAACGGTCCGTCGCAGCAGCGGGTGATCCGTCAGGCGTTGGCGAACGCGGGTCTGACGACGGCCGATGTGGACGCGGTCGAGGCCCATGGCACGGGTACGACGCTGGGTGACCCGATCGA
>NZ_JBHZCF010000055.1:0-1848 GCF_042755225.1 Streptomyces sp. NPDC059169 | reverse complement strand
GGCCTGCCGGCCACGTCGCTGGCGTGGGGCTTCTGGGAAGAGCGCAGCGGCATGACCGCCCACCTCACCGACGTCGACATCCAGCGCATCAAGCGCACCGGCGTCCTCCCCCTCCCGACGGAACTCGGACTGCGGCTCTTCGACCACGGCGCTGCGTCCGCCTGGCCGGCCCTCGCGCCGATCAAGCTCGACACGGCCGCCCTCCGCGAGAGCGGCATGATCCCGCCCGTCCTGCGCGACCTGGTCAAGGCGCCCGCACGCCGCACCGTCGAAGCCGGCCCGACCGCCGCGGCGGAGTCGCTCGCCGACCGGCTGACCGCCCTACCGGCCGCGGAACGCGAGCGGTTCGTCCTCGACCTCGTACGCCGCAACGTGGCCGCCGTCCTCGGCCACGACGGAGCCGACGCGGTCGAGCCCGCCCAGGCGTTCAAGGAGATCGGCTTCGACTCCCTGACCGCCGTCGAACTCCGCAACCGGCTGACCGCCGCGACGGGCCTGCGGCTGCCCGCCACGCTCGTCTTCGACTACCCCAACCCGGCTGCCCTCGCTCGCCACCTCACGAGCGAGCTCGCTCCCACGGACGCCGAGGCACCAGCCGAATCGCAGGAGGCGCGGCTCCGCGCCGCCCTGGCCGAGCTCCCGCTCGCCAGGCTCCGCGACGCCGGCCTGCTCGACTCCCTCCTGACGCTCACCGGGATCGCCGAAGCGCCCGCGTCCGACACGGACGCGGGCGAGGGCGAGGGCTCCATCGACGAGATGGACGCCGAAAGCCTCATCCAGCTCGCCCTGAGCAACCCCGACGCCTGACCTGAGACCTGTGGAGCATGTGATGGCTACGCCCAACAACCAACTCGTCGATGCCCTGCGCGCCTCACTGAAGGAGACGGAGCGGCTCAAGCAGCAGAACCGCCAGCTGATCAGCGCCGGCACGGACCCGATTGCGATCGTCGGCATGGCTTGTCGCTATCCGGGTGGTGTGTCCTCGCCGGAGGACCTGTGGCGGATGGTGGTGGAGGGCGCGGATGGTGTGTCGGCCTTCCCCGACGACCGTGGCTGGGACGTGGAGGGGATCTTCGATCCCGATCCGGACCGTCCCGGGACGACGTATGTGCGGGAGGGCGGTTTCCTGCACGATGCGGCCCAGTTCGACCCGGCGTTCTTCGGGATCAGTCCGCGCGAGGCGCTGGCGATGGACCCCCAGCAGCGCCTGCTCCTCGAAGTGTCCTGGGAAGCCTTCGAACGCGCCGGCATCGACACCACCGCCCTCGTCGGCAACCAGGTCGGCGTCTTCACGGGCATCATCAACAACGACTACACCGTGAAGCCGCAGGCCATACCCGACGACCTCGAACCCTTCCTCGGCAACGGCGGCGCCAGCAGTGTCGCCTCCGGCCGTGTCGCCTACAGCCTCGGCCTTGAAGGCCCTGCGATCAGCATCGACACCGCGTGCTCGTCGTCCCTGGTCGCCCTGCACCTGGCGGTGCAGTCGCTGCGGCGCGGTGAGTGTTCGATGGCCCTCGCCGGTGGCGTGAGCGTGATGGCCCACCCTGGCGGCTTCGTGGAGTTCTCGCGCCAGCGCGGCCTTGCCGGTAACGGTCGTTGCAAGGCTTTCGCGGCTGCTGCGGATGGTACCGGCTGGGCCGAGGGCGTCGGTGTCCTGGTCGTCGAGCGTCTCTCGGATGCGCAGCGTCTGGGGCATCGGGTGTTGGCTGTGGTGCGGGGCTCGGCTGTCAACCAGGACGGTGCGTCCAATGGTCTGACGGCGCCGAATGGTCCGGCGCAGCAGCGGGTGATCCGTGCGGCGCTCGCTGATGCGGGGTTGTCGGCGGCGGATGTGGACGTGGTCGA
>NZ_JBHZCF010000054.1:0-1890 GCF_042755225.1 Streptomyces sp. NPDC059169 | reverse complement strand
GTCGATGAGTTGGGCGAGGTCGGTGAGGTGGGGGTGGCGGGTGACGTCTTTGAGGGAGATGGCGCGGTCGAGGGTGATGGCGAGTTTGACGGCGGACAGGGAGGTGCCGCCGCGGTCGAAGAAGTGGTCGTGGCGGTGGATGTGGGTTTCGGGGATGCCCAGGACGTGTGCCCAGGCGGTGGCGAGGCGTTGTTCGGTGGGGGTGGTGGGTGTTTCGGTGCTGGTGCTGGTGCTGGTGCTGGTGCTGGTGCTGGTGCTGGGGGTGGGGGTGTGGAGTTGGGTGGCGAGGTGGGTGAGGTGCTTCTTATCGGTCTTGCCGTTGGCGGTCAGGGGGAGGGTGGGCTGCCAGTGGAAGGTGGTGGGGACCATGTAGGCGGGCAGGAGGGTGGTGAGGTGGCCGGTCAGGGTGTCGGGGGTCAGGGGGTTGGGGCCGGCGCAGAAGGCGATCAGGTGGGGGCTGCCGGCGTGTTCGGTGACGACGACGGCTGCGTCCCGTACCCCGGGTACGGTCATCAGGGCGTTTTCGACGTCTCCGATCTCGATGCGGAAGCCGCGGATCTTGACCTGGCTGTCCCGGCGGCCGAGGAATTCCAGGGTGCCGTCGGGGAGCCAGCGGCCGAAGTCCCCGCTGCGGTACACGCGTGCTCCGGGCTGGTGGGGGTCGGGGCCGAACGCCGCTGCGCTGCGCTGGGGATCGTTGACGTAGCCGCGGCCGACGCACACTCCGGAGAACACGATCTCCCCGGGTGCGCCCCAGGGGACGGGGGCCAGGTCGGGGTCGGTGAGGTAGATGTGTACGTTGCGTACGGGGCGGCCGAGGGGGACCCGGTCGCCCCTCGGGGTGGTGTGCATGACGTGGTGGTTGGTGTCGTCGCAGGTTTCGGTCAGGCCGTAGGCGTTGACGAGCGGCACGTGGGGGCGGGTGGTGAACCAGCGTTGGGTCAGTTCCTTCTTCAGTGCTTCGCCGGTGACCGAGACCACCGCCAGGTCTGCCAGGGCGTGGGGGTGGTCTTCCAGGTAGGAAAGGACGACTTCCAGGTAGGAGGGGACGACCTGCCATACCGCTACCTGGTTGTCTTCGAGTGTGGTGATCAGGCGTGGCACGTCCAGGACGGCGTCTTGTTCCACCAGGACGGTGCGGCCGCCGACGAGTTGTGCGGCGATCAGTTGCCATAGGGAGATGTCGAAGCATTGGGGTGCGGTCTGGGCGACGACGGGGTGTTGGTCGCCGATGTGGAGGTCTTCGATCTTGGCGAGGAGGTGGTTGAGCATGCCGGCGTGTTCGCACATCGCGCCTTTGGGTTCGCCGGTGGATCCGGAGGTGAAGTAGACGTAGGCGGCTTGGTCGGCGGTTACCGGGAGGTCGAGGTTGTTGTCCGGGTGGTCTTCGCCCAGTGCGTCGTCTATCTGCACCACCTCGGGGAGGGGGCCGTGGAAGGAGTCGAGTGTGGGCAGGGTGTGCAGTGCCTGCTCCAGGTGGGTGGCGGCGTCGGGTTCGGTCAGCACCAGCCGGCATCCGGAACGGGCCAGGGTGGCCGCGATCCGTTCGGCGGGGAAGTGCGGCTCCACCGGCAGGTACACCCCGCCCGCCTTGAACACCGCCCACACCGACGCCAGCCAGGACAGATCACGGTGGGTGACCACCGCCACCACGTCCTCGTCGCGCAGGCCGCGTGCCCGCAGTGCCCTGGCCAGCCGGTTCGCCCGCGCGTTCAACTCCCCGTAGGTCCACCGCACACCGGCATGGACCGCGGCCACCCGATCCGGATGCTCCACGACCCGCTCCTGGAACACCTCGTGGACCCGCACGTCCGGCAGCTCGACGACCGGCCCGGAGCCCATCGACAACTGCTCGTCCACCTCATCGGCCGACACCAGCCCGCCGGCGCC
>NZ_JBHZCF010000053.1:0-2199 GCF_042755225.1 Streptomyces sp. NPDC059169 | reverse complement strand
ACGGTGTGCGGTGGTTGGAGCAGCAGGGTGTGACCAGGTTCCTGGAGATCGGGCCGGACGGCACCCTGACCGCCATGGCACAGGGCTGCCTCGACGGCGACACCGACAGCGGCACCGACACGGACGTGCAGCAGGTCCTCATCCCCGCCCTCCGCAAGGACCGTCCCGAGGTCATGGGGCTCCTCACCGCACTCGCCCAGGTGTTCACCGCCGGGGCATCGCTGACCTGGGAGGCCGCCTTCACGGGCGGCGATGCCCGCCGCGTGGGTCTGCCGACCTATGCATTCCAGCGGCTCCGCTACTGGCCCAAGCCGCCCGTCATGCCCACTGGCGACATCAGCTCGGCAGGACTCGGTTCGGCAGACCATCCGTTGCTGGGCGCGGCCGTCGAGGTGGCGGGCTCGGATGCCTTCCTCTTCACCGGGAGGCTGTCGCTGCACACCCACCCGTGGCTCGCCGACCACGCGGTGACCGGGACGGTCCTGTTCCCCGGCACCGGCTTCCTCGAACTGGCCGTACGCGCGGCCGACCAGGTGGGCTGTGATCGCGTGGACGAGTTCACCATCGCCGCGCCACTGGTCCTGCCCGAGCGCGGCCCGGTGCAACTGCAGCTTGCGGTGGAGCCGCCGGACGAGTCTGGGCGGCGGACCT
Organism: Streptomyces sp. NPDC059169; assembly: GCF_042755225.1. Classification (NCBI taxonomy): domain Bacteria; kingdom Bacillati; phylum Actinomycetota; class Actinomycetes; order Kitasatosporales; family Streptomycetaceae; genus Streptomyces; species Streptomyces sp. NPDC059169. The sequence goes on along the minus strand of NZ_JBHZCF010000053.1, from coordinate 1,548 downwards.
TGAACCTGTACTCGCGGCCGGAGGACGAACTCACGGAGCAGCCGTGGGTGCTCAACGCCAGCGGCGTGGTGTCCACCGGAGCGCCCGCGGACCAGGTGGATCCGTACGACTTCACGGTCTGGCCGCCACGGAACGCGGACGCCACCCCTGTCGACGACTTCTACGGCCGTTTCGCAGAGGCCGGCTTCGCCTACGGTCCCGTCTTCCGCGGGCTGAAGGCCGTTTGGCAGCGGGGCGACGAGATCTTCGCCGAGGTCGGGCTGCCGGAGGAGCACGACGAGCTGGCCGGCGCGTTCGGGCTGCATCCCGCGCTGCTCGACTCCGCGCTGCACGCGATGATGTTCGTGTCCATGGAGGACGTCGGCCGCGGCCGGCTGCCGTTCTCCTGGAACGGCGTCTCTCTGCGGGCGGCCGGTGCCACTTCCCTGCGGGTCCGCCTGGTGCAGTCCGGACCCGAGGCGGTTTCCCTCGAACTGGCCGACCCCGCGGGAGGCGTCGTCGCCTCCATCGATTCCTTGACACTCCGTCAGGTATCCGGTGAACAGGTGAGCGGCGGCACGGCCTACCACGATGCGTTGTTCCAGGTGGACTGGAGCAGCGTGCCGATGCCCACCGCGCAGCCCGACGAACGATGGGCGGTCGTCGGGGACATGGCTCTGGCCGTGGCTCTGGAAGGCGCCGGCGTACGGGTGGAGGCAACCGACAGCCTGAGCGACATCGCCGACGAGGTACCCCCCGTGGTGTTGGCCAGTTCCCGCAGGACGGCGGACCCGGCTGACGCAGCCGCGGATGCGCACACCGCCGCCCACGACACGCTCGCACTGCTCCAGGACTGGCTCGCTGACGAGCGCTTCGCCGCCTCCCGTCTGGTCGTCCTCACCCACGGCGCCGTGAGTACCGCGGACGCTGATCACCCGGACCCGGCCCAGGCCGTCGTCTGGGGTCTGGTGCGGGCCGCCGGGGTGGAGAATCCGGGCCGGTTCACGCTCCTCGACCTCGACGACACGGCTGCCTCGGCCGCGGCCGTGCCCGGTGCCCTCGCGAGCGCAGAGCCCGAGATCGCTGTACGGGCGGGAGCACTGCGCGTACCGCGACTGGCTCGGGTCGCCTCCTCCGACGTGCTGTTCAGGCCCGACACGGACGGAAACGGAGACGCCTGGCGGCTCGACATCGTCGACAAGGGCACCCTGGACCATCTGCTCCTGACCGAATGTCCGGAGGCAGTAGCAGAGCTGGCGCCCGGGCAAGTACGCATCGCGGTGCGCGCGGCAGGCGTCAACTTCCGTGATGTGCTCAACGCGCTGGGAATGTACCCCGGTGAGGCCGGCGCACTCGGCAGCGAGGGCGCCGGTGTGGTGCTGGAGGTCGGCCCCGGAGTAGAGGACCTGCAACCGGGTGACCGGGTGATGGGTATGTTCTTCGGTTCCTTCGGTCCGGTGGCGGTGGCGGATCGGCGGTTGTTGGTGCGGGTTCCTGAGGGTTGGTCGTTTGCGCAGGCGGCGTCGGTTCCGGTGGTGTTTTTGACGGCTTTCTACGCTTTGGTGGATC
>NZ_JBHZCF010000052.1:0-2201 GCF_042755225.1 Streptomyces sp. NPDC059169 | reverse complement strand
CCGCCAACCGACCCGCAAACACCGGCGAAGAATCCAACAACTCCACCGCCATCCCCACCCACTGCGACCCCTGCCCCGGAAACACAAACACCGTCGACGAAACAGGCACGGCGGGTACGGAGCCGGTGGCGGTGTGGGGGCCGGGGTCGCCTTCGGCCACCGAATGCAGGTTCGCGAGGAGGGTCGCCCGGTCAGCACCGACGAGCACTGCTCGGTGCTCGAGTGCCGCACGTGTCGTCAGCAAGGAGTGTCCGACGTCGTACGGTGTGGCGTCGGGGCAGGAGTCGAGGTGGGTGGCGAGCGCGGCTGCCTGGGCGCGCAGGGCCTCCGGGGTCCGGCCGTGCACGAGCCACGGCACGACCTGCTGGTCGCGGCGGTCCCCGTCGGTTCGTCCCGAGCCTTCCGGCTCCGTTGCGTCGGGGCGTGCCGGGGAGGCTTCCACCGGAGGCTGTTCCACGATCACGTGCGCGTTGGTGCCGCTGATGCCGAACGAGGAGACACCGGCGCGGCGCACCTGCTCGCTCGCCTGCCACGGCTGGTCCGTGGTGAGCAGCCGTACCGTACCCGCCGACCAGTCCACGTGCGGGGACGGTGCGTCGAGGTGCAGGGATTGCGGGAGGACGCCGTGCCGCAGGGCGAGCACCATCTTGATGACCCCGGCGACACCGGCTGCGGCCTGGGTGTGCCCGATGTTGGACTTGAGCGAGCCGAGCCACAACGGCCGGTCCGCGTCCCGCTCCTGTCCGTACGTCGCCAGCAACGCCTGCGCCTCGATCGGATCGCCCAGCGCGGTACCCGTACCGTGCGCCTCGACCGCGTCGACGTCCGAGGGCCGCAGACCGGCAGCGGCAAGCGCTGCACGGATCACGCGTTCCTGCGACGGGCCGTTGGGGGCGCTGAGACCGTTCGAAGCGCCGTCCTGGTTCGTGGCGCTGCCGCGGATCACCGCCAGGACCGGATGCCCGTTGCGGCGGGCCTCCGACAGGCGTTCCAGCAGCAGTACGCCGACGCCTTCGCCCCACGCGGTACCGTCGGCGGCCGCGGCGAACGGCTTGCACCGGCCGTCGGGCGCGAGTCCCCGCTGACGGCTGAACTCCACGAACATACCGGGTTGGGACATCACCGTGGCCCCGCCGGCGAGCGCGAGGGTGCACTCTCCGGCGCGCAGTGCCTGCGCTGCGAGATGCAGCGCCACCAGGGAGGAAGAGCAGGCCGTGTCCACGGTGATGGCCGGCCCTTCGAGTCCGAGGGTGTAGGCGATGCGTCCGGAGGCCACGCTCGTGGTCGTACCGGTCAGGACGTGGCCCTCGATCTGCGGGGACGCCTGGTGCAGACGGGGGCCGTACTCCTGGGCCATGGCTCCGACGAAAACCCCCGTGAGGCTGCCCCGAAGACCCGTCGGGTCGATGCCGGCCCGCTCGAGGGCTTCCCATGACGTCTCCAGCAGCAGGCGCTGCTGCGGGTCCATCGCCAGGGCCTCGCGCGGCGAGATCCCGAAGAAGCCGGCGTCGAAGGAAGCGGCATCGAGGAAGCCGCCCTCGCGTACGTAACTGGTGCCCGGGTGTTCGGGGTCGGGGTCGTACAGCTCGGCGGTGTGCCAACCCCGGTCGGTGGGGAAAGGCGATATGGCATCGACCCGGTCCCGCAGGATCTTCCAGAGGTCTTCGGGCGATCGAACGCCGCCGGGGTAGCGGCAGGCCATCGCGACGACGGCGATGGGCTCGTCCGGGTCGGTCGCCTGACCCCGGGGCTGTGTCACCTCAACTGCTGTACCCATGAGTTCGGCGTCGAGGTATTGGGCAAGCCTGGCGGGAGAGGGATGGTTGTAGAGCGCGGTGGACGGCAGCCGTACCGTGAGCGCCCGGTTCAGCCGGTTCCGCAGTTCCTCGGCGGTGACGGAGTCGAAGCCCAGGTCCTTGAAGGTGTGGGTGACGTGGAGCGCGGAGGGGTCCCGGTGGCCGAGCACCGCGGCAGCGTGGTCCCGTACGACGTCGAGGGTGGGCCGGCTCGCCCGGGGGCGTGCGGTCGTGGTGGTGGCCTGCAGGTCCTCTGCGGCGGAGGCGGTGCGGCGGGGCTCGGTGGTGTGCGCGACCCAGTGCCGTTCGCGTTGGAAGGCGTAGGTCGGCAGGTCGACGACCCCGGGCCGCGGGTCAGGATAAGCCGCAGACCAATCAACCTCCACACCACTCACATACAACTCA
>NZ_JBHZCF010000051.1:0-2560 GCF_042755225.1 Streptomyces sp. NPDC059169 | reverse complement strand
GCGTATGCCGCTGGTGCGGCCGTGGACTGGGAGCAGACCCTCCCCGCCGACGCTCGTGTCGTCGACCTGCCGACATATGCCTTCCAGCACAGCCGTTACTGGCTGGAGGGCGTTGGTGGTGCTGGGGATGTGGTGTCGGTCGGTTTGGAGGCGACGGAACATCAGTTGTTGGCGGCGGCGGTTGCGGTGCCTGGTTCGGATGGTGTGGTGCTGACCGGTCGGATCTCTCTTCGTACGCATCCGTGGCTTGCGGATCACGCGGTGATGGGTTCGGTTCTGCTTCCGGGGACGGCTTTTGTGGAGATGGCTGTTCGTGCGGGTGATGAGGTCGGTTGTGGCACGGTGGAGGATTTGACGCTGGCGGCTGCTCTGGTTGTTCCCGAGCGTGGTGCTGTGGTGTTGCGTGTGGTTGTGGGGGCGGCGGACGGTGATGGGCGTCGTGAGTTGTCGGTGTTTTCTCGTGGGGAGGGTGGGGGTGACTCGGGTGTTTGGACGTGTCATGCCACCGGTGTGCTCGCGCTGGGTGCGCAGGCGTCGTTGTTCGATGTGGGGGTGTGGCCGCCTCAGGGTGCTGAGGCGGTGGACGTGTCGGGTTTCTATCCGGCCGCGGAGGCGGATGGCTATGGCTACGGTGCGGTTTTCCAGGGTCTGAAGGCGGCCTGGCGGGACGGCGACGACATCTATGCCGAGGTGGCGCTGCCCGAGGGCGTCGACCCGAGCGGGTTCGCCCTCCACCCGGCCCTGATGGACGCCGCCCTCCACGCCACCAGCCTCAACGACGTCGAACACGCCGATGGATCCGGCCCGTTGTTGCCGTTCTCCTGGGCCGGTGTGACCCTGCACGCGCAGGGCGCCACCGCACTGCGGGTGCACATCCGCCCCGCCGGGCAGGACACGGTGGCACTGGATCTCACCGACCGGTCGGGCGCTCCGGTGGCGACCGTCTCCTCGCTTGCCCTGCGGGCCGTGTCGGCCGACGGCTTGGCCGGTGGGGCCGCGGGGGAGACGTTCCACAGTGCGCTGTTCCGCTCCGAGTGGCGGGCCGTGTCACTGCCCGAGGCCGTACGGGTGGAGCCCTGGGCCCTTGTCGGACGGGACGCGATCGGACGACTCGCGGGCATCTCCTCGTACACCTCCGACGCTTCGTACGCCACCTACGCCTCGTTCGACGAGCTGACCCATAGCGTCCCCCCGTACGTCTTCGTCGCCCTGCCGGAGCGGAAGCCGGAGGCAGCCGACCTCGCCGTCCTGGTCCACGACGCCCTGCAGGAAACCCTGCGACTCGTGCGGGCCTGGCTGGCGGAGGACCGGTTCGCCGGGTCCCGTCTGGTCCTCGTGACGCGTGGTGCCGTCTCCGGTGAGCCGGGCGAGCGGATCAGCGCGCTCGCCCAGTCGCCGGTGTGGGGTCTGGTGCGGTCCGCGCAGGCGGAGAACCCCGACCGTCTCGTCCTCGTCGACATCGACGACGTCCCCGCCTCTCTCGGCGCGCTGCCGGCCGCGCTCGCCACCGGCGAGCCCGAACTGGTCGTGCGCGGCGGTGAGGCACGGGTCCGCAGGCTGCTCAAGGTGACCGATGAGCAGGCGCTCGTGCCGCCGCGCGAAGGCCCCTGGCGCATGGACGTCTCCGCCAGCGGCACCCTGGAGAACCTCTGCCTGGTCCCCGCACCCGACGCGGCCGAGCCGCTGCGCGAGGGCGAGGTTCGGGTCCAGGTCCGCGCCGCCGGTCTCAACTTCCGTGATGTGGTGACGGCACTCGGCATGGTGATCGTCGACGAGATCATGGGGGGTGAGGCGGCCGGTGTGGTCGCCGAGGTCGGTCCGGGTGTGACGGACCTGGCGGTGGGCGACCGTGTGGTGGGTCTGTTCACCGGTTCCTTCGGTCCGCTCGCCGTGACCCATCGTGATTACCTGGCGCCGATGCCGGCGGGCTGGACCTTCGCCGAAGCCGCCGCCGTCCCTGTCGTCTACGTGACCGCCCTGTTCGGCCTGGTCGACCTCGCGGCGACCGCACCCGGGCAGCGCGTCCTCGTCCACGCCGGCGCCGGCGGTGTCGGAATCGCTGCCATCCAGCTTGCCCGGTACTTCGGTGCGGAGGTGTTCGCGACGGCGAGTCCGGGGAAGTGGGACACGCTTCGGGCGCTGGGGCTGGACGAGGATCACATCGCGAACTCGCGTGATCTCCTCTTCGAGGAGAAGTTCATGAAGGTCACCGGTGGCGAGGGCATGGACGTGGTCCTGAACTCCCTGGCGCGTGAGTTCGTGGACGCCTCGCTGCGGCTGCTTCCGCGTGGGGGTCACTTCCTGGAGATGGGCAAGACCGACAAGCGCGACCCGGACGAGGTCGCCGCCCAACACCCGGGCGTCGCCTACGCGGCGTACAACCTGCCCGACTTCGACCGGGGCCGCTCGCAGGAGATGCTCGTCGAGATCGTCGAGCTCTTCGAACGAGGTGTCCTCAAGCCCAGCCCGGTGGTGGCGTGGGATGTGCGTCGGGGGGCGGAGGCGTTCCGGTTCATGAGTCAGGCGCGGCAGGTCGGCAAGATCGTGCTGACGGTGCCTG
>NZ_JBHZCF010000050.1:0-2697 GCF_042755225.1 Streptomyces sp. NPDC059169 | reverse complement strand
ACACAGTGGACGCGAGCAACTGAGGACAAGCCCTCGGCCTATTAGTACCGGTCAACTCCACCAGTTACCTGGCTTCCATATCCGGCCTATCAACCCAGTCGTCTACTGGGAGCCTTACCCCATCAAGTGGGTGGGAGTCCTCATCTCGAAGCAGGCTTCCCGCTTAGATGCTTTCAGCGGTTATCCCTCCCGAACGTAGCCAACCAGCCATGCCCTTGGCAGAACAACTGGCACACCAGAGGTTCGTCCGTCCCGGTCCTCTCGTACTAGGGACAGCCCTTCTCAAGACTCCTACGCGCACAGCGGATAGGGACCGAACTGTCTCACGACGTTCTAAACCCAGCTCGCGTACCGCTTTAATGGGCGAACAGCCCAACCCTTGGGACCGACTCCAGCCCCAGGATGCGACGAGCCGACATCGAGGTGCCAAACCATCCCGTCGATATGGACTCTTGGGGAAGATCAGCCTGTTATCCCCGGGGTACCTTTTATCCGTTGAGCGACGGCGCTTCCACAAGCCACCGCCGGATCACTAGTCCCGACTTTCGTCCCTGCTCGACCCGTCGGTCTCACAGTCAAGCTCCCTTGTGCACTTACACTCAACACCTGATTACCAACCAGGCTGAGGGAACCTTTGGGCGCCTCCGTTACCCTTTAGGAGGCAACCGCCCCAGTTAAACTACCCATCAGACACTGTCCCTGATCCGGATCACGGACCCAGGTTAGACATCCAGCACGACCAGAGTGGTATTTCAACGACGACTCCACCTGAACTGGCGTCCAAGCTTCACAGTCTCCCACCTATCCTACACAAGCCGAACCGAACACCAATATCAAACTGTAGTAAAGGTCCCGGGGTCTTTCCGTCCTGCTGCGCGAAACGAGCATCTTTACTCGTAGTGCAATTTCACCGGGCCTATGGTTGAGACAGTCGAGAAGTCGTTACGCCATTCGTGCAGGTCGGAACTTACCCGACAAGGAATTTCGCTACCTTAGGATGGTTATAGTTACCACCGCCGTTTACTGGCGCTTAAGTTCTCAGCTTCGCCTGAACGAATCCAAGCTAACCGGTCCCCTTAACGTTCCAGCACCGGGCAGGCGTCAGTCCGTATACATCGCCTTACGGCTTCGCACGGACCTGTGTTTTTAGTAAACAGTCGCTTCTCGCTGGTCTCTGCGGCCACACCCAGCTCAAGGAGAAAATCCCATCACCAGACATGGCCCCCCTTCTCCCGAAGTTACGGGGGCATTTTGCCGAGTTCCTTAACCATAGTTCACCCGAACGCCTCGGTATTCTCTACCTGACCACCTGAGTCGGTTTAGGGTACGGGCCGCCATGAAACTCGCTAGAGGCTTTTCTCGACAGCATAGGATCATCCACTTCGCCACAATCGGCTCGGCATCAGGTCTCAGACTCACACAAGACGGATTTACCTACCTTGCGTCCTACACCCTTACCCCGGGACAACCACCGCCCGGGCTGGACTACCTTCCTGCGTCACCCCATCGCTTACCTACTACCACCTTGGATCAGCGGCTCCACCACTCCGAGATTGTCCGAAGACGCACCCGGCGGTTTCACGGCCTTAGCATTAATGGGCTCGATATTGGGCGTTTCAAAGCGGGTACCGGAATATCAACCGGTTGTCCATCGACTACGCCTGTCGGCCTCGCCTTAGGTCCCGACTTACCCTGGGCAGATCAGCTTGACCCAGGAACCCTTAGTCAATCGGCGCACACGTTTCCCACGTGTGTATCGCTACTCATGCCTGCATTCTCACTCGTGAACCGTCCACAACTCGCTTCCGCGGCTGCTTCACCCGGCACACGACGCTCCCCTACCCATCACAGTCCCCGTTGGGGGTACATACTGCAATGACACGACTTCGGCGGTACGCTTGAGCCCCGCTACATTGTCGGCGCGGAATCACTTGACCAGTGAGCTATTACGCACTCTTTCAAGGATGGCTGCTTCTAAGCCAACCTCCTGGTTGTCTCTGCGACTCCACATCCTTTCCCACTTAGCGTACGCTTAGGGGCCTTAGTCGATGCTCTGGGCTGTTTCCCTCTCGACCATGGAGCTTATCCCCCACAGTCTCACTGCCGCGCTCTCACTTACCGGCATTCGGAGTTTGGCTAAGGTCAGTAACCCGGTAGGGCCCATCGCCTATCCAGTGCTCTACCTCCGGCAAGAAACACACGACGCTGCACCTAAATGCATTTCGGGGAGAACCAGCTATCACGGAGTTTGATTGGCCTTTCACCCCTAACCACAGGTCATCCCCCAGGTTTTCAACCCTGGTGGGTTCGGTCCTCCACGAAGTCTTACCTCCGCTTCAACCTGCCCATGGCTAGATCACTCCGCTTCGGGTCTAGAGCGTGCAACTCAAACGCCCTCTTCGGACTCGCTTTCGCTACGGCTTCCCCACACGGGTTAACCTCGCTACACACCGCTAACTCGCAGGCTCATTCTTCAAAAGGCACGCAGTCACGACACAGAGACAAGTCTCTGTGCGACGCTCCCACGGCTTGTAGGCACACGGTTTCAGGTACTATTTCACTCCGCTCCCGCGGTACTTTTCACCATTCCCTCACGGTACTATCCGCTATCGGTCACCAGGGAATATTTAGGCTTAGCGGGTGGTCCCGCCAGATTCACACGGGATTTCTCGGGCCCCGTGCTACTTGGGAATAACT
>NZ_JBHZCF010000049.1:0-3047 GCF_042755225.1 Streptomyces sp. NPDC059169 | reverse complement strand
ATCAACGTTCTCTACGCCATCCTGCGCGACCAACGCCCCTACGAGGCCCGGCCACCTCTTCGTCTCGTAGCTTGACAACAGCATTAGGCAGCGTCTTGCTGAGGTCGAGGCAGATGTGCAGGGCCTCGTCGAGGCGCACATGGAGACGTTGCTGGGCGTCCGCTTCCTGGCGAGCGAGTACTGCACCGGGCTGCGCCACGTCGGTCGGATCGACTCGCTTGGGCTCGACGAGAACGGCTCGCCGGTCATCGTTGAGTACAAGCGTGGCGTAGACGCCGGCGTCATCAACCAGGGTTTGTTCTACCTCTCGTGGCTGATGGACCATCGCCGCGAGTTCGAGCACCTGGTCCGCGACCGGCTCGGGGTTACGGCTGCGGCCCAGGTGCTCTGGAGCGGACCGAGGCTGATCTGTATCGCAGGCGACTTCACGCGCTACGACGTGCACGCGGTCCGTGAGCATCGCCGCAGCATCGACCTGGTTCGCTACCGGTATTTTGGCAACGACCTCGTCGGGCTTGAGACCGTGGCCTCGGTCACCGGGCAGACACGTGCGAGCAGGCGGGTTCGCCGGCGCGCGGGTGGGCTCCAGGTGTCTCAGAGGCGGATCGTGGCCATGACGGAGTTGACCGAGGCTGCCGACGAGGTTCTCCTCAGCCTGGCGGACGGCGTCACCCGTGTCCAGCGCAAGCAGTACGTGGCCTATCAGCGACTGCGGAACTTCGCCTGCCTGATACCGCCCCAGCAGACCAAGGTGCTGGTCTACCTGAAGGTCGACCCGAAAGCGGTGGAGCTCGTGCCCGGGTTCACTCGGGACGTGACGGGACTCGGCCACCATGGCACGGGGGACCTGGAGGTGCAGCTGCGCACCGAGCGGGACCTGGAGCGTGCCCAGGATCTGTTCCGTGCGAGCTACGCAGCAGCGTGATCGCTGCACGGCACTTCGGTGATGCGTGCTTCGCGCTTGGTCTGGGGTCGTCTGGGTAATGCCTTTCGACGTACGGGCAGTTCGTGGCGGTGGACGATCAATGATGCGCGGATCGCCGGTTTGGCTAACCGGCGATCCCGCGCTATGTTGCCCGGCTTCGAAGCTGGCTGCGGTCGTCTGCCCGAGACGTGCCCGCTGTCCCTAGATGTCCTGCGGTGGCGCGCGTAGCCGACGGCTCCGGCCGCCGGCTTCCCACCGACATTGCCGCGGTCACAGGACTGGGGTGGCTCCGTCAGCGGCGGTGGTGCGGTAGGTCGTCTCGGCGCAGCGCGAGGTAGGTCTCCGGGGTTGCGGCTTCCAGCAGGTCGGGGTGGTCGTCGAGGTCGAGGCCCGGTTCTCCCTGACCGGGCAGGAGGTCTCGCCACTGGCGGTCGGCGCCCTCTTCGTAGGCGTCGCGGAGGCGTTCCTGGATGAGCTCGCGTTCCTCCTCCTGCGCTTCGCGAAAGACGCGCCGCTGGGTCCGGCGGCGCTGCTCCTCGGCTTCTTCGTCGGCGGGCTCGTCGGCGATGCGCTGGTCCTCGGCGCGAAGGCCGGGCGTGCGCGCCGCGATGGCCTGGTCCTCGGAGTGGAGTTGGTCGCAGGCAGCGAACAGGCGACGGGACATGCCCAGGCGCAGCTCGGTGCCGGGGATGCGGTAGGTGAGGAAATCGTCCAGGCCGATCGCGCGGGTGATGTTGCGGCGGGCCTGTTCGTCGTCCGGCGGTGATTCGGCGCGAACGGCTGCGCGCATGCCGCGGGTCAACTCGTCGCGCTCCAGCGGGGTGATCAGTCCGTCGGCACGCCGCCGGCGGGTGGAGCGGTCCGCGGGCAAGGCGACAGCCCGGAGCCGGGAAGTGGGCGCAGAGCGCAAAGCGAGGTAGGTCAACATCTGAGCGCGAGCGGTTGCCAGCAGGGCGTCGTCGCTCTCACCGAGGTGGTCCTCGGGGCTGCTGGGCGCTGGAGCTGCCTTCCCCTTGATCGGGAGCGCCGGCTGTCCGGGGTGGTGATCGTGGTCGATGGTCACGAACAGGTCGCCCTGGGGCTGGACAGAGGCACCGCACAGGATGCGGCGGTGAGCGTACGTGTGGAGGACCTTGGTCCCTTCCTCGAGCTGCTCCCACCCTTCGGTGAGCCGTTTCTTGCGGACGTTGCCGCCCTTGGCCTCGATCAGCCAGTACGCGTTCTCTGCCTCGTGCAGTCCCCACAGGTCCGGCAGCGTGCGGACGGGATCTTTGAAGTCGTTCTCCAGAGCCGGTATCGGGCCGCCGTCCTCGATGTGCCAGGTCTGGCCCAGCCCCATCAACGAGCGGCATGCCCATTCCGCCATCGTCATGCCCAGCCGGTAGCCGAGCATGCTCTTGGCGGAGCGTTCGGTGCCGTGCTCGTAGACGGCGTTGACCGTCAGGCGCCGGCCCGACGTGTGGGGGAGCGGATGCCTGGGGGTGAAGTCGTGGATGCCGAGGTAGGCGTACAGCGGGGAGACGCGGGCGACCAGTTCTCCCCGCGCCAGCTGCGGGGCCTGGTGCAGCCAGGGCGTGACGTCACGGCCGACCTCGGTGGCTGCCTTGACGATCTCCCGCCACGTCGTCGTCGGCGCGTACCAGCCATCCTTGCCTGGAAAGGCTCCCGGCGTGTCCCACGGCTGGTGCTTCGCCGTCCGCCACTGCTTGAACGGCCGCTTGGCCGGCCCGTCACGGAACAGCACGGGTATGTCCACGCTGTCGGCGTAGACCAGGGGCGGGGTGTCGGTCACGTCATCGGAAATCACGCAGGTCACTGTCGCAGCGGCCGTCCGCGCGAATGCAACTTGAGTCACCCTCTATCAATCCTGCACCCCCCTGGGGCGGGGTACCCCGCGGCGCTGTCCGAATCACGCCCTACTGCCATGCCGTGCGCGCGGGTTAACTCAGGTCCTTCGCCCGGAGCCAGCCGGGAGAAGCCGAAGAGGAGGGCACGAGATGGCAGAGCGAGTAGCCACCCAAGCGGCGGGGACCAGCCCCGCGCTTCTGATCGCCGTGGAAGAGCTGGCGACCGCCCACGACCGCAGCGAGTCCGAGCGGTCAGACATCACCAGCTCGCAGAA
>NZ_JBHZCF010000048.1:0-3082 GCF_042755225.1 Streptomyces sp. NPDC059169 | reverse complement strand
CGCCCACGAGCCGCCACCAAACGACACGCATCCTCCAACGACAACACACCCGCCACATGCGCCGCCACCAACTCACCCACCGAATGACCCACCACGTACTTGGGCTTGAGGCCCCAGGACTCGACGAGCCGGTAGAGGGCCACTTCCACGGCGAAGAGCGCGGGCTGGGTGAAGACCGTCCGGTGGAGGTCCTCGGAGTCCTCGCCGAAGACGACGTCTTGCAGGGGACGCTCCAGCTGGGTGTCGAGGTGTGCGCACGCCTCGTCGAATGCCGCGGCGAAGGTCGGGAACGCGGCATACAACTCTCGTCCCATTGAGGCGCTTTGGGCGCCCTGGCCGGTAAAGAGGAAGGCGGTGGCGCCACGCGTCGTGCGGCCGCACACCACGTCAGCGTTCGGTCCGTTGGCGCCCGTGGTCGCTAGGTGCTCCAGGCCGCCGATGGCCGTGGCCCGGTCCTCGGCGAGTACCACGGCGCGGTGTTCGAACGCGGTCCTTGTGGTGGTCAGGGAGTAGCCGACGTCGGTCAGGTCGAGCTCCTCCTGCTTGACCCGCGTCAGCAGTCGCGCCGCTTGAGCGCGAAGGGCCTCCGCGCTGCGGGCGGACACCACCCAGGGGACGAGGGGCAGGGCACGGGTGGGCACACCGTCCGTCGTCGGGGCCTGGGTGGTGTCGGAAGCAGGGGCTTCCTCCAGGATGGCGTGTGCGTTGGTGCCGCTGATGCCGAACGAGGAGACTCCGGCGCGTCGCGGGCGCCCGTCCGGCTGCCAGGGCCTCGCCTCGGTCAGTACCTCGACCTCGCCCGCTGTCCAGTCGATGTGGCGGGACGGCTTCGAGACGTGCAGGGTCTTGGGGAGCGTCCCGTGGTGCATGGCCATGACCATCTTGATGACGCTGCCGACGCCGGCGGCCGACTGGCTGTGGCCGATGTTGGATTTGAGCGAGCCGAGGCGCAGCGGGCCGTGATCCGCGCGGTCCTTGCCGTAGGTGGCGAGCAACGCCTGCGCCTCGATGGGGTCACCCAGCGACGTTCCCGTGCCGTGGGCGTCGACGGCGTCGACATCGCTCGGCGCGAGCCCCGCCCGCGACAGGGCCGATCGGATCACCCGCTGCTGGGAGGGGCCGTTGGGGGCGGTCAGACCATTGGAGGCGCCGTCGGAGTTGATGGCAGTGCTCCGGACGACGGCAAGCACCGGGTGACCGTTCTTCTGGGCGTCGGAGAGTCGCTCGACGAGCAGCATGCCGGCGCCCTCCGACCAGCCGGTGCCGTCGGCGTCGTCGGAGAACGGCTTGCAGCGACCGTCGGCAGCCAGGCCGCGCTGCCGACTGAACTCGAAGAACATCGCCGGGGTGCACATCACGGCGACCCCGCCGGCCAGCGCCAGATCACATTCGCCGCGGCGCAGCGCGTGGCACGCCCAGTGCAGGGCGACCAGTGAGGAGGAGCAGGCCGTGTCGACGGTGACGGCGGGTCCTTCGAGGCCGAGGGTGTAGGCGATCCGGCCGGAGGCCACGGAGGTGGCGTTTCCGGCGAGGAGCAGGCCTTGTACGCCTTCGGGAAGTTCGGCCACACCGACGCCGTACCCGGAGGTGGCGGCTCCGACGAACACTCCTCCGTTGGAGCCGCGCACCGACGCGGGGTCGATACCCGCGCGTTCGAAGGCCTCCCAGGCCACCTCGAGCAGCAACCGCTGCTGCGGGTCGGTGGCCAGTGCCTCCCGGGGGCTCATCCCGAAGAACGCTGGGTCGAAGTACCCCGCGTCGTGGAGGAAGCCGCCTTCGCGCACGTAGATCGAGCCCGGCTTGTCCGGGTCCGGGTCAAAGGCGGCGTCGACGTCCCAGCCCCGGTCGACCGGGAATTCGGAGACGGCGTCTCCACCTTCCGCGACCAGCTGCCACAGGTCTTCCGGAGTGCGCACGCTGCCGGGGTAGCGGCAGCTCATCGCGACGATGGCGATGGGCTCCTGGTCTCTGCCCTCGGCTTCGCGAAGCTGGCGACGGGTCTGCCGAAGCTCGGTCGTCACCCGCTTCAGGTACTCCATGTACTTCTCGTCGTCAGCAGCCACCAACGTCACATCCTCGAACAGAGCCGAGCGGTTCCCCGCGTCCGGTCACGACGTTCCTAGTTCCTTGTCGATGAGGTCGAACAGCTCGCCGGCGGTCGATGCCGATGCCAGCTCACCGTCGTCCTCATCGGATTCCGCGTACGGACCCCCGCCTTGGTCCTGCCTGCCGTCGCCCTGCCAGTGGGCGGCCAGCGCCCGCAGCCGGGTGGCGATCTCGGCCCGTTCCTCGTCTCCGACGCTGGCCCCGGCCAGAGCCGCCTCCAGCCGGGTGAGCTCGCCGAGGATCGGCTGCGCACCCGGAATCTCGGGCAGGTCGATCTCGTCCAGCACATGGCGGACCAGGACGAGCGGTGTCGGGTAGTCGAAGACGAGGGTGGCGGGCAGCCTGAGCTGCGTCGCCGCGTTGAGGTGGTTGCGGAGTTCCACCGCCGTCAGCGAGTCGAAGCCGAGCTCCTTGAAGGCCTGGTCGGGTTCGATGTCTTCGGCGGATCCGTGTCCGAGAACGAGGGCCACCTGGGTACAGACCAGGTCGAGCAGGTACGGTTCGCGGTCCGCCGGAGGCAGTGCGGTCAGTCGGGCCGCGAGATCCTGTGCTGCTTCTGTTCCCTTCGCCGCGGCGGCGATCGCGGTCTGGCGGCGCCCGGGTTTCCGGACCAGACCCCGCAGCAGCGGCGGTACGGCCTCGGGGTGGGCGCGCAGGGGGCCCGTGTCGAGGTTCATCGGCAGCAGCAGGGGTCGGGCCAGGTCTCGCGTGGTGTCGAGCAGGCCGAGACCCTGTTCCGGGGTGAGTGCGAGCATGCCGCCGCGTGCCATGCGCTGCAGATCGGCTTCGCCGAGCTCGCCCGTCATGCCGACGCCGGGAGCCCAGGCGCCCCAGGCCAGCGACTGTGCGGGAAGCCCCACTGCACCACGCCGGCAGGCCAGCGCGTCCAGGAAGGCGTTCGCGGCCGCGTAGCTGGCCTGCCCGGCACTTCCGAATGTGCCGGCGACGGAGGAGAAGACGACGAATGCGGCGAGGT
>NZ_JBHZCF010000047.1:0-3295 GCF_042755225.1 Streptomyces sp. NPDC059169 | reverse complement strand
GGCGCTGTCGTCGTGGCGGCAGGGCCGGAAGCAGCGCAGCACGGTCGACGGCTGGCGCTACCGGATCACCTGGCGACCCCAACCGGAGCCCGAGCAGGGCGGGTTTGAAGGCACCTGGGTGATCGCCGTTCCTGCCGACCACCTGGACGACGACCTGGTTCAGGCGACCGCCCGTGGTCTCGGCGAACGGGCGTGCATCATGCCCATATCGGTCACCGCCGATCGTGTGGAACTGGCGGCACAGCTGGCGGCGCTCCGTGGTGACGTGGATGCCCCGCTGCGCGTGGTGTCGCTGCTCGCGCTGGACGACCGGGACGCCGGCGGCCGCCGGGGGGTGCCCGGCAGCCTGCTCAGCACGCTGGCGCTCACCCAGGCACTCGTCGACACGGAGGCGAAGTTCCCCCTCTGGGCGGTCACCCGGGGAGCGGTTTCCACCGGCTTCGCCGTAGGGGGAGCGGAGTCCGACAGGGTGCCCGACCCGATGCTCAACCCCGGTCAGGCTGCCATCTGGGGTCTGGCCCGGGTGTTCGGCCTCGACCACCGTGATCGCTGGGGCGGCCTGATAGACCTGCCGGAGACCCTGGACGACGACGTGCTGCGCCGATTCCTGTCCCTGCTCGGCCGTGACGGCGATCGTCAGGACGAGTACGCCGTCCGCCCGTCCGGCGTCCACGTGAGGCGTATGGTGCGCGCGCCCCTCGACCCGTCGGCCGCCACTGCACCGTGGGAACCGCGCGGCACCGTTCTCATCACCGGGGGCACCGGAGCCCTGGGCGCCCATGTGGCGCGGGCACTCGCGGAAGGCGGCGCCGAGCACCTGGTGCTCGCCGGCAGGCGCGGACCGGACGCCCCAGGCTCCTCCGAGTTGTCCGCCGAGCTGACCGCACTCGGCGCGCGCGTCACGGTGGCTGCCTGTGACGTGACCGATCGGGCCGCGGTGGCCAAGCTGCTGGACTCGCTCGCCGACGAGGCGCCGCTGACCGCCGTGGTGCACACTGCCGGCGTCGTGGGTGAGGCCCGCCCCCTCGATGAGACGTCCCTCGACGACGCCATGGCCGCCGTGCACGCCAAGATCTCCGGCGCCCGTCACCTTGACGAACTGCTGGCCGATCACCCACTGGACGCCTTCGTGCTGTTCTCCTCCGGCGCCGGAGTGTGGGGCAACGGTGGCCAGGGCCCGTACGCGGCAGCCAACGCCGCTCTGGACGCGCTCGCCGAATGGCGCCGGGCACAGGGCCGCCCGGCCACTTCCATCGCCTGGGGTGCCTGGGCGGGCGGCGGCATGGTCGACGGGACCGTTGCCGAGCAGCTGGCCCGCCGCGGTGTGCCCGCCATGGACCCGGGCCTGGCCGTACACGCGCTGCGAGAAGCCGTCGACCAGGGGGAAGCCACCCTCGTCGTCGCCGACATACGGTGGGACCGGTTCCTCCCCGCCTACACGGCGAGTGGACCCCGGCCGCTCCTCGACGAACTCCCGGACGTCCGGCGACTCTGCGCCGAGCGGAAGGCCGAGGAGCCGGCAGGCGACGCCGGCGGGAAGGGGGCGGACCTGCCGGAAAGGCTGGCCGCACTGCCCGAGCCGAAGCGCAAGCGCATGCTCCTGGACCTCGTCCGCACCCATGCGTCCGCCGTCCTGGGGCACGCCTCGACCGAGGTGGTCCGGCCCGCGCGGGCCTTCCGTGAGCTGGGCTTCGACTCGCTGACCGGGGTGGAGCTGCGCAACCGGCTCAGCACAGCCACCGGGCTGAAGCTCCCCGCGACTCTGGTCTTCGACCACCCCACACCGACCGCACTCGCCGCGCACCTGCGGGACGCACTGCTTCCGCCGGAACCGGAGGCAGGGAGCGGCACCCCGGTTCCCCCCGAACTGCAACAGGTCGCACGCGCACTGCAAGCGGCCACCGACGACGGTACCCGGCGGACGCTCACCGAAGGGCTGCGAGGCCTGCTCGCCCACTGGGAGGGTCAGGAACAGCCATCCGCAACGACCGTCGACGACGAACTCGCGGAAGCGAGCGATGAGGACATGTTCGACCTGATCGACAGGGAACTCGGGATCGGCTGATCCGGAACGTACACCGACCGCCGGTTTCTTGAAGGGCTGACGCTACATGGACAACGAGGGCAAGCTCCGCGACTACCTCAAGCGGGTCACCACGGACCTGCGGCAGACCCGCCGAAGGTTGCAGGAGGTGGAGCAGCGGGAGCGCGAACCCATCGCGATCGTCGCCATGGCCTGTCGCTTCCCGGGAGGAGTGGCTTCCCCGGAAGAACTGTGGCAGCTGGTGGCCGAAGGCGTCGACGCCATCGGGCCCATGCCGACCGACCGCGGCTGGGACGTGGACAAGCTGTACGACCCGGATCCCGACCGGGCCGGCAGCAGCTATGTCCGCCACGGTGGCTTTCTCTACGACGCACCGCAGTTCGACGCCGGCTTCTTCGAGATCTCCCCGCGCGAGGCCCTGGCGATGGACCCGCAGCAGCGGATCCTCCTGGAGACCTCCTGGGAGGTCTTCGAGCGCGCGGGCATCGATCCGACATCGGTGCGCGGCAGCAGAGCCGGCGTCTTCGTCGGGTCCAGCAACCAGGGCTACGCCGCTGCCGCAGACGGGAGCACCGCCCCCGAGGGCGTCGAGGGCCATCTGCTGACCGGGGGCTCGGCCGCCGTGCTCTCCGGACGGCTCGCCTACAGCTTCGGGCTGGAAGGGCCGGCCGTCACGGTCGACACCATGTGCTCGTCCTCGCTGGTCGCCCTGCACCTCGCCGTTCAGGCGCTGCGCCACGGCGAGTGCGAGACGGCGCTCGCCTGTGGAGCCACCGTGATGTCCTCGTCACGGAACTTCGTGGAGTTCAGCCGTCAGCGGGGACTCGCGCCCGACGGCCGGTGCAAGCCGTTCGCCGCGGCCGCCGACGGTACCGGGTGGGGCGAAGGCGTCGGCGTGCTGCTGCTGGAGCGACTGTCGGAGGCCCGCCGCAACGGGCATCCGGTGCTTGCGGTGATCCGCGGCAGCGCCACGAACCAGGACGGCGCTTCGAACGGCTTGACCGCTCCGAACGGGCCTTCGCAGCAGCGGGTGATCCGTGCTGCTCTGGCTGATGCCGGTCTGTCGGCGGCCGAGGTGGATGCGGTGGAGGCGCACGGTACGGGTACGTCGTTGGGCGATCCGATCGAGGCGCAGGCGTTGCTGGCGACGTACGGGCAGGAGCGGGACGCGGACCGGCCGTTGTGGCTCGGCTCGGTCAAGTCCAACATCGGGCACACCCAGGCTGCTTCCGGCATCGCCGGTGTGATGAA
>NZ_JBHZCF010000046.1:0-3334 GCF_042755225.1 Streptomyces sp. NPDC059169 | reverse complement strand
TGGAGGTTGATTGGTCTGCGGCTTATCCTGACCCGCGGCCCGGGGTCGTCGACCTGCCGACCTACGCCTTCCAACACCGCCGCTACTGGCTGGAACCGGAAGCGCCGGCCGCCGCCGTCTCGCCCGAAGAAGCGGCGTTCTGGGCGGCCGTCGAGGACCACGACACAGCATCGCTGGCGGGCAGGCTCGGATTGCCCGACACCGAGGCCCTGGAGGGGGTGCTGCCTGCACTGTCGTCGTGGCACACGAACCGGCACCGGCGGAGCACGGTGGACGGCTGGCGCTACCGCATCGAGTGGCGACGCCTCGCGGAGCCCACCGTTCGGCAACTCAACGACGAAACATGGCTTTTGGTGGTGCCCGCCGGATACGAGAACGACGCGCTCGTGCACGGCGCCCGCGAGGCGCTGGCGGAAGCGGGAGCCCGTACACACGCACTGACCGTGGCCGACGGCGGCGAGCTCGCCGACCTGCTGCGTGCCGTCACCGGTCACTGCTCCGGCGTGTTGTCCCTGCTGGCCCTGGACGAGGGGCCGGACCGCACCCAGCCCTGCGTACCCATCGGCCTTTCGCACACACTTGCGCTTCTCCAGGCGCTCGGCGAAGCAGACATCGACGCTCCGCTGTGGTGCATCACCCGAGGAGCGGTGGCCGTCGAGCCCACGACCGGGGGTGCGACGGGTACGGCCACGACCGGTTCCACGGATGACCCCGTGGACGGCGGTGCCGTAGCGGACCTTGCGCCGACGCACCCCGACCAGGCCGGGATCTGGGGGCTCGGCCGGGTCGCCGCGCTGGAGCACCCGGAGCGCTGGGGCGGTCTCATCGACATGCCCGGGCAGGTGTCAGCCGAGGGTCAGGAAGTGGCCGTGCTGGCACGGATCCTTGCTTCGGGTGGTGACGAGGACCAGCTTGCCGTCCGCGGGTCCGCCGCGTTCGGGCGACGGCTGGTCCCCGCACCGGTCGCCGGGAAACCCCCGCGGCGTTCCTGGCGGCCGCGCGGCACCGTCCTCGTCACCGGTGGCACGGGAGCACTCGGTGCCCATATCGCCCGCTGGCTCGCCGCCAACGGCGCGGAACACCTCGTGCTCACCGGCCGCCGCGGCGGCGACGTCCCCGGCGTGGCCGTGCTCTGCTCCGAACTTCGTGACCAGGGCGTCCGGGTCACCGTGGCGGGCTGCGATCTCGCGGACCAGCAGGCGGTGGCGGCCCTCGTCCGGCAAGTCGAGCAGGACGGGGACCCGATCCGCGCCGTGGTGCACGCCGCCGGAGTCAGTGCCCTCGGCCCGCTGGCGGAGGCAGGGCCGGACGACCTCGCGGCCGCACTGTCGGGCAAGGTCACCGGAGCAGACCATCTCTCCGCCGTGCTCGATCACGCACAACTCGACGCCGTCGTCTACTTCTCCTCGATTTCCGGCACGTGGGGAGTGGCCGAACACGGCGCGTACGCCGCGGCGAATGCGCTCCTCGACGCCCGCGCGGCACGCGGACGGGCCGACGGCCTGCCGGTCCTGTCGATTGCCTGGGGCCCGTGGGCGGGCGGCGGCATGATCTCCGACTCGGTCCACGACGTGCTGCGCCGCCGCGGTGTGCCCGTCATCGCCCCGGACAACGCGCTCACCGCCCTCCAGCAGGCGCTTGACCACGACGAGACATGGATCGCGGTCGCCGATGTCGACTGGCAGCGCTTCGGCAACGTCTTCACCTCCGTACGACCCAGCCGACTCATCGCCGAGATCCCGCAATCGGCGGAGGGCGGGGACGTGGACGGCAGCGATGGTGTCGGTGCTGAGCGCGGGCCGGCACGATCGCCGCTGGCCGAGCGTATCTCCGGGCTCGAAGCCCGGCAGCGCACCGCCGCACTGGTGGACCTCGTCCGAGAGCAAGTCGCCTCGGTGCTCGGTCACGACAAGACCTCCCCCGTCGACCCCGAACGCCCCTTCAAGGAGTTGGGGCTCGACTCGCTGACCGCCGTCGAGCTGCGCAACCGCCTGTGCCGGGTCACCGGGCTGCGGCTGCCCAGGACCGTCGTGTTCGACCAGCCCAGCCCGACCGTGCTCGCCGGCTACATCGGTGCCGAACTGGCCGGCGACGAGGAACGCAACACCAGGGAGCCGGCCACGGCGCCCGCCCTCGTCCCGACCCCCCGCTCGGCACGCGCAGACGACGACGCGATCGCGATCGTGTCCATGGCCTGCCGGTACCCGGGCGGCGTGCAGTCGCCGGAAGAGCTGTGGCGGCTCGTCCGAGAGGGCGTCGACGCGATGTCCGCCTTCCCCACCGACCGTGGCTGGGACCTCGACGGCCTCTACGACCCCGATGCCGACCGGCCGGGCAAGAGCTATGTCCGGGAGTCCGGATTCCTCGACGCAGCCGGTGACTTCGACGCCGAGTTCTTCGGGATCTCGCCGCGCGAGGCTCTCGCGATGGATCCGCAGCAACGCCTTCTCCTGGAGACCTCCTGGGAGGTCTTCGAGCGCGCGGGCATCGACCCCAAGTCCCTGCGCGGCAGCGGGACCGGTGTCTACGTGGGCGTCACCGACCAGGAGTACGGGAACCGACTGCGCACGTCGGACCCCGAGCAGTTCGAGGGCTATCTCGCGACCGGGGCGGCCGCGAGCGTCGCCTCCGGCCGCATCTCCTACACCCTGGGGCTGGAAGGCCCGGCCGTCACGGTCGACACGGCATGCTCGTCGTCATTGGTCGCCTTGCACATGGCGGTGCGCGCGCTCCGCTCGGGGGAGTGCGATCTCGCCGTAGCGGGAGCCGCGATGGTCATGGCCGATCCCGGGCCGTTCATCGGCTTCAGCCGTCAGCGGGGGCTGGCGCGGGACGGCCGGTGCAAGCCGTTCTCGGCGTCCGCCGACGGCTTCGCACTTTCCGAGGGGGTCGGAGTGTTGCTGGTGGAGCGTCTGTCGGAGGCCCGTCGCAACGGGCATCCGGTGCTTGCGGTGATCCGTGGGACGGCGATCAACCAGGACGGTGCCTCGAACGGTCTGACCGCTCCGAACGGGCCTTCGCAGCAGCGGGTGATCCGTGCTGCTCTGGCTGATGCCGGTCTGTCGGCGGCCGAGGTGGATGTGGTGGAGGCGCACGGTACGGGTACGTCGTTGGGCGATCCGATCGAGGCGCAGGCGTTGCTGGCGACGTATGGGCAGGAGCGGGACGCGGACCGGCCGTTGTGGCTCGGCTCGGTCAAGTCCAACATCGGGCACACCCAGACCGTCTCCGGGGTGGCGGGTGTGATGAAGATGGTGCTTGCCATGCGGCACGGCGAGATGCCGGCGACCCTGCATGTGGACGAGCCGTCTCCGCATGTGGACTGGTCGTCGGG
>NZ_JBHZCF010000045.1:0-3355 GCF_042755225.1 Streptomyces sp. NPDC059169 | reverse complement strand
CGACCCCACAACCACCGCCCGATGCTCGAACGACGACCGCGACGCCACCAACGACCAACCCACCTCCACCGGCGACAAACCACCCTCCACCACCCACGACACCAACCGCTCCGCCTGCCCCACCAACCCCTCAGCAGAACGCCCCGACACCACCCACGGCACCACCGGAGCCTCCTCCGTCACAGGCCCAGCGTCTTCATACCTCGGATGCGCCGGCCCGGACTCCTCCGCCTGCTCCACGATCACGTGCGCATTCGTCCCGCTCACGCCGAACGAGGAGACACCAGCACGCCGCGGACGCCCGTGTTCCAACACCCACGGACGAGCCGCGGTCAACAGCTCCACCGCACCCGACGACCAGTCCACATGCGGAGACGGCTCGTCCACATGCAGGGTCGCCGGCATCTCGCCGTGCCGCATGGCAAGCACCATCTTCATCACACCGGCGATGCCGGAAGCAGCCTGGGTGTGCCCGATGTTGGACTTGACCGAGCCGAGCCACAACGGCCGGTCCGCGTCCCGCTCCTGTCCGTACGTCGCCAGCAACGCCTGCGCCTCGATCGGATCCCCCAACGACGTACCCGTACCGTGCGCCTCCACCACATCCACCTCGGCCGCCGACAGACCGGCGTCAGCCAGAGCAGCACGGATCACCCGCTGCTGGGACAGGCCGTTGGGCGCGGTCAGACCGTTCGAGGCACCGTCCTGGTTGATCGCCGTCCCACGGATCACCGCAAGCACCGGATGCCCGTTGCGACGGGCGTCCGACAAGCGTTCCACCAGTAGTACGCCGACGCCTTCGGCCATGCCCATGCCGTCGGCGGACGCCGAGAACGGCTTGCACCGGCCGTCCCGCGCCAGCCCCCGCTGACGGCTGAAGCCCACGAGGCCGATCGGTTCACTCATCACCGCCGCGGCCCCGGCGATCGCCAGGGAGCACTCCCCGGAGCGCAGTGCCTGCACCGCCAGGTGCAGCGACACCAACGACGACGAGCAACCGGTGTCCAGGGTGACCGCGGGGCCCTCCAGTCCGAGGGTGTAGGAGATGCGGCCGGAGGCGATACTGGTCACCGTTCCGGTGATGAGGTGGCCCTCCAGGCCTTCGGGGACTTCGCCGTTGCCGTATCCCTGGTGGGCGGCTCCGAAGAAGACACCGGCCGGTGTGCCCCGCAGCGTCCTGGGATCGATGCCACCGCGCTCGATCACCTCCCAGGAGGTCTCCAGGAGAAGGCGTTGCTGCGGATCCATCGCGAGAGCCTCGCGCGGCGAGATCCCGAAGAACTCGGGGTCGAAGTCTCCGGCTGCGTCGAGGAATCCGCCCTCGCGGACGTAGCAGGTTCCGGCGCGGTCCGGGTCCGGGTCGTAGAGACCGTCGAGGTCCCAGCCCCGATCGACGGGGAACCCCGAGATCGCGTCCGTCCGGTCCCGCACCAGCTGCCACAGGTCCTCGGGTGAGTGCACGCCACCCGGGTACCGGCAAGCCATGGACACGATCGCGATCGCCTCGCCCTCGTCGGGAGCGACGGGGTTCGCGGTGTCCGGGGCGCCGGCCGGTGTCGGCAAGCCGGTGCCGGCACCGTGACCGACCAGGGTGGTCTCCAGGTGCCCGGCGAGCGCCCTCACGGTCGGGTGGTCGAAGACCACGGTGGCGGGGAGCTTCAGCCCGGTGGCGGTGTTGAGCCGGTTGCGCAGCTCCACCGCGGTGAGGGAGTCGAAGCCCAGCTCACGGAAGGCCCGGCCGACCTCGACTTCCGAGGTGTCCGCGTGTCCGAGTACGGCAGCCACCTGCTTGCGTACGAGGTCGGACAGCTGCCGCTCCCGCTCAGCGGGAACCATCCCGGCGAGCTGGGAACGGAGCGACTCCGAGGTGCTCTCGGCCGCGTCGGTGTCGGCCTCGTCGGCCTCCAGTGCACGCAGTACTTCCGGGACCTCGTGCAGCAGCGGGCGGCGGTGCGCGGCGGTGAAGACGGGAACGAAGCGTTCCCAGTCGATGTCGGCCACGGCGAGGAAGGTCTCGTCGTGATCGAGCGCCTGCTGAAGACCCATGACGGCCAGGTTCGCCGGCATGAACGGGATGCCGCGCCAGCGCAGTTGCTCCTGGACGACATCGACGGCCATGCCACCGCCTTCCGGGCTCCAGATGCCCCAGGCGATCGAGGTACCCGTCAGACCGCGTGCGCGCCGGTGCGCCGCGAGCGCGTCGACGTAGGAGTTCGACGCGGCGTAGGCCCCGTGGTCACCGCTGCCCCAGGTGCCGGCGACGGACGAGTAGAGCACGAACGCGTCCAGTCCGTCACGGTCGAAGATCGCGTCGAGGTTCCGGGCACCGAGCAGCTTGGCGCGGGCGCCCTCGGCGAACTCCTCGAGCGTGGTGTCGGCGAGCGGCACGAGCAGACCGACTCCGGCGGTGTGCACGACGGAGCGGATGGCCGGGCCGTCGGACTCGACCTGGGCGACCAGCCCGGCCAGCGCGTCGGCGTCCGTCACATCACAGGAGGCGATGGTGACCCGCGCTCCCAACTCGGCCAAGTCAGCGCGTAGTTCTGCCGCTCCCGGGGCATCCGGACCGCGTCGGCTGGTCAGCACCAGATGCTCGGCACCGCTACGGGCGAGCAGCCGGGCGGTGTGCGCACCGAGACCACCCGTACCGCCGGTGACCAGTGCAGTTCCGCTGGTGCGCCAGGGGGTGGCCGGCCCTCTGCCGTCCAGCGGGGCGCGGGTGAGCCGGCGGGTGAGGAGCGCGGAGCCACGGAGGGCGAGCTGGTCCTCGTCCCCGCCCGCGGCGAGGACCGAGGACAGCAGGGCCGCGCCGCGGTCGTCCAGTGCGGCGGGCAGGTCGACCAGGCCGCCCCACAGCTTGGGGTGCTCCAGGGCGAAGACGCGGGCCAGACCCCAGACGGCTGCCTGGAGCGGGCAGCGGACCTCGTCGTCGGCGGAACCGGTGGCGGCGGACTCGGTCGTGAGCAGCCACAGCGGAGCCTCGACGTCGGCGTCGAGGAGCGCCTGCATCAGGGCGACGGACTGGACCAGTCCCACGGTGACCTCGGGGTGTTCCGCCAGGGGCCGCTCGTCCAGGGCGAGGAAGGAGACAACGCCGCTTGGCGTGCCGGTCGTCAGGGAGTTGGACAGCTGGTCGACCACATCCTGACGGTCGGTGGTCGACTCCTCCAGGGCGAGGAGCACGGTCTCGGCGCCGTTGCGGTCCATGCCCTGGAGGGTGGCCCGTACGACGTCGTCGTCCAGGTGCCCGGCGGGCACGGCGATCAGCCAGGTGCCGTCCGCGCTGGTGCGCTCGGGCTCCGGTTGGGGTCGCCAGGTGATCCGGTAGCGCCAGCCGTCGACCGTGCTGCGCTGC
>NZ_JBHZCF010000044.1:0-3791 GCF_042755225.1 Streptomyces sp. NPDC059169 | reverse complement strand
TCAGGCGTATGCCGCTGGTGCGGCCGTGGACTGGGAGCAGACCCTCCCCGCCGACGCTCGTGTCGTCGACCTGCCGACATATGCCTTCCAGCACAGCCGCTACTGGCTGGAGCCGGACGAGCTCGCCGCCGACGTGGCCGTGGACCCGCTCGACGCCCGCTTCTGGGAGGCCGTCGAACGCGGAGATCTCGCCGCGCTCAGCGATGACCTCGAACTCGACGTCGCCGACGACGCACAGCAGACCGCGCTCGGCTCCGCGCTCCCCGTCCTCGCCAACTGGCGCAGGCAGCAGCGCAACCGGCTCCTCGTGGACTCCTGGCGGTACGGCGTGACCTGGCGCCGACTCGCCGATCCGCGCTCGCCGAACCTTCAGGGCGGCTGGCTCGTGATCGCCCCCACCGACGGCGCGCCCGCCGACGGCATCGAGGCGGCGCTGACGGTCCACGGTGCCACCGTCGTCCGCGTGCCGTGGGACGCGGCGGACACCGACCGCACGGCGCTCGCCCTTCGGCTGCGTACCGCGGCGGACGCCATGCCCACCGGCGTACGGGGCATCCTGTCGCTGCTCGCCGGCGACACCCGCCCGCACCCCGAGCGCGCCGAGGTGACCGCGGGTCTGGCCGGCACGCTCACCCTCGCCCAGGCCCTCGGTGACGCGCTGATCGACGCCCCGCTGTGGCTGCTGACCCGCGGCTCCGTGTCCACGGGAACGGGCGACGGCCCCGCCGCACGGGCCGGGGCGGAGATCTGGGGCTTCGGCCGCGTCGTCGGCCTCGAACAGCCCCAACGCTGGGGCGGCCTCGTCGACATCCCGTACGGCCAGTACGGCACCGAGGGAGCCGAGTCCTCCGACGTCCTGGACGAGCGGACCGCCGCACGCCTCGCCGGTGTCCTCGGCGGCCTCG
Source organism: Streptomyces sp. NPDC059169 (assembly GCF_042755225.1). Lineage (NCBI taxonomy): Bacteria > Bacillati > Actinomycetota > Actinomycetes > Kitasatosporales > Streptomycetaceae > Streptomyces > Streptomyces sp. NPDC059169. The sequence continues at coordinate 2,886 of NZ_JBHZCF010000044.1, read as the reverse complement.
GCGACGAGGACCAGCTCGCCGTACGCGGATCAGGCGTGTACGCGCGCCGCCTGGTTCGTACCCCCCTCGCGGGCAAGCCCGCCCGCGACTGGCGCCCTCGCGGCAGCGTCCTCATCACCGGTGGCACCGGCGCGCTCGGGGCGCACGTGGCCCGCCGGCTCGCCCGCAGTGGCGCCGAACACCTGGTCCTGACCAGCCGCCGCGGCGCGGACGCGCCCGGTGCCGCCGAGCTCGCTGCCGAACTCGAGGAACTCGGGGCGCAGGTCACCGTCGCCGCCTGCGACGTCGCCGACCGGGACGCCCTGTCCGAGCTGCTCGCGGACCTCGACGCCGCCGGTCGCGAACTCACCGCCGTCGTGCACACCGCCGGTGTCGGCGGCATCGCCGCCGTCGAGGACACCGGACTCGCCGACCTCGCCGCCGCCATGTCCGGCAAGGCGACGGGCGCCCGCCACCTCGACGAACTCCTCGGCGACACCCCGCTCGACGCGTTCGTCCTCTTCTCCTCCAACGCCGGCGTCCTCGGCGGCGGAGGCCAGAGCGCCTACGCCGCCGCCAACGCCTCCCTCGACGCCCTCGCCGAGCAGCGCCGCGCCCGCGGCCTGGCCGCCACCTCCATCGCCTGGGGCCTGTGGGACGGCGGCAGCGGCCTCGGCGACGCGGACGACGCCGACTTCGTCCTGCGGCGCGGCCTGCGGCCCATGGCACCCGAGCTCGCGGTCGCCGCCCTGGTGCGAGCCGTCGAGTACGACGAGACCGCCGGCATCGTCGCCGACATCGACTGGGAGCGGTTCGCCACCGCCTTCACCGCGGCCCGGTCCCGCCCGCTCATCGGCGACCTGCCCGAGGTCAAGAAGCTCCTGGCCGCGGCCGATGCGCCCGACGACGCCAGCCCCTCCGCGCTCGCCGCGCAGCTGTCGGCCGTCCCCGTCGGGGAGCGGGCGGGCGTCGTCCTCGAACTGGTCCGCGCCCAGGCAGCCTCCGTGCTCGGCCACACCGGACCCGAGGCGATCGAACCCCACCGCGCGTTCAGTGAGCTCGGGTTCGACTCACTCAGTGCGGTCGAGGTCCGCAACCGGCTCAGCGCCGCGACCGGCGTCCGCCTTCCCGCCACACTGGTCTTCGACCACCCGTCCGCGTCGGCCGTCGCCGACTTCCTCCTCGCCGAGGTCCTCGGCGACCCCGACGAGACGGTCTCGCTCGACGCCGCCGCGGCCTCCGCGATCGACGACGACCCGATCGCGATCGTCGGCATGAGCTGCCGCTACCCGGGCGGCGCCGACTCACCGGAAAGCCTCTGGCAGCTCGTCGCCGACGGCCGCGACACCATCGGTGACTTCCCCACCGACCGCGGCTGGGACCTCGACTCGATCTACGACCCCGACCCCACCAAGTCGGGCACCACCTACACTCGCCAGGGCGCGTTCGTGTACGACGCGGGCGCCTTCGACCCGGCGTTCTTCGGGATCAGCCCGCGTGAGGCGCTGGCGATGGACCCGCAGCAGCGGCTGCTGCTCGAAGCCTCCTGGGAGACTTTGGAACGCTCGGGCATCGACCCGGCGACCCTGCGCGGCAGCCAGACCGGCGTGTTCGTCGGAGTCAGCTCGCAGGGCTACGGCTCCGAGGCGTACGAGATACCCGAAGGCGCCGAAGGCTACTTCATCACCGGCGGCCAGACGGCCGTCGTCTCCGGCCGCGTCTCCTACACCCTCGGCCTGGAGGGTCCGGCCATCACGGTGGACACGGCGTGTTCGTCCTCGCTGGTGGCGCTGCACCTGGCGGTGCAGGCGTTGCGTCAGGGCGAGTGCTCCATGGCTCTCGCCGGCGGTGTCGCCGTCATGACCAGCCCGGGTGCCTTCATCGAGTTCTCACGCCAGCGCGGCATGGCGGCCGACGGCCGCTGCAAGCCGTTCGCCGCTGCCGCGGACGGCACGGGCTGGGGCGAAGGCGTCGGCGTCATCCTCCTGGAGCGCCTCTCGGAGGCACGCCGCAACGGCCACCAGGTCCTCGCCGTCGTGCGCGGCTCCGCCATCAACCAGGACGGTGCCTCCAACGGCATCAGCGCCCCCAACGGACCGGCGCAGCGCCGCGTCATCCGTCAGGCGTTGGCGAACGCGGGTCTGACGACGGCCGATGTGGACGCGGTCGAGGCCCATGGCACGGGTACGACGCTGGGTGACCCGATCGAGGCGCAGGCCCTGCTCGCGACGTACGGCCAGGGCCGCGAAGGCGCCGAGCCGCTGTGGCTCGGCTCGATCAAGTCGAACATCGGGCACGCGCAGACGGCGTCCGGCATCGCGGGCGTCATCAAGATGGTCATGGCGATGCGCCATGGCACGCTCCCGGCAACGCTGCACGTGGACGAGCCGACGCCGCACGTCGACTGGACGGCGGGTGCCGTGGAGCTGCTGACCGAGCAGCGGAACTGGCCCGAGACGGGCCGCCCCCGCCGCGCCGGCATCTCCTCCTTCGGCGTCAGCGGCACCAACGTGCACGTGATCCTCGAGCAGGAGGTTCCCGCGCCCGCTGCCCCGGCCGACACCACGGACGGCGACGCCCGGGTCCGGGCTGCCCAGGTCGACGCCGCCGTGATGTGGCCGCTGTCGGCCAAGTCCGAGGCGTCCCTGCGCGGCCAGGCCCGCAAGCTCCTCGACCTGGTCGAGACGCGTCCCGAACTCGACCCGGTGGATGTGGGGTATTCGCTGGTTGCTTCGCGTGCGTTGTTTGAGCGGCGTGCGGTGGTGGTGGGTGTGGATCGTGCGGAGTTGTTGCGTGGTCTTGGGGCGGTGGTTTCTGGTGTGGGGGCGTCGGGTGTGGTTTCTGGGTGTGTGGTTGGTGGGCGTGTGGCGTTTTTGTTTACCGGGCAGGGTGCTCAGCGGGTGGGTA
>NZ_JBHZCF010000043.1:0-3874 GCF_042755225.1 Streptomyces sp. NPDC059169 | reverse complement strand
GATCCACCAAAGCGTAGAAAGCCGTCAAAAACACCACCGGAACCGACGCCGCCTGCGCAAACGACCAACCCTCAGGAACCCGCACCAACAACCGCTCATCCGCCACCGCCACCGGACCGAACGACTGGGTGAACAGCCCCATGACGCGGTCACCCGGGGCGATCCCACTCACTCCTGGGCCGACCTCGGTGACCACACCGGCGCCCTCGATCCCCAGCGCCACGGCTTCACCCGGATACATACCGAGTGCGTTCAACACGTCACGGAAATTCAGACCTGCGGCACGCACCGCGATCCGGACCTGACCAAGACCCAACTCGGCCTGCGCCGTGCGCGATTCGGTGAGGTGCAGGTTCGCCAGCGTGCCCTTCTCCACGACGTCCAGGGACCACGCAGGGCTCTCTTCGGGCACCGGCAACCCATCGGGCCGCACGTGCTTCATGAGCCTCGGGACGTAGACCCGGCCCGAGCGCACGGCCAGCTCGGGTTCGTCGCAAGCCAGCGCGGCCGGGAGCGCGGCGAGGGACTCGCTCGACCCGTCCAGATCGACCAGGGTGAACCGGTCCGGGTGTTCCGACCGCGCCGACCGGACGAGCCCCCACACGGCGGCCAGCGCCGGGTCCGGCCTACGTTCGTCCACGGTGACCGCGTCCTGTGTGACGAAGACCAGGCGGGCCGCGGCGAACCGTTCGTCGGTCAGCCACGTGTGGAGCAGAGCGAGAGCCCGATGCGTGGAGGTGTGCGCAGCGACCGCCGGGTCGCCGTCAGGAGCGTCCAGCAGCAACAGGACGTGGGGGGGCACCTCGTCCTGGGGAAGCGAATCGAGGTCCGGGTAGACGGTCGCACCGATCACGGACAGATCGATGCCGCTCCCATCGCCGTTGCACGCGTCGACGGCCGCATCGATGGCCGGCGCGGACACCGCGGGCCCGCCGGCACCGGAACGTTCCGGCAACGGGATCCAGTTCAGCGTGTGCAGCGCGGACTCCTGCCCACCTGCCTTGGCCCGGGCGATCCCGTCGGCCGACACCGGCCGAAGAACCAGGGAGTCGATCGTCGCGACGGGGCCACCATTGGCGTCGGCCAGCTCGAGCGCCACCGAGTCGGGACCGTGCACGGTCAGCCGGGCACGCAGCACCGACGCTCCGGACGCGTGCAGAGTCGCCCCCGACCAGGAGAACGGCAGCCTGCCCCGGTCCTCGTCGGCCCGGTCCGACTCCACGAGTCCGAGCGCGTGCAGCACCGAGTCCAGCAACCCCGGGTGCAGCCCGAAGCCTGCGGCTTCGGGAACGGCACTCTCCGGAAGTTCCACCGCGGCGAACAACTCGTCCCCACGGCTCCATACCTGCCGCAGACCGCGGAAGGTCGGCCCATAACCGAACCCCGCCGCCGTCAGCCCCTCGTACAGTCCCTCGACGGACACGGGCTCCGCACCAGCGGGCGGCCAGGGGGACAGATCCGCCGCGGCTACTGCTCCGTCCGTCGCGAGTACACCCACGGCGTGGCGTACCCAAGGCTGTTCAACCGGTGCTTCCTGCGGCCGGGAGAACACATTCAGCATCCGGCGTCCGGACGCGTCCGCGGCCCCGATGGCCACCTGGAGCTGTACGGCACCCCGCTCCGGAACGACCAGCGGCGCCTGCAGCGTGAGTTCGTCCACTTGCGCACAGCCGACCTGATCGCCGGCACGCACGGCCAGTTCCAGGAAGGCGGTACCGGGGAGCAGGATCGAGCCCGAGACGCGGTGCTCGGCGAGCCATGGCTGCGCGGCGACGGACACCCGCCCGGTGAACACCACGGCACCGCCCTCGGCCGACCCGTACGCGCCGTCGAAGCCGCCCGCCCCGTCGGCGTCGTCCACACCGCCGGCCAGTGAGACCGCAGCACCCAGCAAGGGGTGCTGCGCGGACACCAACCCGGCAGAACCGAGATCCGCGGCCGGCAGACCCGTGAACCGGGGCCAGTAGCGCTGGTGTTGGAAGGCGTAGGTGGGGAGGTCGACGGGTGTGGGGGTGGTGGCGGGGCTTTCGGTGGCTGTGGTGGGGAAGAAGGTCTGCCAGTCGATGGTGGTGCCGTGGGTGAATGCTCGCGCTGCGGCGGAGACGACAGCGGTTACCTCGCCTCGGTCGTCACCGCGCAGGGCGGGGATGAGGACCTGCTGCACGTCCGTGTCGGTGTCGCTGTCGGTGTCGCTGTCGAGGCAGCCCTGTGCCATGGCGGTCAGGGTGCCGTCCGGCCCGATCTCCAGGAACCTGGTCACGCTGTGGTCCGCGAGCCATTGGACGCCGTCGGCGAAGCGCACCGTCTGGCGGACGTGGCGCACCCAGTAGTCGGGGGACATCAGCTCCTGCGGCGTGGCGAGGGTGCCGGTCACGTTGGAGACCACCGGGATGCGTGGCTCGGCGTAGGTCACGCTCGCGGCGACCGCCCGGAACTCCTCCAGCATCGGATCCATCAACGGCGAGTGGAAGGCATGACTCACCCGCAGCCGCTTCACCTTCCACCCCTGAGCCTCACACCGCTCCGCAACCTCCGACACCGCGGCCTCCTCACCAGAGACCACCACCGACCGCGGACCGTTCACCGCAGCAACCCCCACCCGCAGCCCACGCCCCTCCAACAACGACAACACCTCACCCTCCGCAGCCTGCAACGCCACCATCGCACCACCCACCGGAAGCGCCTGCATCAACCGCCCACGAGCCGCCACCAAACGGCACGCATCCTCCAACGACAACACACCCGCCACATGCGCCGCCACCAACTCACCCACCGAATGACCCACCACATAATCCGGCCGCACACCAAACGACTCCACCAACCGGAACAACGCCACCTCCAGAGCAAACAACCCCGGCTGAGTGAACCCCGTCCGATCCAACCACCCCACACCACCACCAGCCACATCCGCCACATCCGCCACATCGCCAAACACCACACCCCGCAACGACAACTCCAACTCACCATCAAAGTGAGCACAAACGGAATCAAAGACATCCGCGAACACCGGAAACGCCTCATACAACTCCCGACCCATACCCACCCGCTGCGAACCCTGCCCCGCGAACATGAGCGCCAGGCGCGCTTCGGGATCAGCCAGAGCGCTCATCACGGAAGCGGATTCGTTCCCCGTGGCCACGGCGGCGAGTCCTTCGAGGAGTGCCGCGCGCTCGGTGCCGAGGACGACGGCTCGGTGTTCATATGCCGAACGTGTCGTGGCCAGGGCGAACCCCACCTCTGACGGACCGAGCTCGGGCCGGGACTCCACATGCGCCAACAACCGCTGCGCCTGCGCCCGCAGCCCTTCTCGACTCCGCGCCGACACCACCCACGGCACCACACCCACATCACCGACCGGCCCGGCGATTACGCCCTCCTCCACCGGAGCCTGCTCGATCACCACATGCGCATTGGTACCACTCACCCCGAACGCCGACACCCCGGCCCGACGCGGCCGCTCCCCCGCCGGCCACTCAACAGCCTCCGTGAGCAACCGCACCTCACCAGCAGACCAATCCACATGCGACGACGGCTCATCAATGTGCAGGCTCCGCGGCAGAACCCCATACTGCAACGCCAACACCATCTTGATCACACCCGCCACACCCGCAGCCGCCTGCGTATGACCGATGTTCGACTTCACCGACCCCAACCACAACGGCACACCACCATCACGATCCTGACCATACGTCGCAAGCAACGCCTGCGCCTCGATCGGATCCCCCAACGACGTCCCCGTGCCGTGTGCCTCCACCACATCCACATCCGAGGGAGACAGGCCGGCGCTCGCCAACGCCTGCCGGATCACCCGCTGCTGCGACGGACCGTTCGGCGCCGTCAGACCATTCGACGCACCATCCTGATTCACCGCAGA
>NZ_JBHZCF010000042.1:0-6983 GCF_042755225.1 Streptomyces sp. NPDC059169 | reverse complement strand
GTCCTCGTCGCCCTCGCCGACCCCGTCCACCTCACCGACTGCTCACCCACCGTCGAAGTCACCACCGACCACAACGAGGTGAGCCCCCGATGACCACCCACCCCACCACAGCCACCCGCACCGCGACGACCACGCCCAGCACCTCGGACGACAGGGCGCCGCCACCCGCACCGGCCAGCTCGGTCGAAGACCTCGTCCACGAGCTGCACCGGTACGGGTGCGGGTGAATGGCCGGAAGCGTGCCCCGGCCGGGTCGGACCTCTGCCCACTGCGCGCCGTGCTCAGGGGGCGTCGGCCCGTGGGATCAGCTGGCCGGAGCCTGGTACAGCCCACGGCCGGCGCGGTGGGCGCGCGAGGTGGCGACGAGGCGGTCGAGGGTGCTGCGCACCGTGTTGATGCTGCCCGCCGAGTTGTCGCGGCCGAGCTCCTGGGCGACGTCGCGGGCGCGCAGGGGGGTTCCGGAGTTGCGGGAGAGGATGGCGATGACCTGATCGGTGAGACCGTTCGTGTCCTGGTCGGTCGCCGTGGTCGCCGTGGTCGCCGTGGTCGCCGGGCGCCGAGCGGGCGTGGCCGTCTTCTTCTTGGCGGTGGTGGCCTTCTTCGCCGGCCGACGGGTCGACGCCCGGCCGGCGGACTCCTTGGACTTGCCCGCCTTCGCTGCGGAAGCCGTCTTCCGGGAGGCTCGGCGGACCGGGGTCGCCTCGGGCTCAGCAGGCACCGGCTCGTCCGTCGGCGCCACCGGGGCCGCTTCCGGAGCGGCCTGCTCGGGCGCGGCGCTCGCGTCCTGGGCAGGGGCTTCTTCCTGCGTGTTGGGCCCGGAGTCCTGCTCGGCGGCGCGGGGCTGCGGAACGGCGGTGGCCGACAGGACGGTCAGGGCCGACAGGGCCCCGCGCACCGAATCGAGCCGCTCGGAGACGCCGTCCAGCTCCTTCTGCAGGGCCAGCTGTTGCTCTTCGAGCTGGGGAAGCTCCGCCTGCAGCAGCGCAGTTGTTGCCTCGACGCTGTGCGTTGTATTGGACGTCGATGTCATCGTGCTCTCCTGACATATGGGACGCCTGCTACGGCAGGCGAACGCTGTTGTGTTGCAGGGTACGGCGACGGCGGCACGGTCCGGTACCCGGCTGCGGTGAATGACCGTACGCAATGATGCAGTTATCGGCAGGCCATCGTCGCAACTTTTCACCTTTACGGATGCCGCATGGAGCCGGGAGACATCGGCGACGTGCCTTCTGCCGGCCGGTGTTGAGGTGTTCCGTGGGTCGATCGCGTGCCGCCGTCGCCCGGCGGACCAAACCGTCCGGTAGGGATCGGATCCCCAGGTCAGCACCGTGCCCGTGGGTACCGGCGTGGTGGGTTCGGACGGTGCGAGCGTCGGTGAACTGTGCCGGCTCAGGCCCGGAACCGGCACCGATCACCGGAACTCCCTGACTCGCGAGGGCGGCCGGCGCCGAGGCCGGGCGACGCCCGGCGCGCCGCTGACCCGGTCGGTGGGGAGTGGATGCACGGATGTCGGAACCGGTGGTGCCGGACACCTCCTGCGCCTGGCAGCGGTGCGATGGCGCGGTGGGTGAGAGCGGAGTGACTCATGGGTCACCCACCCCGCGGTGCGCGACCTGTTCGGTGAGGACGCGAGCCGGCGAAGGGAGCGGAACACGCGGTGAGGGAGGCGAGGAAGAGGAGCACGCTCGCTGCGCCGTCGGACTCGTTGTGGCGAGGCGTCGGCGTCGTCACCCGACGGGGCAGGGAGATTCTTCCAGGACAGGAGCGGCCCGCGTACGTTGCGGAGGTCGGAGCATTGTCGTGGGCACGTGCTCCGGTCCCGGTCAGGGGCGGGAGACCGGGGCATGCGTGGGAGTGCTGCCCACGTACGCCCCGCGCGGAGAACGTGTCCTGGAGAGCAGCCGATCGCGTGGGGCGGCCCGTCGACGAACCGCGCATGGGTGCGTCATCCCCGGCAGGGGCCGTGGCGTGTGTGCGAGACGACCGCGCCGCCGCGCGTAGGGGTGCTGCCACAACCCGTCAGTGTGTTGCGGTCCGCCCACTCGCGCGGTGCGAGGCGATGCGCCGCCACTCCTCCCCGTGGCCGGGTCCGACGCCGTGGAACCGAGCGTCGTCCCGAGCCGCGCGGGGACGGAGGACCACGAGCGAGGCCCTCGCCATCGAGAAGGCCCGCGCCCCTGCAAGGGCGGGCTGAAGCCGACCTGCCGCCCGCGGGCGGCAGGGAACGTCAGGAAGGACGGGGCGTCCGGGCGTGCGGAGCAACGAGACGGGCCACGGCTTCCACCACGGCGGCACGGTGCCGGGCCGCGCGGTCGTGCTGCCACGCCGAGCCGTCCGCGTCGGTCGCGGGACCCCCCGGTGCGGAGAACCAGGATTGTGCGAGCGCCAGGACGAGCGTGAGGACGTCCGTGGGCTCGACGTCGCGCGTGATCCCGCCTTCCCGCTGTGCCGCGGCGATCGCGGAGATCTTTCCCTGATAGGCCTCGGACACGGCAGCCGTGGCCCCGGGGCGCTCCAACTGCCTCCACGCGACGAGCCGCATCAGCGCAGGCCGGGCCAGCAGGTGGTCGAAGATCGCCCCTGCGTATCCGGGCAGGTCCTCCACGGTGAAGGGAACCGACTCCGCCCCCAGCTCCATGGCCCGCTGCAGCACGACGTCGAAGAGCTGCTCCTTGTTGCCGAAGTAGACGTAGATCAGCCGCTTGTTCGCCCCGGAGGCCTCGGCGATCCGGTCGATCCGGGCCCCGGCGATGCCGTACTCGGCGAACTCGGTGAAGGCCGCTTCGAGGAGGCGTGCCTTGGTCGCGTGGGAGTCCCGTGCCATGCGGGCAACCCTAGCAAGTAACTATCTGGTTATTGACAACCTGGCGATGTTGGCGCACAGTGAAACTAACCGGTTAGTTACATAATGAGGAGTGGACGATGGAGCAGCGCGCACTGGGCGGCCAGGGTCTGGTCGTCGGCGCCGAGGGCCTTGGTTGCATGGGGATGAGCGCCTTCTACGGTGCGACCGACGAGGCGGAATCGCTGGCCGCGATCGACCGCGCCCTGGAACTCGGCGTCACGATGTTTGACACCGCAGAGGGGTACGGCCCCTTCGTCAACGAGCAACTGATCGGCAAGGCGCTCGCCGGCCGTCGTGGCGAGGCGGTGATCGCGACCAAGACCGGAATGGAGTTCACCGACGACGGGGTGATGGTCGGCCACAACGGCCGCCGCGACTACATCCACTCCGCCGCCGATCGGTCCCTGCGCCACCTGGGTACCGACCACATCGACCTCTACTACCTGCACCGCGTCGACCCGGACGTCCCGATCGAGGAGAGCGTCGGGGCCATGGCGGAGCTCGTCACGGCCGGTAAGGTGCGCTACCTCGGCATCAGCGAAGCCGCAGCGGAGACGATCCGGCGTGCCCACGCAGTGCATCCGCTGACCGCCGTACAGACGGAGTACTCGCTCTTCGAACGGGGTGTCGAAGGCGACGGTGTGCAGGCGACGCTGCACGACCTGGGTATCGGGCTCGTCGCCTACTCCCCCCTCGGTCGCGGCTTCCTCTCCGGCGTCATCACCGCACCCGACGACTTCGCCCTCGACGACTTCCGTCGCACCGACCCGCGCTTCCAGGGCGAGAACTTCGCCCGCAACCTGGATGTCGTCGGCGAGGTCCGGCGTCTCGCGGAGGAGAAGTCCGTCACGCCCTCCCAGCTGGCACTCGCCTGGGTCCTGCATCAGGGTGCGGTGCCGATCCCGGGTACGAAGCGCCGCCGTTACCTCGAGGAGAACGTCGCCGCCCTGGACGTGACCTTCAGTGCGGAGGACCTCGCGGCCATCGAGGCCGTTGCTCCGCGTGGTGTGGCTTCGGGCGACCGCTACTCGCCCGAACTGATGCGTTCCCTCAACGGCTGAACGGCCGCGCTCCGTCGCTCCTGGCAAGTCCGCGTCGAGTGCGCCTCGCGGGAGGCCCGTGGCTTCCCGCTACGGTGCCGAGGCCATCCGCGGGCCTCGGGCCGCCGGCGTCGGGGGCCCGGCGTGCCCGAGGGGTGGAGCAAGGCCGAGCCGTGGCCGCCGGTGCCCGGGTGGTCAGCGGTCCGCGGCGATGTCCTCGCGGAGGCCGTCGGAGAACTCCCACCACGACAGGGGGAGCCAGTCACCGTTGACGAATCCGTCGACGCTCGAACCGCGACCGCGGACGGTGATCGTCGTTCCCGGCGGATACGACGTGCCGGAGAGGCCGAGAACGGGGACGAGCAAGGTCCCTAGCCGCTGAGCTGCCATCTCTCGCCCACCCTCTTTCGCTTCTCGATGCACGGGCGTGAATTCGGAAGATATTCCTCCTGAGATTACCGGCTTGTCCCATCCCGTAGGGCGGAGAATCATGAGAGATGGGTCACGCGCGAACGGAGTGGGGGGCGGTTACGCGCGCCCATCGCCGAGCGGAGGTGGCAGCACATGAAAGCCGTCGTCTACAAAGGACCGTTCTCGATAGCGGTCGAAAATGTTGACAAGCCCACCATTCAACATCCGAACGACGTGATCGTACGGATAACCTCCACCGCGATCTGCGGTTCGGACCTACACATGTACGAAGGCCGAACGGCGGCCGAGCCCGGCATCGTCTTCGGGCACGAGAACATGGGGATCGTCGAGGAAATGGGCCAGGGCGTCACGTCTCTGAAGGAAGGCGACCGTGTCGTCATGCCCTTCAATGTCGCCTGCGGATTCTGCACCAATTGTGTCGAAGGTTTCACCGGATTCTGTCAGACCGTCAACCCGGGATTCGCCGGCGGTGCCTACGGCTATGTCGCCATGGGTCCTTGGACGGGTGGCCAGGCCGAATACCTCCGGGTTCCCTACGCCGACTTCAACTGTCTGAAGCTGCCGCCGGGAAACGACATGGAGACCGACTTCATGCTGCTCGCCGACATCTTCCCCACCGGCTACCACGGGTGTGAGCTCGCCGGGGTCCGTCCCGGCGAGAGCGTCGCGGTGTACGGCGGCGGGCCAGTGGGGCTGATGGCCGCCTACTCGGCGCTGATGCGCGGTGCGAGCAAGGTCTTCGTCGTCGACCGCGTACCGGAACGCCTGGACAAGGCGCGGGAGATAGGCGCCATCCCGATCAACTTCGCCGAGGGCGACCCGGTGAAGCAGATCAAGGACCAGACGGAGGGCGTCGGCACCGACAAGGGCGTCGATGCCGTCGGCTACCAGGCGATGGCCCACGGCGCGGATCGCGAGGAACCGGCGACGGTCCTGAACTCCCTGGTGGGTACGGTCCGGGCCACCGGTGCCCTCGGGGTGCCGGGCCTGTACGTTCCCGCCGACCCTGGTGGGCCGGACGAGCAAGCGAAGCACGGGATGCTCCTCGTGTCGATCGGCAAGCTCTTCGAGAAGGGCCTGCGGATGGGGACGGGGCAGTGCAACGTGAAGCGCTACAACCGGTATCTGCGCGACATGATCATCGAGGGTCGGGCGAAGCCGAGCTTCGTCGTTTCGCATGAACTGCCCCTGGATCAAGCCGCGTCGGCATATGACAAGTTCGACAAGCGCGTCGAGGGCTACACGAAGGTCGTCCTGCACCCGTAGGGCCTCCGCCGAAATGCCGCCCGGTCCCGCACGCCGTGTCGTGGGGCCGGGCGGTCACTGTCCCGGTCGGTCGCAGTCGACGGTGCCGCGAGGGTTCGTCCGGCGCTGTGCCGCCCTCGGCGATCCCCGCGGAGGAGGCGGTCCTGGTTGGAGCAATCCCCCACCGCGCGGCACTGGACTTCGATGGCCGTCCGTGGTGACATGCATGCGTCAAGTCGGCTCCTGTGTCCAGGGTCCCCTCCCCACCGTGGGGACGTCCGGGCGAAGGGGGCCCCTCGGTCCGTCGCGACACCGTCATCCGTGCAGCACGGCCCATGAGGCTGCCGGTCCAGGGGTGTCCCGCATCCCGTCACCATGTGGGGGGCCGACACCCACGTGTCCCGCCGGACCGCCGCCGGTATCAGGACAAGCTCATGACACTCCAGGAGGGTGAGAGTGAGACCGACCCCCATGCTCAAGCGATTACCGATGGCTCTGGCCGCAGGCCTGGCGCTCGTCGGGCTGTCCGTGGCTCCCGCGTCCGCGGCGCCCACGCCCCTCACGTTCGCCTGCCAGGCGAACCCGCCCGTCGGTGGCGCGCAGACCTTCGACGTCAGCAGCGGCGTCAGTGGCACCGCACCGGCCTCCGTTGCGTCGGGCGAGGACTTCGAGGCCACCCTTGCTCCGGCGCCGATCACTGTGCCCGGTTCCGTCAGTGGGTACGCCGTCAGGAACATCAGCAACATCAAGCTCACCATGCCTGTGCCCGCCCATGCGACGCTGACGGGCGCGTCCCTCTTCGGAGGATCCGGGCTGGGCTCCGGGGTGCCGAGCCTCGCGGTGAGCGGCGGCGACATCATCATGACCGTGCCCGGTCCGATCTCCGGCGGCAGCACCTTCACGTTGCCCTCGGTCAACCTGGACCTGAAGGCCGGCGCGCCCGGTAGCAGCATCACCGTGCAGTTGGCCGGGACCAGTTACGCGAGCCCCGGTCTCACGTTCAACGCCAGCGTGACCGTCATCTTCTTCCCGGTCAGTGTGCCCACGTCCTGTTTCCCGTCGCCGAACCCCGTACTGAGTACGACGACCGTCGACTGACCGAGGCTCCGGGGTGTCTGACCGGCACCCCGTCGGGCGGTCCTGTCGCACTGACCGTTCTGCCGCAACGGTACGGGGCCCGACGGGCACTCCTTCCGGTCTGCCCGTCGTGCGCCCCGGTGACCGCGTCGTCCTTTCGAGCGCCGCGGTCGGGCGGTGCGGTACCCCCGCGGTCGAGCCGGCTCGTTCTGTCGGCTGGACCGTGGTCCCGGTCTTGGGGTGCCGGAACCCCTGCGGCGTACGGGGTGGTACGGCGCAGGGGTCGGGGGTGGCGGGGTGTTGCGGTGGGGTGGGGTCAGCGGTGGTGGTGTCCGCGGTTGCGG
>NZ_JBHZCF010000041.1:0-7156 GCF_042755225.1 Streptomyces sp. NPDC059169 | reverse complement strand
GGTGGGTTCTGGTGAGGGTTCGGTGGTGGTGGCGGATGTGGATTGGGAGCGTTTTGTTCCGGCGTTCACGAGTGTTCGTCCCAGTCCGTTGTTGGCGGATCTGCCGGAGGCCGCTGGCGCCCTGGGCGGCGCCGCCGCGGAGACGGCTGAGGGCACGGGGCAGTCCTTCGTCGACCGGATGGCGGGAGCCTCCGCAGTGGAGCGCTCGCAGGCCGTTCTCGATCTTGTACGGGTCCACACGGCTGCCGTTCTCGGACTCCGGGAGGCGAAGGCCGTGGAACCCCTCCGGGCCTTCCGGGACCTGGGCTTCGACTCCCTCACCGCGGTAGAGCTGCGCAACGGACTGAATGCCGAGACCGGGATGCGGCTCCCCGCCACCCTGGTCTTCGACTACCCCACTCCACAGCTTCTCGCGGAGCATGTGCACGACAATCTGTTCGGTGCCGCGGACGTGGATCCGGAGGCAGCCGTACTCGCTGACCTGGACCGTCTCGCCGACGCGATTTCAGGAATTTCCCAAGAGAACTCCGCCAGAGGGCTCGTCGAGGCCCGTCTTCGGCGCATCCTGTCTGAGCTGGGCGGGGCGGCCGAGGCCGATGCGAAGTCCGCCGTGTCCCAGCAGCTGGACGCGGCCTCGGACGACGAGATCTTCGATTTCATCAATCAGGAGCTCGGTCGTTCTTGATCGCCGCTGGTGAACCGTTCCGGTCTACAACGTATGGGGCAAGTTCCACATGGCGAATGAAGAACGGCTCCGGGACTACCTCAAGTGGGTCACCGCGGACCTGCATGAGACCCGTCGGCGCCTGCAGGAGCTGGAATCGCAGCAGCAGGAGCCGGTCGCGATCGTCGGGATGAGCTGCCGCTTCCCCGGGGGTGTCAGCTCGCCGGAGGAATTCTGGCGACTGCTGCACGATGGAGAAGACGCGATCTCCGAGTGGCCGCAGGACCGCGGCTGGGACACCGACGCGTTGTACGACCCGCAGGCGGACGGGTCGGGCACGAGCTACTCGTGCAAGGGCGGCTTCGTCTACGAGGCGACCGAATTCGACCCCGGCTTCTTCGGCATCTCGCCGCGCGAAGCGCTCGCGATGGACCCGCAGCAGCGACTGCTCCTCGAAGCCTCCTGGGAAGCCTTCGAGGGCGCCGGAATCGACCCCCTCGGTCTGCGGGGGAGCCGTAGCGGGGTCTTCGTCGGGACCAGCGGCCAGGAATACGGCGCCGGACTTCGCGATGTCCCCGACGACGTCCGCGGCCACCTGCTGACGGGCAACTCGACCTCGGTCGTGTCGGGTCGTGTCGCCTACACACTGGGGCTCGAAGGCCCCGCGGTGACCGTCGATACGGCCTGCTCCTCGTCGCTGGTCGCGCTGCACCTGGCTTCCCAGGCCCTGCGGTCCGGCGAGTGCACGCTCGCCCTGGCGGGCGGGGTGACCGTGATGTCCACGCCGGGCGCGTTCATCGAGTTCAGCCGGCAGCGTGGCCTGGCGGCCGACGGCCGGTGCAAGGCCTTCGCGGAGGCCGCGGACGGCACGGGGTGGGCCGAGGGTGTGGGTGTGTTGGTGCTGGAGCGACTGTCGGACGCACGGCGGAACGGCCACCGGGTGCTCGCGGTCGTCCGCGGCACCGCCGTGAACCAGGACGGTGCGTCGAATGGTCTGACCGCGCCGAACGGCCCCTCGCAGCAGCGGGTGATCCGGCAGGCGTTGGCGAGCGCCGGCCTGTCTCCCTCCGACGTGGACGCGGTCGAGGCGCACGGCACGGGGACATCGCTCGGCGACCCGATCGAGGCGCAGGCGCTGCTTGCGACATACGGTCAGG
Source organism: Streptomyces sp. NPDC059169 (assembly GCF_042755225.1). Classification (NCBI taxonomy): domain Bacteria; kingdom Bacillati; phylum Actinomycetota; class Actinomycetes; order Kitasatosporales; family Streptomycetaceae; genus Streptomyces; species Streptomyces sp. NPDC059169. The sequence continues at coordinate 5,335 of NZ_JBHZCF010000041.1, read as the reverse complement.
ACCGAGATGCCGACCGCCCGTTGTGGCTGGGCTCGGTGAAGTCCAACATCGGCCATACCCAGGCGGCTGCGGGTGTGGCGGGTGTCATCAAGATGGTCCTGGCGCTGCAGCACGGCATCCTGCCGCGGACCCTGCACGTCGATGAACCGTCGTCACATGTGGACTGGGCAACTGGTCATGTGCGGCTGCTCACCGAGGCCGTCGAATGGCCGGAGAACGATCGACCCGGACGGGCGGCGGTCTCCGCCTTCGGAGTCAGCGGAACCAACGCGCACGCGGTGCTGGAACGGGCACCGGAGGCGGAGCCCGTACCCGAGGAAGAGGAGGCGGTCGACACGGCCGCATCCGTGCGCCTGCCGGTGCTTCCGTGGGTGCTCTCGGCTCGCAGCGACGACGCGCTCCGCGAGCAGGCCCGACGGCTGCTCTCCCACCTCGATGCCCATCCCGGGCAGGACATTCGCAACCTCGCCCGCTCGCTCGCCTCGACGCGTGCCGCACTGGAGAACCGCGCCGTCGTCCTCGGCAGCAGCAGCGCGGAACTCGTCGTCGGACTGAACGCCCTCGCGCGTGGCGAGCGAGCCGAGAGCCTCGTGCGGGGGACGCACCGACCCGGTACGAAGACCGCCTTCATGTTCGCGGGGCAGGGTTCGCAGCGGGTGGGTATGGGTCGGGAGTTGTATGAGGCGTTTCCGGTGTTCGCGGATGTCTTTGATTCCGTTTGTGCTCACTTTGATGGTGAGTTGGAGTTGTCGTTGCGGGGTGTGGTGTTTGGCGATGTGGCCGAAGTGGCCGATGGTGTTGGTGTGGCTGGTGGTGGTGTGGGGTGGTTGGATCGGACGGGGTTCACTCAGCCGGGGTTGTTTGCTCTGGAGGTGGCGTTGTTCCGGTTGGTGGAGTCGTTTGGTGTGCGGCCGGATTATGTGGTGGGTCATTCGGTGGGTGAGTTGGTGGCGGCGCATGTGGCGGGTGTGTTGTCGTTGGAGGATGCGTGTCGTTTGGTGGCGGCTCGTGGGCGGTTGATGCAGGCGCTTCCGGTGGGTGGTGCGATGGTGGCGTTGCAGGCTGCGGAGGGTGAGGTGTTGTCGTTGTTGGAGGGGCGTGGGCTGGGGGTGGGGGTTGCTGCGGTGAACGGTCCGCGGTCGGTGGTGGTCTCTGGTGAGGAGGCCGCGGTGTCGGAGGTTGCGGAGCGGTGTGAGGCTCGGGGGTGGAAGGTGAAGCGGCTGCGGGTGAGTCATGCCTTCCACTCGCCGTTGATGGATCCGATGCTGGAGGAGTTCCGGGCGGTCGCCGCGAGCGTGACCTACGCCGAGCCACGCATCCCGGTGGTCTCCAACGTGACCGGCACCCTCGCCACGCCGCAGGAGCTGATGTCCCCCGACTACTGGGTGCGCCACGTCCGCCAGACGGTGCGCTTCGCCGACGGCGTCCAATGGCTCGCGGACCACAGCGTCTCTCGATTCCTCGAGATCGGGCCGGACGGCACGCTCACAGCGATGGCTCAGGCGTGCGGGAAGGGCTCCGAGCACGTGGCCGTCGCCGCACTGCGGAGGGACCGGTCCGAGGCATCGCACGTGGTGACCGCCCTCGCGCAGCTGCACGCAACCGGCGCGGTACTCGACTGGGCTGCGCTGCTGCCCGGGACACGGCCGGTCGACCTGCCGACGTATCCCTTCCAGCGCCAGCGCTACTGGCTGGCGGCTACCGCAACTGCCGCCGGGAACGACGTGGCGCACGCGATCGATGACGCCGACGCAGAATTCTGGGACGCCGTCGAGCACGGAGACGCCGCCGTGTTGGCCGGGGAGCTCGCACTTACCGGCGATGCCCCGTGGGACGAGGTGCGGTCTGCACTGTCGTCGTGGCGGCGGCAGCGACGTGAGCGGACGGTGGTGGACGGCTGGCGGTACCGGGCGGAGTGGAAGCCGCTGGCCGTGCGTTCGGCCGGGGCGCCGCTCGGCCGTTGGATGGTGGTGCTGGCAGCCGGGGACACGTACGCCGAGGCCGTGACCGAGGGATTGTCGGCGTGTGGTGTGCAGATCGAGCGGGTGGAGTGCCCCGCGGAGGAGACGGACCGGGTTCTGTTGGCCGCACGGGTGCGCGCGGCGGCCGGCACGGAGCCGGTCTCGGGCGTGCTGGCGGTCGGATCCGTGGACGCGGCACGGACCGTGGCGCTGGTGCAGGCACTGGGGGACGCCGATGTCGGCGGGCGTCTGTGGGTGGTGACGCGGGGCGCAGTCGCGGTCGGTCGGTCGGACGATGGACCGGATCCGGTGCAGGCGGCAGCGTGGGGCGTGGGCCGGGTGGCGGCGCTGGAGCTCCCGGACCGTTGGGGCGGTCTGGTGGACCTGCCGGAGGCCGCGGACCGCAGGGCGCTCGACCGCCTGGCCGGGGTTCTCGCGCACGGTACTGAGGACCAGGTTGCGGTGCGGTCCTCCGGAGTGTTCGGGCGTAGGCTGGTGCACGCCCCGGCCACCACCGGAGACGACTCGGCCGACGGCTGGCGACCGCACGGGACGGTGCTCATCACAGGCGGTACGGGTGCGCTGGGCGCCCGCGTGGCGCGCTGGGTGGCGGAACGTGGTGCGGAGCACGTGGTCCTGACGAGTCGTCGGGGTCCCGAGGCGCCCGGTGCGTCCGAGCTGGAGGCGGAGCTGTCCGCCCTCGGAGTGCGGGTGACCGTGGCGGCCTGCGATGTCGCCGACCCGGACGCCGTCCAGGCGCTGCTCGCCGAACACCCCGTGGACGCCCTCTTCCATGCCGCCGCCGTACTCGACGACGGCGTACTCGACTCGCTCACCCCCGAGCGATTGGCCGCCGTCATGCAGGCCAAGGCCACCTCGGCACTGCACCTGCACGAGTCGACGCGCGATCGGGACCTCTCGGCCTTCGTCCTGTTCTCGTCCTTCGCGGGCACCATCGGTGCTGCCGGGCAAGCCAACTACGCTGCCGCCAACGCCTTTTTGGACGCGCTGGCCGAGCGGCGGGCGGCCGAAGGCCTGCCCGCCACCTCCCTCGCCTGGGGACCGTGGGCCGAGATCGGTATGGCGAGCGACGAAGCGATGGCCCAGCGCATGCGCCGGGGCGGATTGACCCCTCTGAGGCCGGACCTCGCGGTCGACGCCATGGGGCACGCGATCCGCTCCCGAACATCCGGCCTGGTCATAGCCGACATCACCTGGGCGGACTTCCGTTCCGCCTTCGCCGCGGTACGCCCGAGCCCACTGATCGGTGACCTTCCGGAAGTCCGTACCGCGGTCGAGCTCGCCGCACGGCCCGAAAGCGACGACCACCGGTCCGACCTGCACCGGCAGCTCGCAGGACTGGAGCCGGCCGAGCAGGATCGACTGCTCACCGATCTCGTCCGGTCCTACGCCGCCGAAGTGCTGCATTACGCGGGTCCCGCCGAGGTCACACCGAATCGGCCCTTCCGGGACCTCGGTGTCGATTCGTTGATCGCCGTGGAACTGCGGAACGCACTGAGCCTGGCCTGCGATATCGCACTGAGTGCGACGGTGGTGTTCGACTACCCGACGCCGACGGAACTGGCTGGCTTCCTGCGCAGCCGGATCGCACCGGCTCACGCGGACGCCGAGCAGGCGGTGGGCTCCCCCGCAGTGCATGACGACCCGCTCGCCATCGTGGGGATGAGCTGCCGCTTCCCCGGAGGCGTCGACTCCCCGGAGGCCTTCTGGCAACTGCTGTCGGACGGCTCGGACGCCGTCGGAGCATTCCCGTGCGACCGTGGCTGGGACCTGACTTCGATCTTCGATCCCGATCCGGACCACTCGGGAACCACCTATGTCAACGTCGGTGGCTTCCTGACGAACGTGGACCACTTCGAACCGGCCTTCTTCGGCATGAGTCCGCGGGAAGCCGTAGCCACTGATCCGCAGCAGCGGCTGTTGCTCGAGGCGTCATGGGAGGCGCTCGAGCGCGCCGGCATCGATCCGCATTCCGTGCGGGGCAGCCGGGCGGGCGTTTTCATAGGCACCAACGGGCAGGACTATCCGGCGCTGCTGGCCCAATCCCCGGACGATTTCGACGGCTACATCGGCACCGGAAACGCCGCGAGCGTGATTTCCGGACGACTGGCCTACACGCTCGGTCTGGAAGGCCCGGCCGTGACCGTGGACACGGCGTGCTCGTCGTCCCTGGTGGCTCTGCACTGGGCGGCACAGGCTCTGCGCTCAGGTGAGTGCGACATGGCGTTGGTGGGCGGCGCGACGGTGATGTCCACGCCTGGAGCGTTCGTGGAGTTCAGCCGGCAGCGCGGACTCGCCCCGGACGGACGCTGCAAGGCCTTCGCCGCTGGCGCCGACGGGACCGGCTGGGGCGAAGGCGTCGGCATGCTGCTCGTGGAGCGGTTGTCGGACGCGCGGCGGAACGGCCACCGGGTACTTGCCGTCGTGGCTGGTTCTGCGGTGAATCAGGATGGTGCGTCGAATGGTCTGACGGCGCCGAACGGTCCGTCGCAGCAGCGGGTGATCCGGCAGGCGTTGGCGAGCGCCGGTCTGTCTCCCTCCGACGTGGACGCGGTCGAGGCGCACGGCACGGGCACGGCACTGGGTGACCCGATCGAGGCGCAGGCGCTGCTTGCCACGTACGGTCAGGACCGCGCGGCGGACCGGCCGTTGTGGCTGGGTTCGGTGAAGTCCAACATCGGCCATACCCAGGCGGCTGCGGGTGTGGCGGGTGTCATCAAGATGGTGCTGGCACTCCAGCACGGGGTGCTCCCGCGCACCCTGCACGTGGATGCGCCATCACCCCACGTGGACTGGTCGGAAGGGAACGTACGGCTGCTCACGGAGCCGGTCCCCTGGCCGCTTGAGGAGGAAGCGCAAGGCCGTGTCTGCCGGGCGGGTGTGTCCTCGTTCGGCATCAGCGGCACCAACGCACATGTGGTCCTCGAAAGCGCCCCGGAATCGCCGGGCGCCGCCGAAGCCCGCCAGGCGGACACGCCGGAACGCCCGTCCCTCATCCCGCTGGCGCTCTCGGCTCGCACCGCGGCGGCCCTCCGCGCGCAGGCGGCTCGCCTGCTTGCGGCCTACGAGGCCAACCCCGCACTGGACCTGGCGGACGTGGGATTCTCCCTCGCCACGACCCGCTCCCTCCGCTTCGATCACCGAGCCGTGGTCCTGGTGGACGACCCGGCATCAACGGTCCACCGCCTGACCGCGCTCGCCGACGACGACGGGGCCCGCGGCCTCGGCGTCATCACCGGCTCCCAGGCGGACGGCCGGCTGGCGCTCATGTTCGCGGGGCAGGGTTCGCAGCGGGTGGGTATGGGTCGGGAGTTGTATGAGGCGTTTCCGGTGTTCGCGGATGTCTTTGATTC
>NZ_JBHZCF010000040.1:0-7731 GCF_042755225.1 Streptomyces sp. NPDC059169 | reverse complement strand
GGGCTCCAGCTTCGCCCACTGCGCATTCGTCAGATCATGCCGCCCCACAAAGTGGATCTTGACACATCAAGATCCACTTCTGAAACGCACCCTAGGTCGTTTCCGGCGGATCATGTGCGGAGCCATAGCCGGATGGCGGCGACGGTGACCGTGCCGTGGAAGACGTAGGCCCGCTTGTCGTATCTCGTCGCCACGGCCCTGAAGTTTTTCAGCAGGTTGATCGTCCGCTCGACTTCGTTGCGGCGCTTGTACTTGTCCTTGTCGAAGCCGGTGGGCCTGCCGCCCTTGCTCCCTCGGCGTCTGCGATGGGCCTGCTGGTCCTTCGGCTCGGGGATGGTGTGCTTGATCTGCCGTCTGCGCAGGTAGCGGCGGTTTCGCCGGGAGGAGTACGCCTTGTCGCCGTCGAGGTGTTCGGGCCGGGTGGGTGGATGCCCGCCTCCCGGCCGGGCAACGCGGACGCGTTCGAGGACCGGGATGAGCTGGGGCGCGTCGCCCCACTGGCCCGGTGTGATCAGCAGGGCCAGGGGCCGGCGTCCGCCTTCGCCGGCGAGGTGGATCTTGGAGGTCAGGCCGCCCCGGGACCTTCCAAGTCCCTCGTCGGGGCGGTGATGCCGGGGCGTTGATCTTTTTTCGGTACACGCGGTGCCTTCTTACGGGCCCCGGCGGCGTGATGGTGAGCGCGGCACGAGGTCGAATCCACACTCACCATGCTCCAGTCGATCCGGCCCTCTGTGTCGGCGTCGGCCTGGACGGCCCGCAGGATCCTGTCCCAGGTGCCGTCTGCCGACCAGCGCCGGTGCCGTTCGTAGACGGTCTTGCACCTGCCGAAACGCGAGGGAAGGTCCCGCCACGGGACCCCCGTGCGCTCACGGAAGAGGATCCCGTTGATCACCTCGCGGGGACTGGCCCACCGCCCGCCACGCCGCCCCGTTGCAGGCAGATGCGACTTCAAGCGGGACCACTCCACGTTCGTCAGATCACCACGCCCCATGACCAACTACACGGCCACGAGCACCAGACCACTCAAAGATCCGTCGGACACGACCTAGCTAGCCCCGGGCGATCTGCGACCGATCAACGAGCCGGTGTGGAACGCGATCGTGCGGCTGCACGGCGCGGGGTTGCCGACCGGGGTGCCGGCGGTGGAGAGCGAGCTGCGCCGCAGCGGGGACCTGGAGCGGGTGGTCACCGACGCGGCCGGCTTGGCGGCGGCGAAGTTGGTGGCGCCGCACCACTCGCTGGCGATAGTGGGGACGGTGGGGTGCCGTCCGGCGGAGGGCCTCGGCGACCGCGTCACGGTCGGCCGCGGGGGCGTTCGCGGTGATCAGTTCGTGGACGACGGTGACGGGATCACGGTCGTCACATCGAACAGCGGGGCAGATCCTAGCGGTCCCGGAAACCGACGCGGCGGACGTTGCCGCAGGCGGAGTACTCGGCGGTTTCCTGACCGCAGACTCCGCAGTACCAGTCCTGGTCCTTGCGCTGGAGGGTTCGCAGCTGCTTGCCGCACTCGGCGCATACCGGCGGTGCGATCGCCGACGCGCCAGCCTTGCGGAGCTCGATGAGTAGATCGCCCAGGGCCCGGGGCGCCGGAGAACAGCCGTCGGTCAGGACCACAGGCCGCGTCGCCAGGGCCTTGGCCAGGCTCCGTGACTTCGCACGACCGCCCGCGACCGAGATGACCCACGGGGCGGATCGTCTCGATGCCGGGTTCCCTCGCCTCATCGGCGATGAGCTCCGTGATCGAGCCGACCGGGTCTGTGACGGTGCGGTCGAGGTGATCAGCCGTGGTCATCGCCAGTCAACACCCTTGATCCTAGACCGCTTTGGCCGCAGTCCGTCGCGACCCTCGCAGAGGGTGACGAACCGCCGACAGCTGCCTTCTTCGGCTTCTTCACGGTGCCGACCGCCGCGATGGGCTCGATGAGGTCGTCCATGGTGCAGTCGAGGATGTCGAGCAGGGTCATGAGGATCTTCAGGCTCAGTCGCTCCGGTCGCTCAACGACGAGCCGGTGGACCTGGCTCGTGGACAGCGTGATGCCGCGTTCCTTCAGCGGCGGGAGGAGGTCGGTGGTGGAGAACATCCCGCGGTCGGCTTTGCGCAGGTGCCAGTCGTAGTCGAGCTTGGCGGCCATCATCGGGTTCGTTCCTCTCGTCGGTTCCGCGTCTTCCGAACGGCGCACCAAGGCGCTCAGTTGTCCGGCTCGAAGATGTACGGCCGGGTGAAAGTGACCACCTCGAAGCCGCGCTTGCGCAGGATCGGTTCGGAGGTGGGCAGCGCATCGGTGACCAGCAGCCTGCAGCCGCGCTTGCTGGCCTGCCGCAGCCGGGAGCCGACCACTGCGGTGAAGAAGCCCTGCCGACGGTGGGTCGTCTTGGTCCGGGCGCCCGCCAGCTCGGCGAACGGGCTGCCGGCCTGGAAGTGGACCCGTCCGCAGGAGACCGGCTCGCCCTGGGCATAGGCGATGTGCACGCTCATCGCGTCAGGCTGTTCATCGAGTAGCCGAGCCAGTTGTCGACGCTCCTCGTCCGCGTTGTGCCGACCGGTCTGGCGGGAGATCTCTGCGTAGTCGTCGAGCTCGGCGTCATCGGTCACCTGCCGCACCTCGTAGCCCGAGGTGTCGAACAGGGCCGATGATGCCTCGGCGACCGGGAGCACCAGCACCTGCTCCTCCTCGTCGGGCTCGAAGCCTGCTGCTTCGAGCGCGGCAGCCAGGCCCTGCTGTCTGTCGTGGCCGTAGGTTTTCCACTCCAGGGTGTAGCCGCCGGACCGGGCGAGCTCCCGCTCGTCGCGGACCAGTTCCGAGACCTCGCCGTCCGCCAGGTCGGCGAAGACGATCCGGCACTCCGAGCCATCCGCCGAGTACTCGCGCACCAGGTCGGCGTGGCCGGCGGCGACACCGCTCGCGCGCCGCAGCGCGTCGAGTTCCACAAGAACCTCGGTTTTGACTGCTTCGTGCATGTCGTTTCCCTCCTCGTCAGGCTCAGGGGAACGCCGGGGCCAATGCCTTGTGCAGGGAAGTGTTCATGAAGTCGTCGCTGACGTGCGTGTAGATGGTCAGGGAGCTGTCGCACTCGTGACCGGCCTGCTGTTGGATTATCTTGAGTCCGCTCGCGCGACAGCTCGCTGACCTTCGTGTGTTCGTGACGGTCGTTGTCCGTGACGTAGCGAATGAGGGCACTGGTGGTCCTTTCGTCACAGGACGATCGTTACCGATCTGAGGCTCGCCCTGCTCGTGCTGAGTCAGCGAGCCTTTTCGAACTCGCGCTGAGGCGGCCGAGCGGAGGGCGGGAACGGGCCTGGCGAGAACAGCGCGAACCGTCGCGAGGTAGGACAGGTTGCAGTCCGAGTTCGTGGCTTTCTAGGACAGGATCTCACCTATCTCGTACTTACGACCTTGGGAGCGATTGAGGTCGGGGCGTGCTCGCCTGACGCGTCGGCTGGTGGGTGATTAGCAGGCGGCCTGCCGGGCGAGCACGAGTTCGGTGCCGGGCTTGCGTCGCGTGGGCCTGCGGGCGGAGCGGTCGGAGACCAGTCCGACGATGGCGAGGTGGGGCTCCGTGTAGGTCTCGCGGCGGCCGGTGAACCGCTGCAGGGGCCGCCACTGCTTGTACTCGGCGTTGGTGTGCTCGACATGGATCCGTGCCGAGGACTGCCGGCGACGTCGCTCGCTCCATGCGTGGTGCTCGCCCAGTGGGGCGTCGTCCTTGGGCTTCTTCGGTGGGGCGTCGACCTGGTCAGGAAACTCGTTGGCCAGCCCGCGGTAGCCCTCATCGACCTTGGCCTTGACATCGGGGTACTGACGGAACTGTTTGGCGATGCCCTCGCTGCGCACGGCGGTCTGGTCGTGCATGCGGCCGGGCCGGACCACACCGCTGAACAGGGTGCGGCCCTGACCGTCGCTGAAGGTCGTGGTCTTGATCGTGTTCTGCTTCTTCTTGCCGGACACGAAGGCCTTGCGGCCCGGGCGACCCGCTTTCGGGCGGCGGACCTGGACCTCGGTACCGTCGATCCGCAGCTCGACGCCCTCGGCGTCGGCGTAGGCGAACAGGTCTTCCAGCGTGCGCAACCGGATGCCGGGGCGGTCGGGGACGGCGAAGCCGCGGACTGCCAACAGCGGCCGGACCTCGCGGACCGCGTTCGAGATGGTGGAGCGGTCCACCACATACAGCTCGGCGAGCGCCGCATGCGGCAAACCGAGCCGCAGGTGCACCAGCGTAACCAGCAGCCGGTCCACGAAGACCAGCCGCCGCTTCGGTCCGGCACCTGCCGCCCGACGCCGGTCCTGGCCGCGCCGCTGGCGCAGCGCGGACTCACGGGCAGCCTCCCAACGCGGAGCAAGCTCTTCGAGCAACTCGCCGAAGTGTGCACGGGAGACCCCGGACAGGGCAGGATGGGAACAGGCCGCACGGGCCCAAGCAAGCGTCACAACTCGCCTAACCCGTGCGGCCCTTCCCGTGTCACGGGCAGACCGCGACCACAAGTCCTACGACTGTGCTGGCCATACCACCGCTTGGGCGACGATGACCCTCTCACCGTTGAAAGTGACCGCAGGGCCTTCGTGCAGTTCGTAGCCAAGAGCTATCGCTTCGCTCACACGATGGCAGAACGCGGCGTCGTCCGGGCCCGTCAAGACTCGGTAGATAGGCAATCCGTCCGGTGGTGTACTCATGAACAGAAAGATCTCATGCGTACCCGTCCACCGAGCCAGGCGACCAGCCTTTCCGAGGCCAATCGCTCCCAAGGTCGTTATCGTCGTTGTCCGCAACCGACATCAGCGAAAGGACCGCGATGCCCGAGCAGACCAGCGCCGCGCCGGAGGGCTATACCGCCGTTGCGCCCTGGGTCGTCACCGACGATACGGGGGTCTTCCTCGACTTCGTCACCCAGGCGTTTGGTGGTGAGGAACTCGGCGGGTGTCGACCGAGGACGGCTTGGTCGGTCACGGTGAGATCCGAGTCGGCGACACGGTGGTGTTGGCCTTCGACCGACACGCGGACTGGCCCACCATGCCGAGTCTGCTGCGTGTCTTCGTCGCTGACGCGGACGAGGCGTTCTCGCAAGCCGTCACAGCCGGCGGCCATGTCGTCACTCCTTTGGCGGACAACGCTTTCGGACAGCGCGGAGGGCGTATCAGGGACCCCTGCGGCAACATCTGGTGGGTGGTCAGCTGCATTGAGGCCGTCTCTGAGGACGAGATGTGGAAGCGGCTGCAGGACCCGGTATACGCCGAGGCGATGCGTGTGGCTCAGGCTTCGCCGTCCCGCTCGTGGCGGTCCGGTAAGAGCCGTCGCGGCGCGTTGTTCGCCGAGCGCATGGGCGAGTTGGTCACGGAGTTGTCGGTTCTCCTCGGAGAGCTGCCGGATGCGGGTGTTCGCTGCTTCGAGGCGTCGAAGCAGGGAAGCGTCGGAGGTGCGCTGCCGTGCGGGAACCGAGGAGCCTGGGCCGCGACAATGTGCTGTCCGTAGGCGCTCGACCTCCGCGCGCAGGTCCGGCTGGCTGTAGAGCCAGGACCGGGACACTCCGGCCTGTTTCGCGATGGTCTCGAAGGTGACCGGCTCGCCCGCTGCGTCGAGGGTGCGGAGGGCTTGGATGGCCTTGGCGCGGGTGTACTCGCTGCGGCGGCGGGCGGCATCGACGATGTGGTGGCTGTTGTCAGCTCGCATCGGCGGTCGTCTCCGGCTGCCCGGGGTCGTCTTCCAGACCGGTGATGATCTTCTCCAGGTTGCCGAGGACCTGCTGGTTCATCTCGACCACGCGCGCTTGGCCGCGGGCCTCGGCGGCGGAGACGATCTGCAGCTGCTGTCGTTGTTCTCGGTGCTGCGGCAGGAACTCGGGGGTGGTGACGAACATCGGACACGTCAAGCAGGTATTGGCATGCGGACAGACCTTCTGTACCGGCAGGCCGCAGTAGCCGTTGGGCAGGACCTGGGTCACTCGGCCGAGCCGCTGCTTGGCCCGGCTGGCGTCGGCCAGAGGGCCTTCCGGATCGACGGTGACGCTCTCGCTCTTGATGTTGACCTTGCGGGCGTTCTCGCAGTGCCGGCGGACCGTGGTGTCGTGAAGCCGGGCGTAGTGGGCGGTCATCTCGCCGGAAGAGTGATCGGGAAGGACGCGTACGACTTCCTGCGGGACGTCCTGGTTGATCACGCGAAGTACCCCTTGGCGGACGATCTTCCCCGCAGACTCCCGCCTACGACCAGGGTGAGTACCCCGGGCACCGGTCACACCAGCCCTTTGTTGGGGGAGACTCACTCTGTTCCAGCTGCCCACTTATGCTTTGGATGAGCTGCCCCGAGTTTCGTAGCGGCCGGTTTGTGTGTTTTCAGGCGGCGTTCGAGGTTGCCTGCGATCGGTAGTGCTGGGCCTCGAATTCCTCGGGTGGGAGGTAGTCGAGGGCGGAGTGTAGGCGCTCGGTGTTGTACCAGCTGACCCACTGCACGACGGCACGTTCGACCTGGTCAGCGTCCCGCCATGGGCCTTGGTACTCGATCAGTTCGGCCTTGAATGAGCCGATCAGGGCCTCGGCCATCGCGTTGTCGTAGCTATCGGCGACGGAGCTGACGGACGCGGTCGCGCCGGCCTCGAGCAGCCGCTCGTCGTAGCGGATCGACACGTATTGGGCGCGATCACTGTGATGAATCAGACCCGAGCCCTTCTTGATCCCTCGCCGCCACAACCCCATCTCCAGGGCATCCAAGGGGAGATCGGTGCGCATGTGGGTGGCGAGCTGCCATCCGACGATCATCCGTGAGTAGACGTCCAGGACGAAGGCGACGTAGACCCAGCCCGACCAGGTGCGGATGTAGGTGAGGTCGGCGACCCACAGCTGGTTGGGGCGGCGGGCGGTGAAGTGCCGGTTGACCAGGTCCGGTGGCCTGGGGGCGGACGGTTCGGGGATGGTGGTGCGGCGTCGCTGCCCGCGGATGATGCCTTCCAGGCCGTCCTCGCGCATCAGCCGCTCGATGGTGCAGCGGGCCGCAACGATGCCTTCGCGCCGCAGCTGGCGGTGGATGCGCCGGGCTCCGTAAGTCTCACCGGAGGTGGTGTGGATGCGGCGGATGTGCTCAATGAGTTGTTCGTCGCGCCGCCGGCGGGCGGATTTCGGGTGCTTGCGGCGGGCGTTGTATGCCGAGACCGACAGGTCCAGTTCCCGGCATACGGGCTCGACCCCGAAGTCGTCGCGGAGGTGGTTGATCACCGCGTAGGCCTCGTGCGGGGCTGGTCGAGCTCCTTCGGAAAAACACCGACCCGGCCTTCAGGATATCGTTCGCCCGCCGCAACTCGGCTATTTCCTCGCCAAGTTGGGTCAGCTCGACTCGCTCGGCGCTGGTCAGCAAGTCAGGCCGACTGCCCTGGTCGGCCTCGGCCTGGCGGACCCAGCCCCGCAGGGCTTCCTTGTGGATGCCGAGGTCCTGAGCCACGTGGGCAACGGGACGGCCGGAGGTCTGGACTTCGCGGACGGCTCGCTCGCGCAGCTCGTCCGGGTACTTCCGTGGTGCAGGCATCGGACCTGTGTTCTCCCATCTGCCAAGGCGATCATGCCCGGCTTGAGGGCCGCTACAAAATCCGGTTCAGCTCACCGACGGACCGTCACGAAAGATCTCTGTTGTCAGAGAGGGGTGTTGGTCGTGTGGGTGGTGTGATCGGTCTGGATGGTGGCTGGATTTTGGTTTGTGAGGGTGGGTGGTCGTAGCGGCGAGTGGAGGTTTGTGGCCGGTGAGGGTTCT
>NZ_JBHZCF010000039.1:0-10219 GCF_042755225.1 Streptomyces sp. NPDC059169 | reverse complement strand
GTGCTCGACGACGGCATGCTGGCCTCGCTGACGCCGGCCCGCGTGGACGCGGTGCTGGCGCCGAAGGCGGACGCCCTGGTCCACCTGCACGAACTCACCCGTGACGAAGACCTGGCGGCATTCGTCGTCTTCTCCTCGACAGCCGGCGTGTTCGGCGCTCCCGGCCAGGCCAACTACGCCGCCGCCAATGCGTTCTGCGACGCCTTCGCCGCCGAACGGCGTGCCGCGGGGCTGCCAGCCACCTCGCTCGCCTGGGGGCCGTGGTCCCGCACGACGGGCATGACCAGCGGACTCACCGAAGCCGACCTGCAACGTATGGCGCGCGCCGGGCTGCCCGCCCTGCCCCCCGACCGCGGACTCGCCCTCTTCGACGCGGCACTCGAGCGGCCAGAGGCGACCCTGCTGCCGATGCTGGTCGATCAGCGCGCCCTCGGCTCCGGCGGTCCCGTACCGCCCCTGCTGAGCGGCCTGCTGCCGACGACGGCACGCCGCACCGCAGCTGCGGGCCCGGCCCCGGCGGCACCGGGCTCCTCCGAGTCCCTGCCCCGAACGCTCGCCGCCCTGACCCGCGACGAGGCACACCACATCGTCCTCGACGTGGTGTGCGCCCAAGTCGCCGCGGTGCTCGGCCACGCCTCCGCGGCCGAGGTAGGCGACCAGCAGTCGTTCAGGGACCTCGGCTTCGACTCGCTGACCGCGGTGGAACTGCGCAACCGGCTCACCGCCGTCACCGGAACACTGCTGCCCGCCACGCTCGTCTTCGACTACCCCACACCACTGGCCCTCGCCGACCACCTGTGCGCGGAGCTCGTCCCCGAGCACCCCGCGGGGACCGATGCCGCACGGGAGGACGAAGCAGCGCTACGCGAGACCCTGGCCGCCATCCCCCTTGCACGTCTTCGGGCCGCCGGTCTGCTGGACGACCTGCTGGCGCTCGCGCGGCCGGAGCCGTCCACCACGGACCGCGGGCCGGAACCCCGTGACACCCCCGACTCCGATGCCATCGAGAGCATGGAAGTCGATGACCTCGTGCGCCTCGCGTTCGGCGCCACGGACGGCTGAGCGCCGCCGTCCCGACGAAGCCACACCACGAAGCCGGAATGATGGAGAGCTGACCAATGGCCACGTCCGCGGATCAGATCGTCGAAGCCCTCCGGGCGTCGCTGCGGGAGAACGACCGGCTGCGCAAGCAGAACCAGCAGCTCGTCGACGCCGCGGGCGAACCCCTCGCCATCGTCGCCATGAGCTGCCGTTTTCCCGGTGGCGTGCAGACGCCCGAGGAGTTCTGGCAGCTACTCGCGGACGGCACCGACGCGCTGTCCGACCTCCCCGCCGACCGGGGCTGGGAACTGGGCGCACTCGACGCGACGATCACACGCGGTGGCTTCCTCCACACCGCCGACGAGTTCGACCCGCAGTTCTTCGGGATGAGCCCGCGCGAGGCACTGGCCACCGACCCGCAGCAGCGGCTCCTGCTGGAGGTGTCCTGGGAAGCGCTGGAGCGCGCGGGCATCGACCCGATGACCCTGCGCGGCAGCAGGACCGCCGTCTTCGCAGGCTGCAGCAACCAGGAGTACGGCTCCGGGCTGCGCGGCAACGTCCCCGAGGGCGTCGAGGGACACATCCTCACCGGCACCACGGGCAGCGTCGTCTCCGGCCGGGTCGCCTACGCCCTCGGCCTCGAAGGCCCCGCCGTCACCGTGGACACGGCCTGCTCCTCCTCCCTGGTCACCCTGCACCTCGCCGCGCAGTCCCTCCGGGCGGGCGAATGCGACCTGGCGCTCGCCGGCGGCGTGGCGGTCATGTCCACCCCGGCTGCCTTCGTCGAGTTCGATCGGCAGGGAGGGCTCGCCCGCGACGGCCGCTGCAAGCCGTTCTCCGACGACGCCGACGGCACCGGCTGGGGCGAGGGCGCCGGCATGTTGCTCGTCGAACGGCTCTCCGACGCCCGCCGCAACGGACACCCCGTCCTCGCCCTGCTCCGCGGCAGCGCCCTCAACCAGGACGGCGCCTCCAACGGCCTGACGGCCCCCAACGGGCCCGCCCAGCAACGCGTGATCCGCTCCGCGCTCACCGGCGCCGGACTGTCCGCCGCCGACGTGGACGCCGTCGAGGCCCACGGCACCGGTACGGCGCTGGGCGACCCGATCGAAGCACAGGCGCTGCTCGCCACGTACGGTCAGGACCGAGCAGCGGACCGGCCGCTGTGGCTCGGTTCGGTGAAGTCCAACATCGGTCACACCCAGGCCGCCGCGGGCGTCGCCGGCGTGATCAAGATGGTCCTCGCCCTGCAGCACGGTGTCCTACCGCAGAGCCTGCACACCACCCGTCCCTCCACGCACGTGGACTGGTCGACGGGCCGCGTCCGACTGCTGACCGAGGCCGTGACCTGGCCGGACAACGCACGTCCGCGCCGCGCCGCAGTTTCCTCCTTCAGCATCAGCGGCACCAACGCCCACACCATCCTGGAGCAGGCACCCGAGGACCGGGAACGCACACCGAAGGACGCTGAACAGCCCGCGGCGCCCGGCGAAGCCACGTCCGCACACGGGGAATCGACCGCCGGAGCCACCCCGTCGCCGATCGGGGCCCGGCTTCCGTACATTCCGTGGGCGCTCTCCGCCCGCACCGCGGACGCCCTGCGGGCACAGGCCGGCCGGCTGCGTGCACACCTGGACCGCCACCCCGACGCGGACCCGTACGACCTGGCCTACTCACTCGCCACCTCCCGGTCGGCCTTCGAGCACCGTGCGGTGCTGCTCGGCACCGATCCGACCGAACTGCAGAGCAAACTGACCGCGCTCGCCGAGGAGGGCCCCCACGCAGCGGGTGCCGTCAGCGGCTCCCCCCTCCGCGGCAAGACCGCGTTCCTGTTCACCGGCCAGGGGGCTCAGCACCTCGGCATGGGACGCGAACTGTACGCCACCTTCCCCGTTTTCGCCGACGCCTTCGACGCCGTCTGCGCGCACCTCGACCCGGAGCTCGAACGGCCCCTGCGGGACACCGTCTTCGGTGACGACGCGGCTCAACTGGACCGCACGGGAAACACCCAGCCCGCACTCTTCGCCTTCGAAGTGGCCCTCTTCCGGCTGCTCACCTCCTGGGCCCTCAGGCCCGACGTCGTCATGGGCCACTCGATCGGCGAACTGGCCGCCGCGCACATCGCCGGCGTGCTGTCCCTCCCGGACGCCTGCCGTCTGGTGGCGGCACGCGGACGGCTCATGCAGGCTCTCCCGCCCGGCGGAGCCATGGCTTCCCTCCAGGCGACCGAAGCCGAAGTACGGCCGCTGCTCGCGGACACCGCCGACCGCGTGAGCATCGCCGCGGTCAACGGCCCCGACGCCACCGTCATCGCCGGCGAGGAAACCGCCGTGAAAACCCTCGCCGACCACTTCCGTGACCTGGGACGCAAGGTCTCCCGACTGCGGGTCAGCCACGCCTTCCACTCGCCGCTGATGGACCCGATGCTGGCGGACCTGCGCGCCACCGCCCGCGACCTCACCTACCGGAAGCCGCAGATCCCCGTCGTCTCGAACGTCACCGGACGCCTCGCCACCACCGACGAGCTGTGCAGTCCCGACTACTGGGTACGCCACGCCCGCGAGGCCGTGCGCTTCGCCGACGGCGTCCGCGCACTCGCCGAGCGCAACGTCACCCGGCTCGTCGAACTCGGCCCCGACGGCACCCTCACCGCACTGGCCGCGGCCTGCCTGCCCGAAGGCGATCGGCTGCTGACCTCCCTCCTGCGCAAGGACGCCCCCGAAGCCCTCAGCCTGCTCACCGCGCTCAGCAGGCTCCACACCGCCGGCGCAACCCTCGACTGGGCCGCCCTGCTGCCCGGCGCCCGCCGCGTCGACCTGCCCACCTACGCCTTCCAGCGCACCCGCTACTGGCTCCACGCCACGCCCTTCGAGGACACCCCCGCCGCCGGGCCGGCCGACTCCGCGTTCTGGACCGCCGTCGAGCAGCAGAACCTGCCTGAACTCGCGGACAGCCTCAGCCTCGACCGCTCACTCCTCGAACCGGTCGTCCCCGCACTCGCAGCCTTCCACCGCGACCAGCAGCAGCACTCCACCGCACGGACCTGGCGGCACACGGAACACTGGGAGCCCGTCGACCCCAGCCCCACCACCACCGCACCGGCCCACTGGCTGCTCGTCGTCCCCGCCGCGGACCCGGAGCAGTACCGGAGCGTCGCCGAAGTCCTCACGACCGCACTCGCCGGACACGGCACGACCGTCACCACCCTGAGCCTCAAGACCGACGCCGACGCCGAGCACCTCGCGCAACGCCTCGACGAGACGCGCGACCGGGATCACGGTCCGGACGAGCTCAACGTCCTCTCCCTGCTCGGCCTCGGCACGGGCCGCGAGCCCCACCACCCCGACACTCCCGCCGCCCTCGCCCTGACCGGTGCACTCGTCCAGGCACTGCTGCGCACCGACGCCCCCGTACGGCTGTGGACCGTGACCCGGGGCGCCGTCAGCATCGGCCGCTCCGACCCGCTCAGCGCCCCCGGGCAGGCCACCTTCTGGGGCCTCGGCCGCAGCGCCGCAATCGAACACCCCGACCACTGGACCGGCCTCGTCGACCTGCCGGAGCAGTTCGACGAACGTGCCCTGGACCGACTGCGCGCGGTGCTCCACACCCCCGGCACCCCCGGCCACGACAACGAGTTCGCCCTCCGTGCCTCCGGCGTCTTCGCCCGCCGACTGATCCGAGCGCCCCGCCCGGAGCGGCCCGGCGACGCGTCCGCCTGGGCGCCGGCCGGCACCACACTGATCACCGGCGGTACCGGCACCATCGGCTCCGCCCTCGCCCGCCGACTGGCCCGCGAAGGCGCCGCGCACCTGCTGCTCGTCAGCAGGCGCGGCCCCGAAGCCCCGGGCGCCGAAGACCTCGTCGCCGAACTCACGGCACTCGGCACCCGTACCACCCTCGCCGCCTGCGACCCCGCCGACCGCGACGCACTGGCCCAACTCCTCGCCTCCATCCCCGAGGACCAGCCCCTGACCAGTGTGTTCCACACCGCGGGAGTCCTCGACGACGGGACCCTCGCCACCATGGACGCGGAACGGTTCGCCACCGTGCTCCGCCCCAAGACCGAGGCCGCCGCCAACCTCCACGACCTCACCTGCGCACACGACCTGACGGCGTTCGTGCTCTTCTCCTCCATCGCGGGGACCCTCGGCGCGGCCGGCCAGGCCAACTACGCCGCGGCCAACGCCGGACTGGACGCCCTCGCCCAGCACCGCCGCGCCCACGGGCTGCCGGCGACCAGCATCGCCTGGGGCCCCTGGGCACACGACGGCATGGCCGCCGACCCCACCCTTCGCGCCAAACTCAGCCGCGCCGGCCTGCCGCCCATGGAGCCGGACACCGCGCTGGTCGCCCTGCACCAGGCCCTCGACCAGGGCGAGACCCACCTCGTCATCGCCGACATCGACTGGGACCTGTTCCCCGCAGGCCGCAACACCCTCTTCGGCAAACTGCCCGAAGCCGCCGCCCAGAACCCCGGCCGGGAAACCCCGGCCGACGATGTGCGCAGCGTCCTCGCCGCCCTGCACACCCCCGTCGAACAGGAACAACACCTGCTCCGCCTGGTGCGTCGGACCACCGCCGCAGTCCTGGGATTCCCGGGTCCTGACGCCGTTGACACCACTCGCACCTTCCAGGAGCTCGGCACCGACTCCCTCACCGCGGTCGAACTGCGCAACACCCTCTCCGCAGCCGTCACACTGCCCCTCTCCCCGACGCTCGTGTTCGACTACCCGACGCCGCCGGCACTGGCGCGTCATCTCCGTGCCGAACTCATGGGAGACCTCGGCGAGCAGCACACCGTCGCACTCGCGCAGCCCGTGCGGGCGGACGACGAACCGATCGCCATCGTGGGCATGGCCTGCCGCTACCCCGGCGACGTACGGTCACCGGAAGACCTCTGGCAGCTGATCGTCGACGGCGGCGACGCCATCACGCCCTTCCCGGAGGACCGCGGCTGGAACATCGATGCCGTCTACGACCCCGACTCCGGCTGCCCGGGCACCAGTTACGTGCGCGAAGGCGGATTCGTCCGCGGCGCCGGTGACTTCGACCCCGGCTTCTTCGGTATCTCGCCGCGCGAGGCCCTGGCCATGGACCCCCAGCAGCGGATGCTGCTGGAGATCTCCTGGGAGGCCGTCGAACGGGCCGGCATCGCCCCGCTGTCGTTGCGCGGCAGCCGCAGCGGACTCTTCGTGGGCTGCGGCTACCAGGGCTACGGCTCGGGCTCCGTCGACATGCCCGACGACCTCCTGGGCCATTTGCTCACCGGAAGCTCCGGCGCCGTGGTGTCCGGCCGCGTTGCGTATGCGCTGGGCCTGGAAGGGCCCGCGGTCACCGTGGACACGGCGTGTTCCTCGTCGTTGGTCGCCCTGCACCTGGCGGTGCAGTCCCTGCGGTCGGGCGACTGTGACCTGGCTCTCGCCGGCGGCGTGACCGTGATGTCCACGCCGGGCGCCTTCATCGAGTTCAGCCGGCAGCGGGGCCTGGCCGCGGACGCACGCTGCAAGGCGTTCGCCGAGTCCGCGGACGGCACCATATGGAGCGAAGGCGCCGGCGTCGTCCTGGTGGAGCGGCTCTCAGACGCGCGGCGCAACGGCCACCGGGTGCTCGCGGTCGTCCGTGGCACCGCCGTGAACCAGGACGGCGCCTCCAACGGCCTCACCGCCCCGAACGGCCCCTCGCAGCAACGGGTGATCCGACAGGCGCTGGCCGGCGCCGGGCTCTCGGCGTCCGACGTCGACGCAGTCGAGGGCCACGGCACGGGCACCACGCTCGGTGACCCGATCGAGGCGCAGGCGCTCCTGGCCACCTATGGCCAGGAACACGAAGCGGACCGCCCGCTGTGGCTGGGCTCCGTGAAGGGCAACATCGGCCATACCCAGGTCGCAGCCGGTGTGGCGGGTGTGATCAAGATGGTGGAGGCCCTCCGGCACGGCGTACTGCCGCGGAGCCGCTACGCGGAGGAGCCGTCCTCGCACGTGGACTGGTCCACCGGTCACGTACGGCTGCTGAGCGAGGACGTGCCATGGCCGGAAACGGACCGTCCTCGCCGGGCCGGCGTCTCGTCATTCGGCGTGAGCGGCACCAACGCCCATGTGATCATCGAGCAACCCCCGACGGACGCGCCGCGGGACGAGTCGCGGGACGGCGACACCCGCGACGGGACAGTCGGGATGCCCGAGCCCGCGACTCTTGTTCCCTGGGTGCTGTCCGGACGCAGCGAGGCGGCTCTCAGGGCTCAAGCCGAGCGACTGGCGGCCCATATGCACAGCCACCCCGGGCTGGACCCGAGGGATGTGGGGTTCTCGCTCGTCACCACACGATCCCCGTTCGAACACCGAGCCGTCGTGCTCGGGCAGGACCGGGAGTCGCTGCTCGACGGCGTCCACGCCCTCGCCCACGGAGAGCAACGGGGCGATGTGACCGAGGGCTTGGCCACCCCCGCGGGAAGCCTGGCGCTCATGTTCGCGGGGCAGGGTTCGCAGCGGGTGGGTATGGGTCGGGAGTTGTATGAGGCGTTTCCGGTGTTCGCGGATGCCTTTGATTCCGTTTGTGCTCACTTTGATGGTGAGTTGGAGTTGTCGTTGCGGGGTGTGGTGTTTGGCGATGTGGCGGATGTGGCGGATGTGGCTGGTGGTGGTGTGGGGTGGTTGGATCGGACGGGGTTCACTCAGCCGGGGTTGTTTGCTCTGGAGGTGGCGTTGTTCCGGTTGGTGGAGTCGTTTGGTGTGCGGCCGGATTATGTGGTGGGTCATTCGGTGGGTGAGTTGGTGGCGGCGCATGTGGCGGGTGTGTTGTCGTTGGAGGATGCGTGTCGTTTGGTGGCGGCTCGTGGGCGGTTGATGCAGGCGCTTCCGGTGGGTGGTGCGATGGTGGCGTTGCAGGCTGCGGAGGGTGAGGTGTTGTCGTTGTTGGAGGGGCGTGGGCTGGGGGTGGGGGTTGCTGCGGTGAACGGTCCGCGGTCGGTGGTGGTCTCTGGTGAGGAGGCCGCGGTGTCGGAGGTTGCGGAGCGGTGTGAGGCTCGGGGGTGGAAGGTGAAGCGGCTGCGGGTGAGTCATGCCTTCCACTCGCCGTTGATGGATCCGATGCTGGAGGAGTTCCGGGCGGTCGCCGCGAGCGTGACCTACACCGAGCCACGCATCCCGGTGGTCTCCAACGTGACCGGCACCCTCGCCACGCCGCAGGAGCTGATGTCCCCCGACTACTGGGTGCGCCACGTCCGCCAGACGGTGCGCTTCGCCGACGGCGTCCAATGGCTCGCGGACCACGGTGTGACCAGGTTCCTGGAGATCGGGCCGGACGGCACCCTGACCGCCATGGCACAGGGCTGCCTCGACAGCGACACCGACACGGACCGCCTCCTCGTCCCCGCCCTCCGCAAGGACCGTCCGGAAGCGAAGGGGCTCCTCACCGCACTCGGTCACGCCTACGCCCGCGGCGTCCCCGTCGACTGGGCCACCCTCTTCGCCGGCACCGGTGCCCAGCAGGTCGACCTGCCCACCTACGCCTTCCAGCAGCAGCGGTACTGGCTCAAGCTCGCCCACACCAACGCAACCAATCTCGGTTCCGCAGGGTTGCAGGCAGCCGAGCACCCACTGCTCGCAGCCACCATGACCCTCGCCGACACCTCGTCGGTCGTTTTCACCGGACGGCTCTCCACGCAGGAACACCCATGGATCCAGGACCACGTCGTCGACGGCTCCCTCCTCGTCCCCGGTACGGCCTTCCTGGAACTC
Source organism: Streptomyces sp. NPDC059169 (assembly GCF_042755225.1). Classification (NCBI taxonomy): domain Bacteria; kingdom Bacillati; phylum Actinomycetota; class Actinomycetes; order Kitasatosporales; family Streptomycetaceae; genus Streptomyces; species Streptomyces sp. NPDC059169. The sequence continues at coordinate 1,442 of NZ_JBHZCF010000039.1, read as the reverse complement.
GCGCTCCGCGCTGCCGACCAAGCCGCCTGCGACCGGGTCGAGTCGCTCACCATCGAAGCCCCGCTGGTGCTCCCGGCTCATGAGTCCGTCCAGCTGCAGATGCGCATCCAGGAGCCCGACCTCCACGGCACCCGTGCATTGACCATCCACTCCTGCAGCATCGGAAGCACCGGTGTCGCCGAGGAACCATGGGTCCGGCACGCCACCGGCGTGCTGGGAGCGGCTGATCACCGAGAGGCCTTCGACTTCGCGGTCTGGCCCCCGGAAGGGGCACAACCCGTCCCGACGGACGGTCTCTACGACGCCTTCGCCGAAGCCGGGATCGCCTACGGGCCCGCCTTCCGCGGGCTGCAAGCCGTCTGGCGCCGCGACGTCGACCTCTTCGCCACGGTGGAGCTGCCCGGCTCGTCAGAGGCAGCGTCATTCGGGCTGCACCCGGCGCTGCTGGACACCGTCCTCCACGCCCTGGCACTCGAAACGTCGGAGACCGCCACGCTTGGACAATTGCCGGTCTCCTGGAAGGACGTGAGGCTGCACGCCTCAGGAGCCACCGTGCTCCGGGCACGTCTCTCGGCGCACGGGGACGGCGAAGTGTCGCTCCAACTGGCCGACGCCGTAGGACAACCGGTGGCGGAGATCGCATCCCTCACACGGCAGCCGATGACGGCTGACACTCTCAGCCGCGCCTGGCAGGGCAGCACCCACTCCGACGCCCTGTACCGGGTCGATTGGACCCCTATGCCCGAGACCGCCGTGGAACCCGACGGCCTGGACGGTCCAGAGGGTCTCGTCGAATTCCACGAGCTCGGCCCCGGGCCGGACGACACCGTACCCGCGTACGTTGCGCTACGCCTCGACGCCATCGGCGACGGATCCGTCGGGATCCCGACGGCCGCCCGCGCCGCCGCGGATCGGGCGCTGGCCTGCATACAGGAGTGGACGGCAACCGAGCGCTATGCCGCCGCGCGACTGGTGGTGGTCACGCGGAACGCCGTCCCGGCGGAACTACGCCAGCCCGACCCCGCTCAGGCCACAGTGTGGGGTCTCGTCCGAGCCGCGCGCGTCGAGCACCCCGATCGCCTGGTGCTGGTGGATGTCGATGACACGCATGCCTCCCTGGCCGCGCTGCCGGCTGCAGTTGGCTCGGGAGAGCCCGAACTCGCCCTGCGCGACGGCAAGGCGTACCTGCCGAGGCTGAGCACGAACGTCCGGCGGGACGAACTGTCGATGCCGAGCCTGCCGCAGGACGGCTGGATCCTTGAACGTGTCGATGGGGGGACGCTGGAGAGCCTGAGCCTGGTACGGAGTCCCGAGGCCAGGGCCACGCTGGAGCAGGGCGAGGTCCGGATCGCGGTGCGGGCTGCGGGGGTGAATTTCCGTGATGTGTTGAACGTTCTTGGTATGTATCCCGGTGATGCCGGTGCCTTCGGTTTGGAGGGTGC
>NZ_JBHZCF010000038.1:0-10806 GCF_042755225.1 Streptomyces sp. NPDC059169 | reverse complement strand
CCACACTCAGCCACCCAACGCGCCACACAACCACCCAACGCACCCGTCCCACCCGTAATCAACACCGTCCCCCGCGGCACCCAACCACCAACACCAACCGAAACCGAACCACGCACCAACCGCCGCCCAAACACACCCGACCCCCGCACCGCCACCTGATCCTCAACACCACCCACAAGAACCCCCACCAACCCATCAACCACACCACGATCCACAACCCCCGGAAGATCCACCAAACCACCCCAACGATCCGGCAACTCCAACGCAGCCACCCGACCCAAACCCCACACACCCGCCTGCACCGGATCCACCACATCCAACCCACCCACACCAACAGCCCCCCGCGTCAACACCCACACACGCCCACCAACACCCACATCCCCCAACGCCTGCACCACCACAGCCGCCCACCACACACCCACCGGCACCCCACCACCACACACACCCTCCAAACCACCCGACAACACCAACACACCCTCAACACCCTCAACACCCTCAACCCCAAACAGCTCAACCAACCCAGCCCGATCCACCTCCACACCACACACCACCTGCTCCACCACCACACCACACGCCACCAAACCCTCCACCACCGAAGACACCCAAACAGACCCCGCCACCACCTCAGGAACCACCACCAACCAACGCCCCGACAACACCCCACCCGACAACCCCACCAACCGCTTCCACTCCACCCCATACCGCCAACCATCCACAACCGACAACTCCCGCTGCTGCCGCCGCCACGCGGACAGGGCACTCAGAGCCTCGTCCCACGACGCGTCCCCGGCAATCTCCAACTCCCCTGCCAAGGCGTTCGGGTCCTCCCGCTCGACGGCTTCCCAGAACCAAGCGGCCCCGTCATCCGCCGGACGCGTCGCGATGTTGCTCGCCCCCACCCTCGGGCTGCTCGGCCAGAAGTGTTCGTGCTGGAATGCGTAGGTGGGCAGATCGACCAGCCGCGCTCCGGGGAAGAACGCACCCCATTCCACATCTGCACCGTTGGCGAACATGCCGCTCATCGCCGCCACGAGAGCCTCCGACTCCAGCCGGTCCTTGCGGAGGGCGGGGACGAGGAGGCGGTCCGTGCCGGTGTCGCTGTCGAGGCAGCCCTGTGCCATGGCGGTCAGGGTGCCGTCCGGCCCGATCTCCAGGAACCTGGTCACGCCGTGGTCCGCGAGCCATTGGACGCCGTCGGCGAAGCGCACCGTCTGGCGGACGTGGCGCACCCAGTAGTCGGGGGACATCAGCTCCTGCGGCGTGGCGAGGGTGCCGGTCACGTTGGAGACCACCGGGATGCGTGGCTCGGTGTAGGTCACGCTCGCGGCGACCGCCCGGAACTCCTCCAGCATCGGATCCATCAACGGCGAGTGGAAGGCATGACTCACCCGCAGCCGCTTCACCTTCCACCCCTGAGCCTCACACCGCTCCGCAACCTCCGACACCGCGGCCTCCTCACCAGAGACCACCACCGACCGCGGACCGTTCACCGCAGCAACCCCCACCCGCAGCCCACGCCCCTCCAACAACGACAACACCTCACCCTCCGCAGCCTGCAACGCCACCATCGCACCACCCACCGGAAGCGCCTGCATCAACCGCCCACGAGCCGCCACCAAACGACACGCATCCTCCAACGACAACACACCCGCCACATGCGCCGCCACCAACTCACCCACCGAATGACCCACCACATAATCCGGCCGCACACCAAACGACTCCACCAACCGGAACAACGCCACCTCCAGAGCAAACAACCCCGGCTGAGTGAACCCCGTCCGATCCAACCACCCCACACCACCACCAGCCACATCCGCCACATCCGCCACATCGCCAAACACCACACCCCGCAACGACAACTCCAACTCACCATCAAAGTGAGCACAAACGGAATCAAAGGCATCCGCGAACACCGGAAACGCCTCATACAACTCCCGACCCATACCCACCCGCTGCGAACCCTGCCCCGCGAACATGAAGGCGGTCCGGCCCAGACCCTTGTCTCCGCGCACCACTCCGGCAGCCTTTCGGCCGTCGGCGAGCGCGGTCAGCCCCTGTACAGCAGCCTGGTGATCAGCGACGAGCAGCACGGCACGGTGGTCGAACACCTCCCTCGACGTAGCGAGGGAATAGCCCACATCGGAGGCATCGAGCGGGGACGTGTCGAGGTGCGCCAGGAGCCGGGCTGCCTGTGCCATCAAGCCGGCCTCGTCACGTCCTGAAATGACCCAGGGCAACACCGGGAGCTTCAGCGGCTTCTCGGTGTCCGTCAAGTCGTCGACTGTCGGGGCTTCCTCCAGGATCGTGTGAGCGTTGGTGCCGCTGATGCCGAAGGAGGACACCCCGGCCCGACGCGGCCGCTCCCCCGCCGGCCACTCAACAGCCTCCGTGAGCAACCGCACCTCACCAGCAGACCAATCCACATGCGACGACGGCTCATCAATGTGCAGGCTCCGCGGCAGAACCCCATACTGCAACGCCAACACCATCTTGATCACACCCGCCACACCCGCAGCCGCCTGCGTATGACCGATGTTCGACTTCACCGACCCCAACCACAACGGCACACCACCATCACGATCCTGACCATACGTCGCAAGCAACGCCTGCGCCTCGATCGGATCCCCCAACGACGTCCCCGTGCCATGCGCCTCCACCACATCCACATCCGAGGGAGACAGGCCGGCGCTCGCCAACGCCTGCCGGATCACCCGCTGCTGCGACGGACCGTTCGGCGCCGTCAAACCATTCGACGCACCATCCTGATTCACCGCCGTGCCGCGAACGACCGCGAGCACCCGGTGGCCGTTCCGCCGCGCGTCCGACAACCGCTCCACCACCAACACACCCACACCCTCAGAAAACCCCGCACCATCCGCAGCATCCGAAAACGCCTTGCACCGACCATCAGCAGCCAACCCCCGCTGCCGACTGAAATCCACAAACAACCCCGGCGTCGACATCACCGTCACACCACCCGCCAACGCCAAATCACACTCACCCGCACGCAACGACTGCACCGCCAAATGCAACGCCACCAACGACGCCGAACACGCCGTATCCACCGTCACCGCAGGACCCTCAAGACCAAACACATACGACAACCGACCCGACACCACACTCGCCGCATTACCCGTACCGATATACCCCCCCAAATCCTCCTCACCAGACGCCACCAACAACCCCGTGTAATCCTGACCATTCGTCCCCGCAAACACCCCCGTACGCGAACCACGCAACGACCCCGGAACAATCCCCGCCCGCTCAAACGCCTCCCACGACGTCTCCAACAACAGCCGCTGCTGAGGATCCATCGCCACCGCCTCACGCGGCGAAATCCCAAAGAACCCAGGATCGAAACCATCAACCCCCGACAAGAACCCACCCTCACGCGTCGACACCTTCCCCGGCACACCCGGCTCAGGGTCATACAACCCCTCAACATCCCACCCACGATCCACCGGGAACGGCACCACACCATCCCCACCCTCAACCAACAACCCCCACAACTCCTCCGGCGACCCCACCCCACCAGGGAACCGACAACTCATCCCCACAATCACCACCGGCTCGTCGGAGTCCGCCTGTCCTGCCGGCACGGCGGCCGGCACCGGCGCGGCACCGCCCTCTGTTGTCGTGCCGGACAGTTCGGTGAGCAGGAAGTCGGTGAGTACCGCGCAGGTCGGGTAGTCGAAGACCAGCGTCGCGGGCAACCGCAGTCCGGTGATGCCGTTCATGCCGTTGCGCAGCTCGACTGCGCTGAGTGAGTCGAACCCGAGGTCGCTGAAGGCCCGTTCGGGGTCGACCGCGGAGGGTCCGGCGTAGCCGAGGACGGTAGCGACATAGCTGCGAACGACGTCCAGGACCATGGCGGCCCGTTCGGGTGCCGAGAGGCCGGCGAGGTGTTGGAGCAGCTTGGCGGTGTCGGATCCGGTTTCGTCGCTCTCCTGTGCCGCCTCCAGGACGCGCTGGGCGTCCGGGAGGTCGCGCAACAGCGCGCTGGGACGGGAGGCGGTGAAGGCGGGGGTGAACTTGTCCCAGCCGAGGTCGGTGACCGAGACGTAGGCCTCGTCGTGGTCGAGGGCCTGCTGGAGTGCGCCGCAGGCCAGTTCGGGCTGCATGTCGTACACGCCGTAGCGCCGGAGCCGGTCGCCGACGGCGCCCTCGCCCATGCCGTCTCCGGACCAGTGGCCCCAGGCGACGGCGGTGGCGGGGAGCCCTTCGGCGCGGCGCCGGTCGGCCAGTGCGTCGAGGAAGGCGTTTCCGGGGGCGTAGTTGCCCAGGCCCGGGCCGCTGATGGTGCCGGAGGTGGAGGAGAAGAGCACGAAGGCGGAGAGGTCCAGGTCCCGGGTCAGCTCGTGGAGGTTGAGCGCCGCGGTGACTTTGGCGCGCAGCACGGTGTCCATGCGGCCGGGGTCGAGGGAGTCGATCACGCCGTCGTCGAGAGACCCCGCGACATGCATCACCGCGTCGATCGGGTACTGCTCGGGAACGGATGCCAGTAGGTCGCGCAGTGCGGCGCGGTCGGCGACGTCACAGGCGGCGAAGGTGACGCGGGAGCCGAGCGCGGTGAGTTCCGCTTCGAGTTCCGTTGCACCCGGGGCGTCGGCGCCGCGACGGCTGGTCAGCAGCAGGTGCTCGGCACCTTCGCGGGCCAGCCAGCGGGCGATGTGACCACCGACGGCACCGGTGCCGCCGGTGACGAGTACGGTGCCGTGGGGCCGCCAGGTGCGCTGTGCCGAGATACCGGACAAGGGGGCGCGGACCAGTCGGCGGCCGTAGGCACCGGAGCCACGCAGGGCGATCTGGTCCTCGCCGTCCGGGTCGGCGAGCAGGGCGCACAGGCGGTCGGCGGCCCGCTTGTCGAGCGTCTCCGGCAGGTCGATGAGACCGCCCCAGCGGTCGGAGTGCTCCAGCGCGGCGACCCGCCCCATGCCCCAGACCAGGGCCTGGTGGACGTGGGTGACGGACTCGGAACGGCCGATGGCGACCGCCCCGCGGGTCCCGCACCACAAGGGCGCACTCAGGCCAAGGTCGCCGAGTGCCTGGACCAGGGAGAGGGTTCCGGACAGCCCGAGGGGCACTGCGGCGTGTGCGGGGTGGGCGTGTTCGTCCAGCGGGAGCAGCGACAGGACTCCGGTGAGGTCGTCGTCTCCGAGCACCTCGCGCAGCCGTCCGGCGGTCCGCTCGCGGCTGCTGCCGTCCTCGGGCGCCAGACCGACGAGGCGTACCCGGGCGCCGTGTGCGGCGAGAGCGTCCCGTACGGCGGCCACCCGGCCGTCGACGTCTTCCGAGACCGGTGTCGGGGCGACCAGCAGCCAGGTGCCGTGCAGGGCGGCGGCGCCGCGCTCGGCGAGCGGTGACCAGCGCACGGTGTAGCGCCAGCTGTCGACGGTGGACTTCTCGCGGCTGCTCCTGCGCCACGAGGAGAGCGCGGGCAGGACGGCGCTCAGCGGCTGGTTGCCGTCCAGGTGGAGCGTGTCGGCCAGCGCTTGGAGGTCTTCCTTCTCGACGCTCTCCCAGAACTCCGCTTCGACGGCGTCGGACATCGGCCCGTCGTGGCTGTCGGCCGCGCCCAGTTCGCGTGCCTGGGGCCAGTACCGTGCGCGCTGGAATGCGTAGGTCGGTAGGTCGACGCGGGATGCGCGGGTGTCGGCGAAGACCGCGGTCCAGTCGACGGCGACGCCCTGTGCGTGCGCTTCGGCGAGGGAGGTGAGGAAGCGGCCGAGGTCGCCCGCGTCCCGGCGGAGGGTGCCGAGCACGGCGGCGTCCTTGTCGAGCGCGTCGACGCAGTCACGGATCCCACCGGACAGCACGGGGTGCGGGCTGACCTCGATGAAGGCACGGTGTCCGGCGGCCACCAGGCCGCGGATGGCGTCCTCGAACCGTACGGTCTGTCGCAGGTTGGTGTACCAGTAGTCGGGGTCGAGTCCGGTGGTGTCCTGCCACTGTCCGGTGACGGTGGAGAAGAACGGCACGGCGGCCTCGACCGGGCTGATGCCCTCGAGGGCATCGAGGACCTGGGACCGTACCGGCTCAACCTGTGCCGAGTGGGAGCCGTAGTCGACGGACACCTTGCGGGCCCGCACACCGTCCGCGGTCAGTGCGGCGAGCAGTTCGTCGAGCGCGTCCGCGGCACCGGAGACCACGACGGAGGCAGGGCCGTTCACGGCGGCGATGGACAGCCGTTCGCCCCAGGGCCCGATGCGCTCGCCCACCGTTTCGGCGGGGAGTTGGACGGACATCATGCCGCCGCTGCCCGTGACGGCGGTCAGGGCCCTGCTGCGCAGGGCCACCACGCGCGCCCCGTCGTCCAGGGTCAGCGCCCCGGCGACGCAGGCGGCGGCGATCTCGCCCTGGCTGTGTCCGACGACCGCATCGGGCTCGACTCCGTAGGAGCGCCACAGCTCGGCGAGCGAGACCATGACGGCCCACAGCGCGGGCTGGATGACGTCGACCCGCTCGAGGTCGGGTGCGTCGGCGTCGTCGCGCAGGACGGCCGTCAGCGACCAGTCGACGAACGGGGCGAGGGCGCGTTCGCAGGCGGCGATCCGGTCGGCGAACACCGGTGTGGTGTCGAGCAGTTCGCGCGCCATGCCGGCCCACTGGCTGCCCTGGCCGGGGAAGACCAGGACGGGGCGGGCGCTGCCGTCGCGGGCGACGCCGCGGGGCACGTCGGAGACCATCGCGCCCTCGGCGATCTCGCGCAGGCCGCGGTCGAGATCGTCCCGGTCGGCCGGTACGAGCACGGCCCGGTGCTCGAACGCGGAGCGGGTCGTCGCGAGTGAGAAGCCGATGCCGGGCAGGTCGTACTCGGCGGGCCGGGCGAGCAGGTGGGAGCGCAACCGTGCAGCCTGGTCGCGCAGCGCCTCCTCGCTGCGCGCCGACAGCGGCACCGGTACGACGGGCAGCGCGGACGCCGCCGGAGTGTTGGGCCGAGCCGACTGCCGAGGTGCCTCCTCGATGATGACGTGGGCATTGGTTCCGCTCATCCCGAACGAGGAGACGCCGGCTCGGCGTGGCTCGTCCGCGTCCGGCCAGGCGACGGCCTCGTTGAGCAGCCGTACGTGGCCTGCCGCCCAATCGACGTGCGGGCTGGGCTCCTCGGCGTGCAGCGTCCTGGGCAGCAGCCCGTTGCGCAGTGCCATCACCATCTTGATGACGCCGCCCACGCCGGCGGCGGCCTGGCTGTGTCCGATGTTGGACTTCAGCGAGCCGAGCCACAACGGACGGTCCTCGTCGCGGTCCTGGCCGTAGGCCGCGATCAGGGCCTGTGCCTCGATCGGATCGCCGAGAGTGGTCCCGGTGCCGTGTGCCTCCACGGCGTCGACCTGCTGGGGGGCGAGCCCGGCAGCGGCCAGTGCCCGACGGATGACGCGCTGCTGGGAGGGGCCGTTGGGGGCGGTGAGACCGTTGGAGGCACCGTCCTGGTTGAGGGCGCTGCCGCGGATGACGGCGAGGACGGGATGGCCGTTGCGCCGTGCGTCGGACAGCCGCTCGATGGCCACCACGCCGACGCCTTCTGCCCAGCTGGCGCCGTCGGCGTCGGCCGAGAACGGCTTGCACCGGCCGTCCTCGGCGAGCGCCCGCTGCCTGCTGAACTCGATGAGCGAGCCGGGGGTGGACATCACGGTCACACCGCCCGCGAGCGCGAGATCGCACTCGCCCCGACGGAGCGACTGGACGGCCAGGTGCAGGGCGACGAGGGACGAGGAGCAGGCGGTGTCGACACTGATCGCCGGCCCTTCCAGGCCGAGGGTGTAGGCGATCCGCCCGGACAGCACGCTGGGCGAGTTCCCCGTACCGACGTATCCCTCGAAGCTCTCCTGCGCTCCGCCGAGGATTCCGATGTAGTCCTGGTACGTGACTCCCGCGAAGACGCCGGTGAGGGTGCCGCGGGCGGCTGCAGGGTCGATTCCGGAGCGCTCCAGTGCCTCCCACGACGCTTCGAGGAGCAGCCGCTGCTGCGGGTCCATCGACAGCGCCTCACGGGGGCTGATGCCGAAGAAGCCCGGATCGAAGTGGCTGGCGTCGTGCAGGAAACCGCCTTCGCGGGTGTAGCAGGTGCCCGGGTGGTCCGGGTCCGGGTGGTACAGGCCGGCGAGGTCCCAGCCCCGGTCGGCGGGGAACGGGGAGATCCCGTCGCCACCCGCGGCGACCAGTTCCCACAGCTCCTCGGGCGTACGGATGCCGCCGGGGTACCGGCAGCTCATCCCGACGATGACGACGGGGTCGCTGTCGACCGGCGCAACGGACGGCACGGGCGTCACGTCGGCCGTGACTCCGCTGAGTTCACCGTCCAGGTAGCGGGCGAGCGTCACCGGGGTCGGGTAGTCGAACACGAGCGTGGCGGGCAGCACCATGCCCGTCGCTTCCCTGAGCTGGTTGCGCAACTCGACGGCGGTGAGGGAGGTGAATCCGAGGTCGGTGAAACTGCGGGAGGGCTCCACCTCGTCCGGGCCGGCGTAGCCGAGGACATGGGCGACCTGGGTACGGACGACGGTGAGCAGCGCGCGGCCACGTTCGGCCGCTGGCTTACCCGCGAGCCGACTCGCCAGGGCGGAGACCGCGGTGGCCTGCTCACGTGCGGCGATGCGGCGCCCGGATCCCTGCCCCAGCGCGCCGAGGATCGCCGGCAGCGGGGTTGCGGAGCCGCGCAGTGCGGCGCGGTCCACTCGTGCGGGACGCAGCACCGTCCGACCCGTGGCCTGGGCAGCGCCGAGCAGCGCAGCGGTCTCCTCCACCGACGCCGTGGAGAGTCCCGGGGCGTCCGGGCCGGACAGCGGGAGCAGTGCCAGAACCGGCAGGCCGGCGCCGGCCCGGCGGTGGGCGAGCGCGACCAACTGCCCGCACGACGGAGCCCCGGCCGGGCTGCCGACGCCGAGGAGGATGAGCGCGGACGAAGCACCGTCCGTGCCGGTGCTGCGCGTCAACTCATCGAGGGAGCGGGCCGTGTCGACGTCGCGGCTCCGGCTGAGGTCGGCGGTGTGCACGATGGCGTTCAGTGGGCGTCCGGTTGCCCGAGCCGCCGCTACCGCGGCTTCCAGGCCGTGTGGATGCCGGCCGGAGTCCGTGGTCGCATCCACTGCCCCGTCCTGGTTTCCGGCTCCGGCTCCTTCCTCGTCGCGGCCCGGGCCCTCGTCCGGGTGGGCTACGACCTGCATCTCTGCCCGTGACGAGAGGGCAGCCGCGACCTGCTCAGCGAACGGCCCGGTGACCAGGATCGTCCCTCCGGGCTCCATGCTCAGGGCAGTGGCAGCACTCGATGCGCACCTGACCAGCCGCGCCGCCGACACCTCGCCCCTGCGGACGGCGAGCTCGGACTCGTCCGTGGCCAGCGCGGCCCGCAGCGCGCGATGAGAGTCGCGGTCGTCGTCGACGTCCACGAGCACGATCCGGCCCGGGTGGTCAGCCTGGACGGCGCGAAGGTCTTCCCAGAGGGCGGCGGCCTCCGGGTCCGGTACCTCGTCACCGAGGGCGATGGCTCCTCGCGTGACGAACACCAGACGGGCCTGCGACGACTGCTGGCCCAGTTGTTCGCTGAACGCGCCGAGCACGGTATGCGCTTCGGCCACCGTGACGACACCGGTCACGAGCGCCGTGCCGATCGTCGCGGGCACTACCACCGTCGTGGAACCTGCGACATCCTCAGCCTCCGCGACCGGTGCGCCCAGTGTCTCGGCCAGGCCCAGGGGGTCGTTCCCCACTACGGTCAGCAGCGACGATTCGTCGCTCGCTGGGGCGTCCTCGCCGATGCCCCACTCCCGGGCTCGCTCCACGGCGATCGGTGCCCAGTCGAGCCGGAGCAGCGAAGCCGGCAGCGAAGGCGTCCGGTCGTCCCGCGACTCACCGGTCCTGCGCATCAACATCGACTCGACCGCGATCACCGGCTTCCCGGTGCCGTCAGCCGCTTGGAGGGAAACCTCGTCAGGCCCGCGACGTGCCAGCCGGATCCGCAGCGCGTTCGCGCCGGTCGCCTGCAGCGAGGCACCGCGCCACGCGAACAGCACGGCTTCCGTCGCCACATCGTCCAGCAGGCCGAGGCCGAGCGGATGGAGCGCCGCGTCCAACAGCGCAGGATGGAGGGCAAAGTCCTCGGTCGCCGCGGACTCGGGCAGTTCGGCCTCGGCGTACACGCCGTCGGCGCCCTGCCACACGGCCCGCACACCGCGGAAGGCCGAACCGTAGTCGAAGCCGGCCGACTCCAGCCGGTCGTACAAGTCGTCGATGTCCACCGGCTCCGCACCGACGGGCGGCCACACAGCGAAGTCGAAGGCCTCCGTCGGGCCGCTCTCCGCGAGAACGCCGCTCGCATGCCGGGTCCACGGTGCATCGGCCGTGGTCGTCACGGGGCGTGCGTACACACCCAGCGCCCGGTCACCGGAGGCGTCCGGGCCCTCGATACGCAGCTGCAGCTGAACCGCTCCGTCCTCGGCGAGCACCAGCGGTGCCTCGAGCGCGAGTTCCCTGATGTGGGAGCAACCGACCTCATCCCCCGCACGCACTGCCAGTTCCAGGAGCGCAGTGCTCGGGACGACGACGGCGTCGGAAACGCGGTGCTCGGCGAGCCACGGCTGTGTACGGGGCGAGAGTCGCCCGGTCAGGACCACGTCATGGCCACCGGCCAGGGACACCGTCGCGCCGAGGAGCGGGTGCCCGGGTGAGGCAAGGCCGATCGACGAGGCGTCCGCGGGCGTGGACGGTATCTCCAGCCAGTAGCGCTGGTGTTGGAAGGCGTAGGTGGGGAGGTCGACGGGTGTGGGGGTGGTGGCGGGGCTTTCGGTGGCTGTGGTGGGGAAGAAGGTC
>NZ_JBHZCF010000037.1:0-11440 GCF_042755225.1 Streptomyces sp. NPDC059169 | reverse complement strand
GTCCACGCCCTCGGCGACCAACCGCCACAGGTCCTCGGGCGAGCCGACACCCCCCGGATAGCGGCAGGCCATCCCCACGATCGCGATCGGCTCGTGCTGCTTGTCCTCCGCTTCGCGCAGTTGCCTGCGCGCGTCACGGGCGTCCGCGATGGCCCGCTTCAGGTAGTCGCGGAGTTTGTCTTCGCCCGATACTGCCGACATGGTGTCTTCAGCTCCCCGATGTTCTGTGTACGTGTGGTTGCGGTGGTCTGCTGCTCTGCGGATGGTCACTCGAGCTCGTCGAGCATCGCGAACAGCTCTTCGTCACTTGCGGTTTCGAGGTCCGCGTTGTCGTCGTCGCGGGCGGCTTCAGCGGCGACTCCGCCCGCGGCCTCGGCCAGGCCGAGGAGTTCCCGCAGCCGCGTCGTGATCAGGATCTGGCCGTCCGTATCCGCAGCGGCTTCCTTGATCATCGAGGTGAGCCGGGTGAGTTCCCTCAGGACCGGCTCGGCGGCCGAAACCTCTTCGAGCGCGAGCTGCTCCCCCAGATGGACGGCGAGGGCGTTCGGGCTGGGGTGGTCGAAGACGAGCGTGGTGGGCAGGCGCAGGCCGGTCGCCGTGTTCAGGCGGTTGCGGAGCTCGACCGCGGTGAGGGAGTCGAAGCCCAGTTCCTGGAACGCCCTGTCGGGGTCCACCGCCGCGTGGTCGGCGTGCCCGAGTACACCGGCCACCTCCGCCCGTACGAGGTCCACCAGCGCAGCGTCCCGCTCGACCGGCGACAGCGCCGCCAACCGCTCCGCCAGCGTGGGCCCGTCGCCCCGACCGGGCGTCGGGGCCACGGTCGGCTTCTTGGTGGCCCGGCGGAACAGGCCACGCAGGATCGCCGGTGGTTCGCTGCCACCCGACCGCAGGGCCGCGGCGTCAAGGCGGGTGACACCCAGGACGGCTTCACCGGCGGCCGGGGCCGCATCGAACAGTTCCATCGCCTCGGACGACCCCAGCGGCTGTAGACCGGACCTGGCCAGCCGCTTGAGGTCGGCGTCGGCAAGGTGTCCGGAGAGTGCGCTGGTCTCCGCCCACAGGCCCCACGCCAACGAGGTCCCCGGGAGACCGTTCGCCCGACGGTGAGCAGCCAACGCATCCAGGAACGTGTTCCCCGCCGCATAGTTGGCCTGCCCCGCCGTACCCAACAAACCCGCCACGGACGAATAGAGCACGAACCCCGAGAGGTCCAGATCACGAGTGAGCTCATGCAAGTTCCACGCCGCGTCCACCTTGGGCCGCAGAACCGCATCAAGCTGCTCCCCCGTAAGAGAGGCGAACACACCGTCATCAAGAACACCAGCCGTATGAACAACCGCACTCAACGGCCGATCCACCGGAACCCCAGCCAACACCCCCGCCAAAGCATCCCGATCCGCCACATCACACGCGACAACCGAAACCCACGCACCCAACTCCTCCAACTCCGCACACAACTCCACCACACCAGGAGCCCCCACACCCCGACGACTCACCAACAACAAACTCCGCACACCATGCTCACGCACCAAATGCCGCGCCAACACCCCACCCAACGCACCCGACGCACCCGTCACCAACACCGTCCCCACAGACCACCCAGACACACCACCACCCACAAACCCCACAGACGACCCCACAGACGACCCCACCGGAACCAACCTCGGCACGCACACCACACCACCACGCACCGCCAACTGAGGCTCCCCCACCGCCACAACCGAACCCAACACACCACCGACACCACCCCCGGCATCCACATCCACATCCACATCCACAAGAACGATCCGACCCGGATTCTCCGTCTGCGCCGAACGCAACAAACCCCACACACCCGCATGCACCAGATCCGTCACATCACCACCGTCCACCGACACCGCACCCCGCGTCACCACGACCAACCGCGACTCCACGAACCGCTCATCAGCCAACCACGCCTGCACCACACCCAACACACGCCCCACAGCCACACGCACCGACTCCGACGACACCAACCCACCCGCCACCAACGGCAACACCACCACCGACGGCACACCCACCACACCCGACACATCCACCGCATCCGCAGCCAACACCACCCACCCATCACCCGACGACGACCCAAGCACAGCAGGCAACGGCCCGACGGGTGTCCAGGCGATCCGCAACAGTCCGTCACCCGTCGTGCGGCCCGCCGCGCGCAGCGCGTCGAGGGAGAGCGGTCGCAGATCGAGGGCGTCGACCGTGGCCACGGGCGCACCGGCGGCGTCCCCGACGGTCAGTTCGACGTGCAGGGAGTCCGGGTCCGGGCTGGTCAATCCCAGTCGCACCCTCAGCGTCGTGGCGCCGGTGGCATGAACGGTCACACCGCTCCAGGCGAACGGCAGCCAGGCTCGTGCCTCCTTGTCCGCGACCCCGGGCAGGAGCGCGTGCAGCGCGGCGTCGAGCAGTGCCGGGTGCAGCCCGAACCGGGCCGCGTCGACACGCTGCTCCTTCGGCAGCGAAACCTCGGCGAACAGCTCCCCGTCCCCCCGCCAGACCCGACGCAACCCCTGGAAGACGGGCCCGTAACCGTACCCCTCCCCCGCCAGCCGCTCGTAAGCACCCGAAAGATCCACCTCCTCGGCACCGGCGGGCGGCCACTCCAGGAGACCACCCGGAACCCCAGCACCCCCCGCCGAACCGAGCGTGCCGTGGGCGTGCAGTACCCAGGGCTGCTCGGAGCCGAGGTCCTCGCCGACGGGCCTGGAGTGGATCTCCAGGGTCCGTCGTCCCGCAGGGTCGGCCGCACCGACGGCCAACTGGATCTGCACGGATCCGCGTTCGGGGAGGACCAGCGGCGCGGTGAGCGTCAGCTCCTCGACCTGTTCGGCCCCCACCTCGTCGGCGGCGCGGACGGCCAGTTCCAGGATTCCGGTCCCCGGCACGAGCACCAGGTCGGCGACGACGTGGTCGGTGAGCCAGGGGTGGCTGTGCCGTGACAGCCGGCCGGTGAGGACGTACTCGTCACGGTGGGCCAGCGCAACGGCGGCACCGAGCAGCGGGTGGTCGGCTCCGACGAGGCCGAGTCCGGCGGCATCGCCCGCTGCGGCAGGACCGTCCAGCCAGTACCGGGCGTGCTGGAAGGCGTATCCGGGCAGCGGGGTCGTGCGCGCGCCCGGGAACACCGCGGACCAGTCCACCGGCGCGCCGGACACGGCGAAGTGGCCGAGCGCGGCAGCGAAGGTGTGGCCCTCCGACCGGCCACGGCGGAGCGCCGGGGTGAGCACGGTGGCGTCCTGCGCGAGGCAGTCCTCGACGAGCGCGCTGAGCACGCCGTCGGGGCCGAGCTCCAGCCAATGGGTGACGCCTTCCGCCTCCAGGGTGCGTACCCCGTCGAGGAAACGGACCGCCTCACGGATGTGCTGGGCCCAGTAGCCGGGAGAGGCCAACTGCTCGGCGGTGGCGAGGGCTCCGGTGACGTTGGAGACGATGGGGATGCGCGGCTCACGGAAGGTGAGCCCGGACGCGACGGTGCGGAACTCCTCGAGCACCTCCTCCATGTGCGGGGAGTGGAAGGCGTGGCTGACGGGCAGCAGCTTCGTCTTGCGGTCCCGGTCCTTCCACGACGCGGCGATGCGCTCCACGGCGTCGGTGTCGCCCGAGATCACCGTGGACGCGGGGCCGTTGATCCCGGCGATCGCTACGGCGTCCCCGTGCCCGGCCAGATCCGTGCGGATCTCCTCCTCGCTCGCCTGGATCGCGGCCATGGCCCCGCCTTCCCTGGCCGCCTGCATCAGGCGACCGCGCTCGGCGACGAGGACGCAGGCGTCGTCGAGGTCGAGCACACCGGCCAGATGTGCGGCGGTGACCTCGCCGATGGAGTGGCCGAGCAGGAAGTCGGGGCGGATTCCGTGGTGTTCGGCCAGCCGGAACAAGGCGACCTCGACCGTGAACAGCGCGGCCTGGGTGAACACGGTCTGGTCGATGAGCGCGGCGTCGGCCGAGTCCTCACGAGCGAAGACCACCTGCCTGAGGGGGCGCATCAACTCGCCGTCGAGTCGCGCGCAGACCTCGTCGAAGGCAGCGGCGAAGACGGGGGACGTCTCGTAGAGCTCCCGCCCCATACCGAGGCGCTGGGAGCCCTGGCCGGTGAGGAGGAACGCCGTCCTGCCGCGTCGCCCACCGTTCGCCCGCACGACTGCGGACGCGGGCCGGCCTTCCGCCAGGGAGGCGAGGTCCGCCAGCAGTTCGGCCCGGTCGCTTCCGGTGATCACGGCCCGTTCGTCGAGGAGGGCGCGTGTGGTCGCCAGGGACCAACCGATGTCCGCTGGATCGAGCTCGGGGTGCTCCGTGACGTAGCCGTGCAGTCGGGCGGCCTGACCGCGCAGGGCGTCCTCGCCCCGTGCTGATACCAGCCAGGGGATGACCGGCAGGGGCGTGGCGGTGGGTTCGTCGGTCTGTGCGGTCTCCTCTGCGGGAGCCTGCTCGATGATCACGTGCGCGTTGGTGCCGCTGATGCCGAACGAGGACACCCCGGCGCGGCGCGGGCGTCCGGCATCCGGCCAGGCCCTCTCCTCGGTCAACAGCTCCACCGCACCCGACTCCCAGTCGACGTGCGGAGACGGCTCGTCCACGTGCAACGTCCGCGGCAGCACACCACGCCGCAACGCCTCCACCATCTTGATCACCCCACCAACACCCGCCGCCGCCTGGGAATGCCCGATGTTCGACTTCAACGACCCCAGATACAACGGACTACCCCCACCACGCCCCTGCCCATAGGTATTCAGCAACGCCTGCGCCTCGATCGGATCACCCAACCGCGTACCCGTACCGTGCGCCTCCACCACATCAACATCCGCAACCGACAACCCCGCACCAGCCAACGCCTGCCGAATCACCCGCTCCTGCGAAGGACCATTCGGCGCCGTCAAACCATTACTCGCACCATCCTGGTTCACCGCAGAACCCCGAACCACCGCCAACACCCGACGCCCATTCCGCACCGCATCCGACAACCGCTCCACCAACAACAAACCCACCCCCTCAGACCAACCCGTCCCATCAGCCGAAGCCGCGAACGACTTGCACCGACCATCCGCAGACAACCCCCGCTGCCGCGAGAACTCGACGAAGACGCTCGGGCCCGCCATGACGGTGACACCGCCGGCGAGCGCCAGATCGCACTCACCACTGCGCAGCGCGTTCGCCGCGAGGTGCAGGGCCACCAACGAGGACGAGCAAGCCGTGTCCACCGTCACCGCCGGCCCCTCCAGCCCGTACGTGTAGGCAAGCCGCCCGGAGACGACGCTGGAGAGGTTCCCTGCCAGCAGGAAGCCCTCGAACTCAGCGGGGCTGGCGGCGAGTCGCGACGCGTAGTCGTCGTACATCGCGCCGGTGTAGACACCGGTGTGGGTGCCGCGGAGGGTCGCCGGATCGATGCCGGCGCTCTCGAAGGTCTCCCAGGCCGTCTCGAGCAGCAGGCGGTGCTGCGGGTCGGTTGCGGTGGCCTCACGCGGCGAGATTCCGAAGAAGTCCCTGTCGAACTGGTCCGCGTCGTGCAGGAATCCGCCGTGGCGCACGTAGGAGGTTCCGGGCTGGTCCGGGTCCGGGGAGTAGAGATCGTCCAGGTTCCAGCCGCGGTTCACCGGGAATCCGCTGATGGCGTCCACACCGTCGGCGACCAGCCGCCACAGGTCATCAGGGCTGGAGACGTCCCCCGGATAGCGGCAGGCCATCCCCACGATCGCGATCGGCTCGTCGTGGGGGGCCGCGGTTCCCGTGGTGCGGACGGGAGCGGCCGCGCTCGCCGCGGCACCGTGCACCTTGCTCAGGACGAACGCGGCCAACGTGGCCGGCGACGGGTGGTCGAAGACCAGGGTCGCGGGCAGCCGCAGGCCGGTGCTGGCGTTCAGGCGGTTGCGTAGTTCCACGCCGGCCAGCGAGTCGAACCCGAGGTCCTTGAAGGAGCGTTCGGGGTCGATGGTGGTGGTGGTGTCGGCGTGACCGAGGACGGCGGCGACGACATCGCGCACCAGGTTCTGCACGGCGTCGGCGCGCGCGTCCTCGGGAAGGGCGGCGAGTTGACTGCCCCAGGAGGATCCGGGCGTGTCCTGCGCCGCCGCGGCAGCCCTGCGGGGGCGGGTGCGAACGAGTTCGCGCAGCAGTGCGGGAGGCCCGCCCGCGGTCCGGAACGGCGCCAGGTCGAGGGCGGCCGGTACGGTCAGCGCCAGGTCGTTCGCGAAGGCCGCGTCGAACAGGGCGAGTCCCCGTTCCTGGGCGATCGGCGCGATGCCTGCGCGGGTCCAGCGGGCGAGATCACCCTCGGTGAGGGTCGCGCCCATGCCGTGCGTGGCGTCCCACAGGCCCCAGGCGAGGGAGGTCGCCGGCAGGCCGTGGGCACGGCGGTGTGCTGCCAGTGCGTCGAGGTAGGTGTTGGCGGCGGCGTAGTTGGCCTGTCCCGCTGTGCCCGTGATGCCGGACACCGAGGAGAAGAGGACGAACGCGGACAGACCCAGGTCCCGGGTGAGTCGGTGCAGGTGCCAGGCGGCGTCCACCTTCGGCCTGAGGACGGCGTCGAGTTGCCCCGGGGTGAGGGCCGTGGCTGTCGCGTCGTCGAGTACGCCCGCGGTGTGCACGACGGCCGTGAGCGGGTGGTCGGCGGGTACGGCGGCGAGCACGCCCGCAAGTGCTTCCGGGTCGGCTGCGTCGGCAGCGACCACGGTCACCTGCGCTCCCAGCGCGGTGAGCTCGTCGGTGAGCTCGGTCGCCCCGGGCGTGTCCGGTCCTCGTCGGCTGCTCAGCAGGACATGGCGGACGCCGTGGGCGGTGACGAGGTGGCGGGCGAACAGTCCACCGAGCCCACCGGTGCCGCCGGTCACCAGCACCGTGCCGTCCGCATCGATCGGGCCAGCCGCCGTGTCGGGGGTGAGGGCGACGCGGGTGAGCCGGGGGGCGTGCAGGCGCCCGCCGCGTATCGCGAGTTGGGGCTCGCGCGCCTGCAGCGCACTGGTGAGGAGGCCGTGGTCCGCCTCCTGTGGGTCGGCGTCCACGAGGACGACCCGCTCCGGGTTCTCCGACTGTACGGAGCGGATCAGACCCCAGACCGGGGCGGCCGCGAGGTCGGTGACGTCCTCATCCGGCAGTACGGCGACCGCGCCGCTGGTGACGACGGCCAGCCGCGTGTCGGTGTGACGCCCGTCGGCGAGGTAGCGCTGGACGATGTCCAGGATCCGGCGCGTGGTGACGTGCGCGGCGGACACCGGGTCCGCGCTCGTGGCCGCCCCCGCGACACGGACCACGACCACGTCCGTGTCGGCGTCCGGCAGTTCGTCGTCCCGGGCCTCGGCGAGCCTCACCGGGCCGTGGTCCGGGGCGGTCACCTCCGTCCATGTGACGGTGAACAGCGCCTCGGGGCCGTTGTCCTCCGTACGGGCCACCCTGTCCTTGGCGACGGGGCGCAGGGTGAGCGATGCGACCGAGGCGACCGGGGCTCCGGCGGTGTCGGCCAGCAGCAGCGACACGGAGTCCGGGCCGGCAGGGGAGATCCGCACCCGCAGCGCGGTCGCCCCCGCGGCGTACAGAGCGGTGTCCGCCCAGGCGAAGGGGAGGCGGATCTCGTCGGGGCCGCTGTCCTGGGCGGCTTCGCGGACCAGCGGATGGAGGACGGCGTCGAGCAGTGCGGGGTGGATCCCGAAGCGTGTCGCGCTCTCGTGGTGCTCCCGGGGCAGCCGCACTTCGGCGTAGAGGTCGTCGCCGGCTCGCCACAGGGCGGTGAGCCCTTGGAAGGCCGGCCCGTAGTCGTAGCCCAGGTCGGCGAGACGCTCGTACGCGTCGTCGAGCGGCTCCGCTGCGGCACCGGCGGGCGGCCACTGGCGGAGGTCACCGGGCGCCTCGGCGGAGATCTCGCCGAGCACGCCGGACACGTGGCGGGTCCACACTGCGTCCGGACCGTCGTCCTCCGGAGCCGAGTGGATGGTGAAGGTCCTGGCGCCGGATGCTGCCGGGGGTCCGACGGCGACCTGGATACGGACCGCGGTCTCCTCGGAGAGCGCCAGCGGCGCCTCCAGCGTCAGCTCCTCGACCAGGTCGGCTCCGGCCTGGTCGCCCGCCGCGACGGCGAGCTCCAGGAAGGCGGTCGCCGGCACCAGCACACTGCCGGCGATGGCATGGTCGGCGAGCCAGGGATGGCTGCTCGTGGACATGCGGCTGGTCAGCACCATGTCGTCCCGGTCGGCGAGCCGCACCGCCGTGGACAGCAGCGGATGGTCGGCCGGGTCCAGGCCGAGGCTGCGGGCGTCGGTCCTGGGGCGGGCCGGGAGCCAGTAGTGCCGGTGCTGGAAGGCGTAGGTGGGCAGTTCGGTGCGCGGAGCGCCGGGGAAGAAGGAGGCGCGGTCCAGCCGTGCACCCGCCGCATGTGCCGCACCGAGCCCGGAGAGGAGGGTGGCGGCTTCCGACCGGCCTGCGCGCAGCAAGGGGAAGGCATGCGCACCGGAGGTGGCGAAGGAACTGGTCGCCATGGCGGTGAGCACGGCGTCGGGGCCGAGCTCGACGAAGACGGTGGCGCCCTCGTGCTCCAAGGTGCGCACGGCGTCGAAGAAGCGCACGGCCTCGCGGACCTGGGTGACCCAGTAGTCGGGCGTGGTGAGTTCGCCCTCGGTGGCGAGTGCGCCGGTGATGGTGGACACGACGGGAACCACCGGCTCGTGGTAGGTCAAGGTCGCGGCGATCTCCCGGAACTCGTCGAGCACGGCGTCCATGTGCGGGGAGTGGAAGGCGTGGCTGACGTTGAGCCGCCGGGTCTTGCGGCCCCGCTCGCTCCAGAGCTGGGCGATCTCCTGGGTCGCGTCGGCGTCGCCGGAGATCACCGTGGCCGTGGGGCCGTTGACGGCGGCGACGGAGACCCGGCCCGGGTAGTCCCGGACGTGCTCGGAGATCTCAGTGGCATCGGCCTCGATGGCGATCATCGCGCCGCCTTCGCGCGCCGACTGCATGAGCCGGCCGCGGGCGGCGACCAGCTTGGCCGCGTCGGGCAGGGAGAGGACGCCGGCGACATGCGCGGCAGCGAGTTCGCCGATGGAGTGTCCGGCGAGGAGATCGGGGGTGGTGCCGTGGTGTTCGAGCAACCGGAAGAGCGCGACCTCGATGGCGAAGAGCGCCGGTTGGGTGTACGTGGTCCGGTGCAGCAGGGCGGCGGTGTCGCTGCTCTCCTCGGCGAAGACGACATCGCGCAGGGGCCGCTCCAGGTGGCGGTCGAGTTCGACGGAGATCGCGTTGAGCGCGTCGGCGAACACCGGGTACGCCGCGTACAGCTCGCGGCCCATACCGATGCGCTGGGCGCCCTGGCCGGTGAACAGGAAGGCGGTTCGGCCGGCGCGGGTCGCATCGCCCGTCACCAGGTTCGGGGCGTCCGTGCCCCGGGCGAGCGCGTCCAGTCCGGTGACGAACTGCTCGGCCGTGTCGGCGTGCACGACCGCCCGATGTTCGAATGCCGTGCGGGAAGCGAGGGCACGGCCCACCGCGGCGAGGTCGGTCCGGTCGAGCGTGGCGAGGTGGTCACGCAGTCGGGCCGCCTGCCCGCGCAAGGCGGCGCTGTCGCGTGCGGAGAGCGTCCAGGGCGCGGGCGCGGACAGCCGGCCGTCACCGGGCGACTCGGACGGTTCGTCACCCTGTTCGACGACTACGTGGGCGTTGGTGCCGCTGATGCCGAAGGACGACACAGCGGCGCGGCGCGGTCGTCCACTGGGGGGCCAGGCAGTGTCTTCGGTGAGGAGTGTGACGGCCGCGGTGTCCCAGTCCACGTGGGGGGTCGGCTCGTCGACGTGCAGCGTGCGCGGCAGTACGCCGTGACGCATCGCCTCCACCATCTTGATGAGGCCGCCAACACCGGCGGCCGCCTGCGCATGGCCGATGTTGGACTTCAGCGAGCCGAGGTAGAGGGGGGCGGATCGGTCGCGGCCCTTGCCGTAGGTGGCGAGGATGGCCTCGGCTTCGACGGGGTCGCCGAGCCGGGTGCCGGTACCGTGCGCCTCCACGGCGTCGACGTCGGCCGGGGTGAGGCGCGCGTCGGCGAGTGCCTGCCGGATGACGCGTTGCTGGGACGGGCCGTTGGGGGCGGTGAGCCCGTTGCTGGCGCCGTCCTGGTTGACGGCGGTGCCGCGGATCACGGCCAGCACCGGGTGGCCGTTGCGCCGTGCGTCCGAGAGCCGTTCGACGAGCAGCAGACCGACGCCCTCCGCCCACGACGTGCCGTCGGCCGAGGCCGAGAAGGACTTGGACCGGCCGTCCGCGGCCAGCCCGCGCTGCCTGGAGAACTCGACGAACATGCCGGGCGTGGACATCACCGTCGCGCCGGCGGCGATCGCTAGTTTCGACTCGCCCTGGCGCAGCGAGCGGACCGCCAGGTGGAGCGCGACGAGCGAGGAGGAGCAGGCGGTATCGACGGTGACGGCCGGTCCGACGAGGCCGAGCTGGTAGGCGATGCGGCCGGACATCACGCTGGGCGTGGTACCGGTCAGCAGATGGCCCTCCACCGCCTCGGCGCCCTCGTCCATCCGCGGTCCGTAGTCCAGCGTGGTGGCGCCGACGAAGACACCGGTGCGGCTGCCGCGCAGTGACTCGGGGTCGATCCCGGCCCGCTCGACGGCCTCCCAGGCGGTTTCCAACAGCAGCCGCTGCTGGGGATCCATGGCAAGGGCCTCGCGCGGCGAGATGCCGAAGAAGTCGGCGTCGAAAGCCCCTGCGTCGTGCAGGAAGCCGCCCTCTCGCACGGCGCTGTGCCCGCTGCGCTCGGGGTCGGCGTCGAAGAGGTCAGCTGCCCAGCCGCGACCGTCCGGGAATCCGCCGATGGCGTCGGTCCCGCTCTCCACCAGGCGCCACAGGTCGGCGGGCGAGGCGACGCCGCCGGGGTAGCGGCAGGCGATGCCGACAATGGCGATCGGCTCGTCGCTGCCGACCGCGGGGACGAAGAGGTCCTCGTCGACCCGTTCGACGCCGGTCAGTTCGGTGAGCAGGTGGTCGACGACGGCGGCTGGGGTGGGATGGTCGAACAGGAGGCCGCTGGGCAGCCGTAGCCCGGTGGCGCCGGCGAGGGCCCCGCGCAGTTCCACCGACATCAGCGAGTCGAAGCCCAGGTCCTTGAACGGTGTGCGCAGTGGGAGAGTCTGCGCCGCGTCGTACTCGAGGACTGCGCTGATGTGCGAGGTGACGAGGTCGGTGACCGCGGTCGTCCGCTCAGCCTCGGAGAGTGCCGAGAGCCGCTCCGCGAGGGTGCCGTGCCCATACGACGTTCCGGAAGGAGCAACTCCGGTCTGTTTGTGGTACGCGGAGGCGGCGGACGACTCCTCCGCCTGTCCCGGTCGGCCGTCCACCCAGTAGCGTTCGCGCTGGAAGGCGTAGGTGGGAAGGTCGACCCGCCGCGGACGCGCTGCGGAGAAATACGCCGACCAGTCAACCGGCACCCCCGCAACATGCAACCGCC
>NZ_JBHZCF010000036.1:0-12101 GCF_042755225.1 Streptomyces sp. NPDC059169 | reverse complement strand
ACCTCGCCGCATTCGTCGTCTTCTCCTCCGTCGCCGGCACATTCGGAAGTGCCGGGCAGGCCAGCTACGCGGCCGCGAACGCCTTCCTGGACGCGTTCGCCCAGGCCAGGAGTGGCGCGGGGTTCCCCGCCACCTCACTTGCCTGGGGCCCGTGGACTGCCGACGCCGGCATGACGGGCGAGCTCGGCGAAGCCGATCTGCACCGCATGGCACGCGGCGGCATGGTGCCGTTCACGGCCGAACAGGGAATGGCGGCGTTCGACGCAGCGTTTCGTACCGCCGGAGCGGTGTACGCCCCGGTGCGGCTCGACCACGCGGCTTTGCGGGCACCGCACTCCGCGCCGCCGGCGCTGCTGCGCGCCCTGGTCACCGGGGCCGCCCGTCGCTCGGCCGCATCGGCGGCACCCGGTGATGCCGCTGAGAACCTGCGGACCGGGCTGGCTGCGTTGCCTGCCGCCGAGCGGGAGCCCGCGGTACTGGAACTCGTCCGTGCGCAAGCTGCGCTGGTGCTCGGACACACCGGTCCGGAAGCCGTCGAGCCGGCCCGGGACTTCCGCGGCCTGGGCATCGACTCGCTGACCGCGGTCGAGCTGCGCAACCGGCTGGGTGCCGCAACAGGGCTGCGGCTGCCGGCGACGCTCGTCTTCGACTATCCGTCGCCGGCGTCGCTGGCCCGTCATGTGGTCAGCGAACTGTTCGGAGAGGACGCGGCGGCCGCGGGCACACCGGTCGCCGTGTCCGGGCGTCCGGCGTCCGGCGAGGAGCAGCTCGCCATCGTGGCCATGAGCTGCCGGTTCCCGGGCGGCGCGAACAGCCCCGAGGAGTTCTGGCGGCTGCTGGCCGACGGCGTGGACGCGCTGTCGCCGCTGCCGGCCGACCGCGGCTGGCAGGCCGATGTCGACGCGGCGCGCGTCGAGGGCGGATTCCTCTACGACAGCGGCGACTTCGACGCAGACTTCTTCGGCATCTCGCCGCGGGAGGCGGTCACCATGGACCCGCAGCAGCGGCTGCTGCTGGAAATATCGTGGGAGGCGCTGGAGCGGGCCGGCATCGACCCGGCGGCGCTGCGCGGGAGCCGCACCGGAGTGTTCGCGGGAACCAACTACCAGGGATACGGATCGGCGGCACATACCCTGCCCGAGGGCGCCGAGGGACAGTTGCTCACCGGACATGCCACCAGCGTGACGTCCGGCCGGGTCTCCTACGCCCTCGGCCTCGAAGGCCCCGCCGTCACCGTCGACACGGCCTGCTCGTCGTCGCTGGTGGCGCTGCACCTGGCCGCCCAGGCGCTACGGCTGGGCGAGTGCGATCTCGCCTTCGCGGGTGGGGTGACCGTGATGGCCACCCCCGGTGCCTTCGTGGAGTTCGGTCGGCAGGGAGGACTGGCCGGCGACGGGCGGTGCAAGGCGTTCGCCGACGACGCGGACGGCACCGGCTGGGGCGAGGGCGCGGGCATCGTCCTCGTGGAGCGGCTCTCCGACGCCCGGCGCAACGGGCATCCGGTGCTGGCCGTGCTCCGTGGCTCCGCCGTCAACCAGGACGGTGCGTCGAACGGTCTGACCGCCCCCAACGGCCCCTCTCAGCAACGCGTCATCCGGGCCGCGCTCGCCAACGCAGGGCTCGACGCCCATGAGGTGGACGCGGTCGAGGCCCACGGCACCGGGACGGCGCTGGGCGATCCGATCGAGGCCCAGGCGCTGATCGCCACCTACGGCCAGGACCGCGCGTCGGACCGGCCGTTGTGGCTGGGATCGGTGAAGTCCAACATCGGACACACCCAGGCCGCCGCGGGCATTGCCGGAGTCATCAAGATGGTGCTGGCACTCCGGGAGGGCGTCCTGCCCCGCACGCTGCACGTCACCGAGCCGTCCTCGCACGTCGACTGGTCGGCGGGTGAGGTGCGGCTGCTGACCCGGGCCGTGGAGTGGCCCCAGCTCGAACTGCCGCGCAGGGTCGGGGTGTCCTCGTTCGGAATCAGCGGCACCAACGCGCATGTGGTGCTCGAACAGTACGAGCCGGCTGACGGGGAGCCGGAGGAGACCGCTTCCCTCGGCGGCGCCGCGTCCGCCGATACCGCGGGAGCCACGGACGACGAACCGTCGGGGCCCGTTGTCTGGCCGCTGTCCGCCCGGTCCGGCGCCGCGCTCCGCGACCAGGCGAAGCGGCTGCGTGCCCACCTCACCGACCGCCCGGACCTGCCGGTACGTGACATCGGCTACTCGCTCGCCACCACCCGGGCTGCCTTCGACCACCGGGCGGCGCTGGTCGCCGAGGACCGGGACGCGTTCGTGAAGGGCCTCGCTTCGCTGGCCCGGGGGGAAGACACGGCCGAGCTGGTGCGCGGGCGTGTGGACGAAGGCGGGAAGCTCGCCTTCCTGTTCAGCGGCCAGGGATCTCAGCGCGCCGGCATGGGACGCGAGCTCCACGCGCGCTTCCCCGCCTACGCGACGGCCTTCGACGCGGTCTGCGCGGAGTTCGACCGCTACCTCGAACACCCTCTGCGGGAGGCCGTGTTCGCGGACGAGGGCACGCCCGAGGCTGCGCGGCTCGACAGCACCGCCTACACCCAGCCCGCGCTGTTCGCCGTGGGAACCGCCCTGCACGCGCTCGTCACCTCGTGGGGCGTCAAGCCGGACGTCCTGATCGGCCACTCCATCGGGGAGCTGGCCGCGGCGCACGTGGCCGGGGTGCTGACCCTGGAGGACGCGTGCCGACTGGTCGCCGCCCGCGGCCGGCTGATGCAGGCACTGCCCGAAGGCGGCGCCATGATCGCCGTACAAGCCGCCGAGGAAGAGGTCCTGCCCCTGCTGGACGGCCTGGCGGACCGGGCCGGGATCGCCGCGGTGAACGGCCCGTCGGCCGTCGTCGTCTCCGGTGCGGCCGACACCGTCACCGCGATCGCCGCGCAGCTGGCCGAACGCGGGCGAAAGACTAGGCGTTTGCGGGTCAGCCATGCGTTTCACTCTCCATTGATGGACACGATGCTGGCGGAGTTCGGTGAGATCGCGCGGGGTGTGAGCTATGCACCCCCGCGCTTGACCGTCATCTCCAACCTCACCGGGGAACCGGCCGCTGACGCCGACCTGACCTCGCCCGACTACTGGGTGCGGCATGTCCGCGAGGCCGTCCGTTTCTGCGACGGCGTCCGCCGGCTGGAGGCCGACGGCGTGCGGACCTACCTGGAACTGGGACCCGACGGCGCCCTCGCCGCCGCGGCGTGGGAGTGCCTGCGCGATCCCGGTGAGGAGTCCGTCGCGCTGCCCGTCCTGCGACGCGGCCGGCCCGAGGTCCGCAGCGCCCTGCTGGCCGCGGCGAGCCTGCACGTACGCGGCCTCGGCACGGGGCCCTCCGTGCTGTACGGCGAGGACGCGCACCGTGTCGAGCTGCCCACCTACGCCTTCCAGCGCCGCCGGTACTGGCTGGAGCCGGCCGGCCCGCGTGGCGGGGCCGAGGTGGAGCAGACGGTGGACGACCAGCTCTGGGCGGCCATGGAGCACACCGACCCGGGCGAGCTGGCCGAGCGACTCCACCTTGCCGACGACGCTCCGCTGCGCGACGTACTGCCCGCGCTGTCCGCGTGGCGCCACCAGCAGCGCGAGCGTACCGCCGCCGACGGCCGGGAATACCGGGTCACCTGGCGGCCGGCCGGCGACGCCCCGGCTCCCGTACTCTCCGGCGTCTGGCTGCTGGCCCACCCCGCGGGTCACGGCGGTCGCGCCTGGGAGACGGCGATCGCGGCCGGACTCACCGCCCACGGCGCAACCGCGGTCGTCCCGGTCGAGGTCGACTGCGGCCGTGCCGACCGCAAGTCGCTCGCCGACCAACTGGGCACACTGCTGGGCGAGTCGGGCTCCGTGGACGGAGTGCTGTCCCTGCTGGGAACCGACGAGGAGCCGCACCGCAGCCTGACCGCCACGCCCGGCGGACTCGCCGCGACCGTGGCCCTGGTCCAGGCGCTGGACGACCTGGGCACCGGCGCGCCCCTGTGGTGCGCGACCACGGGGGCCGTCGCGGTACGCGAGCGCGAGGCCGTGCCCTCCCCCGTCCAGGCCGCCGTGTGGGGCCTGGGACGGGTCGCCGCACTGGAGCAGCCGCACAGCTGGGGCGGTCTCGTCGACCTGCCCACCGAGCCCGATGAGCGGGCCGTGGAGCGGCTGTGCGCGGTCCTGGAGGCCAGGACGGGCGAGGACCAGGTGGCCGTACGCGGCTCGGGCGTCTTCGTCCGGAGGCTGGTCCGGGCCCAGGCCCGGGACGTCCCGCCCGGAACCGACGAGCCGTGGACGTGCGCCGGCACCGTACTGATCACCGGCGGGACCGGTGCGCTCGGCGCTCACGTGGCCCGCCGGTTGGCAGAACGGGGTGTCGAGCACCTGGTCCTGGCGGGCCGGCGCGGCGCGCAGGCCGAGGGCGCGGACGAGCTGCGGGCCGAACTCATTGCCCGGGGCACCCGGGTGACGCTCGCCGCATGCGACGCCGCCGACCGTAATGCGCTGGCCCGGTTGCTGGCCGAGTACCCCGTCGACGCGGTGTTCCACGCCGCGGGTGCGCTCGACGACGGGCTGCTCGCCGGACTCGACGGGGCCCGCCTGGACGCCGTGCTGCGACCCAAGCTGGCGGCCGCCGCGCATCTGCACGAGCTGACCGACGGCCTGACGGCGTTCGTGCTGTTCTCGTCCTTCGCGGGCACGGCCGGGGCGACCGGCCAAGCCAACTACGCCGCCGCCAACGCCTATCTGGACGCCCTCGCCGAGCACCGGCACGCCCTGGGCCTCCCCGCCACGTCCGTTGCATGGGGCCCGTGGGAGGGCGCCGGAATGGCGGCCGGCAGCGCGGGCGACGAACAACTGGCAGAGCGCCTCGCCCGCGGCGGTATGGGCATGCTCGAACCGCGGCTCGCGGTCGACGCGCTGGAGCGGGCCCTCACCCGTGGCGACTCCACACTGACCGTGGCCGACGTGGACTGGGCACGCTTCGTACCCGGCTTCACCTCGGTGCGGCCCAGCGCGCTCCTCTCCGACCTGCCGGAAGCCCGGCGGGCGGCCCCGGAGCAGGGATCCGTGGACGGCGACGGACAGAGCGGCCTCCGGGCGCTGCGCGCACAGCTGGCCGGGCGGAGCGAGACGGACCAGGAACGCGTCCTGGTCACGCTCGTCCGCACCCATGTCGCCGGCGTCCTCGGGCACGACACGGTGGACGCGATCGACCCGAAGCGTGCGTTCAGCGAGCTGGGCTTCGACTCGCTCATGGCCGTCGAGCTGCGCAACCGGCTCGGTCTCGCCACCGGCACCCAGCTGCCCGCCACTCTGCTGTTCGACCACCCGACCGCCGCGGCCCTCGCCCGCCATCTGCGCGCGCGCGTCGCGGCGGGGGACTCCGCCGGGGCGCTGCCCGTGCTCGCCGAGCTGGATCGGCTGGAGGACGCGCTCGGGGAGGTGGCGCAGGACGATCCGCAGCGGGCCAGGATCGCCTCCCGGCTCCAGACGCTGCTCGCGAAGTGGAGCGAACGGGAGGACGCCGACACGGTGGCGGACGACGGCGCCGGGGTGAGCGACCGGATCAACTCCGCCACCGCGGACGAGATCTTCGACTTCATCGACAACGACCTCGGCATGTCATGACGCGCCGACCGCACGACCTCCGGAACCGCCACGTGGATGAGGGTGCATGAACGAACAGAAGCTCCTCGAGTACCTCAAGAAGGTCACCAACGACCTCCACCAGACCCGCCAGCGCCTCCAAGAGGTGGAGGCCGGGCGCCAGGAGCCGGTGGCGATCGTGGCGATGAGCTGCCGTTTTCCCGGTGGGGTGGGTTCGCCGGAGGACTTGTGGCGGTTGCTTGAGGGTGGGGTGGATGCGATCGGTGAGTGGCCGGCGGACCGTGGCTGGGACGTGGAGGCGCTCTATGACCCGGAGCCGGGGGTTCCGGGCCGTAGTTATACGCGTGCCGGTGGTTTCCTCGATGACGTCGGCGGTTTCGATGCCGGGTTCTTCGGGATTTCGCCGCGTGAGGCGGTGGCGATGGACCCGCAGCAGCGGCTGCTGTTGGAGACGTCGTGGGAGGTGTTCGAGCGGGCCGGGATCGATCCGGCGGCGCTGCGCGGCAGCCGCACCGGCGTCTTCGCCGGCACCAACGGGCAGGACTACACCGCGCTGCTGCTCGGAGCCGCGGATGGGCTGGAAGGGCACATCGGCACCGGCAACGCCGCCAGCGTGGTGTCCGGCCGGGTCTCCTACGCGTTGGGCCTGGAGGGGCCCGCGGTCACCGTCGACACGGCCTGTTCCTCTTCGCTCGTGGCCCTCCACCTCGCGGCGCAGGCGCTCCGCTCGGGCGAGTGCGACCTCGCCCTGGCCGGCGGCGTCACCGTGATGTCCACGCCCGGTCTGTTCCTGGAGTTCAGCCGGCAGCGCGGACTGGCCGCCGACGGCCGCTGCAAGGCCTTCGCGGACGCGGCCGACGGCACAGCCTGGGGCGAGGGCGCTGGCATGCTCCTCGTGGAGCGGCTCTCCGACGCCCGGCGCAACGGGCATCCGGTGCTGGCCGTGCTCCGTGGCTCCGCGGTCAACCAGGACGGTGCGTCGAACGGTCTGACCGCCCCCAACGGCCCCTCCCAGCAACGCGTCATCTGGCAGGCGTTGTCCGCCGCGGGCCTGGCCACGGCGGACATCGACATGGTGGAGGCGCACGGCACGGGAACGACCCTCGGCGACCCCATCGAGGCCCAGGCCCTGCTGGCCACGTACGGCCAGGACCGCGCGGCGGACCGGCCGTTGTGGCTGGGCTCGGTGAAGTCCAACATCGGACACACCCAGGCCGCCGCCGGCGCGGCAGGCGTGATCAAGGTCGTGCTCGCCCTCCAGGAAGGGCTGATGCCCTCGACCCTGCACATCGACCGGCCGTCGTCACACGTCGACTGGTCGGCGGGGAACGTCGCCCTGCTCGCCGAAGCCACCGCCTGGCCCGACCAGGGGCGGCCGCGCCGGGCTGCGGTCTCCTCCTTCGGGGTCAGCGGCACCAACGCCCACGTCATTCTGGAACAGGCCCCGGCGCAGGAACCCGCCACCGCGGTCCACGGCGTTCGCGAGACGGACACCGCCGCCCGAGACCTCGCCTTCCCCCTCTCCGCGCGCACCGCGGAATCGCTGCGCACCCTCGGCGCCCGGTTGCACGAGCGGCTCTCCGACCCGACCCCGCCGCCGCTGCACGACCTCGCCTGGTCGCTGGCCACCACCCGCACCGCGTTCGAGCACCGGGCCGCCGTGATCGCCGCCGACCACGGGGAACTGCTCCGCGGGCTGGACCTGCTCGCCCGCGACGCCCCGGCCTCAGGAGTGGTGCGCGGTACGAGCGGCGCGGACGGCCGCACCGCCTTCGTCTTCCCCGGCCAGGGATCGCAGTGGGCCGGGATGGCCACCGAACTCCTCGACGGCGACACGGAGTTCCGGGCCCGTTTCGACGAGTGCGCCGAAGCCGTGGAACGGTTCTCCGGCTGGTCCCTCGAAGAAGTGCTGCGCGGTGCGCAGGGGGCACCGTCCCTCGACCGCGTGGACGTCGTGCAGCCCGCGCTGTTCGCCGTGATGGTCGCGCTTGCGGGGCTCTGGCGCGCCAAGGGGGTGGAGCCGGACGCCGTGGTGGGGCACAGCCAGGGTGAGATCGCCGCCGCCTGCGTCGCCGGGGCCCTGGGCCTGGAGGACGCCGCCCGCGTCGTCGTCCTGCGCAGCCGCGCGCTGACCGCGCTCGCGGGGCGCGGCGGCATGATGTCCGTCCTGCTGCCGCTGCCCGAGGTGGAAGAGCGCCTCGTACCGTGGGGCAACACCATTTCCGTCGCCGCCGTCAACGGCCCCCGCTCCGTGGTCGTCTCCGGCGCGGCGGACGCCCTCGACGCGTTGTTCGCCGCGCTACAGGCCGACGGGGCCCAGGTCCGCCGGATACCGGTCGACTACGCGTCCCAC
This sequence comes from Streptomyces sp. NPDC059169, assembly GCF_042755225.1. NCBI lineage: Bacteria > Bacillati > Actinomycetota > Actinomycetes > Kitasatosporales > Streptomycetaceae > Streptomyces > Streptomyces sp. NPDC059169. Next base: position 4,151 of record NZ_JBHZCF010000036.1, on the reverse strand, counting down.
TCCGCGCAGGTCGAGGAGATCCGCGAGCGGCTGCTCGCCGACCTCGCCCCGGTGCGCCCGCGCAGCGGCGGCACCCCGTTCTTCTCCACGGTGACCGGCGACTGGATCGACACCGGCCGGCTCGACGCCGAGTACTGGTACCGCAACCTGCGCCGGACAGTCCGCTTCGAACACGCCGTGCGCTCCCTGGCTGAACAGGACTACCGCGCCTACGTCGAGACGTCACCGCACCCCGTGGTGACGACCGCCGTACGCGAGACGCTCGACGCGCTGGACATCACGGACGCCGCGGTCGTCGGCACCCTGCGCAAGGGAGAGGGCTCCCGACGCCGGTTCCTCACCTCACTCGCCGAGCTCTCCGTCGCCGGAGGGCCCGTCGACTGGCGCGCCGTCCTCGGCACCGCCGTGGCCGGCGGAGCCCGGCCGGTGGCCCTCCCGACCTATCCCTTCCAGCGACGCCGCTACTGGCCCGAGCCCGCCCCCGCGGTGCGCGGCGGTCCCGGTGACGCCATCGACGCCCGCTTCTGGGAAGCCGTCGAGAGCGGCGACTCCGACACCCTCGGCGCCGCACTCGCCACGGACCCGGCCACCCTCGACGCGTTGCTGCCCGCACTGTCCGACTACCGCCGACGCCACCGCGAAGGGGCCCGGGCCGACTCGTGGCGCTACCGCGTCACCTGGAAGCCCGTCCCTGCCGGTACCGCACCCGCTGCCCTCCGCGGCACCTGGATGGTGGTCACCCCGGGTGACGCAACCCCGGCCGACGAGCTGACGACGGCACTCGCCGCCGCCGGTGCGCACCCCGTCACCGTCTCCGTGGACTCCGAAGGGGACCGTGCCGCGCTCGCCGGGGCGATCGGGACGTCACTGCGCGGTACGGCCTCCCCGGACGCACCGCTGCCCCCGGTCGCGGGCATCGTCTCCCTACTCGCCCTGGACGAAGACGAACACCGTGCCCACCCGGGCCTGCCCCGGGGCTTCGCCGCCACGGTCGCCCTCGTCCAGGCCCTGGACGACCTCGGTGTTCAGGCTCCGCTGTGGTTCGCCACCCGGGGCGCCGTGGGCACCGAACCCTTGCGGGGCGTCACCGCCCCCGGTCAGTCCCTGGTGTGGGGCTTCGGCCGGGTGGTCGCCCTGGAGGAGCCGGAACGCTGGGGCGGACTGCTCGACCTGCCCCCGACCCTGGACCCGGCTGCGGGCACCGCCGTGGTCCGGGCACTCGCCGGCATCGGTGACGAGGACCAGCTGGCGATCCGCCCGCACGGCATCCTCGCCCGGCGGCTGGTTCGCGCCGCCACCGGGGAATTCGACACCACCCGGCGGTGGGCACCTCAGGGCACCGTCCTGGTCACCGGCGGCACCGGTGCGCTCGGACGGCATGTGGCCCGCTGGCTCGCCCGCAACGGCGCACCGTATCTGCTGCTCGTCAGCCGACACGGCGCCGACACCCCGGGGGCAGCCGAACTCGCCTCGGAGCTCGCTGAGTTCGGTTCGCAGACCGAATTCGCTGCCTGCGACATCGCCGACCGGGACGCGCTCGCCCACCTGATCGACAGCATCCCGACCGATCGGCCGCTCAGCGCGGTGCTGCACACCGCAGCCGTACTCGACGACGGGACCATCAATTCCCTCACACCGGCCCAACTGGCCGGCGTGCTTCGGGTGAAGGCCGGTGGCGCGCGCAACCTCGACGAACTGACCCGGGGGCACGACCTGTCGGCGTTCGTGCTGTTCTCCTCCACCGCCGGCACCATCGGTGCACCGGGTCACGCCAACTACGCCCCTGGCAACGCCTATCTCGACGCGCTGGCCCAGCAGCGCCGGGCCGCCGGGCACCGGGCCACCTCCATCGCCTGGGGGCCCTGGGCGGAAGCCGGTATGGCCGAGGGCACCGTGGGCGAGCGACTGCACCGGCACGGCGTACGCGTCATGGATCCGCAGTCGGCCGTCGCCGCGCTGCAACGCGCCCTCGACCACGACGACACCACACTGGCCGTCACCGACATCGATTGGGACACCTTCACGCACGCCTACACCACGTCGCGTGCCCGGCCCCTGATAGCCGACCTCCCCGACGTGCAGCGGGCACGAGCCGCCGCCGCACCGGTGACCGAGGAGGCCACCGACGGCCCCGCGCTGGCCCGGCAGCTCGCAGCCCTGGACGAGGCAGAGCAGCGCCAGGCTCTGTCGGAGCTCGTCCGTGCCCATGTCGCCGCCGTCCTCAACCACACGGATGCCGACGAGATAGCCCACCACCGGGCCTTCCGGGAAATGGGTTTCGACTCCCTCATGGCGGTCGAACTCCGCAACGCGCTCAGCTCCGCCATCGGCACCCGTCTCCCGGCCACCCTCCTCTTCGACCACCCGACCCCTGCGGCACTGGCCACCCGGCTGCGGACCGTGCTGAACCTCGATGAGACACCGGCTCCGGCCTCCCCGGTCCCGGCCCAGGCGGTCGCCCACCAGGAGGAAACCATCGCCATCGTGGCGATGAGCTGCCGTTTTCCCGGTGGGGTGGGTTCGCCGGAGGAGTTGTGGCGGTTGCTTGAGGGTGGGGTGGATGCGATCGGTGAGTGGCCGGCGGACCGTGGCTGGGACGTGGAGGCGCTCTATGACCCGGAGCCGGGGGTTCCGGGCCGTAGTTATACGCGTGCCGGTGGTTTCCTCGATGACGTCGGCGGTTTCGATGCCGGGTTCTTCGGGATTTCGCCGCGTGAGGCGGTGGCGATGGACCCGCAGCAGCGGCTGCTGTTGGAGACGTCGTGGGAGGTGTTCGAGCGGGCCGGGATCGATCCGGCGGCGCTGCGCGGCAGCCGCACCGGCGTCTTCGCCGGCACCAACTACCAGGACTACTCCTCCCGTTCCCTCGCACCGGCACCGGACGCCGAGGCGCACCTCGGCACCGGCAACTCGGCGAGCGTCATGTCGGGCCGCCTCTCCTACACCTTCGGCCTGGAGGGGCCCGCGGTCACCGTCGACACGGCCTGTTCCTCCTCGCTCGTGGCCCTCCACCTCGCGGCGCAGGCGCTCCGCTCGGGCGAATGCGACCTCGCCCTGGCCGGCGGCGTCACCGTGATGTCCACGCCCGGTCTGTTCCTGGACTTCAGCCGCCAGCGGGGCCTGGCACCCGACGGGCGCTGCAAGGCCTTCGCCGACTGCACCGACGGCACCGGCTTCTCCGAGGGCGTCGGCGTCGTGCTGGTGGAGCGGCTCTCCGACGCCCGGCGCAACGGGCATCCGGTGCTGGCCGTGTTCCGTGGCTCCGCCGTCAACCAGGACGGTGCGTCGAACGGTCTGACCGCCCCCAACGGCCCCTCCCAGCAGCGGGTGATCCGCGAGGCCCTGGCCGGCGCCGGCCTGTCTCCCTCCGACGTGGACGCGGTCGAGGCGCACGGCACGGGAACGACCCTCGGCGACCCCATCGAGGCCCAGGCCCTGCTGGCCACCTACGGCCAGGACCGCGCGGCGGACCGGCCGTTGTGGCTCGGCTCGGTGAAGTCCAACCTCGGTCACACCCAGGCGGCTGCGGGTGTGGCGGGCGTCATCAAGATGGTGCTGGCACTCCAGCACGGCGTCCTGCCGCCCACCTTGCACATCGACCGGCCGTCAGCCCACGTGGACTGGTCGGAAGGGAACGTACGGCTGCTCACGGACACCGTGGAGTGGCCCGAGACCGACCGGCCACGCCGGGCGGGTGTGTCCTCCTTCGGCATCAGCGGCACCAATGTGCACGCCATCCTGGAGCAGGCCCCGGTCACCCCCACCCCGCCTCCGGGCGGCACACCGCCCGTGCCCGTCACCTGGACGCTCAGCGGCACCACCCGCGACGCCTTGCGTGCACAGGCCGGCCGGCTGCTCACACACCTCGGGGACCGGCCCGAACTCGGCCTGCGGGACGTAGGGCTGTCCCTGGCCACGACCCGGTCCGCCTTCGACCACCGCGCCGCGCTCGTGGGCACCACCCGCGAAGAGCTGATGAGCGGCCTGAACGCACTGGCGAACGGAGAGACCCCGGCGGATGTCCTCACCGGGGTGGTACGTGGCGAGGGCAGAACCGCGCTCATGTTCGCGGGGCAGGGTTCGCAGCGGGTGGGTATGGGTCGGGAGTTGTATGAGGCGTTTCCGGTGTTCGCGGATGTCTTTGATTCCGT
>NZ_JBHZCF010000035.1:0-18117 GCF_042755225.1 Streptomyces sp. NPDC059169 | reverse complement strand
GCCTCCAAGAACGACCGCTCGAAGTCCAGCTCACGCGACGACGCAATATGCGCATCGTCCAACCCCAACCCCCGCAACACCCCCCACTTCCCCGGGCTGGCAGTAGCGAACACCTCCGCGCCCAGATGCCGCGCCAACTGCACCGCCGCCATCCCCACACCACCCGCACCCGCATGCACCAACACCGACTCCCCCGCCCGAACCCCACCCAACTCCACCAAGGCATAGAAAGCCGTCAAGAACACCACCGGAACCGACGCCGCCTGCGCAAACGACCAACCCTCAGGAACCCGCACCACCATCCGCTCATCCGCCACCGCCACCGGACCGAACGCCGCCGGGAACAAACCCATCACCCGATCGCCCGGCACCAAACCCACCACACCCGGCCCAACCTCCGACACCACACCCGCACCCTCCAAACCGAAGGCACCGGCATCACCGGGATACATACCAAGAACGTTCAACACATCACGGAAATTCACCCCCGCAGCCCGCACCGCGATACGTATCTCGCCCTGTTCCAGGGGTCGTTCGGCTTCGTCGTGCGGCACGAGGGTCAGCTGGTCGAGGGTGCCCCTGCCGGTCATGCCCAGACGCCAACCAGTGCCGTCGACAGGCTCGCGCAGCGCGGTTCCGGCGTGGACGGCGGCGACCTTGGGCAGGTGAACGGTGCCGCTTCGGACGGCGAATTGGGATTCGTTGGTGGCCAGTGCGGCGGGAAGTGCGGCGTAGGAGGACTCCTGGCCGTCGAGGTCGGCGAGGACGAACCGACCGGGGTGCTCGGACTGCGCCGAGCGCACCAGGCCCCAGATGGGAGCGGACGCGGACTCGCGGTGGGTGGTGCCGGGGGCGTCGGCGGCTCCTCCGGTGACGAAGACGAGCCGAGCCGTGGCGGGCGCGTCCGCCAGCCACCGCTGGACCAGTTCCAGTGCGCCGGTCGCCGCCTCGTGCGGGTCGGCGGCGGGGAGTGCCACGAGGACGGTGCCGGTGGCCTCCTGGAGGTCGGGGCCGGTCAGCCGGGTGACGGGCAGGCCCGCGCCGTCCAGGTCGGCGGCGAGCTCTTCGCCGTCCAGGACGAGGAGGCGCGTCGGGTCCCCAGGGGGCGTAGCGGGAAGGGGGGACACGGGCCAGTCGAGGTGGTAGAGGGGGCCGGTGGAGCGGGCGGAGCGGGCGACACGGTCCGGGGAGAGCTCGCGCAGTGTCAGTGCCTCGATGTCGGCGACGGGCCGGCCACCGGCGTCGGTGAGGGCGAGGGACACGGTGTCGGGCGCGGACAAGTGGAGGCGGGCTCGCAGCCGGGTGGCCCCGGTGGCGTGGATCTGCACGCCGCGCCAGGAGAAGGGCAGCCGTCCGCTGTCGCTGTCCTCCGTGGGCAGGAACGCGGTCGCGTGCAGGGCGGCATCGAGCAGCGCCGGGTGGAGGGCGAAGTGGTCTGCGTCCTGGTGGGGCGACGGGGGCAGGGTGATCTCGGCGTGGATGTGGTCGCCTTCGTGCCAGGCGGCGCCGAGTCCCCGGAAGAGCGGGCCGTAGTCGAATCCACCGGCGCTCAGCTGCGCGTAGAGGTCCTCGACGGGGAGGGGCTCGGAGCCGGCGGGCGGCCATGCCGACGGGGTGGGCGGGGTGGGTCCCGGGTGGGCGATGGTGAGGGTGCCGGTGGCGTGCAGCGTCCAGGGCTCGCCGGGAGCCGGGTCGGCGCGGCGGGCATGGACGGTGAACGGGCGCTGGCCCTGCCCGTCGTCGACGCCGAGGACCGCCTGGAGATCCATCGCGTCTCCCTCCGGCAGGACGAGCGGGCTGACCAGGGTCAGGTCCGCGACCCGGGGGCAGCCAGCCCGGTCGCCGGCCATGACGGCCAGTTCCACGAAGGCCGTACCGGGGACGACGGGCGCGCCCGCCAGGGCGTGGTCGGCGAGCCACGGCTGGTCGTCGACCGAGAGCCGGCCGGTGAACAGCCGGCTGCCGTCGGCGAGTTCGACGGCGGCGCTCAGCAGCGGGTGGCCGGCCTGGCCGATTCCGGCGGTCGCGCGGGCACGGGGCGTGGGCCAGTAGCGTTGCCGCTGGAAGGGGTAGGTGGGCAGACCGTCGACGGATGGGTGCCCGTGCCGGGCGTTGGCGACGGCGGACCAGTCGAGGTCGGCGCCGTGCACGTGGGCGCGGGCGAGACCGTCGAGGAGGGCGTCGGGCTCGGGCGTCCGGGCGCGCAGGAGCGGGATGACCGCCGTTCCGGTGGTGTCGGGGGGCAGGCATGCGGCCGCCATGGCGGAGAGGGTGCCGTCGGGGCCGAGTTCGACGTAGCGCTGGACCCCCTGGGCGGCGAGCCCGCGGACGCCGTCGTGGAAGCGGACGGCCCCCCGAACCTGCCGTACCCAGTAGTCGGGGAGGTCCAGTTCGGTGGCGGCCTCGCCGGTCACATTGGACATGACGGGAAGGCGCGGCCGGTGGTAGGTGAGCCTCTCGGCGACGGCGCGGAAACCGGCCAGCATCGGGTCCATGTGCGGCGAGTGGAAGGCGTGGCTGACCTGAAGTTTCTTGGTCCGGCGGCCTTCGGCGGCGAGCCGGTCGGCGACGCCGGTCGCCGCGGCACGATCGCCGGAGATCACGACGGAGTCGGGACCGTTGACGGCGGCGATGCAGACCTGCCCGTCGAGCCCGTCGAGCAGCGGCAGCACCTCGTCCTCCGTGGCCTGGAGCGCGATCATGGCGCCGTTCTCCGGGAGCGCCTGCATGAGCCGGCCGCGGGCGGCGACGAGGACGCATGCGTCGGCCAGGGAGAACACCCCGGCGACGTGCGCGGCGGTGACTTCGCCGATCGAATGTCCCAGCAGGTGGTCGGCGTGCAGGCCGGTGCTCTCGGCGAGGCGGTGGAGGGCGGCCTCCATGGCGAACAGGGCGGGCTGGGTGTATTCGGTGCGGTGCAGCAGTCCGTCGGTGTCGTGGAACATGACGTCGCGCAGCGGTCGGTCGAGATGGCCGGCGAAGTGGTCACAGATCTCGTCGAGTGCCCGGGCGAACACCGGGAAGGTGCGGTGGAGTTCGAGACCCATGCCGAGGCGCTGGGCGCCCTGCCCGGTGAACAGGAAGGCGGTGCGTGCGCCGGACCTGGTCACGCCGTCCACGGCTCCGGTGGCTGGTTCGCCGGCGGCCAGCCCGCTCAGGGCGGCCAGCAGGCCGGCGTGGTCGGTGCCGTGGGCGACCGCACGGTGCTCGAAGGATGCGCGGGTGGTGGCCAGGGCGTGGCCGACAGCTGCGGCCGGCAGGTCGGTGTGGCGTTCGGCGTAGGCGTGCAGGGCGGCGGCCAGGGCACGGAGCGCTTCGGGGCTGCGGGCCGACAGGGGCCAGACGACGGGCAGTGGGGCGGTGCCGGCGGAGTCCCGCGCGTCCGGTACCGGCTGCGTGCCGACGGCCGGGTCAGCGGGCACGGCCTGTTCGGGGGCGGCCTGTTCGAGAATGAGGTGGGCGTTGGTGCCGCTGAAGCCGAACGAGGAGACGCCTGCTCTGCGGGGACGTCCGTGGTCGGGCCAGGTGGTGGGAGCGGCGAGCAGTTCTACGGCGCCTTCGGTCCAGTCCACGTGGGTGGAGGGTGTGTCGAGGTGCAGCGTCTGCGGCAGCAGGCCGTGGCGCAGTGCCTGCACCATCTTGATCACTCCGGCCACACCGGCTGCGGCCTGGGTGTGCCCGATGTTCGACTTCACCGACCCGAGCCACAGCGGCTGGTCCCCGGTTCGCTCCTGTCCGTAGGTGGCGAGCAGCGCCTGCGCCTCGATGGGGTCGCCGAGGGTAGTACCCGTGCCGTGCGCCTCCACGGCGTCCACGTCACCCGCCGTGAGCCGGGCGTCGGCGAGCGCGGCCCTGATCACCCGTTGCTGGGAGGGTCCGTTGGGCGCCGTGAGGCCGTTGCTCGCGCCGTCGGAGTTGATCGCGCTGCCGCGGACGACGGCCAACACCGGGTGACCGTTCTTCTGGGCGTCGGAGAGCCGCTCCACCAGCAGCACGCCGGCGCCCTCGCCCCAACCGGTTCCGTCGGCGCCGTCGGCGAAGGGCTTGCAGCGGCCGTCGGCGGACAGTCCACGCTGGCGGCTGAACTCCACGAACGCGGCAGGGGTGGACATCACCGTCACACCGCCGGCCAGGGCGAGGGAGCACTCCCCCGACTGGAGGGCGCGGACGGCCCAGTGCAGGGCGACGAGTGAGGAGGAGCAGGCCGTGTCCACGGTGACGGCGGGTCCTTCGAGGCCGAAGGAGTAGGCGATGCGGCCGGACACCACGCTCGCCGCGTTGCCCGTGCCCAGGTATCCGTCGACGGCTTCGGCGGCGTTGCCCAGGACGGTGGTGTAGTCCTGCCCGTTGGTGCCGGCGAAGACGCCGGTACGGCTGCCGCGCAGCGACAGCGGGTCGATACCGGCGCGCTCGAACACCTCCCAGCAGACCTCCAGCAGGACCCGCTGCTGCGGGTCCATGGCCAGGGCCTCGCGGGGCGAGACGCCGAAGAACCCGGCGTCGAAGCCGTCGACTTCGGTGAGGAAGCCGCCTTGGCGGGTGTACGTCGTGCCCTCGTGCTCGGGGTCGGGGTCGTAGAGCGCCGCGGTGTCCCAGCCGCGGTCCTCGGGGAACGCCCCGACGGCGTCGCCGCCGGCGGCGAGGAATTCCCAGAAGGCCTCCGGGGTCCGGATACCGCCGGGGAAACGACAGCCCATCGCCACGATGGCGACGGGTTCGCCGGCCGCTGTGGTGTCGGCCCCGGATGCCGCCGACTCCTGTCCACCACCCAGCAGTTCGTCCAGCAGGTAGGTGGCGACGGCCGAGGGTGTGGGGTGGTCGAAGACCAAGGTGGCCGGCAGTCGCAGTCCGGTGCGACGACCGAGCGCATTGCGCAGTTCGAGCGAGGTCAGGGAGTCCAGGCCGAGGTCGCCGAAGGCGCGGTCGGCGTCGACCCGACCGGCTGAGGCGTGGCCGAGGACGGTGGCGATCTCGGTGCGCACCACGTCCAGCACGTGGGCGTGGCGCTCCTGCGGTGCCAGCGCGGCCAGTGCGTGGGCGGCCGGGGACACGGGGTCGCTACCCCGTGCGGCCGCCGGGGCGGCGGTCCGCTTGGCGGAGCGGCCGGCGAGGGCGCGGAGCAGGGGGGCGACCCCCGGGCCGCTCCTGCGGACCGCGGCGACATCGAGCGGCACCGGGACCGGAACGACCCGGTCCTGGGCCAGACAGCGGTCGAACAGGGCGAGCGCCGACTCGGTGGACAGTGCACCAACGCCGCCGCGGTCCATCCGCCGTCGGTCCGTCTCGTCCAGGCGGGCGCTCATCTCGCTGCGCTCCGCCCACATTCCCCAGCCGAGCGCGAGGGCCGGACGGCCCTCTGCGCGGCGCCGGTGGGCAAGCGCCTCCAGGAAGGCGTTGCCGGCGGCGTAGTTGCCTTGTCCGGGACCGCCGAAGGTGGCGGCGGCCGAGGAGAAGAGGACGAAGGCCGACAGGTCGAGGTCCCGGGTGAGCCGGTCGAGGTTGACCGCGGCATCGACCTTGGGCCGCAGGACGGTGGCGACCCGCTCGGGAGTCAGGGAGGAGATCACCCCGTCGTCCAGCACGCCGGCGGCGTGCACGACCGCACCCAAGGGGTGTTCTTCGGGGAGGGTGGCCAGCAGCCCGGCCAATGCCGTGTGGTCGGCGGCATCGCAGGCAGCAAGGGTCACCTGGGCGCCCAACTCGGTTAGTTCCGCAACCAGTCGGACGGCGCCGGGCGCGGCGCCGCCGCGCCGTCCGACGAGCAGCAGATGCCGTACGCCGTGACCGGTCACCAGGTGTCTGGCGATCGCGGCGCCGACGGTTCCGGTGGCTCCGGTCACCAGCACGGTGCGGAACGCATCGAAACGGGTCCCGGCTGTCGGAGGCGTGGGCGCGGCGGTCCGGGAAGCCTGGGCAAGCCGGGTCAGTCGGGGGGCCAGGAGACGCGTGCCGCGAACGGCGAGCTGGGTTTCCCCCGACGCCATGGCCGCGTCGACGACGGAGGGCAGGGCTTCGGTGTCCGTGGCGGTGGTGTCGGCGTCGGTGTCCACCAGCAGGAAGCGGTCGGGGTTCTCCGACTGGGCCGAGCGCACCAGACCCCACACCGCGGCGGCTGGCAGGTCGGTGACGGTCTCGTCCGGGCTCGTGGCGACGGCTCCCCGGGTGAGGAAGAGCAGCCGTGCGTCGGCGAGGCCCGGCCGGGCGAGCCAGCTCTGCAGCAGCGCCAGGGCCTGCACGACCGAGGTGTGGGCGGCGCCCGCCGGTTCACCGGGCTCGGCGGCCCCCGCGGCTGGTGCGGACTCGCCGATCGACCACGGCACGACGACCAGGTCGGGTGCGTCGGCGCCCTGTTCCACAGCCGTGGCGAGCGCGTCCAGTTCACCGTGGAACGCGGGTGCGTTCCCGTCGGCACCGGCACCCTGCACGCCGAGGACGGCGACCCGGCCGGGCTGCTGCTGTGCGGTGGGCTGCGGCAGGCCGGTCCACTCGACGGCGAAGAGAGCGTCACGGCCGTCGGGGTCCGGCGGCGGTGTGAACTCGGTGGCGGGTACGGGTGTGACGGAGCCGAACGAAGCGACGGGCTGGCCGAGTTCGTCGGTGAGGTGGATGTGCACGCCGCCACCCTCCGCGGGGGCCAGGCGGGCACGCACCGATTCCGCGCCCACGGCGTACAGCGCGCAGTCGCGCCAGGACACGGCGACGGCGTCGGGGTGTCCCGCCGCCGGGAGCGCCTGGAGCACGGCGTCGAGCAGCGCCGGGTGGAGGGCGAAGCGGGTCGCGTCGCCGCGGTACTCCTCGGGCAGTGCGGCCTCGGCGAACACCGTGTCGCCCTGACGCCATACGCGTCCCGGCCCGTCGGACGGGAGCCCGTGCGAGGCTCCGTCGTCGGCCCGTGGGAGCGGGCCCACATCGACGGGCCGGGCCTCGACGGGCGGCCAGGTCCGCAGGTCGTGGTCGGTCAGTCCCGGCGGCTGAGCAGTGAGCGTGCCGTGGGCGTGACGGGTCCACGGGGTCTCGTCGTCCGGCCGGCCGGAGGGGCGGGAGTGCACGGTGAGGCGACGCTGCCCATCCGGCTCCGCGGCGGCTTCGAGAACCACCTGGATCTCGACGGTGGACTGCTCGGACAGGACGAGGGGGGCGTCCACCGTGAGTGCGGCGACGTGCTCGCAGCCGGCGAGCGCACCGAGGTGCAGGGCGAGGTCGAGGTAGGCGCTGGTGGGGAGCATGGCACGGCCGTCGTCGGTCCGGTCGGCAAGCCAGGGATGCGCGGAGGGGGTGAGGAGTCCGGTGGAGACGACGGCGCTGCGGTCCGCGAGGGTGATGGCCGTCGGGAGCAGCGGGTGTTCGCCCGGGCGGCGCGCGGGGGCCGCTTCGGGGGCCAGCCAGTAGCGCTCGCGCTGGAAGGCGTAGGTGGGCAGGTCGACGCGGGCGGCGCCAGGGAAGATGCGGTCCCAGTCGAGGTTGGTGCCGCGGGTGTGCAGGGCGCTCAGCGCGGTGAGGAGGCTGTGGGTTTCGGCCCGGTCCTTGCGCAGGGCGGGCACGAGCAGCGGGTCGCGTCCGGAGTCCGCGTCGAGGCAGCCCTGTGCCAGGGCGGTGAGGGTGGCGTCGGGGCCGATTTCGAGGAAGCGGGTGACACCGTTCCGGTCCAGGGTGCGGATGCCGTCCGCGAACCGCACGGCCTCCCGTACGTGCCGTACCCAGTGGTCGGCCGTCCCCAGGTCGGTGGCCGGCTCCCCGGTCAGGTCGGAGATGACGGTCACGTTCGGCTGGTGGTACGTCACGCTCTCGGCCACCGACCGGAATGCGTCGAGCATGGGAGCCATCAGCGGGGAGTGGAAGGCGTGGCTGACCCGGAGCCGCCTGGCCTTGCCGCCCTGCCGCTCGAAGTGCTGGACGAGCGGGGCAAGCGCGTCCTCGTCGCCGGCGACGACGATCGTCCGGGGCCCGTTGACGGCGGCGATGCCCAGCCGTTCGCCGGCCTCGGCCAGCAGCGGCAGCACCTCGTCCTCGGCAGCCCGGAGGGAGAACATCGCTCCCCCGGGGGGAAGTTCCTGCATCAGGCGGCCGCGGGCGGCCACGAGTCGGCAGGCGTCGGGCAGCGAGAGGACGCCGGCGACGTGCGCGGCGGCAAGTTCCCCGATGGAGTGTCCGAGCAGGAAGTCCGGGGCCACGCCCCAGGAGGCGACGAGTCGGAACAGCGCCACCTCGAAGGCGAACAGAGCGGGCTGGGTGAAGCCCGTGCGGTCCAGCGCGGCCGTGTCCTGACCGAATACGACGTCGGCGAGCCGCTGGGGCAGATCCGGGTCGAGGTGGGCACAGACCTCGTCGAACGCCGCCGCGAAGACGGGGAACGCGGCGTGGAGGTCACGGCCCATCCCGAGGCGCTGGGCCCCCTGGCCCGCGAAGAGGAACGCCGTCTTGCCGCGGCCGACCGTGCCCCGGACGGCCGCGGTGTCGTCGCCCTGCGCGAACCTGGCGAGGTTCCGGAGCAGTTCGGGACGGTCCTCACCCAGCACCACCGCTCGTTCTTCGAATGCGGTGCGCGTGGTGGCCAGCGAGGCCCCGACGTCCTCCGCATCGTCGGTCAACGGGTCGATGCGGTCCAGCAGTTGTGCCGCTTGGGCTCTGAGGGCCGGTGCGCTGCGGGCGGAGAGCACCCAGGGCACCACCGGGAGCCGCGCCGCGGATCGCGGGGCCGGGCCGGGCTGCTCGGCGGGAGGTGCGGGCTCCGCCGAGTCGGGGCCGTCGGTCTCCGGTGCGGCGTCGTCCGGCGGGGCCTGTTCCAGGACGACGTGGGCGTTCGTCCCGCTGACGCCGAAGGCCGAGACTCCGGCGCGTCGCGGGTGGTCGGTCTCGGGCCAGTCGACGGCGTCGGTGAGCAGTCGGACGTCGCCCTCGCTCCAGTCGACGTGGGTGGAGGGTCGCTCGGCGTGCAGGGTGCGGGGCAGCACACCGTGCTGCATCGCCTGCACCATCTTGATGACGCCGGCGACCCCGGCCGCGGCCTGGGTGTGGCCGATGTTGGACTTGACCGTGCCGAGCCACAGCGGACGGCCGGATTCGCGTTGTTGGCCGTAGGTGGCGAGCAGCGCCTGTGCCTCGATGGGGTCGCCGAGGGTGGTGCCGGTGCCGTGCGCCTCGACGGCGTCCACGTCGGACGTGGTGAGCCCCGCCGCGGTGAGTGCCGCGCGGATCACCCGTTGCTGGGAAGGCCCGTTGGGAGCGGTCAGACCGCTGCTCGCCCCGTCCTGGTTGACGGCGGAGCCCCGGACGATGCCCAGGACGCGACGGCCGTTGCGGCGGGCGTCGGAGAGCCGCTCGAGCAGCAGCAGGCCGGCGCCCTCGCCCCAGCCGGTGCCGTCGGAGTCGTCGGAGAACGCCTTGCAGCGGCCGTCGGCGGACAGCCCGCGCTGGCGGCTGAACTCCAGGAAGGTGACGGGGGTGGACATCACCGTCACACCGCCGGCCAGGGCGAGGGAGCACTCGCCCCGGCGCAGTGCGTTGCAGGCGAGATGCAGGGCGACCAGGGAGGATGAGCAGGCCGTGTCGACGGTCACTGCCGGGCCTTCGAGGCCGAAGGTGTAGGCGACCCGTCCGGAGGCGATGCTGGCGGCGCTGCCGTTGCCGAGGTGTCCTTCGAGCCCGGCTGGCGGCTCGGTGAAGCGCGATCCGTAGTCGTTGTACATGACGCCGACGAAGACGCCGGTGGGGCTGCCCTTGAGGGTCTGCCTCCGGAGCCCGGCGCGTTCGAAGGCCTCCCAGGACGTTTCGAGGAGGAGTCGCTGCTGCGGGTCGGTCGCCAACGCCTCGCGGGGCGACATGGCGAAGAAGTCGGGGTCGAAGTCGGCGGCGTCGTGCAGGAAGCCGCCTTCCCGGGTGTAGCAGGTGCCGGGGTGGGCGGGGTCGGGGTGGTAGAGGGCGTCCACGTTCCAGCCGCGGTCCTCCGGGAAGGGCGTGATGCCGTCGGTGCCGTCGACGACCAGTTGCCAGAGGTCCTCGGGCGAGCGCACGTTGCCGGGGTAGCGGCAGCTCATGGCGACGATCGCGATGGGCTCGCGCTCACGGGCCTCCATCTCGCGCAGCCGCTTGCCGGTGCGGTGGAGATCCGCCGTCACCCGTTTCAGATAGTCGCGGAGCTTTCCCTCGCTCACCGTTCAGCTCCCTTCCCCCGACCGTCCGGCGGACCGGCGGCCTGCCTCACACCGGCGACCACGACGCTGGAATCCTCTACTCACTGATCACATTCTGTGGGCGCCGGTCGCCCGAATTGAGCGGCGGCGGGGAACTCTAAGAGAACCCCTAGGAGGCGCCGGGGGCCGCCTCGACGGGCACGTCCGGGCGTCCGCCGCACAGGCCGGCAGGGCGTTCCGGAGGGCGCGCAGTCCGCGGGCGGAGACCTGATTTCGTGCTCCTGGACGCCACCGGCTCCGGCATCCCGAGTGGGTCGCCGGAGCCGGTGTGCGGGCGGTCAACACGTCATGATCCGCGGAGTTCCTGCTCGATGAAGTCGAACAGTTCGTCGTCCGACGCCTGGTCCAGCCGGCTCTCCAACGCGGTGTCCGGGTCCTCGGGGAGGCTGTCGAGCCGCTCCATGAGGCCCTGGAGCCGGCTGCGCAGCGCCGCCCGGGCGGTGACGTCGTCCATGAGCCGCTCGGTCCGTGCCTGCCACGCGTCGAGCGGACCGGAGGCGGCCTCGACGGCGCCCGGTTGCTGTTCCACCACGGCTGCCAGCCTGCCGAGCAGGTGGTCGGCGAGTGAACCCGGTTCCGGGTAGTCGAACAACAGGGTCGCGGGCAGCCTGGTGCCGGTCACGGTGGCGAGGCGGTTGCGCAGCTCGACGGCGGTCAGCGAGTCGAAGCCGAGCTCCAGGAAGCCGCGTTCGGGGTCGATCGCGTCTGCTGAGGCGTGCCCCAGGACCAACGCTGCCTGGCTCAGGACGGCGTCGAGCACCGCTTGGTGTCGGTCCCCCTCGGGCAGCGCGGCGAGACGGCTGCCGAGCGGTGCGGGATCGGCGGCGGGCGCGTGCCCCGGCCGGCCGGCCGGAGTACGGGGCCGCGGCACGGTCAACGACCGCAGCAGCGCGGGCGTCTCCCCGGTCGCGGTCTGCATCGCCGCCACGTCGAGCTTGGCCGGGGCGAGGAACGCCTCGTCCGTGGCAAGTGCGGCATCGAGCAGCGCCAGCGCCTGGTCAGACGGCATGGGCCGCACCCCGCCGCGGGCCATTCGGTGGAGGTCGCTCTCGTCCAGCTTGGTGGTCATTCCGCTGCGCTCGGCCCACAGGCCCCACGCCAGGGAGACGGCAGGTCGGCCGGCTGCCCGGCGGGCGTGGGCGAAGGCGTCGAGGAACGCGTTGGCCGCCGCGTAGTTGCCCTGCCCGACCCCGCCGAGGGTTCCGGCGAGCGAGGAGAACAGCACGAACGCCGTCAGGTCGAGGCCTCGGGTCAGCTCGTCGAGGTGGAGGACCGCGTCCGTCTTGGCCCGCAGCACGGTGTCCATGCGGCCGGGTGTCAGGGAACCGATCACCCCGTCGTCGAGGACGCCCGCGGTGTGGATCACCGCGGTGAGCGGGCGTTCGGCCGGTACGGACGCCAGGAGCCGGGCGGTGTCGTCGCGGTCCGCGAAGTCGCAGGCGGCGACGTCGACCTCAGCGCCCAGTTCGCGCAGCTCCTTCTCCAGTTCGGGCATCCCGTCCGCGTTCCGTCCGCGACGGCTGGCGAGCAGCAGGCCACGCACGCCGTGCGCCGTCACCAGATGACGGGCCACGAGCCGGCCGAGCATGCCTCCGGCCCCGGTGACCAGCACCGTTCCGCCGGCACCGAGATTCCGCGACGGCTCGGCCGCCCGGGCTCGTACAAGGCGCGGCACGCGGGCCGTGCCGTCGCGCAGGGCGATCTCGGGTTCGCCGGTCGCCAGGGCAGCCGGCAGCGCGGACGCGGACGCTGCCGTGCCGTCGTGGTCGAGCAGGGCGAAGCGGCCCGGGTTCTCGGCCTTGGCGGTGCGCAGCAGGCCCCAGACGGCGGACTGCGGCAGTCCGGGCACCGGCGCGCCGACCCGGTCGGCCACGGCGTCGCGGGTGCACAGCACCAGCCGCGAAGCGCCGAACCGTTCGTCGTTCAGCCATGTCTGCGCCACCTCCAGTGCGTGGTGCACGGCCTGTCGGGTGGCCCCGGCCGGGTCGCCTCCGGTCGGCGGGCAACCGACGAGGACCGTGGCGGGCACCTCGACCCCGGCATCGACGGCCGCGGCGAGCGCGGACAGTTCTGCGTACCGGGTGCCGTGTCCCTCGGGCAGTTCGGGTATCCCGTCCGTGCCGATGATCGCGTACGGACCGGCCGGATGTGCGTGCAGCGCGAGGTCCGTCCAGTCCATTCGATACAGGTCGGCGGGCTTGGGCGCGGCGGCTGCCAGTTGGGTGGGGTCGACGGGCCGCAGGACGAGCGCCGGGATCGCGGCGAGCGAGGCGCCCGAAGCGTCGGCCAGCTGCACCGTGTAGGTGTCGTCGGCCTGTCGGGCCAGACGGACCCGCAGGACGTCCGGGTGGACGCCCGGAGCCGCGGTGACCGCCCGGAAGCTGAACGGCAGTACGGCCCGTTCGCTGTCGGGGGCTGCGAGGGCGACGGTGTGGAGGGCGGCGTCCAGCAGCGCCGGGTGCAGTACGAAGCCGGTGTCGCGGTGCTGCTCGGGCAGGGCGACCTCGGCGAACACCTCGTCGCCCCGGCGCCAGGCGGTGTGCAGACCGCGGAAGGCGGGGCCGTAGCCGAAGCCGTTCGCGGCGGTGCGCTCGTAGAGGTCGCTGACGTCTACCGGCTCGGCGCCGGGCGGGGGCCAGGTGGTGAGGTCGGCAGGCGTCCCGGTCTCGGGCGGTCCGTCGGCGAGGGTGCCCTCGGCGTGCCGTGTCCAGGGCCGTTCCTCGTCCTCCGGGCCGGTCGCGGGGCGCGCGTACACGGACAGCGGACGACGGCCCGTTGCGTCGGTGTCCCCGACGGTGAGCTGGAGCTGCACGGTTCCGTCCTCCGGGAGCACCAGCGGGGACTGCAGGGTCAGCTCCTCCAGGTGACCGGCACCGGTGCGGGCGCAGGCCTGGAGTGCCAACTCCAGGAACCCGGTGCCGGGGAAGAGCAGCGTGCCGTCCAGGGCGTGGTCGGCGAGCCACGGCTGGCGGCCCGCCGAGAGCAGGCCGGTGAACAGGGCGCCGTCGGACCCGGCGAGCGGCACGGCCGCTCCGAGCAGCGGATGACCGGCCGCTTCGAGCCCCGCGGCGGACACGTCCGTCAGGTCCGTACCGGCCTCCAGCCAGTACCGCTGCCGCTGGAAGGGGTAGGTGGGCAGTGGAACCCGCCGGGCGCCCGAGGATGCCAGGTAGCGGTCCCAGTCCGGGCCCTGGCCGTGCAGGTGGAGTTGGGCGAGGGCGGTGGTGAGCGACTCCGCCTCGTCGGTGCCGCGGCGGAGCAGCGCAGCGAGGGTGATCCCGTCCGTGGTCAGGCACTCGTCGGCCATGGCGGTCAGCACCCCGGACCCGAGGTCGAGAAGCGTCCGCGCACCCAGCTCTTCCAGAGCCCGGGTCCCCTCGTGGAACCGGACCGCCTGCCGTACGTGCCGCACCCAGTAGGAGGGGCTGCACAGATCTTCGGCCGTGGCTGGGCGACCCGTGACGTTCGACACCACAGGGACGGTCGGCGGCTGGTAGGTCAACTCGGCTGCCACGGAGGCGAATTCGTCCAGCATCGCGTCCATGCGAGCCGAGTGGAAGGCGTGGCTGACCCGCAGCCGCTTGGTCCGGTGTCCTGTCGCGGCCAACTGGTCGGCGACCTCGGTGACGGCGTCGTCGTCACCGCTGAGGACGACGGCGGAGGGCCCGTTGACCGCCGCGATCACCGCTCGGTCCTCGTACGGCGCGATCAGCGGCAGGACGTCCTCCTCCGCCGCCTGGACGGACACCATGGCGCCCCCGGCGGGCAGGGACTCCATCAGCCGGCCCCGGGCCGCGACCAGGTGGCAGGCGTCGGCCAGGGAGAAAACCCCGGCGACGTGCGCGGCGGCCAGTTCACCGATCGAGTGGCCGAGCAGCAGGTCCGGGCGCACGCCGTAGCTTTCGAGCAGCCGGAACAGGGCGACTTCGAGGGCGAACAGTCCGGCCTGGGTGTAGACGGTGCGGTCAAGCAGCTCCGCGTCGGGCGTGCCGGGCTCGGCGAACAGTACGTCGCGCAGGGGGCGGTCGAGGTGGCCGTCCAGGTGTGCACAGGCCGCGTCCAGAGCGTCCGCGAACGCGTCGTGGGTGGCGTAGAGGACCCGTCCGGTCCCGGCGCGCTGCGCCCCCTGCCCGGGGAAGAGCAGGGCGAGCTTTCCGGGGCGGGCGCGTCCCACGGCGGCCCTCGGGTGCTCGCGACCTTCGGCGAACGCGTCGAGTGCATCGATCAGTTCACCGGTGTCCCGGCCGACGAGAGCTGCCCGGTCCTCGAATGCGGTGCGCGAGGTGGCCAGGGACAGTGCGACATCTGCGGGTGCGAGTCCGGGGTTGCGGGCGAGGTGTGCGGCCAACCGCCGGGCCTGGTCCCGCAGGGCCGTGGTGCCCCGCGCGGACAGCAGCCAGGGCCAGGAGGCGACGGCCGCAGGAGCGGCAGCGTTCTCCTGTGGGCGATCCGGCGTCACGGCACCGGATGCGACGGCCGCCGGCTCCGGCTCTTCGAGGATCACGTGCGCGTTGGTGCCGCTGATGCCGAAGGCGGAGACACCGGCCCGGCGCGGGCCGTCGCCCGGTGCCCACTCCTGCGGCTCGCTCAACAGCCGCACGTTCCCGGCGGACCAGTCGATGTGCGGCGACGGTCGTGCGGCGTGGAGGGTCCGGGGCAGCACGCCGTGCCGCATCGCCTGCACCATCTTGATGACGCCGGCGACCCCGGCCGCGGCCTGCGTGTGCCCGATGTTGGACTTGATCGAACCGAGCCACAACGGGTGTTCCGCGGACCGTTCCCGGCCGTAGGTCGCGAGCAGTGCCTGGGCTTCGATCGGGTCGCCGAGCCGGGTGCCCGTCCCGTGCGCCTCGACGGCGTCGACGTCGGCCGCGGTCAGCCCCGCGTTGGCCAACGCCTGCCGGATGACGCGTTGTTGGGACGGCCCGTTCGGCGCGGTCAGACCGTTGGAGGCACCGTCCTGGTTGACGGCCGTGCCCTTGACGACCGCCAGCACCGGGTGCCCGCGCCGGCGGGCCTCGGAGAGCCGCTCGAGCAGCACGACGCCGACGCCCTCGGCCCATCCGGCGCCGTCGGCGTCCGCCGAGAACGCCTTGCAGCGGCCGTCGGGGGCGAGCGCCCGTTGCCTGCTGAATTCGATGAAGGTCTGCGGGGTCGAGATCACGGTCACGCCGGCGGCCAGGGCGAGCGAGCATTCGCCGGAGCGCAGGGCCTGTGCTGCCAGGTGCAGGGCGACCAGCGACGACGAACACGCGGTGTCCACCGTGACGGCCGGCCCCTCCCAGCCGAAGGTGTAGGCGATGCGGCCGGAGGCGACGCTGCTCGCACTGCCCGTCGCCAGGTACCCCTCCATGCCCTCCGGGGCGGTGTGCGCCCGGGAGCCGTAGTCGTTGTAGTTCGACCCGACGAAGACGCCTGCCGCCGTCCCCCGGAGTGCCTCCGGGTCGATGCCTGCCCGTTCGATCGCTTCCCAGGAAGTCTCCAGGAGGAGCCGCTGCTGGGGGTCGATCGCGACCGCCTCACGCGGCGAGATCCCGAAGAACGCCGGGTCGAAGTGGTCGGCGTCGTAGAGGAACCCGCCGTCTCGGGCGTAGAAGGTGCCCGGCTTGTCGGGGTCCGGATCGTAGAGCCGCTCGATTTCCCAGCCCCGGTTGGTGGGGAAGTGCGAGATGGCATCGGTGCCGTCGTCGAGCAGCCGCCACAGCTCCTCGGGCGAATCGACCCGCCCCGGGTAGCGACAGCTCATCCCGATGATGACGACCGGATCGTCATCGGCCGGAACGGCGGCGGCGGCCCGGCCCGCCGGCTCCGGTGCCGTCCCGAAGAGGCCGTCGTACAGGAAGGTCGTGAGCGCGGTCGCCGTCGGGTGATCGAACACCAGGGTCACCGGAAGCCGCAGGCCCGTCGCCTCGGCCAGCCGGTTCCGCAACTCGACCGCGGTCAGCGAGTCATAACCCAGCTCGCGGAACGCCCGGTCCGCGGGCAGGGCGTCGGGCCGGTCGTAGCCGAGGACCGCGGCAGCCGCGGCCCGGACCTCGTCCAGCAGCGCGGGGTGCCGCTCTCCCGGTGCGAGTTCCCGCAACCGGGCGACCAGCGGCACGGCGTCGCCGCGCACCGTGGCCTCACCGGCGTCCGTCCCTGCCGACGCCCGGACCTCGGGCAGCTCACTGACCGCAGCGACCTGCCGGGCCGGGGACTTGCACCAGTCGACGTCCGCGACGACCAGGAACGCCTCGTTCTCGTCCAGCGCCGTCTGCAGGGCGGAGACGGCCAGTTCGGGATCCATCGGCGGCACGCCGTCGCGGCGGAGCCGCAGACCCAGTTCCTCGCTCACCAGGCCGCCACCGTCCCAGGCGCCCCAGGCGATCGAGGTGGCGGGCAGCCCCTCGGCGCGGCGCTGCAGGGCGAGCGCGTCCAGGCAGGCGTTCGCCGCCGCATAGCTCCCCTGGCCGGGCCCGCCCAGCGTGCCCGCCATGGACGAGAAGAGGACGAACGCCGACAGGTCCAGGTGCCGGGTCGCTTCGTGCAGGGCGAACGCCGCGCCCGCCTTGGGCTCCCAGACCGTCGCCGCACGGTCCGGAGTGAGGTGGTCGATCACTCCGTCGTCGAGGACGCCCGCGGTGTGCACCACGGCCGTCAATGGCTGCTCCGACGACAGGCTCCCGACGAGGGACGCCACAGCCGCCGGGTCGCCGACATCGCACGCCCGTACGGTCGCCCGCGCCCCGAGTCCGGCAAGTTCCTCGACGAGTGCATCGGCTCCCGGCGCCTCGGGGCCCCGGCGGCTGACGAGTACGAGGTGTTCGGCGCCGTTGCGGGCGAGCCAGCGGGCGAGATGCCCGCCCAGCGCGCCCGTTCCACCGGTGACCAGGACGGTGCCGTGCGGCCGCCATCCCTCCCCGGCCGGCCGGTCCGCGGGGAGCGACCTCAGCATCCGTCGGGTGAAGACGCCCGAAGCACGCAGCGCCACCTGGTCCTCGGCGTCGCCCCGTGCCAGCAGGGCGACCAGCCGGCGCCCGGCTCGGTCGTCCAACTCGCCCGGCAGGTCGATGAGCCCGCCCCACCGCTGCGGGTACTCGAAGGCGGCGATCCGACCCAGCCCCCACGCCATCGCCTGAACCGGGCGGTCCACCGCCTCGGCACGGTTGACCGAGACGGCGCCGCGCGTCGCACACCACAACGGTGCGTCGATCCCGGCGGTACCGAGCGCCTGCAGCAGCGACGTCATCAGCACCAGACCGGAGGGCAGGGACTCGGTGGCGGTCCACGGCCGCTCGTCCAGCGCAGCGAGGGACAGCACCCCGGCGAACGTCCCGCCGGCCTCCCCCGCCGCGTCCCGCAACCGCTCCGCGAGCCGTTCCCTGTCGGCGTCCTCGCTACCGATGATCAGTGTCCTGATGTCCGCGGCCCCCGACCGCAGCGCACGGACGACGCCGTCGGTCACGGCGGACTGCTCGTGCCCGGCGGGCACGACGATCAGCCAGGTGCCGTCCGCGCTGGTGCGCTCGGGCTCCGGTTGGGGTCGCCAGGTGATCCGGTAGCGCCAGCCGTCGACCGTGCTGCGCTGCTTCCGGCCCTGCCGCCACGACGACAGCGCCGGCAACACCTCACGCAGCGCACCGTCGTCGGACAGCCCGAGAGTCCCGGCCAGCGCATCGGCGTCCTCGCGCTCGACGGTCTCCCAGAAGTGGGCGTCCACCGGATCCGCCACACCGGCCACCGACGACCGACCCGACTCCAGCCAGTAGCGGCGGTGTTGGAAGGCGTAGGTCGGCAGGTCGACGACCCCGGGCCGCGGGTCAGGATAAGCCGCAGACCAATCAACCTCCACCCCACTCACATACAACTCACCAAGCGAAGCATAGAACCGACCAAGACCACCCTCACCACGACGCAACGTACCCACCACCACCGCCCCCACATCCCC
>NZ_JBHZCF010000034.1:0-22401 GCF_042755225.1 Streptomyces sp. NPDC059169 | reverse complement strand
GACGTGGACCTCACCTCTGTCGTCCTGCCACGGCACACGGAAAATGACCTGTCGCTCCGGCTCGGCCAACCGCTCGACCACCTTGGCCTCGCGGAGGTCGGGCCGCAGACCGATCACGGGCGCGAGCGTCTCCAGCACTTCGCGCACGGCCTGGTGGAACTCCGGCTCACCGGGATTGCGCCGCAGGATGTCCGCGTAGAGCGCGTCGAGTCCGGCGGAGGGAGCGGTCATGGTGGTCCTCTTTCCTTGAGCGGGGCAGAAGGGCTCGGAGTCAGCCGGTGCGATGCTCACTGCGGTCCGCGGACCATGTGGTGTGGAAGGCGCCGTCCCGGTCGACCCGGCGGTACGTGTGGGCACCGAAGTAGTCGCGCTGGCCTTGGACGAGCGCGGTGGGAAGCCGTTCCGCGCGCAGCGAGTCGTAGTACGCGAGGGCTGCGGCGAAGCCGGGCGCGGGTACTCCGTCGCGTGCGGCCGCGGCGACCACCGTGCGCCAGCCGTACTGCGCGGCGGCGATCTCGCGCGCGAACTCCTCGTCGGCGAGCAGTCCGGGCAGGTGGGGGTTCTTCGTGTAGGCGCCGGCGATGCGATCGAGGAAGGACGCTCGGACGATGGAGCCGGCCCGCCAGATACCGGCAACGGTGCCGAGATCGATATGCCAGCCGAATTCGTCGCTGGCGGTCCTGATCATGTGCCAACCCTGCGCGTAGGCGACGACCTTGGACGCGTACAGCGCCTGCTCCACCTGTTGCGTGAACCGCTCGACGTCGCTGGTGTGGAGTTGCGTCCGGACGGGACCCGGCAGGATGCGGGCGGCCCTGCGTTGGTCGGCGAGTCCGGACAGGGCTCGGCTGAACACCGCCTCCGCGATGCCGGAGACGGGTACGCCGAGATCCAGTGCCGTCTGAACGGTCCAGCGTCCAGTGCCCTTCTGTCCCGCTTCATCAGCCACGATGTCGACGAAGGGCCGGCCTGTGGCGACATCGGTGTGGGCGAGGACCTCGCCGGTCATCTCGGTGAGGTAGGCGTCGAGTCGGCCCGCGCTCCAGCGGCCGAAGATCTCGGCGATGGCATCCGGCTGGTGGCCGGCAACATGCCGGAGCAAGTCGTAGGCCTCGGCGATGAGCTGCATGTCGGCGTACTCGATGCCGTTGTGCACCATCTTCACGAAGTGGCCGGCGCCGTCCGGTCCGATGTGGGCCACGGCGGGGCTCCCGTCCGGGGTGCGCGCGGCGATCTTCTCGAGCAGCGCGCCCACCGCCCGGTACGCCTCTTCGGATCCTCCCGGCATGATGCTCGGCCCGTGGAGGGCACCCTCCTCTCCGCCCGAGATACCGGCGCCGATGAAGTGGATGCCCTGCTCGTGCAACCGGGCTTCGCGGCGCCGGGTGTCGGCGAAGTGGGCGTTGCCGCCGTCGATGACGACGTCCCCGGGCTCGAGGAAACGAGCGAACTCGGTGATAACGGCATCGGTGGGCTCGCCGGCCTTCACCATCACCAGGAGCCGACGCGGCCGATCGAGCGAGTCGACCAGGCCCTTCGCACTCGTTGCGGGGATGAAGGCACCCTCGGCGCCGAACTCGTCGACGAAGGCGCTCGTCACGTCCGTCGAACGGTTGTGAACGGCCACGGTGTAGTCATTGCGGGCGAGGTTCCGGGCGAGGTTGCGCCCCATCACCGCGAGGCCGGTGACACCGATCTGGGCCGTCGGGGACATGCCTGAGTCAACTCCTGTCATGCAGGGGGATTTTCCGTCCAGAGGCTGAGCGGGATACGGAAGAAACCGATCGTCCGGTTGTTTTATCGCGTACTTGTGCGGCTGGGACAACGTCGCGGTTCCCCGGGAAGCCCCGGACGCGTCGGTAGCGGGCCGGCGCTCAACCCGCGAGCGGAACGTTCCACAAGGACGCCACGGAGGCGCCGCTTCGCCCCACCGCGCCGGGCGCATCCGCGGGCTCCAGGGGCGCGGGGTCGAGCACCTCACGATGGATCAACCGCACCTCGGGCGATGGTTCGAGACCGAGTTCGTCGTCCAGGAGCCTGCGGAGGTTCTGGTAGACCTGGAGCGCCTCGGAGCGCCGGCCCGCCCGGGAGAGCGCGTGCATGAGCTGGCCGTGGAACCACTCGTTGAGAGGGTAGTCGTGGACCAGCATGCGCAGTTCGGGGATGACCTCGCGGTGGCGACCCAGCCGTAGTTCCGCCTGGACGCGCAGCTCCAATGCCCGGATGTGGATCTCTTCGATGTGGGCGATGCGGCCGGCGAGCACCTCTCCCGCGCGAACGTTGGAGAGGACAGGCCCGCGCCACAGGGCGAGTGCCTCCCGCAGCCCTGCGAGAGCACTCGCGGCGGCACCCTCGTCAAGCTCCGACTGGGCCTTCGCCACGAGGCGTTCGAGGATCATGACGTCCACCTCGTCCGCCCCCACCTGGGCCAGGTACCCGGGGGACCTGGTAACGAGGACCTGCCGGTCGACGTTCACCGCGCACTCGCTCACCAGCATCCGGCGGGCGTGGTAGACGTACGTCTGGAGAGTGGTCTGCGCGCTGCGCGGCGGGTTGTCACCCCACAGCTCCTGGATGAGGGCGTCCGATGTGACGACCTCGTTCGGCCGCGTGAGGAGCAGCGCGAGCGTCTGACAGACCTTCGGAGTGCTGACCCGGTGGGCCCTGCCGTCGTCGGTGACGATCTCGAATGGGCCGATGAGGTTGAACCGCACTGCACACGCTCCCGTTCCGGGTACTTGCGTACCCGAGTCGCGTCATCGACTGGATTGACCCCACGGTAGGCAGGTGCCGACGGGAATTCCCATCGGCACGCCCGGAGAGTGTCACATTACCGATCGGTCAGTTTTTTCTTGGTGGATCGAACAACTACGAGGGTTCAGAAGTCACCTCGACCCACTTTCGAGGTGGTTCGCCCAACATGGCAGGGTGCTCACACAATCGATCTCCCCAGACCTCTTCCGCACCGCCCTGGGCCGCTGGGCCAGCGGAGTCACCGTGGTGACGACGGCGGACCCGGCGGGAGGGCATCACGGTTTCACCGCGAGCGCCTTCTCGTCCGTCTCCCTCGATCCGGCCCTGGTACTGGTGTGCCTGGACAACAAGGCCACCTGCCGCGAGGCGTTCGACCAGTCGTCCGGCTTCGTCGTACATCTCCTCGCACATGGACAGCAGGACCTCGCCGGGCGCTTCGCCCGCAAGTCACCGGACAAGTTCACCGGACTGGGCGTCAGCCTCTCGCCCACCGGACTGCCCTTGCTCCCCCGGGCGCTGGCCCGGCTGGAATGCCGAACGGACCGCCGCATACCGGCGGGTGACCACCTGATCCTCATCGGCGAGGTCCTTGACGCCGACACCGGCGAGGGTGCCCCGCTGGTGTACTACCAGCGCGACTTCCACCAACTCGTCGGCGCGACCGGTTCCTAGCGCTGTGGTCCTGTGCCGCCGCTGAGCCTCGCGGGGGCCTCGGAGAGCACAGCCGCCAGATGCGCCACCGAGGCGAGGGTGATGTGCCGGTGCCAGCCCTGGAACGAGCGCCCGGCGAAGTCCCGGACCCCGACCCGCTCCGAGACGCGGCGGAAGTCGGCCTCCACGACGTCCGCCTGGCGGGCCGCCCGCACCAGAAGGCCCACCGTGGCCTCCGTCGAGTCGGTGAGCCAGAGCCGGTCCGGCTGCCGCTCGTCCTCCTGCCACTCGGCTACCAGGCGCATCGGGCGTC
The DNA here is from genome assembly GCF_042755225.1 of Streptomyces sp. NPDC059169. Classification (NCBI taxonomy): domain Bacteria; kingdom Bacillati; phylum Actinomycetota; class Actinomycetes; order Kitasatosporales; family Streptomycetaceae; genus Streptomyces; species Streptomyces sp. NPDC059169. The sequence goes on along the minus strand of NZ_JBHZCF010000034.1, from coordinate 18,683 downwards.
GGCCAAGCAGCACGGGGACGACGGCCGCTATACCTCGGGACGAGCGTCCGGCTTCCGTTTCCGAAGTACTCGTCCGGCGCCATAACTCCTTCAGCGAGTGGATGAGTTGGCCTGCAGGCAACTCGCGGGCACTGTAGCCGGGAAGTATGGCGGTGTTCACCGGGAGCTTGAGAGTGGGGCTGACCCGGATCAGCAACGGCGCGCCGACGCCCGCGAAGCCCTCCGCGCACACTTCGGGATCGAGCCCGGGAGCGTCCAGCACGAGTGGCCTCTGCGTCCCTTGCCTGTCGAAGCCACGGAGCAGGCTCCGCGCACAGTCCTCCCAGCTCGCGGGGGCGATCCTGGCGGGAATGCTGGACCGGGTTCGGCGCTCGGCGTCCTCCAACCACCGTTCGGGGAGGAAGATGCGCCAGTTGACCGGTACGTTCGCGCTCTCGCCGACCAGCCAGAGCCCGAAGGCGAGTTGGCCGGTGGACGTCTTACCCAACGGGGGCACCCACTGATGCTCCACGCCGATCGAGTGGGATCCGGACTTCGGTATGAACAGGGGGCGGACGACCCAGGCGTACGCCCCGGAGAGCTCGGCGGCCCTGCGTGCCAGGGCGTGGCGAACGGACGACCACTCCCACGACGACCCACTGATGAAGTGGTGCACGCTCTGCCGGGCGGACAAGCCGCCGAACTGGGCGGCCACACTGCGCAGGGTCTTGCGTCCGTCAGCGGCCAGCAGGCTGCGCACGTACCGCTCCGCCTTCGCCCGCTGGTCCGCCCGGGGCAGCGAGGCGAAGACCACCGGGGCGAGATCGGCGACGACGTCCTGCTCCACCGTCCCTGGACCCTCATCGTGCACGTGCTCAATGACCATGTCCGTACCCCCCCTGGGCCACACGCTGAGCCGAGCCTCTCGGAACCCGCTTCAGGGTGTTGCAACTACTCGAACAATAAACCATTCAGTCGGTTTTCGGCGTTCATCCCGTTCGTTCCGCGGGCCGGCGCGCGCTACACGGGCAGTTCCGGCCGGGGCTCGACCAACCCCAGTGGCCGGTCCGCGGAGAGATCGAGTTGGGCCAGCACGACCGGTGACGCGACGCTCGGCAGCAGCATCCGGAAGAGCACGCAGGTCTCCTCCACCAGCGTGCGGTCGACCTGCACCGCCTCCGCGAGTTGCTGCACTCCGGTCCAGGACCCCACCAGCACCCGTGCGACCTCGTCGGGTTTGATGTGCGGCAGCGTCTCACCGCGCGCCTTCGCCTCCACGAGCAGCCCATGGATCACTTCGATCCACTCCGGCCACCTGGTGCCGAGCAGCGCGCGCGCCCGTACGTCGAGGGCCAGCCGGTTCGCCGCCCGCAGCAAGGGCTCCCTGGGCAGGCGATGGGCCAACAGCAGTGCCGCGTCCACCAGCTCTTGGAGCTTCAGTGCACACGGCCGGACACCCGCGAGGGTCACCGCCTCTCCGAGCACACCGCGCGCGAGGTCTTCCTTGGAGCAGAAGTGGAAGTACAACGCTCCGCGCGTGACACCCGCCCTCTCGAGGATCTCCGCGATGGTTGCCGCTTCGTACCCGAACTCACTGAACACTTCACCCGCCGCTCCCAGAATCTGACGCCTGGTCTGCGTCGCCCGCTCCTGCTGGACCATGGAGAAGTGCCCCCTTAAGAGGTGGAGTGTCTTGGAAAAAGACCGGTGAGTTGGTATTTTAAAGTCTACCGAGCACACGTAAGTCTGGCGTCCCAGGGGGGGACATGACGCTTAGCTCGTTCCATGCGCATGCCTGTACTTTATCCAGCGTCTCCTTGGGCGAGGCTGCGCCCAAGGAGTACGTCCATCTGCACGACGAGACCGCGGTCCTCGCGCGAAAATGGTGTAGGACGGGTCCCGACAGCTACTCCGTCACCGTGGAATGGCCCGATGAACAGGGCAGCCCGTACATCACACCGATGCTGGTTCCCCAGACGGTTCGTCAGGCCGGACTCGTCATAGCCCACGCCGAACTCGGCGTGCCGCTCAGTCACCAGACCCTGCTCAAGACGCTCAACTACACGGCCGATCCGTCCATCTTCAACCCCAGGAACAAACCGACCGTCCTTTCAGTCGACATCGTTTGTGCAGGGAAGGGGCGTTCAGCCACGACCAGCGGGCGTGCCATCGACTTCACGGTCCGCCACGACGGCCGTACCGTCATCCGTGCCGACTCCGAGTTCGGCTGGATCAGTCCCGTGGCCTACCGCAGGATCCGCGGGGACCACCTCGTCGTGGATTGGGGTGAGTGGCCGTTGCCCGGCCCCGCAGCTCCCTCGCTCGTGGGACGCAGGTCCGCATCCGAGGTGGTGATCTCCCCGACCGACGTTCCGCTCCGGTGGCAGCTGCGGAACGTCGCGGAGAACCGTACCCTGTTCGACCACCGTGTCGATCACGTCCCGGGACTCGTCCTGGTGGAAGCTGCCTGTCAGGCGGTCGAATCGCTGACACGCCCCGGCACGTTCGTGCCGGCCGTGATGCGGAGCCGGTACATGTCGTACGTCGAGTTCGACGAGCCGTGCTGGATCGAGGCCACCGTGACGGCACGGGCCGCGGAGGCGTCAACGGTCCGCGTCACCGGAATCCAGGGAGGCCGAACGGCCTTCGAGATCGAGCTCCGCGGGGCCGGTGTCCGTGCGGTTGGGGCCCACTGACCCGGACACACCGAAGGAGGCCGCAGCAACGCGCTGCGGCCTCCTTCGTCCATGGGTCCGAACGTCCCCGGGCACCCGCCGGGAGTGCGCCGGGGGCAGACCCGGTCTGCCGGGGAGCCGCGCCCAAACCCGCTCGCCCGCGGTGGGGCACGGCACGGCACGGGCCCCCGGGACGCCACCTGCGGGCAGGAACGCCGCGCGTTCCTGCCCGCAGACCCTTCGCAGGAGACCTACTTGGTGGGGAGTTCCTCCGCCAGCGGACGGTCGACCGCCATGATCCAGCGATCCGCGTCGACACGCCGCATCACATCGGTGCAGGTCCCGTTGATCTTCTGGTGCTCGCCCTGCTCGTTGGTGATCTCCAGCTCGAACTCGACGAACACCAACGACACGTCACCGGCGACGTAGTTGTGCAGGACGCGCGAGTTGAGCTTCGGCCCGGTCTTCAGCAGGTCGATGATGCCCTGCCGGCGCTCAGCACCGGTGAGGGGCTTGCCCGTGAGGTTGGAGATGGCGTCATCACGGTAGAGCGAGTCGAAGATGGCACCGTCACCGGAGTTGAAGGCGTCGATGAAGGCTTGGTTCTGCTGCTCCACGTCGTTCGTGAGCACCAGGTTGGTCAGGTCGTCTGCGGTGGTCATGGTGTCGTTCCTTCTCTCACTGGAGGGAGTCCGGAAGGGGTTGGGGTTGGGGCTGTGGTGGAGACGGCGGCACCGCCCCGTCTCCACCGGTCAGGCGAGGCCCAGTGCCTCCGCGGTCTGCACCGCGGCAGCCGAGCCCGACTCGATGGCGCCGTCCATGAAGCCGTTCCAGCCGCTTGCGATGTCGCTGGTTGCGAAGGTGATCAGCCCTTGGCGGCGCTGCACGGTGCGCAGCGGTCCGGTGAGCTGGCCCGGCTTGCGGAAGGACCAGCCGCCCAGGGAGTAGTTGGCTCCGCCCCAGTTCTGGCCGAGGACCGATACGACGTTGAGGTCCGGGACGAACCCGCGGAGAGCGGTCTGCATTTGGGCGGTGCTGTTCACGTCCAGGTTCGGGTCGACGCTGAACGTGATGATGATGTTGCCGTCGGAGCGCTCCGAGAAGGGCACCACGAGTGAGATCGGCGATCCTTCCGGTGCCTCGGCGTAGAACCGACCGAGGTCCTTGCCCGTGACGTGGACCACGGCCTTCTTGGCGGTTCGGACACCCATCCCGGCGGTGGACAGCGCACCGAACTCCGACGGCAGACTGGAGAACTTGATGGTGTTCCAGACGTTCGCCGGGACGGCGACGACGACCGAGCGGGCGGTGTAGGTCTGCCCGGCGGCCGTCCGGACGAACACCCTCTTCCCATCGTCCGCGATCTGGGTGACCGGGGTGTTCAGCCGCAGTGTCGCGTCGGCGTCGGCCAGCATGGCCTTGAGCAGTCCGGCCGTGCCCACCTTCGGCCGCCAGGTGTTGACGCTGAGGTAGCCCTCGTAGTTCCAGCCGGAGAGCGCCCACCACTGGGCGAGCTGCGAGAGCGAGCCCGTCGTGGAAGAGCCGGCGTAGCCACCTGTGGTCGCGCTGACCCAGGCTTCGTCCGCCGCGGAGTACTTCAGCTGGTCGAGCTTGTCGCGCAGCGACATCCGGTCTATGGGGTTCAGCAGGTCCTCGCGGTAGAAGGGCTCATAGGGCCGCTCGAAGTACTGCTGCGAACCGTCGAAGAGCGGAGTGAGCAGTTCGGCCTGTCGGGCGAACGCTTCTTCCGGAGCGAAACTGGCGAAGCCCCCGTTGGCCGGGAAGATCGCACGGGTGGGGCCCGCGTCCTCCGTCAGCTCGAGCTTGTACCGCTGGACCTCGCGCCAGATGTTCCGTTGCTTCGGGTCGACCCAGGTACCGCCCAGCTCGACCTGCTCACCGGCGAACGCCCTGGTCCACGTGCGACCGCCGATGCGGTCACGCGCCTCCAGGATCTGGATCTTCAGCTTCGGGAACCGGCTGCGTAGTTCGCGCGCGGCGGTGATGCCCGCGAAGCCGGCACCGACGATCAGGACGTCCCGGGTGGCGGCAATGTCGTCCTCGGCCGCGGCGTGCCCGGCGGTGGCGAATCCGAGGGAGGTGGCGAGCGCAGTGGCACCGGCCGCCTTGATGATCGACCTGCGGCTCGGTCTCAACGAGCCCTTCTGGCCTGGTATGTGCTGGTCGGAGGTCATGATGGCTCCTTGGCCCGTCTGGTGTCGGTGGTGACGGCGTGAGCGACTGGGTGCTCGTCGATCTCGGGTTCGCAGTGGCCAGTGGGCGTCACAGGAGATAGGTACCGGGATCCAGCCCGAGCAGGACGCGTCCCTGCACCTCGAGGTTGTTGGGCGGCGTCATCATGGCGTGCTGGGACAGTCCCTCGATGTCCCGGTAGAAACGCTGGAAGTGGGAGCGACGGGCGAGGGCCGACGCGCCGCTGATGGAGTGGAGTGCTTCGACGGCTTCCTTGAGGAGCTGGAGGGCGAACCCGCACTGGCCCCGCACGATCGCCTTCTCCTCGAAGGAGGGCTGCTCTCCCTCGTCCGCATGGCGCTGGAGCAGTTCGAGAATCGTGTCGGTCAGCGCGCGCGCAGCAGAGATCTTGTTGGAGGCCGTGGCGACGAGGATCTGGGTGAGCGGGTGCTCGCTCTGTTCGGTCCAGTTGGTGTACGAGATGGGCTTGCCGGGCAGCCGCTCGACGAACAGCTCGTACGCGGCTTGCGCCATGCCGAGGTAGACGGCGATGGATTCGGTCATCACGAAGCCCATGAGCGCGTAGTTGCGTCCGGTGGCACCGGTGTTGGAGCGGTCGCCCGTCGTGCCGAGGAGCGCTTCTTCACCGCCGGCCACACGGTGCTTGGGCACGAAGACGTCCTTCGCGGTCGTCGTGGAGCTGCCCGTGGCGCTGGCCGCGGACACGAACCAGTCGTCTGCGATGGACAGTTCCCTCATCGGAACGACGGCGTAGACCTCTTCCTCGGTGCCATCGGGGTGCGTCAGAATCGCCGCGAGCATGTCCCAGTCCGCGCCGCGGCAGCCGGTGTTGAAGCGCCAGCTGCCGTTGAGGAGGTAACCGCCTTCGGTCGGCACCAGGGTGGCGCTCGGGGTGAAGCCACCGGAGACGCGGACGGAGCCCCCGGCGAAGACCTCCTCCTGCGCCTGGTCCGGGAACTGCGTGATCATCCAGGCGGTCGAGACCCAGGCCACGGCGGCCCAGGCGGTGGAACCACAGCCCCGGGCGATCTCGGTGAGCACCGCGTACTGGTCGGCCACCGGAAGGTCCAGGCCGCCGAAGCGCTGGGGAACCGCCATGCGGAACACATCCGCCTTGTCCAGCAGGTCGATGTTCTCCTGCGGTATCCAACGACGTTCCTCGGCCTCGGGACCGTTCTCCCGGAGCTGCGGCACCGCCGCCTTCACCGACTCCAGGATGCGGCTGACATCGATGCTGTTGGTGCTCATTCCAGTCTCCTCTCAAGCCGTCCTGTCGCACGTATCCGAAGGTGCGGACGTGACAACAGACAGCGACTTCCACACGAATCCGGAAATCAGTCGGGGATTTCCGGGACGAGACGCCAGACAACCTGTGCATTCAGGGTTCGGCGGTCTCCGATTCGGCGCACAAGAGAAATGTGCCGACAGCCTGGAATGTTACGGGCCGAAAGTTTCCGGCCGTCATCTCACGGGTCACCGACGGGTAATCGTCGGAATCCGGTCATCCGTGACCGGCGGATGGCCGGGCGATGGGCACGCGAAAAGCGGTGCGCCCGGTGTCCCTCGGGGACACCGGGCGCACCGGCCTTCCTCGCCCGGCCGGAGCTGGCGAGGAAGGCCGTTACTTCTTCGGGTTCCTGATGACCTCGACCAGGGCGGCGAGGCTGTCGGTTCCGAATCCGTCCGCGACACGACGGTCGATCAGTTCCTGGACCCCGGTGAGCGCCTCGACACCGATGCCCTGCGCCTTGCTGGCCTGGATGAGGTGGGCGATACCGGCCTTGTTGATGTCCAGGCTGGAGATCTCGGTGGTGTACTCACCGCGGTCGGTCTCCGAAGCCATGCCGGGAATCGCAGGCAAGGCCACGTGCGTCAGCCATGCCTCCGCGAACGGCAGGAACGCCTCCGCCTTCACCTTCTCCGTGCCGACGAGGGCGAACGCGTGGGTGACGCCGGCCAGGGTCGTCCAGAGCAGACCCAGCAGGGCGAGATCGTAGATCAGCGGCACGCCCGGGTCGTCGCTCAGGTAGACCGAAGCGCCTCCCAGCGTCTTGAGGGTCTCCTCGTGGGTGTCGAAGGCTTCCTTCGAACCACCGTAGAACAGCAGGGTGTGCGCCTCGCCGATGCCCTGGGGAATCGCCATGATCGCACCGTCCAGGTACGCGATGCCGTGACCCGAGGCCCAACTGCTCGTCGTGCGGGCGTCCTCCGGGGTACCGGTGGTGAGGTTGACCAACACCTTACCGGAGAGTTCACCGCCGAGCGGGGCGAGCAGTTCGGTCACGTTCGCATAGGTGGCGACGCAGATGACCACGAGCTCGCTGCCCGCGACGGCCTCGGCAACGGTGGCGGCGCTCACGGCCCCCTCCGCGACGAGTCCGTCGGCCTTGCCTGCCGTTCGGTTCCACACCGTGGTGGGGTGCCCGGCGGCAAGGAAGGTACCGGCCAGAGCCTGTCCCATCTTGCCCAGTCCAAGGACCGCCACCGACGTCTTGCTGTCGCCCGCCATCACAACACCTCATTCGTTCCACTACACGGGTCGTCCGATCAGCGAGGGTATTGGGAGCCCCTCGAGAAACCCTCGACGGCAACTCGAGACCGCGGGCTGAGATGAGCCACGTCTCATCTCAGCCCGATCGCTCTGCGTCAGGTCACGTCGTCCCCAGCACCAGTTCCCGCTCGGCCTTCGCGAAATATCCGGCGGACACGAAGAACTTGACGTACTTGGAGAACAGTTCTTCTGTGATCGGGGGGCATTCCACCCCGCTCCCCTCGAGCGCCGCCACCGTATCGGTGACGTCCATGGGCGGATAGAAGCCACTGCTGTCCGACATCACCATTTCGAAGGCGTCGAGAAGGGGCACCATCGCGTTGTCGCTGTCTGCCTTCACCTGCCGGAGCCACGTCTCCCGGTCCATTTCGTCGAGCCGGTGGCCGGCCGCCCGCAGCTGCTCCACAGCTGCGGCGAAGCTGAATTCGTCGGGGTTGTAGAGGTGGTAGGTGCGGCCCACGCCGGACTCGTTGTCCGAGATGGCGAGGATGGCGGCGCTGACGTAGTCCACCGGCAGCAGGTGGAGCGGTCCGGCGAGTCCCTCGGGCACGGCACCGGCCTGAAGCAGTCCCTTCAGGCTGAGCCAGACGAAGTCCCGGGTCTGACAGGCACCGTTGACCTGGTCACCGGAGATGACGTCCACGCGGTAGACCGACACGGGCAGTCCCCTTCGCCGCGCCTCCTCGATGATCTGCTCGGCCACCCACTTGCTCTGCACGTACCCGGTGGGCAGTGACTCGGGCGGCCCGACACGGTCGGTGGGCTTCAGGGCCCGGCCCTCGTCGGCGGCCCCGGAGAAGACACCGGTGGTGGAAACGTAGTGCACCGGCACGGTCCGGTGGGCGGCCGCGAGGCGCAGGATCTCCACGGTGCCGCCGACGTTGGCCGCCCTCAGTCGGGGGTAGGGGTGGATCCAGTTCACCGTCGCCCCGGGGTGGTAGACCACGTCGACGGAGCGCGCCAGCCGGTCGTACTCCTTCTCGCTGAGGCCGAGACGGGGCTCGCCGAGGTCGCCGACGAGCACCCGCACCCGGGTGTGGTCGATGTCCGCCCCCAGCCGGTACCACTCGAGGTTGGCGTGCAGTCGGGCCACGGCGTCGTCCTGGTCCGCACCCCGGACCAGGACGTGGACGGTGGCTCTGGTGGTGCGCAGCAGGTCGCGCAGCAGGAACGCCCCGAGGAAGCCGGTGGCTCCGGTCAGCAGCACCTCGGAAGGGTCGTCGGCCACGCGGATCACCTTCTCCGTGGCGACGATGTCGTCGGGCAGCGCCACGTCCGCGGCGAAGTCCACGGCTGCCCCGCCCTCGGTGTCGCCCACCGGCCCGTCCAGCAGCACCGTCCGTAGGTGTGCGGCGAGGGCCGCCGGCGTGGGGTGGTCGAAGACCAGGGTGGCGGGCAGCTTGGCCCCCGTGACGGCGTTCAGGCGGTTCCTCAGCTCCACGGACGTCAGCGAGTCGAGGCCGAGCCCGGGGAACGGCTGGTCGACGGGGATCGCGCCCGGATCCGGGTGGCCGAGCACTGCACCCATCTCGGCCCGCAGTAGGTCGACCAGGTAGCCCGTCTGCTCGTCCGCGGACAGCCCGGCAAGTATCTGCGCCGGGTCCCCTGCGGCGACGTCGGCGTTGCGTGCCGTGCGACGGCCTGAGGTCCGGGCCAGGGCGGTCAGCAGCAGTGGCGCCTGTGTCGCGTTCTCCCGCAGGGCCGTCACGTCCAGTGGCGTGGCGACGAGCGCGGGGCTTCCGTGTGCCAGCGCCGCGTCGAGGATCGCCGGTCCCTGTTCGGAGGTGACGGGCCGGAGACCGGCGCGGGCGATACGCCTGAGGTCGGCCTCGCCGAGCTCTCCCGTCAAGCCGCTGGCCTGCGCCCACAGGCCCCACGCCACGGAGGTCGCGGGGAGCCCGCTGGCGGCCCGGTGCTGGGCGAGCGCGTCCAGGAAGGCGTTGGCGGCTGCATAGTTGGACTGGCCCGCACCCCCGATGACACCCGCGATGGAGGAGAACAGTACGAAAGCCGACAGGTCCAGGTCCCGGGTCAGGTCGTGCAGGTTCCAGGCCGCGTCGGCCTTGGGCCGCAGCACCGCGTCGATGCGCTCGGGGGTCTGGTCGGGGACGAGACCGTCGTCGAGGACACCGGCGAGGTGGACGACTCCGGTGAGCGGCCGGTCGGCGGGCACGGCGGCCAGTACGGCCGCGACTGCGTCACGGTCGGCCGCGTCACATGCGGCGATCGTCACCCCGGTGCCGAGCGCGGCCAGTTCAGCGGCCAGTTCCCCGGCACCTGCGGCGTCCCGACCGCGGCGGCTGGTCAGCAGGAGGTGACGCACGCCGTGGTGTTCGGCGAGGTGGCGGGCGAAGAGCGCGCCGAGCGTGCCGGTACCACCGGTGATGAGGACGGTGCCGTCCGCGCGCCAGGTGCCGGTGGGCGTGGCGGCGTCGTCGGTGGTGACCCGGGCGAGCCGCGGCACCCGCACCTGGCCGTCGCGGACTGCCGCCTGGGCCTCGCCGGACACCACCAGCGCGGTGAGCACGGCCCTGGGCAGTTCCCCGGCATCGGCGTCGACCAGCACGATCCGCTCGGGCGCCTCGGACTGGGCGGAGCGCAGCAGTCCCCAGACCGCGGCGGCGGCCAGGTCCTCGACGTCCTCGGCTCCGGTGGCGACACCGTTTCGGGTGACGACGACGAGGCGGGGGCCGGAAAGCCGCTCGTCGGCGAGCCAGCGCTGCGCGAGTTCCAGCGCCCGGTGCGCGGCGGTGTGCGCGGAGGCCGCCGGGGTCCCCGCCCCCGGCGAGGTCCACGGCACCAGCACCGCGTCCAGGTGCGTCCCCGAGTCCAGCGCGGCCAGGACCGCCTCCAGGTCGGCGAAGCACGGGGTGCCGTACGCCACGTCGTCGCCCAGGACGCCCCAGGCGACGCCCGATGTGACCGGGGGCAGTGCCAGGGGGTTCCAGTCCACCCGGAAGAGGGCGTCGGTGCGGCGGTCGCGGGCGTCCGCGATCCGCTGCCCCGGCACGCCCCGCAGGTGCACGGACTCGGCGGAGGCGACGGGTCGACCGCTCCGGTCGGCCAGGTGCAGGGACAGGCTGTCGTCGTCGATCCGGATGAGCCGCACCCGCAGGGCGGACGCGCCCGTGGCGTGGATCCGTACACCGCTCCAGTCGGCGGCGATCCGCACCTCCTCCGGCGCGGTGGTGGCCGGCCGGAGGGCGGCGTCGAGCAGGGCCGGGTGGACCAGGTGGGTGACGGCGTCGGCGGCCATCTGCTCCGGGAGCCGGACCTCGGCGTACAGGGCGTCGTCCGTGCGCCAGACGCCGAGGGCTCCGAGGTCTTCGGCGTCGCACCGGATGGCCTCGGCCGGCGGCCAGGCGGACAGGTCGAACGCCTCGGCCGCGGCACGGACACCGAGCCGCCCCCTCGCCACCGGCGTCCACGGCACGTCGCCCTGGTCGGGCCGAGCGTGGATGGTGATGCTCCGGCTGCCCGTGCGGTCGGGAGCACCGACCGCGACCTGCAGGTGCACGGCGCCGCGTTCCGGGATCACGAGGGGTGTTTCGAGGCGGAGTTCGTCGAGGACGGTGGCACCGACCTCGTCACCCGCGCGGACGGCCAGTTCGACCAGTGCGCCCGCGGACAGGACGGGAGCACCGTGCAGGGTGTGCCCGGTCAGCCAGGGATGGGTGCGCAGTGAGATCCGGCTGGTGAACAGGACGCCGCCGTCCCCCGCGAGGGTGACCGCGGCGCCGAGCAGGGGGTGCCCGGTGCCGCCGAGCCCCAGGCCCGCGGCGTCGAGGGCGGCCGCCCCCGCCTCGTACCAGTACCGCTCGTGCTGGAAGGCGTAGGAGGGGAGCGGTACGCGCCGGGCTCCCGTGCCGTCGAACACCCGCTGCCAGTCGGGGCTCGTACCGCGGACGTGCGCCTCGCCCACCGAGGACCAGAAGCGCTCCATTCCCCCCTCGTCGCGGCGCAGCGATCCGAGGACCACGGCGTCGCGGCCGGCGGCCTCGATGGTGCCCTGGACGCCGACGGCCAGCACGGGGTGGGGGCTGCACTCGACGAACGTGACGTACCCCTCGTCCAGGAGGGTCCGCACGGCCCGTTCCAGTTCGACGGTGCGGCGCAGGTTCCGGTACCAGTAGCCGGCGTCGAGGTCGGTGCCGTCGGTCCAGGCGCCGGTGACCGTCGACAGGAAGGGGATGTCGGCCGGCCGGGGGCTCACGGGGGCGAGCAGTTCGGCCAGTTCCTCTTCGAGCAGTTCCACGTAGGCCGAGTGGGACGCGTAGTCCACGTCGATGCGTCGCGCTCGCTGTCCCGTCTCCTCGGCTCGGGCGATGAACTCGTCCAGGGCGTCCGTCTCACCGGAAACCACCACGGTGGTGGGCCCGTTGACGGCGGCCAGTTGGATGCGGCCTTCCCACGGCGCGATCAGGCGGCGTACGCGCTCGGCGTCCAGCGCCACGGAGACCATGCCGCCGAGGCCCGCCAGGACCCGGCCGATGGCTTGGCTGCGCAGTGCGGCGACCCGCGCACCGTCCTGGAGGCTGAGCGCACCGGACACCGTGGCGGCTGCGATCTCGCCCTGGGAGTGTCCGATGACTGCGGCGGGCTCCACGCCGTGGGATCGCCACAGCGCAGCCAGGGACACCATGACCGCCCACAGCACCGGCTGGACGACGTCGACCCGCTCCACGTCGGGTGCGCCGGTGACGCCGCGCAGCACGTCGTCGAGCGACCAGTCGGTGAACTCGGCCAGTGCTTCGCCGCACTCGGCGATGCTGGCGGCGAACACAGGTGATTCTGCCAGGAGTTGCACGGCCATGCCGATCCACTGCGAGCCCTGGCCGGGGAACAGGAACACGGTCCCGCCCGCCGGACCGGTGCTGCCCCGCACCAGGCCCGCTGCGGGTCGGTCCTCGGCCAGAGCCCGGAGCCGGTCCAGTAGCCCTTCACGGTCGGTGGCGACGACCAGGGCCCGCTCGGGCAGCGCGGCCCGGGTGGTGGCCAGCGAGTACGCGACGTCCAGTGTGCGTGCGTCGTCGTTCTCCTCGACGTGCGACAGCAGCCGTCGGGCCTGGCCGCGCAGTGCTTCACGCGACCGGGCCGACAACACCCACGGCACGCGATGCGGTGCGGCTGACGGGGCTGGTGACGCCTCCGCCGCTTCGGGGTCCTCCGGCGCCTGCTCGAGGATGACGTGCGCATTGGTGCCGCTCACACCGAACGAGGAGACGGCCGCCCGGCGCGGCCGGTCCAGCTCCGGCCACGGCTGGGCCTCGGTGAGCAGTTCCACCGCGCCGGACGTCCAGTCGACCATCGGGGTGGGCCGGTCGACGTGGAGGGTCTTCGGCATCATCCCGTGGCGCAACGCCTGCACCATCTTGATGACGCCGCCGACCCCGGCGGCGGCCACGGTGTGGCCGATGTTGGACTTGAACGAGCCCAGGCGGAGGGGCCGTCCGACGGGACGCTGCTGGCCGTAGGTGTTGAGCAGCGCCTGTGCCTCGATCGGGTCGCCGAGCCGGGTGCCGGTGCCATGGGCCTCGACGACGTCCACGTCGGCGGTGGTGAGCCGGGCCGAGGCGAGGGCCTGACGGACGACGCGTTCCTGTGAGGGTCCGTTCGGAGCGGTGATGCCGTTGCTCGCACCGTCCTGGTTGACGGCAGAGCCGCGGATCACCGCGAGCACCTGGTGCCCGTGCTTGTGGGCGTCGGAGAGTTTCTCCACCAGCACCAGGCCCACGCCCTCGGACCAGCCGGTGCCGTCGGCAGCTGCGGCGAAGGACTTGCAGCGCCCGTCCACCGCCAGTCCGCCCTGGCGGGAGAAGTCGACGAAACCGCCCGGATGGCCGTTGACGGTGGTTCCGCCGGCCAGCGCGAGGGAGGTCTCGCCGGAGCGCAGCGACTGGATCGCCAGGTGCAGGGCGACCAGCGACGACGAGCAGGCCGTGTCGAGCGAGACGGCTGGCCCTTCCAGGCCGAACGAGTAGGAGACCCGGCCGGAGGCGACACTGCCGAGCTTGCCGGTCATGAGGTAGCCCTCGAACTCCTCGGGCCCGTCCAGGCCCAGATAGCTCTGCTCCACGATCCCGACGAAGACGCCCGTCTTGGAACCCTTGAGCGCGGTGGGATCGATGCCGGCGTGCTCGAAGGCCTCCCAAGCGGTCTCGAGCAGTACGCGGTGCTGCGGCTCCATCGCCTGCGCCTCGCGCGGCGAGATCCCGAAGAAGCCGGCGTCGAAGTGCGTCGCCCCGTCGAGGAAACCGCCCTCCTTGGTGTACGACTTGCCGGGCTTTCCCGGCTCCGGATCGTAGAGGCCGTCCATGTCCCAGCCGCGGTCGGAGGGCCACGGGGTGATGGCGTCCCGGCCCTCGGCGACCAGCTGCCAGAGGTCGTCGGCGGAGGCTATGCCGCCGGGGTAGCGGCAGGCCATGCCCACGATCGCGATGGGTTCGTCCTCGGCGGCCTCCAGTTCGGTGACACGTCGACGCGCCTGCTGCAGCTCCACGGTGACGCGCTTCAGGTACTCGACCAGTTTCTCTTCATTCGACATGCGGGATCAGTCTCTCCTCGGGGCGGCGTGGGGGTACGTCGGTGCAGCTGGTGGCTCAGCTCACGGGATCGCCACCCAGTTGGCTGTCGATCAAGGCGAACAGGTCTTCCGTCGAAGCGGATTCGATGCGCTCGGCCAGTTCGCCCTCCGGCTCGTCGGGTGCACCGGTGCCCCGGCCGGTCGTACTGAGTCGGGCCAGCAGGTCCTGGAGCCTGGCCGACACGGCCGTGCGGGCTTCTTCGTCCTGCGAGATCTCCGCGACGGCCGATTCGATGCGATCCAGTTCGTCCAGTACCGAGCCGCCCACGCCGGTGGCCTCCACCTGCGACAGCAGGTAGGCGGAGAGTTCCGCCGGAGTGGGGTGGTCGAAGACGAGGGTCGCGGGGAGCCTGACTCCGGAGGCGGTGCCCAGCCGATTGCGCAGGTCGACGGCGGTCAGCGAGTCGAAGCCCAGCTCCTGGAAGGCTCGATCGGGCTCCACGGTGTGCACGTCGGCGTGACCGAGTACGGCCGCCACCTCGGTCCTGACCAGTTCGAGGACGGTGCGCCGCCGGGCTTGGGCGTCCAGTCCGTCGATGCGTTGTGCCAGCGACTCGGCCGGGACGGTGGCGGGCCGCGCCGTGGGCCGGGCCGGCCGGACCGGGGCGTCCTGCTCGGCAGCGCCGGCCTCCGGAGCCGCGAACGCCTCGAACCCGATTTCCTCGAACTGTACGGAGTCCACGCTCAGTACGGGCCGACCGGTTGTGTCCGTCAGGTGGACGGCAACGGTGTTCTCGCCGGTCTCGGCGAGCTGGACGCGTACCGCGGTGGCCCCGGTCGCATGCAGTCGGACGCCGCTCCACACGACCGGGACGAGCACCCCGTCCATCGGAGCGGAGAACGGGTGGCCCAGCAGCACCGTGTCGAGCAGCGCAGGATGCAGACCGAAAGCGTCTGCCTGCAGGGCGAGTTCTTCCGGGAGCGCCACATCGGTGCCGTCAGCATTCCGTGGTTCTCCGCTCGTGGTGTCCGGGACGCCGCCGCCGGTGCGGAACACACCGTCGGCGTACAGCGCCCACTGCGCCCCCGGAGTCTCCCTGCGGGCGTGGACGGTGAGTGCACGCCGTCCTGACTCGTCCGGTTCCCCTGCCCTCACCTGCAGTTGCACGGCGCCTGTCGTCGGCAGCGGCAGCGGCGCGCGCAGAGTGAGTTCGTCGAGCACGGCCGCGCCCAATTCGTCGCCGGCGCGTATCAGCAACTCCACCAGGGAGCCGGCTGACAGGACCGGCGTGTCCTGGACGGCGTGGTGGGCGAGCCAGGGGTGGGTGTGTAGGGAGAGGCGGCTGGTGAACAGGGTCTCTTCGGATCCTGCGACGGTGACCGCGGCGCCCAGCAGTGGGTGCCCGGTGTCCTCCAGCCCCAGACCTGCCGCGTCCACGGCGGCCCCGGTCGACTCCAGCCAGTACCGCTGGGTCTGGAAGGCGTAGGTGGGAAGGTCGACCCGCCGCGGACGCGCTGCGGAGAAATACGCCGACCAGTCAACCGGCACCCCCGCAACATGCAACCGCCCCACAGCACTGAGCACCGTGTGCGCCTCCGAACGACCCCTACGCAACACCGGAACAGCAGTGACGACATCACGATCAAGCACCGACTCGGCAACCATCCCCGACAACACCCCATCAGGCCCGATCTCCAAGAACGACGTCACCCCCGACGCCTCCAACGTACGCACAGCATCCGCGAAACGCACCGCACCACGCACCTGATCCACCCAATACCCCGCCGTGACCAACTCCCCACCCGAAGCCACACGACCCGACAACGTCGACACCACCGGAATCACCGGCGCACCGAACCCCACACCCTCCGCAACCCGACCGAACTCCTCCAACATCCCCTCCATCAACGGCGAATGAAACGCATGCGACACCACCAACCGCTTCGTCCTACGCCCCAACACCTCCACCTGCGACACCACCGCCGACACCGCATCCTCATCCCCCGAAACCACCACCGACGAAGGACCATTCACCGCAGCAACCGACACCCGACCACCACACCCCTCAACCAAAGGCAACACCTCCTCCTCCGACGCCTCGACCGCCACCATCGCCCCACCCAACGGCAACCCCTCCATCAACGACCCACGCGCCACCACCAACCGCGCAGCATCACCCAACGACAACACACCCGCCACATGAGCCGCAGCCAACTCACCCACCGAATGCCCCGCAACAAAATCCGGAACAACCCCCCACGACTCCACCAACCGAAACAACGCCACCTCAACCGCAAACAACGCAGGCTGCGTCAACCCCGTCCCATCCAACCCCACACCCGACTCAATCACCCCACGCAACGACACACCCAACAACGGATCCAACTCCGCCACCACCGCATCAAACGCCCCAGCAAACACCGGAAAAGCCCCATACAAACCAAGACCCATCCCCACCCGCTGCGCACCCTGCCCCGCAAACACAAACGCAACACGACCGGAACCCCGCACACCCCGCAGTACGCCGGCCGTCGACCCACCCGTACCCAACGACCGCAACCCGGCCACCAACCCCTCCCGATCACCACCGACCACCACCGCCCGATGCTCAAACGCAGCACGACTCGACGCGAGTGTGTGCCCGATCGCCACCGGATCGGGCGCATCCGGCGACTCCGCGAACGCGGCGAGCCGTTCCGCCTGAGCCTCCACCGCCTGGGCCGTACGACCGGAAACCAGCCAGGGGATGACCGGCAGGGGCGTGGCGGTGGGTTCGTCGGTCTGTGCGGTCTCCTCTGCGGGAGCCTGCTCGATGATCACGTGCGCGTTGGTGCCGCTGATGCCGAACGAGGACACCCCGGCGCGGCGCGGGCGTCCGGCATCCGGCCAGGCCCTCTCCTCGGTCAACAGCTCCACCGCACCCGACTCCCAGTCGACGTGCGGAGA
This sequence comes from Streptomyces sp. NPDC059169, assembly GCF_042755225.1. Lineage (NCBI taxonomy): Bacteria > Bacillati > Actinomycetota > Actinomycetes > Kitasatosporales > Streptomycetaceae > Streptomyces > Streptomyces sp. NPDC059169. Next base: position 1,794 of record NZ_JBHZCF010000034.1, on the reverse strand, counting down.
CGGCTCGTCCACGTGCAACGTCCTCGGCAGCACACCACGCCGCAACGCCTCCACCATCTTGATCACCCCACCAACACCCGCCGCCGCCTGGGAATGCCCAATGTTCGACTTCAACGACCCCAGATACAACGGACGACCCCCACCACGCCCCTGCCCATAGGTATTCAGCAACGCCTGCGCCTCGATCGGATCACCCAACCGCGTACCCGTACCGTGCGCCTCCACCACATCCACATCCGCAACCGACAACCCCGCACCAGCCAACGCCTGCCGAATCACCCGCTCCTGCGAAGGACCATTCGGCGCCGTCAAACCATTACTCGCACCATCCTGGTTCACCGCAGAACCCCGAACCACCGCCAACACCCGACGCCCATTCCGCACCGCATCCGACAACCGCTCCACCAACAACAAACCCACCCCCTCAGACCAACCCGTCCCATCAGCCGAAGCCGCGAACGACTTGCACCGACCATCCGCAGACAACCCCCGCTGCCGCGAGAACTCCACGTACGCCAGCGGCGTGGACATCACCGTGGCACCGCCGGCGAGCGCCAGATCGCACTCACCACTGCGCAGCGCGTTCACGGCCATGTGCAGCGCGACGAGCGAGGACGAGCAAGCCGTGTCCACCGTCACCGCCGGCCCCTCCCACCCGAGGGTGTAGGACACCCGTCCTGAGGCCACGCTGCCCGCGATGCCGGCGGCGCGGTAACCCTCCAGGTCGTCGGGAACGTTGGTGGCCCCGACTCCGTAGTCGTGGTACATGACACCGGTGAACACACCCGTGCGACTGCCACGCAGTTCGGTGGGAACGATGCCGGCGTTCTCCAGCGCCTCCCAGGCGGTGTGCAGGAGGAGCCGCTGCTGGGGGTCGGTGGCGAGGGCCTCGCGCGGTGACATCCCGAAGAACTCCGGGTCGAACCGGTCCGCGTCGTGGAGGAACCCGCCCCGCTTGGTGTAGGTCTTCCCGGTCCGGTCCGGGTCCGGGTCGTAGAGGTCGTCGACGTCCCACCCGCGGTTCACCGGGAACTCGGTCACCGCGTCCACGCCCTCGGCGACCAACCGCCACAGGTCCTCGGGCGAGCCGACACCCCCCGGATAGCGGCAGGCCATCCCCACGATCGCGATCGGCTCGTCGACGGGAGCGAGTGCGGGCGCCGCAGCACCACCGCCGGTAGCGCCGGACCGGCCCGTGAACTCGGTCGCCACGTGCGCGGCGAGGGCGTTCGGGCTGGGGTGGTCGAAGACGAGCGTGGTGGGCAGGCGCAGACCGGTCGCCGTGTTCAGGCGGTTGCGGAGCTCGACCGCGGTGAGCGAGTCGAAGCCCAGTTCCTGGAACGCCCTGTCGGGGTCCACCGCCGTGTGGTCGGCGTGCCCGAGTACACCGGCCACCTCCGCCCGTACGAGGTCCGCCAGCGCAGCGTCCCGCTCGACCGGCGACAGCGCCGCCAACCGCTCCGCCGGGGACGACTCCGCGTGCCGCCCCGAGGACGCCCGGCGCGGCACGGCCGGGACGAGACCGCGCAGCATGGGCAGCGGCTCCTCGGACCGGCGCCGCAGGGCCGCGGCGTCGAGGCGGGTGACACCCAGGACGGCTTCACCGGCGGCCGGGGCCGCATCGAACAGTTCCATCGCCTCGGACGTCGACAACGGAAGCAGACCGTGCCTCGACATCCGCTTCAGATCCACGTCCTCGAGGTGTCCGGAGAGTGCGCTGGTCTCCGCCCACAGGCCCCACGCCAACGAGGTCCCCGGGAGACCGTTCGCCCGACGGTGAGCAGCCAACGCATC
>NZ_JBHZCF010000033.1:0-33350 GCF_042755225.1 Streptomyces sp. NPDC059169 | reverse complement strand
GGAGGCAGCCAGCATGAAAACCATCCCTGCCCCACCCGCGCAGTCCCAGAGTCGCGAACTCACGGGACGCACTCAAGAAGGTAGGGCCGCATGACGTAGGCCGCGAGGGTTCCGGCGCCGAACAGGGCGATCAGGGACACGACCAGGGCGACCCACGTCGCCCCCAGCCACTGTCCGCCGAAATAGCCGAGGCCGACGCTGTAGCCCGCCCATGCCATGCCCGCGAGGGCTGACCAGGGCAGGAACTCCTTCACCTTGCGATGTGCCGCCCCTGCGCCGAGGGAGACGACCGAGCGGCCGGCCGGAGCGAACCGGGCGATCACGACCAGCAGTCCGCCGCCGCGGCTCAGCGCGGTGCCGAGACGTTCCTGCGCCGTGGTCAGGCGACGGGAGCGGGCGATCGCCCGGTCCAGGCGCGCGCCTCCGCGCCGGGCCACGCGGTACGCGACGAGGTCGCCGAGCACGGAGGCCGTCGTCGCGCACAGCAGCAGCGCCACCAGGGACGGCACTTCGTGCGGCACCTGTCCGGCGGCCGCTGCGACCGACGCCGATCCGACAGCCGTCGATCCGGCGGCCGCCGCCGTCGCCGCAGTGATCACGAGTACGCCGCTGGGGAGGACGGGGAGGAAGACGTCCAGGAGGACCGACAGCGCGACGACCGCGTAGATCCACGGGCTGGCGGTCAGCAACCCCACACTGTCGAGCACGGGTACTCCCCACTGGGTGACAACGCCGCGACGTCGCAGGGGAGCGGCAGGGGCGGCATGACAGCCACCGAGCGTACGCCCGTGCTCCACAGCGAGATCATCAGGGGTGGGGTGAAGTCGGACGTACCCCGACGTGGGGGTTCCGGCGACGGTCTGCCGTGTCGCCCCGCGCTCCCGCCTCGATCTGCCGTGACCCTTCGAGCCCCGCGCGTGCCGGGGGCGCGGCGGAGTGCGGGCCGCTGCCGGCGAATGGCGGAGGGCCTTCGGGGGTGCGGGGTTCGAGGGGTCTCGTACGGTCCCATCCCGTGGTGGATCGCCCCTCCCGGCCGCACCGGATCTGTCGGACGGGGACCGGTGTGTGCGCCTCCGGCCCGTGGCCCGTCGGGGCCGGGACCGCTCCCCGTCCGACGGCGCTACGCCCGCCCGCCGCCCCGTCGGGTACGTCAGGTCGGGTACGTCATGCGGTGGCGGTGGTCGCCTGGTCGCCTCGCCCGGTCCGCTCGGCCTCGCTCCGGCCGGCGAGCAGCCGGTCCACCGACAGGGCCCCCGGCCCGGTGAAGACCAGCAGGAGGAAGGCCCAGCAGTAGAGGGCCGATCCTTCGCCGTTGTTCTGGATCGGGAACAACCCTCCGGGCTGGTGCACCGTGAAGTACGCGTACGCCATCGCGCCCGACGCGACGAAAGCGGCGGCGCGTGTGCCGAGGCCGATCAGCACGAGGCTGCCGCCCACGAGCTCGATGACGGCCGCGTACCAGCCCGGCCAGGTGCCGGCGGCCACCTGGCCGCCCGCGTTCTCGGCGCCGAGGACGCCGAACAGTGATCGCGCGCCGTGGCAGGTGAAGAGCAGGCCGATGACGATGCGGAACAGGGCGAGCGCATAGGGCTGCGCCAGGTCCAGTCGTGCGGACAGCCGACGAGTGGCCATGTGTGGGGTCTCCTTCGGTCTGGGGACGTGAAACCGACGAGCCTCCAAGTTAGGCTGGCCTAATCAATACTTGCAAGTTCAACATTTGGCCATGGATCGCCTTTCATGAGAACCGCGACCGGCCACGACGTCCAGCGCTGCGCGCGCCACGGCGTCCGCGTCCGACAGCGTGACGGAGTCCACACCGGGCCGTGCCCCCGCTGCGGTCACCCAATGGGCCCCTTCCGTGGGCACGCCCACCGCGAACCGTCGTCGGTGTGGCCGGCCCTGACGGTCGACCAGGCGGTACGGCCGTTCCGTCACGTCCAGTCCACCCGTCTCGTAGCCGTCGATCCGATGCGGACGGCACTGCCCCGTCCGCAGCAGCCGGGCGAGCAACTCGTCACGCGTGCGCCGTAGGTCCGGTTCCGGCAGGCGCGCCTCGATCAGCGTCCTCGCGACCGCCCCCGAGCCCGGGACGTCCGGGGACTCGGCGACGAACAACCCGTGCTCCGCCCGTACGGTCATCCGCGGGCCGACGACCTCCAGCACCCCCGCCTCGACCAACGCGGCCATCTCCTCGATGCGGCGGCGCGGTGGGCCGATGGAGAGGAAGGCGTTCAGCGGCGTGTACCAGCGGTCCAGGTGGTCGCGCCGGGACGGCCCGGAGAGCCCGCGATGGTCGACGATCTTCCGCACTTCGTTCCGCACGTCCCGCAGGACGTCGAGGGCGGCCTTGACCGGGCCGTCCACATTGCCCAGCGCCGCGTGCTCCGCGTCCTCGTGCAGATGGCCGAGAAGCCAGTTGCGAAACGCTCCGGGACCCGTGAAGCGCTGCCCGGCGGCCGGTCGGGAGATCCGCTCCCAGCACCAGCGCTCCGACGCCGGACATCCGTACGCCTCCAGGACGGCGTCCTCCGCCGCGCCGCCGTACGGCACGGCGAGGAACCGAGCGCGGAACCGGGCCCGGAACTCGGCCCCGCGGCCGGCGCGCGTGCAGAGCAGCGCCTCGTAGTAGACCGTCTCCACCTCCTTCGCGATGCGCGGCCAGACCTCGGCGAGGAAGTCCGGCGGGTCGCCGGCCTCCGCGCGGCGGCGGAAGAGCGCGATCAGATCGGGAGTGAGCACCCGGGGGCGGTGCCGTTGCGAGGCACCCTTCGCGTTGTCCCCGCGCGCGCGGTGCGGAACGCCGCGCCGCGATCCGGCGTACAACCGGGGTTCGCGCCCCGAGCGCACGTACGCCAGGCGGTCCTGCTCGCGGACGAACGTCCCGCCGCGGCCCGTCGTGAGCAGTGCCAGATGGTCGAAGAAGTTCAGGCCGAGGCCGCGCAACAGGACCGCCTCGCCCGGGGCGATCGACGAGAGGTCGAGCTCGGCAGGACTGGCCGGGGCGAAGTGGCGCAGCCCGTGGCGCGCGGCATGGGCGTCGTGCAGGGCCGCCGTCGCCCCCGGGGCGACCGGCAGATGGCCCTGGGCCAGCACCACCGCACTCAGCCCGGCCAGCACTGTGCCGTTGTCCAGGGCCAGTTGCTGCAGGCCGTCCTCGGCCTCGTCGAGACCTACCGCACGAGCCCGGTGGACCTCCACCCGCACGGACTCCGGGGCGGAGCCGACGACCTCGCGGAACGCCCATGCCAGATAGCGCCCGTAGCAGGCGCGAGTGGGGTAGTCGTCGGGACCGAACGTCTCTGACGTGTGTGCGGCGGCCCATTCGTAGAGGCTCGGGCCCGGCCGTACGGGTCCGTCGCAGAGGACGCTCGCGTCGGTGAACACCGTCACCTGGCAGGCGACGGTGTTCATCAGCAACTCGGCCGGCTGGTCGGTGCGCCACACGCGCCCGGCGCCGGCCGGCGCGGGGTCGACGACGTGCACGGTCAGGGGGGTGTCCGGGGCCAGTTCGGGCACGGAAGCGCAGAGCCGTTCGAGTACCGAGGTGCCGCGGGGGCCGGCGCCGACCAGGGCCATGGCGTGCGGAGCTGTGGACGGCACGGACAACACACGGTCTCCCGGGGTGGCGTACGGGAAGCGGATCGTCCGCCTCATCATGCCGTCGTCGTGTGGGGAGACGGTGGTGCTCGTGTGAGGATCGTTCTCCGCTGTGGAGGGGCCCTACGGGCCTTTCGCCAGGCTCCGCCTGTCCACGTTCACAAGACGTGAACCGGTACGTTCCGCCCGTCCGCCCGTGGTCCGTCCGCCCGTGATCCATCTGGTGCGGCCATCGCCGCCGCGCAGGTCACCGTTGCCGTCACCGCCGGCGCGGCCGGTAGCCCCGGCGGCAGTGCGTCGCGCGCCGGTCCGGCCGTCGCCCGCCCGCGCCCGGTCAAGCCGGAGCTCCGCGGAACGCCCGATCAGTTCGAGCGTCATGAGGTGATTGCCGAACCACGGCCCTCCGCCCCGGCGCCACCGGAAGCCGGGCCGGCCGATCCGCCCGTGCCGGAGCAGTGCCCGTCCGAGCCGCCGACCCGCACGGCTCCATCCGAAACGGAAAGCGACCCGGACCGTCGACTGGATCGCGTTGTGGAGGGGGGAGCAGGTCAGCTGGAACACCCGGGCGTCCGGCGCACCGTCCGGCCACTCGGGCTCCGCCACGTACGCATGGTGAACGTCCCCGGACAGTACGCACACCGTTGCCGGGGCCGCCGGGCCGCTGCCTGCCTCGGTGATCAGTCCGGTGAGCCTCTCGAACGATTCCGGGAACGCCGCCCAGTGCTCCAGATCGGCGCCCCTGCGCAGGTCCTCACCGAATCGCGCCCAGCGCGCCCCGCGGCTGCCGCGGCACAGGGCGGCGTCCCAGCTCTCGAGGTCATGGATCAGCGGCGGCAGGAGCCAGGGCAGTGACGTGCCGATCAGGAGGTGGTCGTACGAGCCGTGCGCCTCCAGCGCCTGGTCGCGCAGCCACTGCTCCTCGTCCTCGTGGAGCATGGACCTGTTCTGTTCGTCGAGCACCCGGGCCGCCCGGGTGTCCACCATCAGCAGCCGGGTCCTGCCGAAGTCGCGCCGGTAGCTCCAGCGGAATCCGACGGGCGGCGGCGTGCCGAGCCGTTGCGGCGCGGAGTGGCCCCCGCGTCGGTCGGCGGCCGGGTCGGAAGCCGGGCCGCCGGGCAGGTCGACCGGTTGGCCGGGCAGGTCGACCGGTTGGTCGGCGGGGTGGTCCGCGTCCGCCGCAGCGGCGAACTGCCGCAGTGCGTCCGTCCCGTCGGGGCTGCTGCGCACGGCCGTGTAGAGGGGATCCGCGTCGAGCTCGGCGGGGGAGAGGTTCCCCAGGTGCTGGTAGACCCAGTAGGACATCAGCCCGCTGAGCACCCGCTCGCGCCACCACGCCGTGGCCCGCATCTCCGCCAGCCACGAGGCGCTCGTGTTCCAGTCGTCGATCACGTCGTGGTCGTCGAAGATCATGAGGCTGGGCACGGTGGAGAGCAGCCAGCGGACTTCGGGGTCCGCCCAGGACTCGTCGTACAGCCGGGTGTACTCCTCGTAGTCCGCGACCTCCGCGCCGGGGGGTTCGCGCAGATCGCGGCGGGCGGCGAGCCAGCGACGGGTCGCCTTGGACGTCTCGTCCGCGTACACCTGGTCCCCGATCAGCACCAGCACGTCCGGGCGGTCGGCGGCGGGGTCGGCAGCCAGTCGGGCGGCGAGGCTGTCCAATGCATCGGGGCCGACCGGGTCGTGCTCGCCGGCGGGCGGCGCGGCCCAGCGGCAGGAGCCGAAGGAGATCCGCACCCCGTCGGCGGGCACCGCCGGGGTGCGGATCGTGCTCTGCGGGAAGGGGGAACCGTCGAGCGGCCACACGCGACGGCCGTCCAGCAGCACTTCGTAGGCGGTCGAGGAACCGGGGGTGAGGCCGGTCACCGGGACGAGGGCGTAGTGGTGGCCCTCGACCTGGAAGGTGTGCGCCGAGCCGCCCGCTTCGTCCCCGCCGTGCCCGAGGGGAGCCCCCGTGCACCGCACCTCGGCCGTGCACGGCCGGTCGGCCTCGATCCACACGGTCGCGTGGTCCCCGGTCTCCCAGTCGACGTACCGCAGTAGCGGTCCCAGGCGCAATCCGGCTGCCATGTGCCCTCCTCCGTGGCCCGTCGTACCGTACGGAACGACGGGGGAGAGTAGCGCGGTTCCGGGGGCCGCGAGCACCGGCGCGGCGCTGGTCGGAAGGCTTCGGAGGCGGCAGCGGCGGCCCACCGCGCGGCGAGGCCGGACGGCCGTGCCGCCTGCCGCCGGGACGTTGATCCGGCGGCAGGCTGCACCGACGTTCGTCGAGCTCCCGCGACCCTCGGGCGTCAGCAGCCGTTGAGTATGGACTGCAGGGCGGACTTCTCCGCCGAGTCGACCGACAGCTGCCAGTAGTACTTCACGTGCACCCACATGCGTGCGTACGTGCAGCGGTAGTCGGTGCGCGACGGCAGCCACTCGGCCGGGTCCTTGTCGCCTTTGGCCTGGTTGACGTTGTCCGTCACAGCGATCAGCTGTGGACGGGTCAGGTCGTTGGCGAAGGCCCGGCGCGAGGCGGTGGTCCAGGAGCCGGCGCCCGAGCGCCAGGCCTCGGACAGCGGGACGACGTGGTCGATGTCGACGTCGGAGGCCGCGGTCCAGGTCGCGCCGTCATAGGGCGAGTACCAGCTGCCGCTGACCGCCGCACAGCTGGAGTTCTGGACGACGTTCGTTCCGTCGCGATCGAGGACGACTTCGCGCGTGTTGCAGGCGCCCGACTGGGTGATCCAGTGCGGGAACTTGTCGCGGCTGTACCCGGTGGAGGAACCTTCCGCCTTGACGGTCAGCCGGCCGAGGTAACTACGGGCCGTGGCGGCGCTGACGGGGGTGGGCGGGGCGGCCTCGGCCGCGGGGGCGGTGAGCAGCGTGGTGGCGCAGGCGAGCGCGGCGGACGCGGCGAGCACAGTGGCCCGGGACGCACGACGCGCGTAGATACCTGACATGCGAACTCCTGTGGAGTGGGGGGAGTTTGGCCGGTTCGAGTGCTGTGGCCCGGCCATGGTGGCGGCGCCAGGTTGCTCGGGGATGGGCGCCAGGTAACAGGGTTGCGACATGAGCACGTCACATCAAGGGCTGATGCCCTGCCAATTCACCGCGGTCGACTTAGGGTTGGCGCGTGCTGCTCACCGTGAATGTCGCGTTCGGGGTGGTTCTCGCCGTACTGCTCGCCGTCGCCGCCGCGGTGGCCGCCGTGGCTCAACTCGGTCGGTCGCGTTCCCGTGCGATCGTCGTCGCCGGCCTGCGCGCCGCGGTGCAGCTCGCGGCGGTCTCCCTGGTGATCGGGTGGGCGGTCCGCCACGCACTTCTGCTGTTCGCCTTCCTCCTGGTGATGTACGCCATCGCGGTACGCACCGCGGGCCGCCGCATCACCCCGAACGACACGTGGTGGCGCACGGCCCTGCCGATCGCCGCAGGCGTCGTGCCCGTCGTCGTCGTGCTGCTGCTCACCGGGATCGTGCCGGTCAAGGGCATCGCGCTCATCCCGGTCACCGGCATCCTGATCGGCGGGGCGCTCACCGCGACCGTCCTCGCCGGACGGCGGGCGCTCGACGAACTCGCGACGCGGCACGGGGAGGCGGAGGCCGCGATGGCGATCGGCCTACCGGACCGGGACGCCCGGATGCTGGTGGCGCGGGAGGCAGCGTCCGACGCCCTGCTGCCGGGGCTGGACCAGACCAGGACCGTGGGGCTGGTCACCCTCCCCGGGGCCTTCGTCGGGATGCTGCTCGGTGGCGCGTCACCGCTCCAGGCCGGTGCCGTGCAGCTGTTCGTCCTGGTGGCGCTGATGGCGGTGCAGTCGATCGCGGTGGCGCTCGTGCTGGAGCTGGTGGCGCGCGGGCTGCTGCACCGGCACTGAGGGGTCCGCGGTCGGTCCTGGGCCTCGGGCGGACTCGTTTCGGGCGTCCCGTACCCTGGGGGAAGCAGAAGGGGAGTAGCTCTTCGCCGGAACGTCGACATACTGCCGAGCTCGCTCGGCCGGCGCCCGGAGGCGGCCGCCGGCGCGGCCCGCCAGCGAGACCTTCGGCCAGCAGTGATCCATGACCGTGCATGGCGCTGCCGAGCCGAAGCGACCCCCGGAGCATGAGGTCCCTCGGTACGGCGGTGCCCTACCGATAGGGGAAACCCCACCCGTGCTGAGCTTCACCGTCCTGGCGATCGCCTTCGGCGTCGTCTTCCTCGCCGAACTCCCCGACAAGACGGCCCTGGCCGGACTGATGCTCGGGACGCGCTACCGGGCTCCCTATGTCTTCGCCGGGGTCGCGGCGGCGTTCGTCGTGCACGTCGCCCTCGCCGTCGCCGCAGGCAGCGTGCTGACCCTGCTGCCGCACCGCCTGGTCGAGGCGGTCGTCGGCCTGCTGTTCCTCGCGGGCGCCGCGATGCTGTTGCTGAAGAAGGACGACGAGGGTGAGGAGGCGATCAAAGCCCCGGCCGACCAGTCCTTCTGGAGGGTCTCCGGAGCGGGGTTCATGCTCGTCCTCGTCGCGGAGTTCGGTGACCTGACGCAGATCATGACCGCGAACCTCGCCGCCCGCTACGACGACCCGCTCTCGGTGGGGCTGGGTGCGGTGCTGGCGCTGTGGACGGTCGCGGGCCTCGGCATCGTGGGCGGTAGGGCGCTGACGAAGTACGTACCGCTGAGGCTGATCACCAAGGTGGCGGCGGCGCTCATGCTGGCGCTCGCGGGGTTCAGCCTGTACGGGGCGGTCGCGGGCTGAGCGGGTGCGGGGACGGGAACGCTTCGCACTGATCGGACCTCGCGTCCTGTCGGTGTGGGGCGCTTCGTCGATGGGTCATTGAGTCATTGAGTCATTGAGTCATTGGGGCATTAGGTCAATGGGTCGAGGAGCCGAGGAGTCGACGCAGAGTCCCGCCGATGTCGTGCTTCGCCGGTGGGGTTGTTCGCTGCTACGGGCGCCCCGCCGGTGCGAGGCGTCCCGACGCGGGGGTTGTGAGGCGGGGCGGTCAGCCGAAAGCGAGGGTGATGGTCCCGTCCTCGCCGCGTGCCACCTGCAGCCGGGTGAGGTCCTCGACGTGGACGTCCGGCCCGAAGGCGGCTGCGCGGGGACCGACGCCGACGACGCGCATCCCGGCGGCACGGGCGGCCGTGATGCCGGCCTCGGAGTCCTCGAAGACCACGCAGTCGGCGGGTGCGAAGCCCAGCTCGGCGGCTCCCTTGAGGAAGCCCTCAGGGTCGGGCTTGCTCGCGCCGACGAGCTCCGCGGTGACGCGCACGCCGGGCATCGGCAGCCCGGCGGCCTTCATCCGGGCCTGGGCGAGGGCCTCGTCGGCCGAGGTGACCAGGGCGTGCGGCAGCGCGGACAGTGCGTTCATGAAGGCGGGGGCTCCGGCGATCGGGACGACGCCGTCCAGGTCGGCGGTCTCCTGGGCGAGGAGCGTGCGGTTCTCCGCGTGGTTCTCCTCCATCGGCCGGTCGGGCAGCAGGGCCGCCATGGTGGCGTAGCCCTGGCGGCCGTGGACGACCTTGAGCGTCTCGTGCGGATCCAGGCCGTGCTCGACGGACCAGCGCGCCCAGACCCGTTCCACGACGGCATCCGAGTTGACGAGGGTGCCGTCCATGTCGAGCAGGAGGGCGCGGGCGGTCAGTGCGGACGGGGCGGCGTCGGCCGGCATCGGCGGGCTCCAGAGGAGGGAAGAGGTCAGAGCGGTTCCCGCCCGCCGGTCAGGGAGGTGCGAGCGGGAACCACTTTGTTCCTCAACCATACAAAACAGAGTCGGTCGGCGCCAGCGGGGGGTGGGGTTGCCGCGCGTGGAGGTCCGGGGGTCAGGTCCGGCCAGCTCTCCCGGCCAAGCCACGGTGCCTCCCCGGCAGGTGCCGCCGCCGCGCTCGGGGCACTCCGCGGACTCCCGTCCCCACCTCAGCGGGCCTTCCTGCGGGCCGCCTCGGGGATCTTCAGCTCCGGTCGGTCGCGGAGGAAGTCCTCGAAGGTCCGGCCGCCCGGAAGCGGTTCCGGTGCCAGGTGCAGCCCCCGGCGGTACGCTCCCACGACCTTCCCGGGCAGCAGGAGCGGGACGACCAGCCGCCGTCTCCCGGTGACGCGCAAGTAGATCCGGGCCATCTCCGCCATCGTCAGGGTCTGCGGTCCGGGGAGGTCCGCCACACGCCCCTGGGCGTCACCGACGGCGAGATCCGCCGTCCGGCGGGCGACATCGGCCACGTCGATGCTCTGGAAACGGGTTCTTGCGAGGACGGGCATGAGCGGCAGTCGAGCCGCCTGGTACAGCACGAAGTGGACCAGGTCGTGGAACTGCGCGGCGCGGAGGACCGTCCACGGCAGTCCCGAGTCACGGACCACCTGCTCCGTCCGGTGCTTGGCCCGGTAGTACGGCAGCGGGTGGCGGTCGACGCCGATGATCGACACGTACACCACGTGCGGACGGTCGGCGCGCGCCGCGGCCTCCAGCAGATTGCGCGTGGCCTGGACGTCACCGTCCGGCGTGCGGCCGTCCGTGGCGCAATGGACGACGGTGCCCACCCCGTCGAGAGCACGATCAAGGCCCTCGCCCGTCGACAGGTTCCCGATCGACCAGTCGGCCGCCGACGTCCCCGCACCGCTCCTCGGGTGGCGGGACAGCACCCTCACCTCCCGGCCCTGACCGGTGAGCCGGTCGACGACGTGACTCCCCAGATTTCCGCTGCCGCCCGTGACCAGGATGGTCTGGTTCATTCGTGCTCGCCCTTCCCTGATGCCTGAGTGAAGCCAGTGCACCAGGTGGACGACGCAGCGGCCCGAACCGTGACATCGGAGTGGCGGCCTTCTTCACGCCTTCTCTCTTAGGGCTTTCATCAGCGGTGCCGGCCGGAAGGGCGACGTGGGTCCTCCAGAGCGTCCGGAGCAGCCTCAGTGGCCCCGGCCGCCGTGTTTGCCACCCTGACCGGCGTACGGGTCGTCCGTCTCGACTTCCAGTGCCGCGCGCGTCTCGGGGCCGTAGAAGCCCTCCGGGTCGCCGTCGATGCCCCGGGAAGCCTGGTAGTCGGCCACGGCGGACTCCACGCGGTCGTCGTAGCGGCCGTTGAACGGCCCGTCGTAGAGCCACACCTGCTCCAGGCGTGCCTGGAGTTCGAAGACGTCGGGTCCGTTGTCGCCCGGTCCCAGACCGGTCGGGGCCTGGCCGGACGCCGACGGGGGCCGCGAGGAGCCCTGGGCCGTCGCCGTTGCACGGGACGTGACGGAGGGGACGGCGAGGCCGGCGGCGGTCTCGGAGGCGTCGGCGGTCGCCGTCGGAGCCTTCGGATCGGCGGCGGACTCACGTTCGGTCGGGGAGACGGACAGCGAAGGGCGGACGGTCGGACCGGCGGACAGGAACGGCGCGGGGCTCTCCAGATCGGGAGCGGCCCGGTCCTTGCCGTCGTCGCGGGTGAGCAGTCCCGCGGCGAACGCGACCGTGCCCAGAACGGCGATGACGGAGGCGGCGGTGGCCAGTGTCGCGACACCGCGGCGCCGCCTGCCGTCCTCGGCCCTCCGGCGCCGTCCGCTCCTCCCGGTGCCGTCGCGCACGACCTCGTAGGTCTCGTAGGTGTCGTGCACGACCTCGGGGGTGCGGACCGGGTCCCCCGGGGCGGCGTGTGTAGTTGGGTACCCGGGTGCGGTGGCTGTGTGGTCGAGTTCGGCGGGTGCGGCGACCGGGAGGGGCGCGGTCGCCCCGACGTCACCCGGGGTGCCCGCTCCGTACGGCGCGTCAGGGGCGGTTGTTCCCGTGTCGGCAGCCGCGCCCACGGCCGGGAGGGGGGCGGTGACGTCGTCGCCTGTCCCGTAGGGGTGGGACGGGTAGCCGCCCGCTCCGAACCCGCCCGCTCCGAACCCGTGCGCTCCGTAGCCGCCGGGGCCGTCCGCGGCGGGCGGCCCCGGGGCGGGGGGCGCGCCGTCCCCCAGGGGCGCCGGATCCCCCTGGTGCTGCGGTGGGGCGGCCATGTAGGGCCTGACGTGCAGCTGATCGTAGTGCTGCGGGCCCGTCGTGTACGCACAGGAGCAGGTGTGCCCGCGGCCCGGAGCGGATCTACCGTCCGCGTCCGCCTGCGTACCGCATTCAGGACATGTACGTCCCGTCATCCTGGGTCCCCTCCCTTGAGCTGCCTGCGATTATGCAGCCCTGCCCGCGGCCCGCCCCAGCGCGTCCCCCTTCGGCGGGCCAGAACAGGACACAACGCCCACGATGGGAGGAGCAGACGAGCGTACTGCGGACCTAGGAGCACTCCATGGCGCAGGAAGTCAGCCGCCCGGCCCTCGGCCCGGGCCCGGTACCGGGTGAGGGACGCAGCCGCCGGACCGTTCTCGTCGCCATCAGCGCGTTGCTGCTCGGCATGCTGCTCGCCGCGCTCGACCAGACGATCGTCTCCACCGCCCTGCCGACCATCGTCAGCGAGCTCGGTGGACTGGAGCACCTCTCGTGGGTCGTCACCGCGTACATCCTGGCAGCCACCGCCGCCACCCCGCTGTGGGGCAAGCTCGGCGACCAGTACGGTCGAAAGAAGCTCTTCCAGACCGCGATCGTCATCTTCCTCGTCGGCTCGGTGCTCTGCGGTATCGCACAGGACATGGGGCAGCTCATCGGCTTCCGTGCGCTCCAGGGACTCGGCGGCGGAGGCCTGATGGTGCTGTCGATGGCGATCGTCGGCGACATCGTCTCCCCGCGCGAACGCGGCAGGTACCAGGGGCTGTTCGGTGCGGTCTTCGGTGCGACCAGCGTGCTGGGGCCGCTGCTCGGCGGGCTGTTCACCCAACACCTCAGCTGGCGGTGGGTGTTCTACATCAACGTGCCCATCGGCATCGTCGCGCTCTTCGTGATCGCCGCGGTGCTCCACATCCCATCGCGGGGCGCGCGGCACACCATCGACTACCTCGGTACGATCCTGATCGCCGCGGTCGCCACGTGCCTGGTCCTCGTCGCCTCGCTCGGCGGCACCAGCTGGCCCTGGGGTTCGCCGCAGATCATCGCCCTCGCGGCGGCCGGAGTCGTGCTCCTCGTGGCGTTCGTCCTGACGGAGCGGCGAGCGGCCGAACCCGTACTGCCACTGCGGCTGTTCAGGATCCGCACCTTCACCCTCGTCGCCGTCATCAGCTTCATCGTGGGCTTCGCGATGTTCGGCGCGCTGGTCTTCCTGCCGACGTTCCTGCAGATCGTCCAGGGCATCACTCCGACCATGTCCGGGGTGCACATGCTGCCGATGGTGATCGGTCTGCTGCTCACCTCCACCTTGTCGGGCCAGATCGTCAGCCGCACGGGTCGCTGGAAGGTCTTTCCGATCGCCGGAACCGCCGTGACCGCCGTAGGACTGTTGCTGCTCCACCAGCTGACACCGTCCACGAGCGCCTGGGAGACGAGCGTCTACTTCTTCGTCTTCGGGGCCGGGCTCGGGCTGGTGATCCAGGTCCTGATCCTGGTCGTGCAGAACTCCGTCAGCTATGCCGACCTCGGCGTCGCCACCTCCGGTGCGACCTTCTTCCGCTCCATCGGCGCCTCGTTCGGCGTCTCCGTCTTCGGCGCGCTCTTCAGCAACCGCCTGAGCCACGAACTTGCCGCAGTGCTGGCCGGGCACCCACTTCCACCCGGCACGGGGGCGGGAGAGCTCGCCGCCGACCCGCGGGCCCTCGACCAACTCCCGCCGCAGCTGCGTCCCGCCGTCCTGGACGCGTACGCGACGTCGATCACCGACGTCTTCCTCTACGCGGCCCCGGTCGTCTGCATCGCCTTCGTCGTCGCCTGGTTCCTCAAGGAGGACGCGCTGCGCGGCTCGGTCACCGCACCCGAGGGCAGCGAGACGCTCGCCGCCAACCCGGTCCAGCGCTCCTCCTACGACGAGTGCGCCCGCGCCCTGTCGGTGCTCGGCTCGCGGGAGGGGCGGAAGATGATCTACGTCAAGATCACCAGGAAGGCCGGTCTCGACCTGCTCCCGGCGGCGAGTTGGCTGCTGCTCCGCATCAAGCGGCAGGGCTCTGTCGAACCCTCGCGGCTCGCGGACGCCACCCCGGTTCCGATCAAGACGATCACCGAGGCGTCGCGCCAGGTGGAGGAGCGCCGTCTGGCCCGGCGGGAGGGGATCCAGCTGATGCTCACCGAGGAGGGGGAAGCGGTGGCGGCGAAGTTGGCGCAGGCACGGGAGGAGTCCCTGGCGAAACTGCTCGGCGACTGGTGGACCCCGGACCGTCCCACGGACCTCGTCCAGCTGGTGAAGGAACTCACGGCGGAGCTGGGTGGTTCGGACGGGGAGCGCCCGTACACCGGCGAGCCGCACCGCGACCACGAGGCCTGGCACGAGCGCTGACGACGGCCCGGCAAGGCGTGCCACGGGGTGCGGCCCGGGACCACCGGCGCACTCTCCTCCGCGTGCTCCCCGTGGGGTATCGCCGAGGTACGGGTCAAAGGGGCAATGAGTTGATCTTGAAGCCCTGATGACTGTTCAGCTCTCCGCTTCATCCTCGGCAAGTATGCGGTAGACGGTGGCGACCGAGGGGCGCTGGCCCTGGTTCTTGCCGGAGGTGATGACGAGCTTGCGGGCGATCTCGGGGACGGGTCCGCCGTTGGCCCGCAGGCTGCGGGCGTAGTCGGCCATGTCGTCGTCGACGACCTTGGACCGTGCCTTTGGCGACTCCGGCGCGGGCGGCGACCTTGCTGATGGTCACGGCCTCGTAGCCGTCGGCCAGCAGCGCGGCCGTGGCGTCCAGGATCTGGCGGCGCCGGACGTCCGGCGGCTGGAAGCGGCCGGTGGGCTTGGCGGGGGCGGACTGGTCCGCGGGCACGGTCCCTCCTCCGTCGTCAGGTGACTGACTGACCGGTGGTCGGTCAGCCTGCGGAGTCCAGGGTGTCAAGCGGTTTGCGGGCGATGACGACGACCGCGTGGTCCTCGCTAGGGTGCTGGATGCGCGGTACGACCTGCCGTTCGGCGCGCACGATGTCCAGGCCGAGGCCGGTGAGGGCTTCGGTCAGCTCGGCGAGGGTGGCGAGATCGCCGGGCTTTCCCCAGTCGCAGGCTTCCTCGTCCCATTCGCCGAGGGCCAGGATCCCGCTCGGGGCGAGGGCGGCGGCCAGAGTGGCGAGGGTCGCGGTGCGGGCGGGTCCGCGGGGCGGCAGCGCGTAGGAACTGAGGGCGAAGCCGTAGGTGGTCTCAGGCTGCCAGACGGCGCTGTCGGCGACGGCCAGATCCACCCGGTCGTCCAGGTCGCGGGCGCAGGCGCTGGCGCGGGTGGAGGCGATGGCACGGGGAGCGAGGTCCACGCCGGTGACGCGCCAGCCGCGTGCGGCGAGCGCGAGGGCGTTGCCGCCGGCGCCGCAGCCCAGGTCGAGGGCCCTGCCTGGGGGGAGGTCGTCGGCGGGGGCGAGGAGCGCCAGGTCGGGGTCGGCGGTGTCGCTGCCGTCGCCGGTGTAGAGGTCGTCCCATGCGAAGTCCGGGTGCGAGGCGGCCCCGGGCCCGTGGGTGTGGGAGCTGTCGTGCGCGTGGCAAGCGTGGCCGGTGGTGTGGGTCACATTTCCTCCAGTGGGAATGAGATCGATCGAATGACCGTTGGTCAGTAATATGACCGCTGGTCATTCGATTCCGTCAAGTCCCTTCGGAGGCATCTCATGGACACCACCGCCCAGTACGACACCGCGATCATCGGTGGCGGGCCCGCCGGCCTGACGGCCGCGCAGGCCCTGACCCGCTACCGCTGCCGCTCCCTGGTGATCGAGTCCCCCGCCCCGCCCCGCAACGCCGCTTCCCGCGGTGTGCACGGCCTGATCGGCCTGGAGGGGGCCACCCCCGGCGAGCTGCGCTCCCGCGCCTGGGAGGAGCTGGACCGCTACGGCCTGGCCCAGCGGCTCGACGCCACGGTCAGCGAGATCACCCCGCTGCCCGGCGACGGCTTCACCGTACGCACCGACGACGGCACCACCGCCTGGGCCCGGAACGTCATCCTGGCCACCGGCGTCATCGACCAGCACCCCGACGGCGTGGACGGCTTCGCCGCATGCTGGGGCCGCACGGTGATCCACTGCCCCTTCTGCATCGGCGAGGAGAACGCCGACCGCACCTGGGCCCTGGTCGCCGACGACCCCCGCTACCTCGGCATGGCCGCCACCGCCTTCCGCGCCTGGACCGGCGACACCATCGCCATCGCCCCGCCCTCCCTGCCCGGCGCCGACGACCTGCGCCGCAGCCTGCGCGAGGAGGGCAGCGACCTCGTCCAGGGCGAGATCACCCGCCTGCACCACACCGACGGCGACCTGCACGCCGTGGAGCTGGCCGACGGCACCCTCCTCAAGCGCCAGACCCTGCTCTGGCCCCAGCCGCAGCGGCAGGTCCCGCTCGTCGAGCGCCTGGTCGCGGAGCACGGCCTGGCCCTGAGCGACGGCTACGTCACCGTGGACGACGGCCGCCAGACCAGCATCCCCGGCCTCTACGCCGCCGGAGACCTGACCGGCCAGACCTGGGAACAGGGAGTCGTCCCCGCCGTCACCGCCGGAAGCGCCGCCGCCGACGCCATCCACTTCGCCCACCTGGCCTGAGCCGCACAGGGACAGCACGCCGGTGAGACGCCGACCTCGCCCGGCCAACGCCGCGGCGCTGCCGCCAGCGCCGCACCCCAGGTACAGGCCCTTCCCCTGGGCGAGGGCCGTGGGATGGGCGAGGTCGCCGGCCGATGCGCCCATCCACGGCAGCGCAAGCGTGGCGTCCAGACCGGGACGACGGCGCGGCAACCGGCGAGTTCCAGCGAAACCGGCCCGCAGACCGCGGGGCGCTTGCAGCCAGGATTGGCAGGCCGCCCCGTATCGGCCGAGAACCGGGGCTCTCTTCCCGCCGCGAATTCCGGCTGCCTATCGGCCTGACCCTCCATGCCGGCCGACTCGTCACCGTCGGTGCCGACAGGCAGACCTGCCTTCCCCGTCCGTACGCCGCCGGGGACCTCACCACCGCATGGGAACAAGGCGCCAAGAACGCCGCCAGAGCCGCCGACACCATCCACTTCGCCCACCCGGCCTGACCGCCCCGCAGCCCCCACCGGAGCACTCCGTGACCGAGCAGCACTTCACCGACTACATCGACCGCATCGGTGACCGCACTGCCCTCTACCAGGCCGTCGCCGCCCACACCGGAGCCCGTCGCGGCCTGTACCCCGGCAGCTACCTCGACCTCGCCCCCTCCTACATCTGGCCCGACGTCACCTACCTCGACGCCGACGCCCGCGCCCGCAAGGCTTTCCAGGGCCCTGATGCCACCAGCCTGGCCACCCGGCACAAGCAGTACCCCGAGCAGCCCCGCATCGCGTTCGTGCCGGGCGACTACACCCGCACCCTCGCGGAACTGCCCGCGGCCGAGTGGGACCTGGTGATCTCCCTGTATGCGGGCCCCGTCTCCGAACACGCCACCCGCTGCCTGCGCCCAGGGGGCTGGCTCCTGGCCAACAACAGCCACGCCGACGCCGGCCTCGCCCACCTCGACCCCCGCTACCGGCTCGCCGCCGTCCTCCACCACCGCTCCGGCCGCTACCGCCTCACCACCGACGATCTCGACTGCTACCTGCAGCCCAAGCGCCCGCCCCACCCCACCCGCGAACAACTCCATGCCACGGGCAGAGGCACCGCCTACACCCACCCGGCCGCCGCCTACCTCTTCCGCCTGCACTCCCACCCGCGCGAACGGTAGACCCGACCCGGAAGCCCATCAGAATCCGGCAGGCCGGCACCTCTCCCCGCCCGTACGTGCCCGGCGCCCGGGTGGGGAGAGTAACGGCCCCACACCGGGCGCCTGGCACGTTCACCTCACCCACTCGTAGACGCCGTCCTTCCCGGCGTCGCGGCCCTCGCCGTCGAGGAGGTCGTTCACCTCGTCCTCGGTGAGCTCGCGCGTCTCGTGCATGACCCTGATGATGCCGACCCGCCCGACGCCGGCTCAGGCGGCCTGGCCGAGACCGGCGGCGGTCAGGTCCCGCTCGCGGAGCTGGGTGAAGTCGACGTCCAGCTTCGGGTCGTACGCGTCGGGCTGGATGCCGAGCTCATGCGTGGAGTATTCGCCGAACCGGTTGACGTGCTCGGTCAGGTACGGCGAGACGTGGGCCAGGTCCTCCGGTTCGATCGTCCAGCCCTCTTCCAGCAGCTGCCGCACGATCTCCGCGATGTCCAGGGCGTTGTGAAAAATGACCGCGTCGGTGAGCAGGGCGTTGAACTTCATCGCCTTCTCCTGCTCGACCGGGTCGTTGTCCGCGATGACGCCGCGGTCGCCGAAGCCGATCCACTGCGAGAAGCCGTTGAATGCTTCGGTCTTGTTCGTCGCCGCGGTCACCCGTCGGCGAAGCGCCGGATCACAGAGGTAGCGCAGTAGCTGGACGGTGCGGATCACGCGGCCGACCTCGCGGAAGGCGGCGTAGGTGGCGTTCCTCTTGGAGCCCCAGCGCAGCCGCTTGAGCAGCGTGGACGAGGAGATCGTCCCCTCGCGTACGGAGACGGCCACCTTCATCAGGTGCCGGAACTGGGACTCGATCAGGTCCCAGTCGATGACGTTCTTCGCCACCTCGCCGAAGGGCGTCGATGTGCACGTACTCGGTGGTCTTGCTGGGCCGGTAGAAGGTCAGGCCCTTCCAGTTCCTGGTTCTGGGCATGAATCGAAGCCCAGGAGGTGCGCGAGCGCGAACACCGGCTGGGACTGGCCCTGGGTGTCCGCGTGCACGGTGGTGGGCTTGACCTCGGAGGAGTTCTTCAGCAGGCCCTCGATGATGTAGACGGCCTCCCACACCCCGCACGGGATGAAGTGCGTGAACAGCGCGACGTAGGTGTCGGAGATGTGGTGGTAGGCGATCCCGCCCGGCTTGCCGCACCGGACGGACGTCTCGGCGAGCAGGTAGTCGAGGTAGGTGTCCATGTGGGTGCCGTCGGCGGCCACCGTGGTGCCGTAGCCCCACGCCTGGGAGATGTCCAGGCGGGCGTGCGCGTTGACCAGGTCGGCGATGGCCTCGTTCAGCAGCACGATGGAGAAGTGCCGGTTCGCCGTGTACGCCAGCTCGTGGCCGGAGACTCCGGGGATGTGCCGGGCGGCTTCCTACGGGCCCATGTTGGTGCCCTTGACGAAGGTGGTGAGCACGTAGCGGCCGAAGGGATCGTCCAGTTTCGGCTCGTTGCCGGACGCCGGGCCGAAGCGTTGCCACCAGTCCACCCAGTACGCGGTCCGGGCCACGATCCCCATGAGGGACCGCTCCGGCATCCGGGCCTTGATCTCCTGCTCCAGGCGCCTCGCCGAGGGCCGCTGTCCCTCCGAGCGGTGCGGCTTCAGCGACGGGATGCCGGTCTCCGGATCGATGACCAGGCCCTCGTTGTCCGGGTACCCGGCGTCCGCCGCCGCGGCAGCCGCGGTGAGCTTGTCCTGAAGCTGCCGGCGGAAGGAGACCGCGTCGAATCCGTACGGTCTCGCCCTCCTCGCACAGGCCGACCTCGACCAGGTAGGTGCCCAGTCTCTCCTTCACGACCTCCCAGTCCAGCAACTGCTTGGACCAGTCCGCGTACTCCTCCGAGCCGACCACCGCGACGTCGCCGGTGCGCAGTTCCTCAGCGAGCGCGGTGAAGACCATCGCCTCGAAGTGCTTGCGCACGAACTGTCCCGTACGGGTCTTGTCGACCACGGCCTTGCGCCAGTTCTGCGTGGCGAAGGAGATGTCCACCTCCTTCAAGATCAACTCATTGCCCCTTTGACCCGTATCTCGGCGATACCCCGTCGCACATCCCCGCATCCCTCTCTCCGCTCGACGGGCGAGCGGCGGTACGGGCGAGCGGCGGCGCGGGCGGCCGGGGCCCGGAGGGAGACGGACGGGGCAGGGGCGCGCACCGAGCGGCTAGAGCTCCTTGCCGTACCAGACGTCCATGTACGGGCCCTCGCAGTACGCGGGGATCTCCCGGTAGCCGTTCCTCGTGTACAGGGCGCGGGCCTCGATCAGGTCCAGGCGGGTGTTGAGCACCATGCGACGTGCGCCGAGCGCGACCGACGCCGCTTCCAGGGAGGCGAGCAGCACGGCTCCACCACCGGTGCTGCGGAACGCGGGCCGGACGAACACCCTGGTGAGCTCGGCCGTTTCCGAGTCCAGCATCAGCACACCGCCGCACGACCCGGCTGCACCGCCGTACCGGCCCACGGCGAACGCGCCCGTCGGGGAGCCGAGTTGGTCGGCACCGTCGTCCGCCAACCCCTCGTCGATCTCGGCCTCGGACGCGGGCCGACCCCAGTAGCGGCTCGCCACCTCGTCGTAGTAGTCGCGGCGCAGGGCGGTGGCGTCTGCGGTGTCGAATCGTTCGGGGAGCACGGTCCAGCTGTTCATGCCGCCTCTCTACCCGTGCGTAGGTCGGCACGCGAACGAATATCGCCCGGGCCGATGCCGAAGGGGCCCACCGACCTGCGGTGAGCCCCTTCGGATTCTCCGTGGGAGGTCAGTTGTAGGTGTTGAGGAGGGTGGTGGAGTCGTAGACCCAGCTGGTGGCGGGGGCGGTCCAGCCGGCTTTGCCGCCGTTGAAGAGGGTGTCGGGTCGTGTGGTCCAGGTCCACATCTTCACGGCGCCGTCCTTCTGGTGGTTCATGATGGCGAGGTCGTCGCGGCCGTCGCCGTCGTAGTCACCGATGACGATCTGCAGGTTCTTGAGGTCGAGGTTGCCCGGGGCGCTGTTGAGGGTGACCTTGGCGGAGCCGAAGCGGTTCTTGCCCTCGATCTTCTCGACGAGGATGGTGTTGGTTTTGTCGCTGCCGTCGGGGTAGTCGTACCAGATCAGGGCGTCGTCGCCGCCGTCGCCGTTGAAGTCGCCGGAGTGGGGTTCGGCGCGGTTCCAGTCCAGGGACTTGCTTTCCCACCATACGGTGGGGTTGGCGAAGCCGCCGTTGGGCTGGGTGGTGAAGACGTAGGTCTTCACGGCGTTGCCGCCCTGGCCGTAGAAGACGCCGATCTCGTCGCGGCCGTCGCTGTTGAAGTCGCCGGTGACGAACTTGGTGCGGCTGCGCAGCCAGGTGTCCTTCGGGGCCGACCACGAGCTGAAGGGGGCGTCGAAGGTGCCCTTGTCGGTGGAGAGGTAGGTCCACAGCTTGGTGGTGCCGTCGGGGGCGGCGTACCAGACGGCGAGGTCGTCGCGGCCGTCGCCGTTGAAGTCACCGGCCTGCGGGGTCATGTAGCTGACGTGGAAGCTTCCCGCCGGGGCGCTCCAGGCCTGGATAGGGGTGTCGAAGCCGCCGTCGGGCGTGGCGAGCGCCACCCAGATCTTGACGCTGGTGTCGCTGTAGCCGCGGACGGCTGCCACGTCACCGCGGCCGTCGCCGTTGAAGTCGCCGGTGACGAACTTCATGTACTTGGCTTCCCACGTGTCCTTCGCCGCGGTGTAGGACTTCGTGGGCGCGCTGATGGTGCCGTCGTCCTGGCCGAAGAAGGTGTACAGGGCGTCCGAGCCGGCTGCGAAGTCGTACCAGGCGCTGATGTCGCTGCGGCCGTCGCCGTTGTGGTCGTGGCGCAGCGCGGTGCCGCTGGACCACTGCGACTCGTTCTTGGTGTTGTAGACGACGAGGTTGCCGCGGTCGGTCAGGACTGCGCTGCCGCCGGGGGCGGTGGACTTGGACTCCCACAGGGTGGCGGTGTCCGCGGCGTTGCGGACGACGAGGTTGCCGCTGTCGTCGAGGCGGGCGGTGGCGCCCGCGTTGCCGTCGGTGCCGGTGGACCACAGGGGCTTGCCCGCGTTGGAGGTGATGACGAGGTTGCCCTTGGCCTGCATGGTCAGGCGGGCCGAGGCGGAGGCCAGGGTGTCGCCGGGCAGCAGTGTCTGTCCCTGCGTGAGGCGGGAGCCGAGCTTGATGTTGTCGGCGCGGGCTGCGAGGGCGTCGGTGCGGGTCTCGCTTTCGCCGTAGCACCCGCCTTGCCAGGACCGGCTGGCGACGGCGACGAGCTCGGGTTTGCCGTTGTTCACCCGCAGGAGCGGGGCGCCGGTGTCGCCCTTGCAGATCGCGTCGTTCGCGGTCTTGCCGGAGATCTCCAGACCGGTTTCCTTGGCCGTGTTGACGGTGAACGTTGCGGTGTGCAGCGTGTCGGGCACCCATTCGGTCTTCGTACGGCCGAAGCCGGCCACCGTGAGCGTGTCCCCGGCGGTGACGGGAGACGTGGCCGTTGCGACGGGCGTGATGCCCTTGGCGGGCTGGGCGAGACGGGCCATGACCATGTCGCGTCCCGCGCGCGGGACGAGGTCGACGACCTCGCTGACGTGACCGCCCGTACCGGACAGGGCGGTGCGGCCGACGGTGGCGACCGTCTTGAACGGCGGCTTGCCCGCCGCGATGTCGCCGCCCTGCTGCGGATCGACGGCGAAGCAGGAAGCAGCAGTGAGCACCCACTGCGCCTCCACCAGCGCGCCGGTGCAGGCACGTTTGGTGTCACCGTCACCGATCTCCAACTGGGCGGTGAACGCGAAGTCGTCTTGGGCACCGGCGGGGCCGGTAGCCGCCAGCGCGGGCACCGGGCCGAGCGCACCGGCGATGATGACGGCCGCCAGGGCGCCTGAGGCGGCGGCGGCGCGAGGACGTATTGCAGACACGAACAGGTTCCTTACACAGCGAGGTTCAGGTGGCGTCCCGGCACGGGCTGCCGTGAGGCCGGGGAGCTCTGGGGCGTTCAGCCGGTGACGCGGAGTTCGACCAGGACGGAGCGCTTGCCGGAGTTCCCGGTCTCGCCGAAGGGCGTGTAGTCGTTGGACGGCGCGTTGATCACGGTCTCCTTGCCGTCGGCGGTGATGGTCGCCTTCACCGGGTAGCCCTCGGTCCAGATGCCGTAGGCATCGGGCAGCTCGAGGGCGAGGTAGCCCTGCTCGGCGTTGACATCGAAACAGAACTTCCGCTGACCGGTGCGGGACTTGACCGTGATGTCGGGTGCCCCGCTGTCACAGGCGACGAGGGTGATGTGGCCGTCACCGCGCTTGAGGAGGATCTTCTGGTCCGCCAGGATCTGGTCGGCGCCGGGGTAGGAGAAGTCCTCCACGGCCGAGGGCATCTGAGAGGCGGACGTTGGATCTGCGGCCTGCGGTGCGGCGTTTGCGACACCGAACGTCGCGATCCCGACAACTGACACGACGGCACAGATGAGACCGGTGAGGAGTGCCGCGCGGGCACGGGACATGGCCATGGATTCCCCCTGGGTCGGATGGAGCATGTGTGAAGGTCGGCACACAAATTACTCGGAAGTAAAACACATGTAAGGTGTTCTGCATGCGTATCCACCCCCAAGGGGCGCTGCTGGAGCGCCGGGGGCTTGGGTTCTCACGGCCTTGCTGACGTCGGCCGTCATCGACCATGCCGGCAAACGGCTGGCCGCACTACGGACGTGCCCGGCTTGACCTCCGGGCTCTCATGCTGCCGTGTGCACGCGTGAAGTTAGGCACTGAATGAAGGGGGAGCTCGCCGGATGAAACGGCGAACACTCGTCACGGGGGCACTGCGCCCCTGGACCGTGGGGACGCCAAGTCCCCACATCGGTAGAGGGAGAACGCGGGGCGGTCGGGGGCTTAAGGGAGCGTGCGGTGCTCTGCTCTCGTTCGCGCTCATTATTGGGATTTCGGGCGGATCGCCGGCCGCGGCCGAGGGACAGCCTGATCCTGAGCTATCCAGCTTCGGCAGGGAGCTGGTGGCTGGCTACTGGCACACCGGCGGGGCGGGAATCAAGGAGGCGGCGGAGCGAGCGCTGCTGGGCTCCGACGAGGACATTCGGGACTTCCTCGACGAGGCGCCCAAGATCAGGTACGACGACGACTACGTCGACGCCAGCCGGATTTTCAACGCCGGTGGTTTGGCCGTGCGGGAGGCGACGAAGAAGGCACTGAAGGGCACGCCGGAGGAGCTACGTGACTACCTGCGCAGCGGCTGGCAGGCCCCGTTGGAGGAGGACCGGGAGGTCGAGGCTTCTCGCGTCATCAACTTCGGCGGCAACGGTGTCAAGGACGCGGGCAAGGCCGCACTGAAGGCCGGCCCGGAGGCTGTTGCGAAGTTCCTGGAGTCCGGGCAGTACGAGGCGCAGGAGGTCGACAACGAGGTCGAGGTCTCCAAGCTGATCAATTTCGGTGGCCCGAACATGAAGGCCGCAGGGAAGGTGGCGCTGAAGGGCACGGCTGACGACATTGCCGAGTTCCTGGAGGTCGGGCAGTTCGTCGCCCGCAACCGCGACCAGGAACATTCCACGATCGCGGAGTTGACCGAGCAGGCCAAGCAGGCCGGCGTTCAGGCCGAGGCGGCGACGAAGAAGTCCGAGGAGGCTTCTGCCCGCGCGGTGGCCGCCTCGTCCTTGGCCAAGGAAGCTGCCAAGAAGGCCGCCGAGGAGACCGAGGCTGCCCGCAAGGACGCCAACCGCGCCGCTTACAAGGCGCGGCAGGCCGCTGCGTCCGCGCGAGCCGCGGCAGCGGCCGCTCAGCAAGCCATCGGCGCGGCCAACGCCGCCAACCGTGCCGCCCGCACCGCGGCTATCGCTGCGGCGCAGACCGCGAATGCCGCTGCCGCAGCGGCGAACGCGGCCAACGACGCCTACAACGCGGCCATCGCCGCGGCCGGGGACGCCAGCAAGGCCGGAGCTGCCAAGCAGGCGGCTGTCGTCGCACGCAACGCAGCCCTCTTGACTCGAGCTTCCCGTGACGCTGCGGAACAGGCGCGCAGGGCATCGGCTGCCGCCGGGGTCGCAGCAGGCGCATCTCGCAGCGCCGGTGAGAACGCGAACTCCGCCGCTGACTCGGCCGAAGAGGCCAACCGACACGCAGAGGCGGCGGGTGTTCATTCTGCCGATGCGCGCAACGCAGCGGCCGAGGCTCGCCGTCACGCGAACGCCGCGAACCGTGCTGCAAGCAACGCCACCGCTCTGGCGCAGCGCTCGGCGCAGCAGGCGGCCGATGCCCGTGACGCGGCCAACTCCGCTGCTGATCACGCCGAGAAGGCTGCCGACGCCGCCGACCTCGCAGCCAAGTACGCCGGTCAGAGCGCGAGTGCCGCGGCAGACGCCCGCAAGTGGGCCAAGGCCGCGAAGGACGCCGCCGACACCGCAACCAGTGCGCTCAACACTGCCAAGAAGGTCCACCAGGTCGCCCTCGACGTCGAGACCGAGGAACTCGCCGCCCGCAGCCAGGCCGCTCTGGAGAAAGCCCGAAGCGAGAAAGACCAGAGCGACCGGCTCATCGCCGCCTCGGCGACCGTCGCCCGTGACGCCCGCGCACTTGACGCCACTGCCGAATCCTTGGCCGTCGAGGCAGCCAAGCCGAACGTAGACGTCGCGGCCACTGCCACCAAGGGCCGCAAACTCGCCCTGGACACCCTCAAGCTCCGCGGCCCCTGGCACCAGCAGGCCGCCGCCACCGCGCTCGGCGGCACGGACGCCGACGTACTGGAGTACCTGCGCAGCGGCTGGCAGAAGGCAGCCCTCGAAGAGACCCGTGACAAGGTCCTCCAACTCAGCGTGAACAGCCCCTACCCCTCGATCCGCCAGGGTGCCACCGAGGCGCTCAAGGGCACCCCCGAGCAGATCGCCGACTTCTCCACCAACGGCCAGTACGTCGTGGGTGAAACTGACCTCTCCGTCGCTGTTTCCAAGGCCAACAACTTCGGAGGAATCAGCGTCAAGGACGCCTCCAAGGCTGCCCTCAAGAACGGCACTGGCAAGGCCCTGGCTACCTTCCTCGAGGTCGGCCAGTACTCCGCTCGTGTGATCGACGAAGAAGTCATCGCCTCCAAGCTCGTCAACGACGGAGGCGCCGAGGTCAAGGCCGCCGCCAAGGCAGCCCTGGCCGGCCCGGCGGACAAGCTGCACGACTTCGTCACCGTCGGCCAGTACACCGCGGCGCGCAAGGACGGGCTCACCGACCACCACCGCGCCCAGATCGAACGACTCCTGGCCGAAGGCGAAATCATCGCCGCCAAGGCCCAGGCCAACCGCTGGCGCGCCGCCGAGGCCGCGGCCAAGGCCAACAACGTCTCCGCGGAAGCGACCAATGCCGCCGCTGAGGCCAGGAAATCCGCCGCTGCAGCGCAAGAGTACGCAGCTGACGCCAAGAGGTCCGCCGACACTGCTGCCGCCAGCGCCGCCCGGGCGGGCCAGTCTGCCGCCACCGCACGCAAGGCCGCGGCCGCCGCCGACCGGGACGTCGACGCCGCCGAAGCCTCCGCCGCCCAAGCCGAATTCTCGGCAAGTTACGCCCTGCAGTCCGCCAGAGAAGCGGATCGATCGGCGACGCAGGCACGCGCCTCCAAGATCGCGGCCGGCAAGAGCAAGGCCGAAGCCGAGGTCGCCGCAAGCCAGGCCTGGACCGATGCCAAGCGCAAGCGCGAGGCGGAGATCGCTGAGGCGAAGCGCCAGGCCGAGGAGGCACACAGGCAGCAGGCAGAGGCGGCGAAGAACAAGAAGAAGAAATGCATCGTCCCCTTCAACCGGGACACCGTGCCGCCGTGCATGATGAACCAGGACGATTACGAAATCGTTTACGGCAAGCCCGACCCTGAAATCGCCAAGCTCATCGGCAAGGCCGCCTGGGAGATCTCCGGCGCCGCCGACATCGAGCGGTGCATCAAGGAACCCTCCTGGGGCGGCTGCGCCATGGCCATCGTCGGTGTGCTTCCCGTCGGCAAGCTCAAGATCATTAAGAAGATCGAGGAAGGCGTCGAAAGTCTCGCCAAGGGAACACGGGTCGGCAAGCAGGCGGCTAAGTGTGTCCGCCAGCAAGCCAAGCACAGCTTCCCAGCCGGTACGGCCGTCCTGATGGGCGACCGCACCACCCGGCCGATCGAACAGATCAAGACCGGCGATCAAGTTTTGGCCACGGACCCTGAGACCGGGGTAACCGGCCCGCGCCGAGTCGACGCAGCGATCTACACCCCGGACGACCGCGAGTTCACCAGCGTCACCCTCGACCAGGCCAGCGGTGGCGGCTCCTTGACCGCCACGGACCACCACCCCTTCTGGACCGAGAACGACAAGAAGTGGAAGAACGCGGCCGACCTCGCCCCAGCGGACACTCTCCGCACCCCGGACGGTGGTACGGCACCGATCAGCAGCATCCGCCACTGGACCGGCCTCGCCCCCGCCTACAACCTCACCGTCAACGACCTCCACACGTACTATGTACTCGCGGGTGACACACCGGTCCTCGTTCACAATTCCGGAGGGTGCGGATGGGCGACACGTCAAGAGACGGCTGGTGATGTCGCTCAGAAATACAAGCCGGGCCAGTCAACTCGGGATCCTGCATCGCAGTGGTATCACGAGGAATTGAGCGACCAGGAGCTTCTGGACTCGATCAATAAGGCTGCGGAAGGGGATGGGATAGCCGTCTCACGCGGGGGAACCATTCTTGGAGGGCATCATCGCTGGGATGAACTCCAAAGAAGAATCCAGGACGGGCGTATCGACCCAGACACGCCAATCCGTATCGACGTTTTGGGTGAGGACTGATACTCCGATGTCTGTGATTCGTGCGACTGACTCCGACTTCCGTGTGTGTCAGATCAGCTTCGATGTGCTGCTCGAAATCCAACTGGAGGCGGAGGAGCGAGGCTGGGCGACTCGGTGGACCTCGGTGGATGCGCTCCGTAGCCAAGTCAACGAAGGAAGCGTCTTCCTTCAGTCGCTGATGCGTGAAGAGAGGGGGGGAGTTGTGCGGGCCTACCGATGCCTTCTCCTGTTCTCGACCGCGGATGACGGAGATGCTGGGGGAGTTGCCACGATCGATCTTGATCCGGCGAGGTACGAATCGTTGGAGCGGCTTGATCGAGACCCGGATGTGCGGAAGGCTCTGGCCCGAATGTTCTCCCTTGCAACGGGTGGGATTTCAATGGTCTCGAAGAAGTAGTGGACTCTCCTGATCTGCGGGCAGATTTGCGGTAGCGGCGATTGGAATGACGGCTTCTTGGTGACTGCTCAGAAGTCCGTCGTTCAGAGAGGGAATTCGCGCGCTGCCGAGGTGTGCGGAATCGGGCTAATTCACGCATCGGCGAGATCGGGAATCGCAGAGCAATGAACGAAGAAGGGTCTGCCGGAGATACTTCCGGCAGACCCTTCTGGGTTGGTTGACGCTTAGGTTGAAAGGGTGGGGTGACAGGGGGCGTTGGCGGTGCAACATCCTCGTCATGAGGTACGCGGATGGCGGCGGCCTGACCGCCGCGGGGCGGGCGAAGCGTGAGGCGGTGCGTTTCGAGGCCGCGGAGATGTTCGAGCAAGGGGTGCGGCCGCCGGAGGTGGCCCGCAGGTTACGGGTGTCGCGGAAGTCGGCCTACGCCTGGCACGCGGCCTGGCGCCAGGGCGGCAGATCAGCCCTGGCCTCGAAGGGGCCTGGTGGCTTTGCCTGTCAGCTCGGCGACGACCAGACCGATTGCCTGCAGGTCGAGTTGGAGGCCGGACCGGCCGCGCACGGCTGGTGCGAGGATCAGCGGTGGACCCTGGCCAGGGTCGCGGAGCTGATCCATCGCCTGTTCGGCTACCGATACACCCCGCGTGGGGTGTCGTATCTGCTGCACCGGCTGGACTGGTCACCCCAGGTCCCCGCGCACCGGGCCGTCGAGCGCGACGAGCAGGCCGTAGAGCGGTGGCGGACGGAGCAGTGGTCACGGGTAAGAGGACGGCCCAGCTCCTGGGCGCGTGGATAGTCTTCGAGGACGAGGCCGGCCAGGACCTGAAGCCCGGCAAGGGGCGGACCTGGTCGCCGCGCGGGCGGACTCCGCTGATCAAGGTGACCGGGAAAGGCTCGGGCCGGGTCCTGATGGCCGGGATGGTCTGCGTCAGACCGGGCCGCGAGACCCGCCTGATCTACCGGACCCAGACCTACCGGGGCCGTACAGGCGAGAAGAAGGGCTTCCGGGCCCGCGAGTTCTCCAACCTGCTGACCTCCGCCCGCCGGCAGCTCGGCGGTGCCCCGCTGATCGTGGTGTGGGACAACGCCAGCACCCATCACGCCAAGGCCCTGCGGGACTTCCGCGACCGCAACAGCGACTGGCTCACCATCATCAAGCTGCCTCCGTACGCACCCGACCTCAACCCCGTCGAAGGTGTCTGGGCCCACCTGAAGAAGTCCCTGGTCAACCTCGCACCCCGCACGATCGACGACCTCACCCCGCTGGTAAAGAACCGCCTGCGTGGCATCCAACGGAGGCCCGAGATCCTCGACGGCTTCATAGCCGAGACCGGACTCGGGCTGGAGCCTCCGTAGCCCTGTCACCCCACCCTTTCAACCTCAGCGGCAACGCTGACGGCAACGTCAGCGGACGACAGCTGCGGCGGGTGGGCCGTTGGGGTCGTCGTCGGTCAGGTCGAGTGCTTCGCCCAGGGTGTCGATGGCTTGGCGTTGCAGGCGGAGTCGGACGTGGGCGTAGACGCCGGCGGTGACGCCGATGTGGGCGTGGCCGAGGAGTTCCTTGATGACGACGAGGTCGACGCCTTGCTCCAGGAGCAGGGTTGCCGTCGAGTGCCTGAGGTCGTGGAAACGGATGGTCCGAAGTCCTGCTCTACGAAGGAGCCGACGGAAGCGGCGCGTGAGGTTGGTCGGGTCGAGGGGGTTGCCCGTGGGGGTGGTGAACACGAGGTCGGTCTCCGCCCACCCCGTTCCGGCGGCCCTTCGCTCTTCCAGCTGCCGTTCCTGATGGGTCTTGAGGGAGTTGATGCATTCGGTGGGGAGGGCGATGCGGCGTTCGGAGGCACGGGTCTTGGTGTGCAGGACGGTCAGGCCGCCGGTGCGAGTGCGCTGGAGGGAGCGGTGGACGCTGGCGGTGCCGCCGTCGAGGTCGAGGTCTTCCCACTGCAGCCCGAGGAGTTCGCCCTTGCGGAGCCCGGTGCGCAGGGCGAGTTCGTACAGCGCGTGGAGCCGGTCACCGTTGGCTGCGTGCAGGAACTGCCGGGCCTCGCTCGAGGTGAAGGGCTTGAAGCGCCGAGGGCGAAGTGCGGGGGTCTTGATGTTGCGGGCGACGTTGCGGGGCATGGGGCTGGCTGGCACTACGGGCTGCGGCTGCCGCAGGCCGAAACAACCGCCCTCAGGAGGCCCGCCACTACCACCGCATGGCCACCACAGCGGCATCATCGGTGGGACGCGAGCACACCGGCTCGTTCTTCCGGCACTGGACGACCTTCGGCCCGCTGACCGTCGGCATGAAGGCGTGGAGGACGCCTTGGTCGTGGGCGACGCGCGTACCGTCGTCCGCAAGGCCGGCGAGGACGCACTGTCGCCCAAGGCGTGGAAGAGCGTCGGGCGGCCCAGTGACGACAACTGGAACCGCCATCGCATGGACGTGGCACGCGCCCACGCCCGCACAGGCGACCTGACTGCGGCTATGGACGAGCTGATCGGGGTCCGCCGAGCATCCCCCCAGTGGCTCCAACATCAGCACGTGGCCGCCGAGACCATGCAGGAGATCCTGAAGAAGCGCAAGCGCACCCTCACCGCCGAGATGCGCGACATGGCCTCCTACCTGGGCGTCGTCGGATAGCTACCACGCAGCGCAGTAATTCGCACACTCTGTGTCGTGAACTGCCCTGGCCCATGTATGGAGTGACGGACAGTCAGCTCCTACGGTCACCGTGTCCCTATCAACGACCCAGCCGGGGGTGCACGGTGACCAAACCCAGGAGCGATGCGGACCGCGTGCGGCGCCGGGAACTGTACGACGCGGCAGCAGGCTTGGTCGGCCCCCGCCTACTGCCGTGGACCACTCCGGAAGGGCGCCCCTGCTACCTCAGCACCGACGGCAGGGGCTACCTGTCCACACTCGCCGACAGCATCGAAGCCGTCCAACTCGGCATGGGCGAAGAATTACTGGAACACGCCCGCGAAGTCCTGGCCCCCGGTGCACGAGCGCAGTCGGCCACCGAGTACCGCTGGCTGGCCTCCGGGCTGGCCCAGGCCCTCACTGACGCGCTCCGGGTCGCAGAATCGCGCGGACACCGCATCCCGGACCCACAGGAAGAGGCGGCCGAGCATGCCTGACTCCGTAGCCACCGGCACGACGGTACGCAAGCGCTACCGCTTCCGCGAGTACCACGTGACCGCCGTCGTGGACCCCATGACCCTGCCCACCTTCGAGGTCGTCTGCGTCACAGGCGAACACCACGACTGCGGCGCCACCTCCGGCGAACTCCACGCCGAGGACGAACTGACCCGCTGGATCGCCGAGCACTGCGCCCGGACCGGCCACGACTTCTACCACCGCACCACCCGTGCCACCCTTCGCGCCGAACCCGGCGCCTGGCAGTGAACGCCCCCGCCGTCGGCACTCTTGACGGCAGTAGCGACGGCAACAACCACGGATTTCCCCGCACAACCACGGACGTCAGCGGAACGCAAAACCCACGCTGACCAGCGAACAAGCAGGTAGAGAGGGGTCGCATAGCACACGTACTATGTGCTGGCGGGGCGGACTCCGGTCCTCGTTCACAATGCAAATTGTCCGTGGACCTCGGTGCGTAAGTACGACGGCGATGGCCACCCGGTGGACGGAACCCGCATACCGACGAACGATGCGCTCGATTCGGCAGAGAAGTGGCTTGGTTCTGGATACAAGGAGACTGTTCCGGGTAGCGGGCGGTACGTTTCGAGGGACGGCACACGTGTTGCAAGAATGGGTGAATCGGATATCACTGGACAGCATGGCGGTGGCCCGCACATGAATTTTGAGCGACTCGCCCCCAATCCGAAGAAGCCTGGAAAAATAATGGTCGTCGAGAATCGACACATCTATCTCGACTAGGGCAATTCCAGTGGCTTTGCTGCCCGAGGGAGTTAATACTCGCCCTCGGGCAGCGAAGTCGCTAGTCGGTAAGTTAGGAGCACTCGATGGAGCAAGTGATTGTCACCCCCGATTACCGGCCTGATGAAGGGCTGCGCTTCTCGTGGGATGAGGGATTTGAGATCATGGTCTCTGTGACTCGATCGGAAGTGCTCATTAAGGCCAACCGTGCGGGGCTCACTTCATTGGCGCGACACCTTCTTACGCTTGCGCAGGAGGGTGTAAGCAATGGGATGCATGTCCACCTTACTGCTGACCAAGAGATCGAATCCGAGATTGATCTGATCCTGGAGCGGATGGCAGACTGAGTCTCTTCGACTCGCATCTTTTTCGACTGATCGCGGTCTGAGTTGACAGACGCACCGAAGGCCCCGAGACTTTGCATCTGCAGGGCGGCAGGGGCCCGTGGGGTGTTCCCGCGTAACTGTGTGGACGTTGCGGGGCTTTCGGCGAAAACCGTCAGCAGTCCTCGTCGAACTTCACCGCGTCGATCGCGACCGGTCGTCCGTCCACCTTCGCCCCAGCTGCCGGATCGATCCGGCACACCTTCCAGTTCGACTCGACGATGATCAAGCGGTCCTGCCCGGTGCCGTCCTTGACGCTGATGCTCGTGTTGGACGGCAGGGCCTGGCGGGCGACCCTGACGCTCTTGCCGATGAGGTTCGGCATCGTGCCGTTGGCTTCGGGCTGCTTGCCCTCGTCCTTGGCGGGACAGTCCTCGTCGAGCTTCACCGCGCCGAAGTCGACGCGCGTGTCCGTCGGGTGCGTTCCGGGCGCGGGCGTCTGCGAGCAGACTTTCCAGTTCCGGTCGAGCGCCTGCAAGCGGCCGCGTCCCAATGCGTCGTGCGAGGTGAGGCCGTAGAAGCCGGCTGCCTGGGCTTCGTCCTGAGCCGACTGCAGTCCCTTGCCGACGAGGTTCGGCAGCGTCGCGGCCTCGGTCTTCTCGGTGGCGGCGGCGCTGGGTGCCGTCGATGGCGTCGCCGCTGGTTTGGAGTCGGTGGTCGGTTCGCAAGCGGTGAGCAACAGGACCGTCGCGGTGGCGATCGTGGTGATGGCGGTGCGGGTGCGCACGGGCCCCCCTCGTGCAGTTGGCGCTGGGAGGGCATCATGCGCCCCGCGCACGGTGCGTGTCGAGGGCGTGACGCAACCGTCGTCCGGTTGTCCGGGGCGGCTCGTCCGTCCCGGGGAGGGCGATGCCCTCCGGATCCTCCACCGTCCTGGCCGCCCGCCCGGGTGTGGCGTGCGAGTGCCGGGGCAGGCGATGTCGCATGTGCTCGTGTCCCAGCCTGTGTGACGGGCTGTCATGTCCGTGCAGGTCATGGGCGTCCGTGGGTGGTCGGTGCGTGGGTGGACGTCCTGCGTCCCGGACCGCGTCCCCGCGGACGGGGAAGCCGGTGGGACGGGCAGGACACGGACGCTCGTGGCGTCGGTACGGCCCGGGTGCGCACCGCCCTGCGGGCGGCGTCCCGGTGAGTTCCTTCACCAAGATCGTCGATCTGGCCCTCCGGCTCCGTATACGTACACATGCGCGGAGATGTAAGCCCGAAGACGCACGTGCCGTTCGCCCGGTGGTCACTGGTGTGCCCCCCGGACGGCTCCCATCGGGGACACCGTGTCGTGTCCCCGCTCCGGTCGGTGCCGTTCACCGTCTGAGCCGCACCGAAGCCCGGCCGACGTCTCGCCGGATCCCCGCCGGATTTCCCCGGTGCGGGCCGGACCCCTCCGGCCCCCGTCGGACGAAACCGGATTTCCCGCCGAACGAAAAGGAACGCATCTGATGCCATCCACCGCCTCCAGCAGCACCGCCTGGCTCGAAGACCTGGAAGGAGCCGTCCTGCGGCGCAATCCCGGTGAGCCGGAGTTCCACCAGGCCGTGCGCGAAGTGCTGGAGACGCTCGCGCCCGTGATCGGTCTGCGGCCCGAGTTCCGCGAGGCCAAGGTGGTCGAGCGGTTGGCCGAGCCGGAGCGACAGGTCATTTTCCGTGTGCCGTGGCAGGACGACAGAGGTGAGGTCCACGTC
>NZ_JBHZCF010000032.1:0-42964 GCF_042755225.1 Streptomyces sp. NPDC059169 | reverse complement strand
TTCGTGGAACTCGCCCTGCGGGCGGGGGATGAGGTCGGCTGTGATCTGGTCGACGAGCTCACCCTTGCCGCCCCCCTGGTCCTGCCCGAGCACGGAGCGGTGGACCTTCGGGTCGTGGTCGGTTCGGCCGACGACTCCGAGCGGCGCGACCTGACCGTCCACTCCCGCAGGGAAGGCTCCACGGCCGACGCGCCCTGGGTCCTCCACGCGACCGGCCGCGTTTCGGTGTCCGACGACACCGTCGGCCGCACCGAGGCGTTCAGCGACTGGCCCCCGACCGGAACAGAGCCAGTCGACGCGGAGAACGTGTATGACGAGTTGGCCGGGCTCGGTCTTGAGTACGGGCCGTTGTTCCAGGGCCTGCGGGCTGCCTGGCGGGGTGCGGACGGTGAGGTGTTCGCCGAGGTCGCCCTTCCTGACGGCGCCGACGCCGCCTCGTACGGCATCCACCCGGCGCTCCTCGACGCCGCCCTGCACGCCATTGGTTACGGCGAGGAGCAGGCGGAGACGGAGACGGCCAAGCTGCCGTTCTCCTGGAGGGGAGTCGCCCTCCACGCCACGGGCGCCACCGCGCTGCGCGTGCGGATCACCACGGCCGGCGCCGACAGCGTCACGCTCGCGGTCGCCGACGACCACGGTCGCCCCGTCGCCACGATCGGTGCCCTCGACCTCCGTACCGTCTCCGCCGAACAGCTTGTCGCGGCCGGGGACGCGGACTCGGCGCACGAGGACCTGTTCCGGCTGGCCTGGGAGGTGATTCCGGCCGCTCCCGCGTTCCCCTTCGGCCAGTGGGTGGTGGCCGGTGACGACGGTCTCGGTCTGCTTCCCGCGCTCAAGGGTGTGGAGATCGAGGCGGTGGACCGGGCGACGATCGCCTCGCTCCGCGAGGAGGTTGCCGCCGGCGCCCCCGTGCCGTCCGCCGTCCTCGTACCGCTTGGGGCCGTTCGGGGCGGACCGGCGGCCCCGGTCGGCGACCTGGCCGTCACCGCCCGTGCGGCTGCGCACCGGGTGCTCGGTCTGCTGCACGAGTGGCTCGCGGACGACATGTTCGCCGAGACGCCGATGGTGTTCGTGACCTCGGGCGCGGTCGCGGCGACGCCCGGGGACGAGGTCACCGACTTGGTGCACGCCCCCGTCTGGGGTCTGATCAGGGCTGCGCAGTCCGAGAATCCGGGCCGCTTCCTGCTCGTGGACGTGGACGACCTCGACTCGGTGGCCGGGCTTGCCTCGGCGGTGGGTTGTGGCGAGCCGCAGCTGGCCGTCCGTGACAACCGGACTCTGGTGCCGAGGTTGGTGCGGACTGGTCCGGGTGGCGGGGGGCAGGGGGGTGTGTCTCGGGCTTTCGGTGAGGGGACGGTTCTCGTTACGGGTGGTACGGGTGCGTTGGGTGCTTTGGTGGCGCGGCACTTGGTGGTCGAGCACGGGGTGCGGAGTCTGTTGTTGACCAGTCGGCGTGGTGTGGAGGCGCCTGGGGTGGTCGAGCTGGTGGCGGAGTTGGGTGAGTTGGGTGCTGAGGTTGTTGTGGCGGCGTGTGATGTGGCTGATCGTGAGGCGTTGGCTGCGCTGTTGCGTGATGTTGTTGATCTGTCGGGTGTGGTGCATGCGGCCGGTGTTCTCGATGATGGTGTGTTGTCGGCGATGACGCCGGGGCGTCTGGATGCGGTGATGCGGCCGAAGGTCGACGCGGCCCTGCATCTGCATGAGTTGACCCGGGAGATGGACCTTTCGGCGTTCGTCCTGTTCTCGTCCGCGGCCGGTGTGGTGGGCAACCCGGGTCAGGCGAACTACGCGGCTGCGAACGCCTTCCTCGACGCCCTCGCCGCCCACCGCCAAGCCCTCGGCCTGCCCGGTCTCTCCCTGGCCTGGGGCCTGTGGCAGAAGGACAGCGGCATGATCACCGACCTGGGCGGCGGCGAGGTGCGGCGGATGGCCCGGGACGGTGTGGTCGCGCTGTCCGACGGTGACGGCCTCGCCCTGCTCGATGCCGCCCTCGGTGCCGTCGACACCCCGGCCCTCGTGCCGATCCGACTCGACCTCCCGGCGCTGCGCGCCGCGGGCGGGGCGGTTCCTCCGCTGCTCTCGCGGCTCGTCAAGGCTCGGGCCAAGCGAGTGGCGGCAGCGGGGTCGGCCCTGCGTGAGCGGCTCGCCGGGCTCGGCGGCCCCGAGCGGGAGGCCGTGCTCCTGGAGGCGGTCACGTCGGAGGTGGCGGCGGTGCTCGGCTACGCCGGGGCCCACGAGGTCCAGGCCGACCGGGCCTTCCGCGACCTCGGCTTCGACTCGTTGACCGCGGTGGAGCTGCGCAACAGGCTCGGTGAGATCACCGGGCTGAGGATGGCCGCGACGCTGGTCTTCGACCACCCGTCGCCGACGGAGCTGGTCGCCCACATCGCGGCCGAACTGGACGAGGCGCAGGGCGATTCCCCGGTGCTCGCCGACCTCGACCGGCTTGCCCGGACGCTGGCCGGGGCGCGGCCCGACAGCGGCCAGCGCGCCCGGGTCACGGCCCGGCTGCGGGCGCTGCTCGCGAGCTGGTCCGAGGACGGTGAGCCGGAGAGCACGGACGGCGGCGACATCACCGGAACGATCGAGTCGGCGAGCGACGACGAGATCTTCGACTTCATCGGCAAAGAGTTCGGTATCTCCTGATCTGCGAGGACGCGACACCATGGCGAACGAAGAGAAACTGCGACACTTCCTCAAGCAGGTCACGGCCGATCTGCACCAGACGCGCCGGCGGCTGAGCGAGGAAGAGGAGAAGGCGCACGAGCCGATCGCGATCGTCGGCATCGGCTGCCGGTTCCCCGGCGGCGTCGAGTCGGCCGACGATCTGTGGGAGCTGGTCGAGCAGGGCCGCGACGGTGTCGTGCCGTTCCCGACCGACCGTGGCTGGGACGTCGACAACGGCGTCCGGCCGCTGGCCTGCCGCAGCGGCGGTTTCCTGGAGGATGTGGCCGGGTTCGACCCGGTGTTCTTCGGGATCTCGCCGCGCGAGGCGGCGGCCATGGATCCCCAGCACCGACTGCTGCTCGAAGTGGCGTGGGAGGCGTTCGAGCACGCCGGCATCGATCCGACGAGCCTGCGCGGCAGCAGCACCGGTGTGTACGCCGGGCTGATGAACAACTCGGATTACGTCTCCGCGCTGACCGCCGTGCCGGAGGGCGTCGAGGCGTTCCTCGGCACCGGAAGCACCGGAAGCATCGTGTCCGGCCGCATCGCCTACAGCCTCGGCCTGGAGGGCCCCGCGATCACCGTCGACACGGCCTGCTCGTCGTCGCTCGTGACCCTGCACCTCGCCGTGCAGGCGCTGCGGCAGGGCGACTGCTCGTTGGCACTGGCCGGCGGGGTCACGGTGATGTGCACGCCGACGACGTTCTTCGAGCTGAGCCTGCTGCAGGGCCTCGCGCCCGACGGCCGGTGCAAGTCGTTCGCGGACGCGGCCGACGGGACCGGTTTCGCGGAGGGCGCGGGCCTGCTCGTGCTGGAGCGCCTCTCGGACGCCCGCCGCAACGGGCACCGGGTGCTCGCGGTGGTTCGGGGTACCGCTGTCAATCAGGACGGCGCGTCCAACGGGCTCACCGCCCCCAGCGGTCCGTCCCAGCGGGACGTCATCCTCGCCGCGCTCACCAACGCCCGGCTGACGCCCGATCAGGTCGACGCGGTCGACGCGCACGGCACCGGCACGACGCTCGGCGACCCGATCGAGGCTCAGGGGTTGATGGCCACGTACGGCGACGGCCGTCCTGAGGGCCGGCCGCTGTGGCTGGGGTCCCTGAAGTCGAACATTGGGCACACCCAGGCCGCAGCCGGGGTCGCCGGTGTGATCAAGATGGTGCAGGCGATCCGGAACGGCGTGCTGCCCAAGACGCTGCACGTGGACGCGGCGTCCACCAAAGTCGACTGGGCGGGCGGCGGAGTCGAACTGCTCACCGAGGCCCGGCCCTGGCCGGAGACCGGCGCGCCGCGCCGCGCCGGGGTGTCCTCGTTCGGCCTGAGCGGCACCAACGCCCACGCCATCATCGAGCAAGCGCCGACCGAGCAAGCGCCGACCGAGCAGGCCCAGGACGAACGGCCGTCGGCCGGTGAGGCCGAGGCGGACCACGCCCAGGCCGGTCAGACCCCCGTCCCCGTGCTCCTCTCGGCGAAGTCGCCCGGGGCGTTGCGGGGGCAGGCGCGTGCGCTGCGCGTCCACCTGCGTCGTCACGCCGGCATCACGCCGTACGAGGCGGGGCGGGCGCTCGTCCGGGAGCGGGCCGTGTTCGACCACCGGGGCGCGGTCGTGGCCGCCGACCGGGAGGAGCTGCTGCGCGGGCTCGCGGTGCTCGCCGGCGAGGAGAGCGCAGCGAACGTGGTGCGCGGGACGGCTCGGCCCGGCACCCGGCCCGTGTTCGTGTTCCCCGGGCACGGCACCCAGTGGGTCGGCATGGCACAGGGGCTCCTGGATTCCTCGCAGGTGTTCGCGGAGTCGGTCGCGGCCTGTGACGCGGCGTTCGCCGAGTTCCAGGACTGGTCGGTGGAGGCCGTCCTGCGGGGCGACCCCGCCGCGCCCACCCTGGACCGCATCGACGCGGTGCAGCCGGTGCTGTTCACCATGATGGTGTCCCTGGCTGCCCTGTGGCGTTCGTACGGCATCGAACCGGGCGCCGTCGTCGGGCACTCCCAGGGCGAGGTGGCCGCCGCCTGCGTGGCGGGCGTGATCGGGCTGCGGGACGCGGCCCGGATCACCGCCGCGCGCAACACGGCCCTGTGCTCACTGGCCGGCAAGGGCGCCATGGCGTCCGTACTGGCCGGCCGGGACGAGGTCCTCGCCCGGATCGCCCGCTGGGAGGGCAAGCTGTCGGTCGCGGCCGCCAACGGCCCCTCCGCCTGCGTGGTTTCCGGCGACCCCGACGCGGTGGACGCCTTCGTCGCCGCGTGCGACGAGGACCGCATACGGGCCCGCCGGATCCGCGGGGCGAACGCCGCCGGCCACTCGGTCCAGGTGGAGGCGCTGCGCGACCGGATGCTCGGCGAACTGGCCGTGCGGCCCGTCGTGTCGACGCTGCCGCTGTACTCGACCGTGACCGGCGGACTGGTCGACACCACGGACATGGACGGTGACTACTGGTACCGCAACGCCCGCCAGACCGTGCAGTTCGACGCCGCCGCCCGGGCGATGCTCGCCGACGGTCATCGGGTCTTCCTGGAGGTCAGCCCGCACCCGGTGCTGACCGTCCCGCTCCAGGGCATCGCCGACGACGCCGGTGTCCCCGTCGAACTCGTCCCGACGCTGCGGCGCGACGAGGGCGGGCAGGACCGGTTCCTCGGCGCGCTCGCCCACGCGGCGAGCTGCGGGGCGGTGCCCGACTGGGACACCGTGTTCCCCGCCGAGAGCCGTGCCGTCGAGCTGCCGACGTACGCCTTCCAGCGCGACCGCTACTGGCTCGACAGCGCCCCGTCCGTCGGCGACGTCTCCACCGTGGGACTCCAGTCCGCCGCGCACCCGCTGCTCCCGGCAGCCCTCACCATGGCCGACGGTGGTCATACGGTGCTCACCGGACGCCTCGCGCTGCGCACCCACCCGTGGCTCGCCGACCACGCCGTCGACGGCACGGTGCTGGTGCCCGGGACCGCGTTCGTCGAGATGGCGCTGAGCGCGGGTGAGCGGGCCGAATGCCACCGGCTCGACGAACTCACCCTCGCCACACCGCTGGTCCTCGCCGGTGACGAAAGGGCCGCCGTGCAGGTCGTCGTCGGCCCGCCGGATGCCGACGGGCGGCGCCCCGTATCGGTGCACTCCCGCCTTGACGGTGCAGCCGACGAGGTGCCGTGGACGACGCACGCAACCGGCGAGCTCGCCCCCGAACCCGCCGCCCCCGACTTCGACTTCGCCGCGTGGCCGCCGGCCGGCGCCGAACCGCTCGCCGTCGACGGGCTCTACGAGCGGCTGCACGCGGCGGGGGTCGACTACGGGCCCGTGTTCCAGGGGCTGCGGGCCGCCTGGCGGTCCGGCGACGACACGTACGCCGACATCACGCTGCCCGAGCAGGCGTCGTCCGATGCCGCCCGGTTCGGACTGCATCCCGCCCTGCTCGACGCCTCCCTGCACGCCGGGATGGTCGGCGCCGAGATCTCCGGGGAGGCGCCGCTGCGGCTGCCGTTCTCGTGGACGGGGGTGTCGCGTCACCGGGACGGCGCCGACCGGCTGCGGATCCGCTTGACCCGGACCGGGGAGCACGAGATCTCCCTGCGGGCCGCCGACGATGACGGCTCCCCGGTGCTGTCCGCCGACGGCCTCGTCGTACGGGAGGTGCCCGCGGAGGCGCTGCGGGGTGCGGCCGGCCGGCACCACGACACCCTGTTCGCGGTCGACTGGACGCCGGTCGCCGGCACGGGCCGTGCGGACCTCGGCGACTACGTCGTCGTCGGTGACGCGGGCACGGGCGACGGCGACCGGCCGGGCGAGCTAGCCCCCGGCACCCGTTACGAGACACTCGACGCCCTGATCAAGGCCATGGAGCAGGGCACCCCCGCTCCCGAGCTGGTCCTGCTCCCACTCCCGACCCCCGACCCGACCACGCCGGTCCAGGGCACCCAGCCCTCGGCGCTCCCCACACCCGCCGACGTGCACCGGCGCACCGCCGGTGTGCTGGGGCTTCTTCAGGGCTGGCTGGCCTGTGGGCCGGCTGCCGGGACGCGGCTCGTGTTCGTCACCCGGAACGCCGTCGCCGCCCGGCCGGGCGAGGAGGTCGCCGGTCTGGGGCACGCCGCCGTGTGGGGACTGGTCCGGTCCGCGCAGTCGGAGAACCCCGGCCGGTTCGCGCTGGTGGACCTCGACGTCCCCGTCGGCTCCGCCGGCGCCGGGCGTGCCCTGGCCGCCGCTCTGGCGAGCGGCGAGCCGCAGACCGCGGTCAGGGACGGTGCCGTCAGCGCCCCGAGGCTCGTCCGGCCCGCCGTCGACGAACGGGCCGCGGGCCGGCTGGCCCATGCCGGGGGTACCGTGCTCGTCACCGGTGCGAGCGGCACCCTCGGTGCCCTGGTTGCCCGGCACCTCGTGGCCGAGCACGGGGTGCGCAGCCTGCTGCTCGCCAGCCGGCGAGGTCCGGCCGCCGAGGGCGCGGCCGCACTGCGCGACGAACTGTCCGCGCTCGGCGCCGAGGTGGCGTTCGAGGCCTGCGATACCGCCGACCGGGAGGCCGTGGCCGCGCTGCTCGCGGGGATTCCCGCGGACCGGCCGCTGACCGCCGTCGTCCACGGCGCGGGTGTCCTGGACGACGGTGTCCTCGAGACCCTGACCCCCGACCGGCTCGGTGCCGTCCTCAGGCCCAAGGTGGACGCTGCCCTGCACCTGCACGAGTTGACCCGGGAGACGGACCTCTCGGCGTTCGTCCTGTTCTCGTCCGCGGCCGGTGTCGCCGGCAACCCGGGTCAGGCCAACTACGCCGCCGCGAACGCCTTCCTCGACGCCCTCGCCGCCCACCGCCGGGCCCTCGGCCTGCCCGTCGTCTCCCTCGCCTGGGGCCTGTGGAACGAGCGCAGCGGCATGGCGGGCGACCGTGACGACGAGGCGCTGAAGGCGGCGCTGCGGACCGGCATCGCGGGCCTCGACACCGAGGAGGGGCTCGCCCTGTTCGACCTCGCGCTCGGCTCCGACCGGGATCATCTGGTGCCGATGCGCCTCGACTTCGCCGCCCTGCGTGCCCAGCTGGACGAGGTGCCGCCGCTGCTGCGCGGCCTGATCAGGGTGCCGTCGCGGCGCTCCGGACCCCTCGACGGCGCCGCGCGGGAGTTCCGGAACCGTCTGGAACGTGCGGGTGAGGACGAACGGCCCGCCGTCGTACTGGAGTTCCTCAGGGCTCAGGTGGCGTCCGTGCTCGCCCTGCCCGATGCCACGGCGGTCGACCCCGGGCGGGCCTTCCTGGAGATGGGCTTCGACTCGCTGACCGGCGTCGAGCTCCGCAACCGGCTGGCGAAGGCGGCCGGTGTGTCGCTGCCGCCGACCGTGGTCTTCGAGAACCCGACACCGTCCGACCTCGCCGCGTACATCGCGGGCGCGTTCGGCGACGCGGCGGCCGCCGGCGGCACCGCCGGCGCGCAGTCGGCCACCCGGGCGGCCGTGCGGGAACCGAGCGTGTTCGGGCCGATGGCCCGGCGCGCGGTGGAGACGGACCGGTTGGCCGAGTTCACCGGACTGCTGTCCGCCGCCTCCGAGTTCCGCCCCGTGTTCACCTCCGGGGACCAGTTGACCGGCGAGCTCGACGTCGTACGCCTCTCGAAGGGGCCCGCCGGGCCCGGCCTGGTGTGCATCCCGTCGGTCCTCGCGATGTCGGGGCCGCACGAGTACGCGCGGTTCGCCGCCGCGCTGCGCGAGGTGCGGGACGTGTCGGTGCTGCCGGCGCCCGGGTTCCTCGCCGGGGAACTGTTCCCGGCCAGCGTCGATGCGCTCGCCGAGGCACAGGCGGACGCCCTGCTCGCCCATGTCGGCGAGGAGCCGTTCGCGGTCGCCGCGCACTCCTCTGGCGGGCTGCTCGCACACGCCCTGGTGCGGACCCTGGAAGCCCGCGGGGTGCGGCCCGAGGCCCTTGTGCTCATGGACGTGTACGCGCCGAGCCGTAAGGCGTTCGACGGGATCGAGAGCAGGCTGGCCGACGGAATGGGCGGGGACACGGGCGGGTTCCTGCCCATGGACGACGCACGGCTCACGGCCATGGGCGGCTACTTCCGGCTCTTCGGGCAGTGGCGGCCGGAGCCCGTCGAGGCGCCGACGCTGCTGGTCCGCGCGGAGGCACCGCTCGCTGCGTGGGACGCGGGCGACGCCGAGTGGCGCTCCCGCTGGGAGCACCCGCACGAGGCCGTGGACACCGCCGGCGACCACTTCTCGATGATGGAGGAGCACGCGGCCACCACCGCCGGGGCCGTGGACGGCTGGCTCGCCGCACGAGCCGGCTGAGCGGCACCTGCTCGACCGCCGGACGGGCGTGCCCCCGAACCCCCGGGTCCACCCGGGTGGACCCGGGGGTGGAGGAAAGTCCCCACCCGTCCGGCCCCGTACCTCCACCGCCGGGCCCAGGAAACCAACGACGCCCCGCCGTAATTTCGATGTCGACGAGGAAAGCCCCTGGTCCCTGGGGCGGATGAAGGGGGCTCACATGAGTGACGCCATGAAGGAAGCACTGCTGCTCAGCGGCGCGCTGTTCGCCATCGTCATGCTGACGCAGGTCGGCAGGCACAGCTTCGGCTGGTTCAAGTTCAGCGTGTCCATGGGCTTCACGCTCTACCTGTACTGGGACACGTACGAGCGGACGCCCTACACCGCCGCGAACTACACGGCCGCGCTGGTGGGCACGCTGATCGGCGCCGGCATCGGGTACTTCCTGATGCGGAACATGGTCGTCTATCGCAATGAGCTGAAGAAGCACAGGGTCTACACCCGGGCCGGCTGGGCCTACCTCGGGATCTGGATCGCCGTCCTGGTCCTGCGCACCGCGTTCCTGCTGGGGCTCGAGAACTCCGATTCCTTCGCCGAGAAGGTCGGAAAGTTCATGATCGAGAATGATCTGGGCTCGGACGGCATTGCCGCCTTCTTCGTCATGATGGCCATGACGATGGTCGGTTAC
The DNA here is from genome assembly GCF_042755225.1 of Streptomyces sp. NPDC059169. Taxonomy (NCBI): domain Bacteria; kingdom Bacillati; phylum Actinomycetota; class Actinomycetes; order Kitasatosporales; family Streptomycetaceae; genus Streptomyces; species Streptomyces sp. NPDC059169. Next base: position 33,371 of record NZ_JBHZCF010000032.1, on the reverse strand, counting down.
CGCACCCTGGTCTGCCTGATCCGCGCCCGGCGCCTGCCCCCCGCCCCGGCCCAGAACCCTCCGTCCGGCACTCCCGCCGGTACGGCCACGACGCCCGCGGCGGGCCCGGAGGAGACCGAGGAATCCCCCGTCAACGGTTCCACCGCCGCCGCGCGCGACGGGGCGGCGACGTTCTGACCGTCCGCCGCCCCGCCCGACTGGCCCGGCCCTGATACCTCAGGGCCGGGCCAGTCCCTGTTGGAAGGCGTAGCGCACCGCGTCCGCCCGGTTGCGCGCGTCGATCTTCGCGAACGCGTTGTTGATGTGCGTCTTGACGGTCGTCTCCTCGATGAACAGCGTCGATGCGATCTCCGCGTTGCTCAGCCCCTCGGCGATCAGCCGCAGCACGTCGACCTCGCGGGCCGTCAGGCCGTCGGGGAAGACCCGCCGACGGTTCGGCCGCGGCTGCTCCGTGCGCTCCGGTTCCGCACCTGCCGACGCCGGCGGAGGCGGAGGGGACGCGGCGAGCGCCGCGGCGAGCCGGCGGGTGATCGTCGGGTCGAACGTGGACTGGCCGTGCGCCGAGTTGCGGATCGCCATCGCGATCTGCTCGCGGTTGGCGTCCTTGGTGAGGTAGCCGCGTGCTCCGGCGCTCAGCGCAGCGGCGATCGACTCGTCATCGGCGTAGGTGGACAGGGCGAGGACGGTCACGTCCGGATGGTCGGCGAGGATGCGGGCGGTCGCCTCCGCCCCGCCCATCTTCGGCATCCGCAAGTCCATCAGGACCACCCGCGGCCGGGTCTCGGCCACCAGCTGGACCGCCTCGGCGCCGTCGGCGGCGCCGCCGACGACCTCGATGTCGTCCATCAGGTCGAGCAGGGACATCAGCCCCTCGCGGACGAGCTGCTGATCATCCACGACCAGGACCCGGACCGGTCCGCCCGTCTGTTCCGTCTCGCTCACGCGCAAACCCCCGTTGTCGTGCTGTTCGTCGTGTCGTCGTCGGCGCATCGCGCAGCGACGAACCTATCGCTTGTACGAGGAAGGGCACGGGCCCGCGGCTTCCGGAGGAGGACGACTCCGGAGCAGCCGCGGGACCGTGCCCGTGGTCGAAGGCGGTCAGCGTGCGGTGGCCAGGGCCAGCTCGCCGGCCAGGTACAGCGCCCGGCAGGCGCGGCGCTGCACCTTGCCGCTGGTCGTGCGGGGCAGAGCGCCTCGGCGGATGAGGAGGACCTCGTCGGTGTGCAGCCGCTGCCCGTCGTGCACGGCGGACCGCACCTTCTCGCGCACCTGCTCGGCGCCGGGCCCGCGCAGCACCCGGCCGTCGGTCTCCACCACGACGACCAGGCGTTCGGTGTCGCCGTCGTCGACGGAGAACGCCGCCGCGCAGTTGGGACGCAGGCCCTCGACCGCGTTCTCGGCGGACAGTTCGATGTCCTGTGGGTAGAAGTTCCGGCCGTTGCGGATGATGACGTCCTTCAGCCGGCCCGCCACGAACAGTTCGCCGTCGTGCATGAAGCCCAGGTCACCGGTGCGCAGGTGCGGGACCCCGGGCTCGCCCACGACCGCGGCTCCGAAGGTCTCCCGGGTCTCCTCGGCGCGGTCCCGGTAGCCCTGTGCCACGCACGGCCCGGAGATCCAGATCTCGCCGATCCGGCCGTCCGGCCGTGCCTCCCGGGTGACCGGGTCGACGATCGTCACGCGGGTCGTGGCCGCCGCCGCTCCGGCGCCGACCAGCGGCTGTGCGCCCTCCTCGGCTTCGCCGCGCGGCTCGAAGCGGCCGTCCAGGAGCGCGTCGGAGCCGACCCACAGCACGCTCGGCACCCGGTCCGACGGGGAGGCGGTGGCCTTCAGGGTGTTCTCGGCGAGCCCGTAGCCGGGGCACATGGCCTCCGGTGCGAAGCCGGCGGAGGCGAAGGCCTCGGTGAACGCCCGTACCGCCCGGTGGCGCACCGGCTCCGCGCCGTTGGCGGCCACTCGCCACGCGGACAGGTCCAGGGGCGCGCGGGGCCCGTTCTCCGCGAGGTCGGACACGCACAGCTCGTAGGCGAAACTGGGCGCCGCGGCGTGGGTACCGCGGTACCGGGTCAGCGCCTCCAGCCAGCGCAGCGGCCTGCGGATGAAGGCGGCGGGTTCCATGAGGTAGGCGGGGACGCCGGAGCACAGCGGCAGCAGGACGCCGAACAGCATGCCCATGTCGTGGAAGAGGGGCAGCCAGGACACGACGACGCCGTCGGGGCCGGTCGGCCAGATGTCCTCGGTCTCCGCCACGTTGTGCAGGAAGTTGGCGTGGGTGACTGTCACGGCCTTGGGGTGGCCGGTGGAGCCGGAGGTGTACTGGAGCAGGGCGATGTCCTCGGGGCCGGGTGCGGGCCCGTCCCAGCCGTCAGGCCCGTACGGCAGCGTCTCCGTGTCGACGAGGCGCAGCCCGGCGAGCTCCGGCACTCCGGCGAACCGTTCCTCCAGGTCCTGCTTGATGGCGCCGGTGGTCAGGATCGTGGTGGTGCCCGCGTCGTCGGCGATCCGCCGCAGCCGCTCCAGGCCGCGGCGGCGGGTGGGCACTTGGACGGGGGCGGGGGCGATCCGCCCGTACATGCAGCCGAGGAGGGTGCGGACGAACTCGAGGCCGGACGGGTAGAGCAGAACGACGCTGTCGCCGGCGCCGAGCCCTGATGCGGACAGGGCGGCTGCCCGCGCCCGGGCGTCGGACTCGAGTTCGCGGTAGGTGATCTCGCTGTCGGGTGTCTCGCCGTCCCGCAGGTACACGTAGGCGGTCTCGTCCGGCTGCTTGACGCTGTGCAGTGCGAGGGCCTCCGTCACCGTGAGCACGGCGGCCGGGGCTCGGTCCCGGTCGTGCAGGGGTGTGGGCTGTGGTCTGGCCGTGGGCGGCCTGGTGAGGGACATGGTGGCTGGTCCTGTTCTTCAGTCGTAGGGGAGCACAACCGGAGCGAGGAGGTCGAAGAGGTCACCGGGGCCCGGGTTCGTGGGATGCGTGCGCCCGCCGAGCCGGTGCAGGACGCCCCAGACCGCGTTCAGGGCGGTGGTCACCGCGCCTTCGGCGAAGCCGGGTGTCCAGGAGATGCCGTCACCGCACAGGAACAGCCCGCCGTGCCCTCCGTTCCCACCGTGCGTGAACTGGGTGAACAGGCGCCGCTGATAGCGGTACTGGCCGGGCAGGTTGGCGCGGAAGGCACCCATGAAGTGCGGCTCGGTCTCCCACGTGACGCCGAGGGGACCGTCGATGATGTGCGAGCGGATGTCGACACCGGGATAGATGTCGGCGAGCCGGGCGAGGAGGACGTCGAGCCGCTCCCGCTCCGACAGGGTGGCGAACTTCAGCGAGTCGTCGTTCCACGTGTACGACAGACACATGACGCCGGGCCGGTCCGGGCCCTCGTCGAAGAGGTACACACCGCGCGCGGAGCGGTCGGTGAGGGTCATGCCCATGGTCTCGTGGCCGGTACGCGGATCGATGTCGCGCCAGAACGGGCGGTCGGTGAGCACGAAGAGCTTGGAGCTGCCCATGTAGTGGGTGCGCTCGACGGCGAGCCACTGGTCGGTGGAGAGCAGCGAGGCGTCGCAATCGATCCGGCCGAGCAGCGTCCACACATGGGGGGTGAACACGACGGCCGCGTGCCGGCGGACGGTGCCTGACGCGTCGGTGATCTCGATGTCGGGGCCGACCCCGCGCAGTGCCCGTACTCCGGGCAGGGGGGTGTCGTCGTGCAGCGAGGCGAGCGAGGTACCGCCGGGCCAGTGGGCCGGGTGCTCGGGGGAGTGGGTCCACAGGCCGCGCGGGATCCGTTCGGACCCGCCGTCGACGAGGACGTGGTCGCTGTCGGCGTCGGTGGCGACGACCCGCAGGATCTCGAGCATCGAGTTGGGGAAGTCGGTGTCCCAACCGCCGCTGCCGAAGCCGACCTGGCCGAAGATCTCCCGGTGCCGGAACGAGCGGAACGCGGGCGACGAGGCGAGGAAGCCGTAGAACGACACGTCGTCGTACTCGCCGACCAGCCGGTTCCACACAGCCTTGAGCGTGGCCGTGTCACGGTCCTGGACGGCGCCCCGCAGGACGGACAGCTCCGCGCGCTCCTGCAGCGACTTGTCCCAGGCGGTGGACACCTCGTGGAAGACGGCGGGGAGTTCGTCGGCGGTACGCGCCCACTCGCGCCGCCCGGCGAGGTCGACGACCGTCGTCGGCGTGCCCGGGGCGAGGGGGTTCGGGAAGGGGCGGGTATCGAGGCCCAGCAAGTCCACGTAGTGGAACAGGGCGCGGGCGGAGACGGGGAACCGCATGGCGCCCATCTCCGCGACGCTCGACGGATGGCGGGGGAACGGCACGGAACGCATCCGGCCGCCGATGCCGCCCGCCTCGTACACAACGGGGCGCAGCCCGAGCCGCAGCAGCTCGTAGGCGGCGGTCATGCCGGCCATGCCGGCGCCGACGACGGCGACCTCCGTGCCGTGGCGTTCCGGCGGCAGGGAGCCGAGGCCCGCGGGACGCCGGAGCCAATCGTCATAGGCGAAGGGGAAATCCGGTACGAGCATGGTCACCGGAGGGGAACTGTCTGGCGTCATCGAGAAGACCTCTCGGGCCGTGCGCGAAATCCGGATCGAAAGCAGGACCGGAAGGGCGGATCGGAAGGCAGCGGAATCCGGCGGACACCATGAATTGAGCCGATCGGGCCCGGCCTGGGGCAACCCCTAGTCGCCCCAGGGTGCGGCGCGGATCCGATAGGGGCTTGCCCGCGCGCATTCCGTCCGTTCACTCTGATGACTCCGGCAGTCGGGGAATTCAGTGAAATGCGCTGGGTATCCGGCGGCGAACACCGAGGGGGACGCACGCATGACAACCTCGAGCTCTGCTCGCCGTGCGCGCGGAAGGCATCGGAAACTCCGCGGGTGGTCCCGGGCCGGACGCCGCGGGGAGAAGCACCGGCGGGAAGACGAGGCCCAGTCCGCGGACCCGGTCGAGGCTCCGGCCGTTGAACGGGTCGAGGCCCCGGCCGGGGACGGTGCGTCGCAGGAGGAGCGAGAGCGCACCCACCGGCTGATCATGGCGGTCATGCCGGGCCTGATGGCGGGCATGTTCCTCTCGGCGCTGGACCAGATGGTCATGAGCGCGTCGATCCGTACGATCGCCGACGACCTCGGTGGCCTCCAGTTGCAAGCCTGGGCGACCACCGCGTATCTGATCACCTCGACGGTGACGACGCCGCTCTACGGCAAGCTGTCCGACATCTACGGACGCAAACCCCTGTTCGTCGCCGCGGTCCTGCTGTTCACCGCGGGCTCGCTCGCCTGCGCCGCGGCCGGCACCATGCACCAACTGGCGCTGTTCCGGGGCCTGCAAGGTCTCGGAGGCGGCGGACTCACCGCCGTCGCGATGGCGATCACCGCCGATCTCGTGCCGCCCAGGGACCGGGCCCGGTACCAGGGCATGTCCATGGCGGTGTGGCTGTCGGCGAGCCTGCTCGGCCCGCTGGTCGGCGGTCTGTTCGCCGGCGCGGGCGACGTCCTCGGCCTGTCCGGCTGGCGCTGGATCTTCCTGATCAATGTGCCCGTCGCGGCCGTCGCCCTGGTGGTGATCGTTCGGGTGCTCAACGTGCCGCACCGAGCCCGGTCGCGCCGGATCGACCACTGGGGCGCCGCCGCCATCACGGCCGGCACCGTCCCGCTGCTGCTGCTTGCCGAGCAGGGGCAGCAGCGCGGCTGGACCTCCGCCTGGTCGCTGACCTGCGCCGCGCTCGGCGTCGCCGGATTCCTGGGATTCCTGCTGGTCGAGCGGCGGATGGGCGCGGACGCCCTGATCCCGCTGCACCTCTTCCGCATACCGACGTTCAGCGTCGCCGTCGCCGTGTCGATGCTGGTCGGCGGGGGCATGTTCGGCGCGATCTCCGTCGTACCGCTCTATCTGCAGATCGTCGGCGGCAACGCACCCGTGCAGGCGGGATTGATGATGCTGCCGATGATGGCCGGCGTCGTCATCTCGACCATCTGGTCCAGCAAGGTCCTCAAACGCGGCGGCAGTTACAAGATGTTCCCGGTCGTCGGCGCGTTCGTCACCGGGGCCGGCATGTTCGTGTTCCGTACGGCGGGCCCCGGCACCCCGTCCTGGGTACCGATGCTGGTACTCGTCGCCTTCGGCATCGGCATCGGCAACTGCACCCGCACCCTCATGGTCGCCGCGCAGAACTCGGTGCCGGTCGCCGACATCGGGACGGCCACCGCCTCGGTCACCTTCTTCCGGCAGGTGGCAGGGGTGTTCGGGGTGGCCCTGTTCCTGTCGGTGCTGTTCGGCGCCCTGCCCGGGCGGCTCGCCGAGGCCGCCGACCGGCCCGAGGTCGCGGCCGCCGCCGCAGACCCGGCCGTCGCCCGCGATCCGCGGAACGCGCCGTTCTTCGAGATCGAGGACGGTTCCCGGCGGCAGCTCGACGACTCCTCGTTCCTCGACCACGCCGATCCCCGGCTGAGCGGCCCGTTCCGCGAGGCCTTCGACACCGCGACCGACCTGGTGTTCCTCATCGGAGGCGGCGTGATGGCCGTCACCGCCGTGCTCGCCCTGTTCCTGAAGGAAGTACCGCTGCGCGAGCTGAGCGCGGCCCAGATCGCCGAGCGGGAGACCGCCGCCAAGGAGTACGCATGACCACCGCAGAAACAGTCGACCAGCCGCTCGGCCCGGTCACCGACACCGACACCGCCGGCTTCGACGCGGTGACCCCGTGGGCCGAGGAGGACTGGCGGGCCGGGGCGCTGTCCTGGGTGGCCGAGAGCCTCGCCCGGCGCGGCCTGAAGCCGTCCGCGGACGGCCTGCGGGTGCGGCTGCGCCCCTGGTCGGTCCTGGTGCGCGTGCCCGTCGAGGGCGGCAGCCCCGTCTGGTTCAAGGCCAACCCGCCCGCGTCCCGCTTCGAACCGGCGCTCGCGACGGCCCTGCACTCCTGGGTGCCCGGCCAGGTCCTCGAACCGCTCGCCGTGGACACCGAGCGCGGTTGGACACTCCACCCCCACGGCGGAGAGCTCTTCGGTGACCTGGCTGCCGACCCGCAGGCGTGGCAGGACGCACTGCTGCAGTACGCGGTACTGCAGCGGACCGTGTCCGCGCACCGCGACGAACTCCTCGCGTTCGGACTGCCCGACCTGCGGCCCGCGATGCTCGGGCCCGTCTTCGGCCTGCTGACGCACCGCACCGGCGGCCTCGACGACCAGGTGCACGGCGCCCTCAGGCAGCTGGCCGGCCGGTTCGCCGGATGGTGCGCAGAACTCGACGCCTCCGGTATCGCGGCCACCCTCGACCACTCCGACCTCCAGGAGGGGCAGATGTTCCGGGCCGGCGGCGGCTCGTACGTCTTCCACGACTGGGACGCGGCCTCCGTGGCCATGCCCTTCACCAGCCTCCTCGTCGTGGCCCGGGTCGTACGGGAACGCTTCGGTGAGGAGGCACCCGCCGTGCTGGCCAGGCTGCGGGACGTCTACCTGGAGCCGTGGACCGACGACGGCCACTCCCTGCCCGAGCTGCGCCGCCTCGCCGACCTCGCCACCCGGGTCGGGCCGATGGGCCGGGCCGTACGGGCACTCGCGCCGGGCCGCATGTTCCCGGGCAGCGAGCTGGACCTGAGGGCGATGCACTCGGTGGGCGTCCAGGAGGGGCTCGCGGCCGCCTGCGGGCTGATGCTCGCCGACTGACGGTGAGGATGCGGCGTGGTGACGCTGCGGGTGGGTCCGACGCTCCGACTGACCGGCGCCTCCGGCCTCACGCCACGGCGCGGTGATCGACCAGGTAGGCCGGCAGTCGGCGACCGGGAGTCCGACCACGATCCGCGGCTACCGCGACCCGGTGGACGGATGCGCCCGCACGGCGAGCTGGTCACGGTGGGGGTGGAGGGTACCGGCGCCGACGGGGCCGATCCCACCCGCGTGCTGAACGCCGCCGGGGACACCGTCGTCGACGCGGACCGGACCCGATCGCACAACGCAGCGGATGAAAAGCAGTTCGACGTGCTCGACGCCCACGCCGCCGCGGCGGCGGTACTGTCCGGCCGGGCCACGCACGCCGAAGAGCCGGGCCGGCGTGTCGAAGCCGTGCGCGTCCTGCGGATCGCGCGCCGCAGCGCCGTCAAGGCCCGCGCCCAGTCCACGAACCGGACGCCGTAGTCGGCCCGCTGGTCAAGCAGTCCGCCCCGGCGCTGCTGGAGCTGTTCGGGGCGGCCCCGAGACCGCCGGCCGGCTGCCGGCCACGGCCCGGGGACGATCCCGAACGGACGTGGTCCGAGGGTGCGTTCGCGCACCGGGCCGGCGTCGCCCACCGGCCCCTTCCGGCCGCACCCACCGCCACCGATCAACCGCGGCGACCTGGCCGCGAACAACGCCCTGCGGAAGGGCCGTCCAAGAAAGACGGCATGCGCTGCCTCAAGCGATTCGTCGCCCGCGAGGTCTACCGCGCCCTGACCAGCACACCAACCGACCGAATCACTCAAACCGGCCTGGCTCCAGCTGCTTGACAGTCATAGGAGCGTCCGCGTAGTTCCCTATTCGGCCGCCGATTCTAGGGGCGGTTAGGGGGTTGTTGCCGAACTCGGGCCCTCGATAGCGTCCGAAGCCGAAGATCCCGGCCAGCAATTACTGCTTCGCCGAATGAATGGGATCCATTCCATGCCGGTTCTCGGCAATCGACCTCGAAAAACCTGGGAATGGTGGACGTGCCCAAGTCTCTTTATGAAATAGGCGAGTTTCCCCCGCTCGGTGAAGTTCCCTCGCAGATGTACGCCTCGGTGATCCGCCAGGACCGCTTCGGCGAGCCGAAGCAGGCCTTCCGTACCGAGGTCGTCGACACCCCGAAGCCGGGCCGCGGCCAGGTGCTGGTGTACGTCATGGCCGCCGGGATCAACTACAACAACGTGTGGGCCTCGCTCGGCGCCCCGATCGACGTGATCGGCATGCGCCAGAAGATGTTCGGCGCCACCGAGGACTTCCACATCGGCGGCACCGACGGCTCCGGCGTCGTCTGGGCCGTCGGCGAGGGCGTCAAGGGCGTCAAGGTCGGCGACGAGGTCATCATGTCCGGTGCCCAGTGGGACGAGCAGGCCGCGGACGTGCGCCTGGGCGCCAATCCCCTGTGGTCGACTTCCCTCCAGGCCTGGGGCTACGAGACCAACTACGGCTCGTTCGCGCAGTACGCCCTGGTCGACGAGTACCAGTGCCACCCCAAGCCCGCCTCCCTGTCCTGGGAGAACGCCGGCAGCTTCATCGTCACCGCCGCTACCGCCTACCGGCAGCTGTGCGGCTGGGAGCCGCACACCGTGCGGCCAGGCGACCCGGTGCTCATCTGGGGCGGCGCCGGAGGCCTCGGCTCCATGGCCATCCAGATCGTCCGCTACCGCGGTGGCATCCCGATCGCCGTCGTTTCCGACGAGGAGCGCGGCCGTTTCTGCATGGAGCTCGGCGCCGAAGGCTTCATCAACCGCAAGGAGTTCGACCACTGGGGCCGGCTCCCCGACGTGACCGATACGGCTGCCACCGAGGCGTGGAGCGCCGAGGCCCGCCGCTTCGGCAAGAAGATCTGGGAGATCCTCGGCGAGCGCCGGGCTCCCAGGATCGTCCTCGAGCACTCCGGCCAGGACACCCTGCCTACCTCGATGTTCGTCTGCGACTACGGCGGCATGGTCGCCATCTGCGGCGGCACCAGTGGCTACAACGGCGACCTCGACCTGCGTTACCTGTGGATGCGCAGCAAGCGGCTCCAGGGGTCGCACGGCTCGGACACGGCGCAGAACCGCGAGATCATCAGCCTCGTGGGCAGCGGCCGCATCGACCCGTGCGTCACCTACTGCGGCACCTTCGAGGACATCGGTCCGGCCCACCAGATGCTGCACGACAACGCTCACCCGGCGGGCAACATGACCGCCCTCGTGAACGCCCCGGAGCGCGGCCTCACGTCCTTCGCCCGCCCCTGACGCGCCCGGCGCTTCACCCTCACCCGGCGCTTCACCCTCAGCCGCGCCACCCCTCACACCGACTTCGCCGAAAGGTCCCACCGTCATGCGCGTTCTGTCCACCGTCACCGGCTCGCAGGGGCACGCTCGTGCCGTGCTGCCCCTCGTCCGGGCCCTGGCCGCGGCGGGCCATGAGGTCGTCGTGGCCCTGCCGCCGCACCTCGCCGAGGTGTACGCCGACTCCGGCGCCCGCGTCGAGCCCGCGCTGCCCGACTTCATCGCGGCCATGCAGGAGATGCGCCAGCTCCGGGAGAACCTCGAGAACATGGCCCCGTCGCTGCTCGGCCCGAACGGGGAGGTCGACGAGCGCGCCCAGCTCATCGGATTCGCCGGCGGCCCGCAGGTCGCCAGCGCCTACCGCGCCGTGCTGCCGCTTGCCGAGGAGTTCCGCCCCGACCTGGTCCTGCGCGACGGCGGCGAGCTCGCCGGCTGCCTGATCGCCGAGAAGCTCGGGATCCCGCACATCTCCGCCCCGTCCGGCGCCGGCAACCTCATCGACCCGGCCGGCCTCCACTCGCTCCTGAACGTCCGCCGCGAGGAACTCGGCCTGCCCGTACAGGACGACAAGTGGTCCATCTACGCACACGGCCGCATCGACTGCATGCCGCAGGGCTACGCCTTCAACGCCTTCGAGTCGCCCGAGCCGTTCCGCTACAGCCAGCCGATGCTCACCGACGGACACGGCGGTCTGCCGCCCGAGTTCTCCGAGCTGTCCGGTGACAAGCCGCTGATCCTCGCCTCGGTCGGCACATCGCTGCCGGTCGTGATGGGCATGCAGCTGATGGGCATCGAGATGCCCGACGGCATGATGGACCCGGCCGACACGCTGCGCGCCATCGTCGGTGGCCTGTCCGCACTCGACTGCCACGGCATCGTCTCCAGCGGCGGCCTGCCCGTCGAGGACCTGAACCCCGGCCCCAACGTGCACGTCGTCGACTGGGTCCCGCAGCCGCTGCTGCTGCAGTGCGCCCAGGTCTTCCTCACCCACGCCGGCTACAACGGCATCCGCGAGGGCATCAAGGCCGGCGTCCCGATGGCCACCCTGCCGCAGTACGCCGACGAGCCGCACAACGCCGTGCGCATCGGCGAGTTGGGCCTCGGCGCCCCCATCGAGGAGGTCACCCCCGAGGGCATCGCCGCCGTCTGCGAGCGACTCCTCACCGACGAGAAGATCACCGCCAACGTCCGTACCGCCCACCGCAGGATGCTGGGCCTGCCCGGCATCGACGCCGCGGTCGCCCACCTGGAGCGGCTCGCGGGACACGAGCGGGCCGTGGCGTGAACACCGAACCCCATGACGGCCCGGCCGTGTTCGGGCTGCGACCGGGTGACCGCGCCCTGGTCGTGGCCCCCCACCCGGACGACGAGACCATCGGCCCGGGCGGCACCGTCGCCCGTATGGCGGCCGAGGGCATCGAGGTCCATGTGCTGTGCGTGACGGTGCGCGCGGCCCGCATGTACGGCAGCGTGAGTGATCCGTCCACCCGCCTCGCGGAGTTCGAGAAGGCCTGCACGGCGCTCGGCGTCACCCGCGCGGCGATCGCCTGGGTCGACGAGACCGGCGAACTCGACATCACCACCCGCGGGCGGGCCCTCGTCGACCTGATCGAGCGGCACGAGGAGGCGTCGCTGGTGGTGACGCGGCCCCGGCTGATGCTGATGCCGTCAGCCGGCGGCTTCCACCAGGACCACCAGGCCGTCCACCGGGCCGCATTCGCCGCGGCCCGGGTCCAGGCGGCTGGCCTCAAGCCCACGCCGGAGCTGGTCCTCGGCTACCGGGGCGTCGAGGACCGCTGGTCCGCGCAGAACGAGTCGTGGTGGGTGCATGTCGACACCACCCGGTTCTGGGGCGCCAAGGAGGAGGCCCTGCGGGCGTACGGAAGCCAGATGCGGGCCGAGGGGCCGCGGTCGGTCGAGCAGATCCGGCAGGTGGACACCGTCGCCGGCTCGTCCCTCGACTTCGGCTGCGCGGAGTCCTTCGTCCCCTACCGGATGGCCTACAGGCAGTCATGAATCGCCGCCGGCCCCCGACAGGGCCCGCGTCTTCACAGCAAGGAGACAGCACATGAGCGGTCAGCGCGTGGGCATGGTCGGCATCGGATACGCCGGGCTCCCCCTCGCCGTGGAGCTGGCCCGCGTGGGCAACCACGTGACCGGCTTCGACATCGACCGGGAGCGGGTCGACCTGGTCAACTCGGGGCGGTCCCCGGTGGACACCGTCACCGACGACGACATCCGAGCACTCGGGGGCCGGCTGGACGCCTCCACGGACGCCGCCGTCCTCGCCGACTGCGAGGTGATCGTTGTCTGTGCGCCGACCCCGGTGCGCGGGGACCGCCCGGACCTCGCGCCGCTGCTCGCCGCCGTCGCGTCCGTACGGGACAACTTGCGGCGCGGCCAGCTGGTCGTCGTCGAGTCCACCACCCACCCGGGTACCACCGACAGCCTGGTGCTGCCGGTCCTGGAGGAGACGGGGCTCACGGCGGGCAGCGACTTCAACCTCGCCTACTCGCCCGAGCGGATCGATCCGGGCAACACCCGTTACGGCATCACCACCACGCCCCGGGTGGTCGGCGGCCTCACCGAGGCCTGCGCCGACCGCGCGGTGGCGCTGTACCGGCAGGTGACCGAGGTCCACCGCACCCGCGGCATGCGGGAGGCCGAGGCCGCGAAGATCCTGGAGAACACGTACCGACAGGTCAACATCGCCCTGGTCAACGAGTTCGCCCAGTTGTGCCACAGCATGGGGATCGACGTCTGGGACACCATCGAGGCGGCCGCGACCAAGCCGTACGGATTCACGTCGTTCCGTCCGGGTCCCGGTGTCGGCGGTCACTGCATCCCGGCCGACCCGCTGTACCTGGTGCACCACGTCGCGACCATGGGACTGCCGTTCCACATGGCCGAGACGGCGCACCGCGTCAACGAGGGCATGCCGCTGTGGGTGGCCGACCGGATCGTCAAGGAACTGGAGTCGGCGGGAACGCCCGCCGACACCGCCACGGTGCTCCTGCTCGGCGTCACGTACAAGGCGGACACGGCCGACACCCGGCACACCCCGGCGGCGCCCATCGCCCAGGCGCTCGTCGAGCGTGGTGTACGGGTCGTGTGCCACGACCCGTACACCGACGGGCTGAGCTGGCCGGAGGGTCGCATCGAGTCGGTTCCCGACCTGGACCAGGCCCTCGGCGAAGCCGACATGACCGTGCTGCTCCAGCGTCACCGGGAGTACGACACGGCCCACCTCAACCGCGCCGCCCGCAGGCTGTTCGACACCAGTGGGGCCGCCAAGGACGTCGCCGGAGTCGTGCTGTAACCGTGCGCCCACCCACCCCGGTGGAGGGCGGGGCGGAGAGCGATTCTCCGCCCCGATCTCCACCGTCGGGTGGGTTTGTCGTACCCGGTCTGTCTCTACTGTGGGGCATCCGTCGAAAGGAGTGCCAACATGCAACTCGCCCTGGACCTCGACACGGTCATGACGGTCATGCTGGTCCGCTTCGCACTGGTGGTCGCGGGTGTGTCCGTGCTGCTGGTCATCGGATTCGCCATCGTGATCGCCCTCAAGCGGAAGGGCCGACTCGGCGACGTGCAGAAGCACGTCGGACCCGCTGCCCGGGCTCTCAGCCAGAGCCGCATCCTGAACACCGACCGCTACGGCCGGCGCCCCGGACTGCGGCGCAGCGCGCTGATCTCGGTCCTCGACTTCATCGGCCGGCAAGGAGACCGCAAGTGATCACCCAGCAGCTGACCGCCCTGGCGTTGGGCGAGGGCGAGGAGAAGGACGAGATCCTCCACCACCTCATCCGCGACCACCTGTGGAAGCTCGGTATCGTGATCGTCGCCGCGGTGGTCGTGCTGACCGCCATGGTCGTCATCTACAAGAAGGTCGGCGTCAAGTAGCGTACGCCGACGCCTCCCTGGCGATGCGGCCCGGCAGCGGGCCGCGGCCCACCCCCTCCCGGAGCTGTGCGCATGACCTCGACGCCCGACGGCGGCCACTTCATCGACCGACTCGCCCCGGGCTGGCTGGTCGTCCAGTTCCTCGGTACCGGCATGCTCGTGGTGGCGTTGGTGACCGCCAAGGAGGACAGCCTGTGGATCTGGGGTGTCTACGCCCTCGGCGTCATCACCTGGATCCTCTTCGTCGCCCTCCACTCGTGGCATCCGCGCACCGCCGCCACCATGCTCGCGTTCAGCGCCCTGCTGCCGGCGGTCGTGGTGGGCGCGGCGGACGACTCGACCGCCGTGATCCTGCTCTGTGTGGCCCTGGGCCGGTTCACCTCGCTCACCTCCCCTTCGGGGCAGGTGATCGCCGGAGTGACCGTGTCGTGCCTCGTCCTCACGTGGATCAGTTGCACCGCCGCCGACCGTCCGCTCAGCGATGTACTCGGCTACCCGCTGCTGGTCCTGGTCCTCACCCTCATCGGCCTGAACCGCCGTCAGTCGCAGCTCCGCGCCGAGCAGGCCGAGCAGCTCCTCGACCAGTCCCGGCTCGTCCAGCGGGAGCAGGCCCGTGCCGCGGCGCTCGCCGAACGCACCCGCATCGCCCGGGAGATGCACGATGTGCTCGCCCACTCCCTCGGGGCCCTGTCCGTCCAGCTGAAGGTGGCCACGGCGCTCATCGAGAAGGGCGACACGGAGGTGGCCCTCGCGAGGGTGCGCCGCGCCAACCGCCTCGCCGACGAGGGCCTCACGGAGGCCCGCAACGCGGTGGCCGCCCTGCGGGACGACGTCCCGTCCCTCCCCGAGGCCTTCGAACGTCTGGTGGCGGACCACCGCCAGAACCACCCCGGTGAGGTCACCCTGCGCCTCACGGGGGAGCAGCGCCGCCTCGAACCGGCAGCCGCGGTCACCCTGTTGCAGGCCACCCGCGAGGCCCTGACGAACGCGGCCAAGCACGCCCCGGGGGAGCGCGTGGAGATCTCGGTGGACTTCGGCCCCGACAGCGTCGACCTCAGGGTGGAGAACACCACTGGCTGCGCCGGCCCGCCGACCGTCGACCACGTCCCCGGCTACGGCCTGACGGGCATGCGGGAACGCCTCGCCCTCGTCGACGGCATGCTCACCGCGGCCAGGGAGGACGACGGCAGGCTCTGGGTGGTGACGGCCCAGGTGCCCGCCTAGGAACGTCAGAACTGGATCTTCCCGATGAGCCCGGCCAGCGACGAGGTCCCGCTCAGCAGCCACGGCCCGATGTTGGCCGTCTGCCCGAGGAAGAGCCCCATCAGCACACACAGAACGGCATGGCCGAGCTTGAGCCCGCCGCCACGCCAGACGAAGAAGATGATCACTCCGAGTAACAGCAGAACCACGACGGAGACGGCCACGGAGAATCTCCTCCTGGGACGAGGTAGACATGCTTGCACCGAAACGCTACTGAGCGTGCGCGCTTCATCACCTGGTCCCGGGGGTGGAGAGGCAGGTGGAACTGCCAGGTGGAGCCTCCACCGCGGGCGACCGGAGCGCGTCAAGGGGCCGGCTCGTACAGCTCGGGCCGGCGGTCCTGAAGGTAGGTGGTGCGCGACCGGGCGGCCAGGACTCGCGCCGGGTCGATGTCGGCGAACAGCAGCTCCTCCCCGTCGCCCGCCGCGGCCAGCACCGCCCCGTCCGGTCCCACGACCCTGGTGAGCCCGCAGAAGCCGAGACCGTCCCGGTCACCGGACCAGTTGGTGTACACCAGGAAGAGCCCGTTCTCGAAGGCCCGCGCCGGTACGACGACCCGGGCCACGAAGTCCCACGGCCGCATCAGGGCCGTGGGCACCACGAGCAGGTCCGTGCCGGCCAGGGCGTGCGCCCGGACGGCCTCGGGGAACTCCACGTCGTAGCAGATGAGCAGCCCGACGGTGAAGCCCCCGAACCGGGCCTGGACGACCCCGTCGGAGCCCGGCGCGAACAGCGCCCGTTCCTGCGGCCCGTACAGATGGCTCTTGCGGTAGGCGAGCAGCCGCCCGGTGGGCGAGGTGACCGCCGCCGTGTTGTGCACGACCGGCCCCGCCGCCTCCGGCCAACCGTGCAC
This sequence comes from Streptomyces sp. NPDC059169, assembly GCF_042755225.1. NCBI lineage: Bacteria > Bacillati > Actinomycetota > Actinomycetes > Kitasatosporales > Streptomycetaceae > Streptomyces > Streptomyces sp. NPDC059169. Next base: position 17,387 of record NZ_JBHZCF010000032.1, on the reverse strand, counting down.
GATCGCCACCCCGCTCTCCCGGGCGATCCGCGCGACCGCCGCGCTGTGCCGGCCGGTCGCCGGTTCACGGGCCTCGGCGAGGGCGGCCGCGCTCAACGGATAGCCGCCCACCGACATCTCGGGGGTGACGAGCAGCGCCGCCCCGCCGTCCGCCGCCCTGCGGGCGACGGACTCCAGCGCCTCCAGGAAGGCGGGCACACCCCCCGGGGCGCAGGTCGCCTGCCAGCACGCGATCCTCATGCGTTCCTCGTTCGCTCAGGCCGGAGTGGGTCGGCTCTGCCCCGCGCTGTCGCGCTGCCGCGGCAGCAGGCCGCCGGCGCGCTGCTTCTCCGCCAGCTCCCGCAGCAGCAGCTTGTCCGGCTTGCCGTTGCGGTTGAGCGGGAAGCGGTCCATCGCGACGACCGCGTTGGGGTGCTCGAACTCCGGCAGCGCCCCGCGCAGCACCTCGCGCCAGTGCGGCACACCGCGGTCCTCCTCGTCCTCGACGAAGAACACCAGGTGCGAGCCGCGCGACCCGTCGTCCAGGGCGACGATCCGGGTCGAACAGCCGGCCGCGGCCGCCTTCCGCTCGATCAGCTCGGGATGGAGGGTGTAGCCGTTGCGGTGGACGGCGTACTTGCGGCCGAGCACGAACACGTTGTCCTGTTCGTCGAGATGGCCGAGGTCGCCGGTGCGGGTCCAGCCTCCGGGCACCGGCACCAGCTCGCCCTCCTCGCCGAGGTAGCCCTCGAGACCGTCGGGGGTGTGCACCTCGATCTCGCCGGGCCGCCCGGCCGGCACGGGCAGCCCCTCCTCGTCGACGACCCGCAGCCCGATGCCCTCCATGGCCCGGCCGCAGGCGACCGGGTTGTCGAGGGTCGCGAAGGCGACGTTGCCCAGTTCCGTGCTGCCGTAGCTGTCGAGCAGGGGGAGCTCGAACTCCTCGACGTACCGGTCGACCAGCGGCTGGTCCAAGGGCGCCGCGCCGACGCAGAACATGCGCACCCGGTCGAGGTGTTCCCGCAGCCCCGGGTTGCGGGTCACGATGTTGAGCATGCTGCGGTAGCTGGCGGGCGTCGCGTCGAACACGGTGCCGCCGGACTGGCCGGCCATCACCAGCGAGCGGTCGAGCCGCCGGTACGGGGCGATCACCAGCGAGCACCGCACCAGCCAGGCGATCAGCACCATCGAGAGGCCGTACTGGTGGGAGAACGGCAGCAGCGGCACCAGCACGTCGTCGGCGACATGGCCGACCTGGTCGGCGTTGCGCCGCAGGTTCCTCAGGAACTTCCCGCCCGACTTGACGATGCCCTTCGGGCTCCCGGTGGAGCCCGAGGTCCACATGATCAGCGAGTCGGGCATCTCGCACCAGGTGTCGAAGGACAGCCGGCTGTCGAGCCGGGTACGGCCTGCGGCCGATACCAGCAGCTCGTACAGGGTGATCGGGTCCAGGCCGTCGGCGACGGGGGCGTCGTTGTCGACGAGGACCAGCTTGGCGCCGGTGCGCCGCGCGATCCGCAGCGTCTCCTCGGGACGCTCCTGCTGATCGACGAGGATGATCGACGCCGCGGCGTGCATCAGGCCGAGCAGGGTGGCGACGTACGCGGCCGAGTTCCCTGCCTTGAGGATGACGCGCTGCCCGGGGGTGACGCCGCGCTCCGCGAGTGCGTCGGCGACACGGAGAGCGCCGTCCTCGAATTCCTCCAGGGTCTGCACGGAGTCGGATGCGAATATCTTCGCTGTCATTTCTGCACGCTCCTTCCGCGTCCGCACACGAGGACGCCGCCGGCGTAGAGGGATCCCGCTGTTGAACCCTGCCCTTCGTGCGAGGGCCGGTGGAACCCCTAACGGGGCCCCTAGTCGCCCCTCATCGCCGAGAGCGGGAGCGCGGGGTTGGGCAGCGAGAGAAGCTGGTCGTGAATGAGGTTGACCAGGCTCGAGTCGTCGTACGGGAATTGCCGCGAACCCGGGAACAGCTCCAGGTCGAACGGTCCGCTCGTGCATTCCCGCCAGGCCGCGGCCGTCGCGTGCCCGCTGGGCGAGGCGTCGCCGGTGAGCGCGACGATGCGGCAGCTCGGTTTGCGCCACTCGCGGCGCTCGGCCTCCGAAGGGGCCGCCCGGTCTGCCACGAACAGCGTCGACGGGGTCACGCCGAAGCGGTGCTCCAGGCGCTGGGCCACCAGGAGCGCCAGATAGGCGCCGCCGCGGTGGCCGATGAGGGCGAGCGGTAGATCGGTCCAGTCGAGCAGCTCCCGCAGGCACTGGTCGGCCAGATCCACGACGTCCCTGATGTGCGCAGGGGTGCCGTCCGGGAGATGCCCCATGTACTGGAACGACAGGACTTCCACTCCCGGCAGCAACTGCCCGGAAAGCCGCTGGTAGCGGGATGGGTATTCCGTGAAATGCGGGAAGCAGGCCAATCGGTACGTGCCCGGTTCAGTGGCACAGTAAGTCCGGATGACACAGACGCCATCGTTCCGGTCGGCGTACAAAAGGAACCTCCGCTGGCTGGACATGGGCAGCACGACATTGGCAGCCGCCCGACGGTCAGCCGGCCACTTCTCATTAAGGCGTGAGCCGTATTCCTGACGGAAGGGATCTCCGCAGGATTAAGGGATCGAATAAGGGGTGGCCGGGTGGGTTGGAACGCCTGCGCAGGGGTTCCTCCCGGTGGCGCACGGCCGTACGCGGTACGCCCCCTGTCAGGGAGCGGCCGGCAGGGTGATCGCCGCGACCGCGACGCCCCGCCCCGCCCCGCAAGCGGCCGTCGAAGCGGGTCGCCGGACGCCCGACGGGCGTCCGCCCGCGGCGCCGCAGACGCGCCGTGAACACACCCCGTGCGTCGTGATCGGCGCCGGCCTGCGCGAGCGAGGTGATCCGGGCGTCGATCGTCGCGTCCGGGAGGTCCGGCTCCTCCCGCGTCAGCGGGAACCACGCCCTGTCGACGCACTCCTTGGCGCTGAACAGCAGCCGTGACCAGTTCACCGGACCACCGGTCGGGGTCGCGGCCACCCAGCCCGCCTCGTACGGCGTCGCGATCGACTCCGGGACGCCCGTGGGCAGCGGCAGGTCGGGCTCCGCGTCGATGCCCACCGTATGCACGGCGGCCGCCGGCGCGACGGCTGCCGCGCGGTAGCCGTCGCAGCGCGTCATGCTGCCTACCACGCCCCGGGCCAACGGGCGATCTGCGCACCCCGGCAGCACGGGGACCGGCGGCAGCCCGAGCCCGGCGAGCGCCGTTCGGGCACAGGCCCGGACGGCGCTGAACTCCTTGCGGCGGACCGGCGCCGCGTGCTGAACCAGCCGGAACGCCTCGGCGCACAGGGTGCCTTCGCCGCCCTCGTCGACGGTGTCGACGGCGACCACCGGCGCCGGTACGAGCGCGCCGATCACGAGTGCTCCCCGGCGGCCGGGTAGGGAAGTATCTGCCGGAGCGACACCTCGGGGTGGCCGCGCCGGCGCCACTCCCGCGGCTGGCCGATGGACACCTCCTCGAAGCACACCCCGTCGTGCCGGGTCGTGCGCGGGATGTGCAGATGCCCGTGGACGACGGCGGTGGCCCGGAACCGGACGTGCCAGTCCGCGGTCAGCTCGGTGCCGCACCACTGAGCGGCCTGCGGATGGCGCAGCATCCTCGTGGGCTACCCGCACCAGCGGGAAGTGGTTCACGAGGAGCAGCGGCACGTCCGGGTCGCGGGCCTCCAGCCGCTCCAGGGCGGCGGCCACCCGGGCCCGGGCACCAGCCCGGGCGCCGGTCCAGGCGCCGTCCCGGAAGCCGGTACGGCGCCCGTCGGATGACGCTCCATCAGCTGGCCACCGGGCTGAGCTCGGCGAGCGCGGTGGGCAGGTCCCGCCGGCGCTTCACGCTCAGCTTGCGGTAGATCCGGGTCAGATGCTGTTCGACCGTACTCACCGTGATGTACAGCTTCGCCGAGATCTCACGGTTCGTCAGACCCTGGGCCGCAAGCACCGCCACCCGGTTCTCGGCCTCCGACAGCAAGGCGTCGTTCACCTGGGACACCTCCGCCTCCGGTCCCGCCTCGACAGGGGCCGCCTCCGGGCTCTGCGGGGCCAGCCTGCGGCAGACCGGTTCCGCGGAGCAGGACTTCGCCAGATGCCAGGCCCGGCGCGTGAGCATCCTGGCCCGGCCGAAGTCACCCATCGCGTGGTGGACGCGGCCGAGCTCGCCCAGCGCGAGGGCCAGCTGCAGCTGGCCCTCACCGCCTTCGAGGAGCTCGACGGACTCGTGCAGCACGGCCGTACGCGCGGCCGGGTCCCGCGTCGCCATGCCCAACACGCACAGCGTCATGCCGCGCAGCCGACGCTGCCGGTCCGGGATCAGCTTCAGCTGCTCCTCCGCGAGCGCCGCCGCCTGCTGGTGCTGCCCGAGCGCCAGATACGCCTCGGCCGCGTTGGTCCGCCACGGCACGAGTGCGGGCGCGTCCGCCCCCCACCGCTCCACCAGCTCGCCACAGGCCAGGAAGTCGCCGAGGGCGGCGTGGTGACGGTTGGTCGCCAGGAAGAAGCGGCCCCGGGCCTGGCGGTAGTGCAGTCCCGGGAGCGTGTCCAGCATCTCGTCGGGCACCGGCCGGCTGAGCATGTCCAGCGCCTCGTCGAAGCGGCCCATCCCGGTCAGCGCCTCGACCCGGATCGCCACCGGGAAGCCCACGCCCAGGCCCCAGCTGCGCATCGACATGCCCCGCAGGCCCGTGATCGCCAAGTGGTCGGCGCTGCTCAGCCGCGAGCGGCGCAGCTCCACCTCGCCGCGTACGGAGATCAGCAGCGCCTGCCAGGAGGGGGCGTGGGTGCCGGAGCACTCGGTGAGCAGCCGCCGGCTCCAGTCGTCGGCCAGGTCGAGCCGCTCCGCGTAGATCAGCGCCCACAGGGCGAAGACGAGCGGCTGCACCGTGGTGTCGTCGAGCTGGTAGCGCTGGAGGACGAACAGGGCCTTGTCGGTGGCGCCGTTGGTGAGGGAGTCGGCGACCGCGCCGGCGGCGTGGAAGTAGGGGTCGTCCGCGAGGGCGGTGTCCTCGGCGGTGCCGGCCGCGTCGGCGGCGAGCCGCTCGCGCAGCCGGGGGCTCAGCATGGCGAGCCAGGAGCGGGCGCCGGTGAGCCGGTCGGTGTGGGTGGGGCCCCACGGCTGGGCCTCGCGCAGCCGCTCGGCGAGCTCGGCGGCCTGTTCCACCTGCCCGGCCCAGGCGAGCTGGGACAGCGAAGCCACGGCCTCCACGGGCGACAGCAGGCCGCCCGCCATGCCACTGGTCAGCTGCGCGAAGTGCTTCTCCGCGGCGGTGGGCAGGATCCGCCACAGCACACTGGTGAGCCGCAGCCGGATCGTGGCCCGCGACCGCTCGTCGACCGCGGCCTCCAGGGCCGCCTCCAGACAGCGCCGGGCCTGGGACGTGTCCCCGGCGACCAGGGCGTGTTCGGAGGCCTCGCGCAGCACGGTCACCGTCCACGGCTCGTAGCGGGCGGGGCCGCGCAGCAGATGGCGGGCCACCTCGGTCGCCGGGGCGCCCTCCTGGTGGAGCAGGGTCGCGGCCTGCCCGTGGAGGTCGGCGAGGACCGATGAAGGGGTGGAGTCGTAGATCGTGCCGCGGGCCTCGGGGTCGCGCAGTCGGCCGTCCTGGACCACACCGCACAGGTCCAGCGTGTACATCGCCATCTGGATGTTGCGGGCGCTGGTGTCGAGGACGCGGGCGAGCAGTGCGGGCGTGGCTCGGTCGCCGAGCACGGCGATGGCACGGGCGAGCCCGAGGCTCTCGCTGCCGCAGCGGTGCAGACAGTCGAGCAGGGCCTCGTCGTAGGTCTCGGCCCGGACGAGTCTGAGGGGGGTGCCCTCGGCCTCGGCGGTGGCCTGGTAGTCCGTCAGCAGCGCCCGTACGAGGAGCGGGTTGCCGCCGGTGGCCTGGTGCAGGTCGCCGCTGAGCCGGGCGGCGGCGGTCGAGCTGAGCCGGTCGGTCAGCATTTCCTGCATCCCGGTCCGGGAGAGCATCCTCAGCCGGATGCGCCGGTAGTGGGGCTGTTGGGCGAGCTCGGAGCGGTAGCGGGCCAGGCTGTCGCCGCGCCGGCTGGCGTCCGTGAACACCATGAGCACCCGCTGGTGGTGGATGCGCCGGGCCATGTGCAGCAGGAACCGCAGCGAGGCCGGGTCGCTGTGGTGGACGTCGTCGACGGCGATGACCAGGGCCCGGTCCTCGACCGACTGGAGCAGGGTGGTGGCCAGCTGGGAGATCGCCTCCGTCGGCGATCCGGTGAGGCTTGGTGCGGCGGTACGGGCCCCGAGCAGGCGCTCCGCCTCGGTGCGGGCCGCGACGGACAGCGGCGCGTCGGTCAGCATGCGGCGCAGGACCCCGAACGACAGGTCGTCGTCGCCCTGGCCGGCCGTCACGTCGAGGAGCAGCGCTCCCTCGTCCGCGGTCTCGTTGGCGAACTGGTTGAGCAGAGCGGTCTTCCCGCTGCCCACGGCTCCGGTTATCAGCGCGATGCGGCCGGACGCCCCTTGGGTCCGGGCGAACATCTCTCTGAGTTCTGACAGCTCTTCATCACGATCGGTCAGCTTTGCAGACAGCAACTTACTTACTCCCCCGATAGGTACTAGCGCGAGCCACAGGTCGTGCAGGCTCACGCCAACCAGTTAGTTTAAGTCGCAAAGGTTGAAATCAGACCATCCCCTCCCTGTCTCGGACCTTCCCGGCTTTGATCTTCGCTCAACCGAATCGGTTCCCGCGTTCGGTCCCCGCCGTGAAGGAGCAGGCTCGGAAGTGTGCTCAGGAAGAGAGAATCTGGCTTGAAATCAACTTGACAATCTCGCCCTGATTCTGGGCAGGGAAGAAGTGGCCACCAGTGAAGACCCTCAGATCGAAGTGTCCCGTGGTGTGGCCCCGCCACGCCTCCGCGTCGGCGATCGACACACGCGGGTCCGCGTCCCCCGTCAGGGCCGTGACCGGTGCCGCGGTGACCGCCCCCGGCTCGGCGCGGAACCGCTCGATGGCCCGGTAGTCGCCACGCAGCGCGGGCAGCGCCATCCGCAGCAGCTCCTCGTCGGCGAGCACCGCCGCGTCCGTGCCCTGCAGGGCCAGCATCTCCCGCACGATGCCGTCGTCGCCGCGCAGGTGGATCGTTTCGTCTCGGTGGATGGAGGGGGCCCTGCGCCCGGAGACGAAGACGTGCAGGGGCGTGAAGCCGTACTTCCGCTCCAGGACCCGGGACACCTCGAAGGCCAGGGTCGCCCCCATGCTGTGGCCGAAGAGGGCCATCGGCCGGTCCAGACACGGCTCCAGTTCGGCGGCGATGGCCAGGGCGAGCGTGCCGATGTCCTCGATGCACGGCTCCCGACGCCGGTCCTGCCGTCCCGGGTACTGGACCGCCATGACGTCGAGGCGTCCGGAGAACGCCTGCGACATGGGGTGATAGAAGGAGGCGGAGCCGCCGGCGTGCGGCAGGCAGGTCAACCGGATGCTGCTGTCCGGGGCCGGGTGGAACCGTCGAATCCAGGCGCTGCCGGATGCTGGTGCGGTCACAGTGACGGCGAGTCCTTCCGGTGTGAAGGTGTGAAGAACTTGGCAGAATTTTTGTGCGAATCAATCTTGCTGAATGCTAACGAGCCAGATCTAGCGCACGGTACCCCTATTCATGTCACGCAAGGTTTGAAGCGTGATTGGCCTGCACAGGGTTGACGCTCTGTCAGGGACCTACGGCTTCCGGAAAGGCGAACGGCCCTGCTTGAGCCTTCCTTGAGGATCGCGTGAGGGGGGCTAGGGGTTCCCTCCGTGGGTACTGCCCGATCTCCGTGTCGGGTTCCTCGTGGTTTCCGCCGGAACAGGCGCACCGCAATCCGGCCACCCTCGCCCCACCCCGCCCCCGCCCCGGAGCCGTCCACTGACCAACGGGAGCCCTTCACCATGGTCACAACCAGCACACACATCGGACTCACTCATCTAGACGGGCATGTCATCGATGCCGCGGACGCGGTCCGGCCGACTGCGGTCAGCCAACCGTGGCGCGGACCGGGTCGCCGAGGATGCCGTCGGTGTACGTCACGTACCGAGCGGTGAAGTCCCCTTTGCCGGTGACGGTGCCCGAAGCCTTCTCGCCGGGCGCGAGTCTGACCGTGTCGATTTGGTTCTTGTCGACGGCGAGGGAGGCCGTGTGCTTGGTTCCGGCGGTGTCGGTGAGGGAGAAGTACAGCGGGTTGACGCTGATCTCCTTGTCGCCGTTGTTGCTGACCGTCACCAGAACGCTGGTGTAGTCGCCGCCGTCGTGCAGGACGCCTGGGGTGAAGTCCGTCTTCCTCGCGACGAGATCGACCGGTGCATCCCCCTCCTTCGGCTGCTCGCTCCTCGGGGCGTTCTGTGTCGGGGCGGATGATGCGGCCTTCCCGGAGCCGCTGTCCGGGGAGTTCTGGCCCACGGTGGGTCCACAGGCGGGCAGAGCCAGCGCCGTGAGGACGGCAAGGAGGGCGGGTCCTGTCTTCTTCACTGAGATGGTTCTCCATTCGGCGCCGCGTCGGGAGGGAGCCCCGTGGGCGGTTGACCTTGGATCGGCAGGATGAAGGAACGTCGGATCCTTCTGGCGAGCGCTGCCACGGCAGCGCGCGGGAAGATTGATCGTTTGCCTTCCGTGGTACTAGCTTCCGAGGGGGCCTACGCCTCTGACCAGTGGAGAAAGCGACACAGTGCGCTAAAATCCCGTCTTATGAGGGGGAAGCGGCATGTCGTGGCGGTGGCAGTGACAGACGGCGCCCCCACCTTCGAACTCGCCGTTCCCTGCGAGGTCTTCGGCACCGACCGCAGCGACATCGTTGCCCCTTGGTACGAGCTGCGCCTCTGCGCAGCCGAGCCGGGACCGATCCGCACCAGCGCCGGCCTTCGCCTGGACACGTGCTACAGCCTGGACGACCTCGTGAACGCGGATACCGTCGTGGTCGCCGCCTCCTCGCGCCGGGTGCAGACCACCCCGCCGCAGCCGCTGGTCGACGCGGTGCGCACCGCCCACGAAAGAGGCCGGCGAATCGTTGCCCTGTGCAATGGAAGCTATGTCCTTGCAGCAGCCGGACTGCTGGACGGGCGGCGAGCCACCACACACTGGATGAACGGGCTTGACCTCGCGGACCGCTTCCCCAGCATCGGGTACGACCCGACCGTGCTCTACGTCGGAGACGACACCGTGTTCACCTCGGCCGGTACCGGAGCCTCGATCGATCTGTGTCTGCACCTGGTGCGCCACGACCACGGCTCGGCGGTCGCCAACGAGGTGGCCCGGCGCATGGTCGTCCCGCCTCACCGGGAAGGCGGGCAGGCCCAGCACTCCAGGCCGCTCACCCCGCTGCCTGAGGACAGCGGTCTCGGAACCGTACTGGAGTGGGCTCGGGAACGCCTGCACGAGCCGCTGACCGTCGCACTGCTCGCCCGCGAGGCACATGTGAGCGAGCGCACCCTCGCCCGCCGCTTCCGCGAGACACTGGGCGTCACCCCGCTGCGGTGGATTCTCCAAGAGCGGATACGGCTCGCCCAGGAGCTGCTGGAGACCACGGACGAGCCCGTCGAATCGATCGCCCGACGTACCGGATTCGGTACCCCGGCCAACCTTCGGCACCACTTCGGACGGCTCACCTCCACCTCTCCCCGGGCATACCGCAATCGCTTCCGGAGCCGAAGCCCGGGTCACGCCCCCTGCGACAGCGCACCCGAACCGGGGGGTCTGTAAGGATCTCGGTGCAACTGGGTTGGTTGGCTTGGTCAGATTCGGTTGTGGGTGAGGCGTCCGTCGAAGGCGGTGTCGAAGGCCTGGAGGGCTCGTTTCCACCTGGTCGTCCATCGCCTGCGGCCCGTGCCGGACGGGTCGAGGGACATCACCGCGAGGTAGACGCATTTCAGGGCGGCGTTCTCGGAGGGGAAGCATCCTCGGGCCCGGACGGCTCGGTGAGGAGCTGGCCCGGCAGGTGCCGACCTGGCACGGCGACCTGCGGCTGATCGACTCCATGCCACTGCCGTGCGCCGCCTCCCGCGAGACCGTCAAACGTGGGTTTCGCGGGGAAGGACTTCGAGGCTTTCCTCACCGAGCGGCTCGGCGTTCATCTGGTACGGCCCGACCGCAGGGACGAGCCGGTCCGACACGGGAAGATCGCCCGGGTCCGTCAGCGGATCGAGGCGGTCATCGACACCCTCAAAGGCCAGCTCAGCGTGGAACAACACGGCGTCAGAACCCCCTCCGGAGTCTTCGCCCGCACCGGACAACGACTCCTCGCCCTCGCCGCCGGCATATGGACAACTGGACCACCAACACCGAGATCAAACGATCCCTGATCGCCTACGACCACTGAACCCATTGGACTCACTCATCTAGGGGACGTTAGGGGTGGGGGCCGCCACTCCCGTGCGCGTAGGGTCGGCCCTCGCGGACCCGACGACCCGCCGTGGTCGGATTCCAGCCCCGCCGGCACATGAACGAGATCCGGCCATTCCTCGCGAGGCGACATCGCCACGCCGGCTGGCCGTCCGGCTCGGCGAAGCGAGAAGGAGAGCCATGTCCCCCGCAACCGCCCTCGTCTTCCCCGGCATGGGCCCGTCGAACTTCTCCGAAGTCGGCAGGTTCATGGTCCTCGACCCCTATGCGCGGCGCCGGCTCGCGGAAGCCGACAAAGCCCTCGGATATCGCCTCCTCGACCGGTTCTATGCTTCCGACAGCGACTATTCCGAGTACACCCAACTCGCCTTCCTCGTCAATTCGATGGCTCTCGCAGATCGCGCTGTCGAAGATCTGGGAACGCGCCCCGAGGTGTGTGTCGGACCCAGCTTCGGGCAGAAGGCCGCCGCCGTGTACGCGGAGACCATGAGCTTCGCTGACGCGATACGGATAACGGCCGAAACCGCCCGCTGCGAAGCCGAGTACTTCACCGCTGAACACACCGACACCGTCACCCAGTCAGTCGCCCGCACACCCCGGGAACCGCTCGAGGAACTCGTCTCCCGACTGCGCGAACAGGACGACATCTGCGAGATATCCGGCTACCTGGACAGCAATTTCTTCCTCGTCACCCTGCGCGAATCCACCCTCGACGAGTTCGCCGACGCCGTCCGCACCCTGGGCGGTCACCCCATGTACACGATGCGGCCCGCCGTCCACGCCCGGGCCTTCGCCCCACTCCGCGCCAAGGCCGCCCACGAGGTCTTCGACCGCTACCGCGTCGACGCGCCCGCCATCCCCGTCGTGGCAGACCAGGACGGCCGGATCGTCACCACCGCAGACGACATGCGCACCATGCTCCTCGACACCTTCGACCGCCCCGTCGACTGGGTCGCGGCCGTCGAAGGACTCCACGGACTCGGTGTGGAACACGTCGTCGTCACCGGCCCCGACAACCTCTTCCGCCGGCTTCCGTGCACCACGAGCCGATTCCGGGTCACCGCGTTCGACCCGAAGAGCACCGTCCGCGCCATGACCGCCCCCGTAATCCGCTGAAACCTCCCCCACGGCTGGCGAATTCACCGTCAGTCAGGGGGTTTTAGGGGTGCGAACGAGCCCAGTCGGCTGCGTAGCCTCACCAGTGGATCGGCGTCCGCTGAGAAGCACGGCAGAACTCTGGAGTGGTCAAGAATGCTGGATGAGTCCCGCGAATTCGGTGCGCAGACGGATTACGCCCGCCAGGGAGACACCGAGACCCATCGGCCCTCCATTCGCGACGCACTTGCCCAAGCCTCCGCGTACGAACGCAAGCGCATACTCGTCACCCTCGTCCGCGAGCAGGTGGCGGACATCCTGGAACACCCTGCCGAGGAAATCACCCCCGACCGCTCCTTCTTGGACCTGGGATTCGGCTCGCTCGCGGCCGTCGAACTCGTCCGCCGCATCGGCGACGCCACCGAGCTGCGCCTGCCGCTCGTCCTCGTCTACGACCACCCCACCCCCCGGGCCCTCGCCGAGCAGCTGATCGCCGAACTCGCCGGCGACGGCGTCCCCGCCGACGACACCGACGAGACTGCCCCCGCCCCCGCCCCCGCCGGCGACCACACCGACGACCCCGTCGTCATCGTCGGCATGGGCTGCCGCTACCCCGGCGGAGTCACCTCACCCGCCCACCTGTGGGACCTCGTCGCCGACGGCGGGGACGCCGTCACCGGCTTCCCCGACAACCGGGGCTGGGACCTCGACGGCCTCTACCACCCCGACCCCGACCACCCCGGCACCAGCTACACCCGCCACGGCGGCTTCCTCCACGACGCCGACTGCTTCGACCCCCAGTTCTTCGGAATCACCCCTCGCGAAGCCCTCGCCACCGACCCCCAGCAGCGCCTCCTCCTGGAGACCGGCTGGGAAGCGCTCGAACACGCCGGCATCGACCCCGCCATGCTGCGCGGCAGCCGCACCGGCGTGTTCGTGGGCGCCGAGACCCAGGAGTACGGACCCCGCCTCGGCGACGCCGAAGCCGGTCTCGAGGGCTACCTCCTCACCGGCAACGCCGCCAGCGTCGCCTCCGGCCGACTCGCCTACACCTTCGGCCTCGAAGGCCCCACCCTCACCGTCGACACCGCCTGCTCCGGCTCCCTCGTCGCCCTCCACCTCGCCGTCCGGGCGCTGCGCTCCCGCGAGTGCACCCTCGCCCTCGCCGGCGGCGTCGCCGTCATGTCCTCACCCGGCGGCTTCCTCGCCTTCAGCCGGGCCCGCGGACTCGCCCCCGACGGCCGCTGCAAGCCCTTCTCCGCCCACGCCGACGGCACCGGCTGGTCCGAAGGCGTCGGCGTCCTCGTCCTCGAACGGCTCTCCGACGCCCGCCGCAACGGCCACCGCGTACTCGCCGTCGTCCGCGGCACCGCCGTCAACTCCGACGGAGCCTCCAACGGCCTCACCGCGCCCAGCGGCTCCGCACAGCGCCGCGTCATCCGCGACGCGCTCGGCGACGCCGCCCTCACCAGCGCCGACGTGGACGCCGTCGAAGCCCACGGCACCGGCACCGTCCTCGGCGACCCCATCGAGGCCCGCGCCCTCATCGAGACCTACGGCCAGGACCGCGACGAGGAGCGGCCCCTCTGGCTCGGCTCCATCAAGTCCAACCTCGGCCACACCCAGGCCGCCGCAGGCGTCGCCGGCGTCATCAAGATGGTCCAGGCCCTGCGCCACGGCACCCTCCCGGCGACCCTGCACGCCGCCGAACCCACCCCCCACGTCGACTGGACCGCCGGCCACGTCCGGCTCCTCGACGACAACCGCCCCTGGACACCGCACGGCGACACCCCCCGCCGCGCCGGCGTCTCCTCCTTCGGCATGAGCGGCACCAACGCCCACGCCATCATCGAAGAAGCCCCCGCCGCCACCCCCGAGCCCACCGACACCCCGACCGGCCCCCCGCCCGCTGCCGACGGAACCCCCCTCCCCCACGCCCTCTCCGCCGCCACCGCCGACGCCCTGCGCGACCAAGCCCGACGCCTCGCGGGCCGGCTCACCGCCGTCGACTCCGACACCTCCGCCGCATCTGACGCCGACATCGCGTACTCCCTCGCCACCACCCGCGGCCGGCTGGCCCACCGCGCCGTCGTCGTCGCCGACGACCGGACCGACCTCCTCGAGGCCCTCGACGCACTCGCCGAGGGCACCGAACGCCCCGGCACCGTCACCGGCACCCGCACCGAAGGCGGCACCGCCGTCCTCTTCACCGGCCAGGGCAGCCAACGCCCTGGCATGGGCCGCGAACTCCACCATGCCTTCCCCGTGTTCGCCGTAGCCCTCGACGAGGCCTGCGCCGCCCTCGACGCCCACCTCGACCACCCGCTCAAGCAGCTCATGTTCGCCGACGAGGGCACCCCCGAAGCCGCCCTCCTCGACGAGACCCGCTACACCCAGCCCGCTCTCTTCGCCCTCGAAGTCGCCCTCTACCGGCTCGCCGAATCCTGGGGACTGCGCCCCGACTACGTCACCGGCCACTCCATCGGTGAACTGACCGCCGCCCACGTGTCCGGAGTGCTGAACCTCCCCGACGCCGCACTCCTCGTCGCCGCACGCGGCCGCCTCATGCAGGAACTCCCCGCGGGCGGAGCCATGGTGGCCGTCGAGGCCACCGAGGACGAGATGCTGCCCTCACTCTCCGGACGGGAGCACGAGATCGGCATCGCCGCCCTCAACGGCCCTGACTCCCTCGTCCTCTCCGGCACCGAGGAAGCCGTCACCGAGACCGCCGCAGCCTGGAAGGAGCGCGGCCGCCGCACCCATCGGCTCACCGTCAGCCACGCCTTCCACTCGCCGCTGATGGAACCCATGCTCGACGAGTTCCGGTGGATCGCCCGCATCGTCGACTACCGGCCACCCACCATCCCCGTCGTCTCCAACCTGACCGGCACCACCGCCACCGACGAGCTCTGCACCCCCGACTACTGGGTACGCCACGTCCGGCACGCCGTACGCTTCGCCGACGCCGTCCGCCACCTGCGCGCCCAGGACGTCACCCACTTCCTGGAACTCGGCCCCGACAGCGTCCTCACCGCCATGGCGCGCCAGACCGCCGGCGACGACACCCCCGCCCACTTCACCGCCGCCCTGCGCAGCCAACGCCCCGAGGCACGCACCTTCACCACCGCACTGGCCGAACTCCACACCCACGGCGCCACCGTCGACTGGGCCGCGGCCCTCACCGGCCGCGGCGGCCGGCGCACCGACCTGCCCACCTACGCCTTCCAGCACCAGCGTTACTGGCTCGACACCGCCCCCGCCGGCACCAACGCCGAAAGCCTCGGCCAGCGAGCCACCGGCCACCCCTTCCTCGGCGCGGCCGTCACCCTCCCCGACACCGACGGCGTCGTCCTCACCGGACGTATCTCCCTCCGTACGCACCCCTGGCTCGCCGACCACGCCGTGACCGGCACCGTCCTCCTCCCCGGCACCGCGTTCGTCGAGATGGCCGTCCGCGCAGGAGACGAAGCCGGCTGCGAACTCCTCGACGAGCTCACCCTCGCCACCCCGCTCGCCGTACCCGAACGAGGCGGCGTCACCCTGCGCGCCACCGTCGCCGCACCCGCCGCCGACGGCTCCCGCGAACTCAGCATCCACTCCCACCCCGAGGACGCCCCCGACGACGAGTGGACCCTGCACGCCACCGGCCTGCTCACCCACGGCGCACCAGCCGGCACCACCACCCCCGCCGCCTGGCCGCCCGCCGACGCCGAACCCCTCGACCTCACCGGCTTCTACGAGCGCCTCGAAGCCGACGGGTACGGCTACGGCCCCGCCTTCCAGGGGCTGCGTGCCGCCTGGCGACACGGCCAGGACGTGTACGCCGAGGTCGCACTCCCCGACCTGGCCGCCGACAGCGCCGCGGACTTCGGCCTGCACCCCGCGCTCCTCGACGCCGCCCTGCACACCACCAGCCTCCTCACCCCCGACAACGGCCACGGTGTGCACCTGCCGTTCTCCTGGAGCGGTGTCCGGCTCACCCTCGGCGGCGCGTCCGACTGCCGCGTCATCGCCACCGCGACCACCCCGGACACCCCGGACACCGTACGGCTCACCCTCGTGGACGCCACCGGAGCCACCGTCGCCACCGTCGATGCCCTCACCCTGCGCCCCGCCACCGCCGCACAGCTCGCCCCCGCGCACGCCGGCCACGACGCCCTCCACCGCGTCGAATGGACCGCCCTCACCGCGCGGCTACCGGAGCCCACACCCGCCGTCTGGGCCGTCGTCGGCGCCGACGCAACCACCATCACCGCGGCCCTGGCCGACACCCCGATCACCGCCACCGCCCACCACGACCTCGACTCCGCCGCCGCCGGCGCTCCTGACACCGTCGTCCTCGACCTCGCCCAGGACACCGGCGACGATCTCGCCGCCGCCGTCCACCAGCGCGTCGCCCGCACCCTCGACCTGCTCCAGGAATGGCTCGCCGACCCCCGCTTCGACGCCGCCAAGCTCGTCGTCCTCACCCGCCAGGCCGTCGCCACCACACCCGCCCCCGTGGACCTGCCCGGCGCGTCACTCTGGGGACTTGTCCGCTCCGCCCAGGCGGAGAACCCCGACCGCATCCGCCTCATCGACCTCGACGAGCCTGCCGCCGCGGCCGGCCTCCCCGCCGTCCTCGGCCTCGACGAACCGGAACTCGCCCTCCGCGACGGCATCCCCCATGCCCGTCGCCTCGGCCGCGTCCCCGTCCCCGCCGAGCAGACCGAGCACGCCGACGACCCCGACGGAACCTGGCTCGTCACCGGCGGCACCGGCGCCCTCGGCGCCCTCGTCGCCCGCCACCTGGTCACCCGTCACGGCGCCCGCAGACTGCTCCTCACCAGCCGCCGCGGCATCGACGCCCAGGGCGCCCCCGAGCTCCGCGACGAACTGACCGCCCTCGGCGCGACCGTGACCGTCGCCGCCTGCGACGCCGTCGACCGCGACGCACTGCGCACCGTCCTCGGCGCCCTCCCGGCCGCCCACCCGCTCACCGGCGTCGTGCACACCGCCGGCGTCCTGGACGACGCCCTCATCGGATCCCTCAACCCTGAGCGCCTCGCCCGCGTCCTGCGCCCCAAGGTCGACGCCGCCGTCAACCTGCACGAACTCACCCGCGATCAGAACCTGACCGCGTTCATCCTCTTCTCCTCCGACGCGGGCGTCATCAACGCGCCCGGACAGGGTAACTACGCCGCCGCCAACACCTTCCTCGACGCCTTCGCCCAGCACAGGCACGCACAGGGCCTTCCTGCCCTGTCCCTCACCTGGGGCCTGTGGGAAGAGCGCAGCGGCATGACCTCCCACCTCACCGAAGCGGACATCGAACGGATGAAGCGGGCCGGTTCCCTGCCGCTGCCCACCGAACTCGGCCTCGAACTCCTCGACCTGGCACGGCACACTGGCCTGCCCGTCGTCGCCCCAGTCCGCCTCGACCTCGCGGCCGTACGCGGTTCCGGCGACGTACCGGCGGTGCTACGCGGCCTCGTCCGCACCACCACAGCCCGGCGAGGCACCGCCGACACCGGCACCGCCCGCACCTTCGCCGACCAGCTCGCCGCCCTTTCCCCCGAGGAGCGCCACAAGACCGCGCTCGACCTCGTACGACACACCGTCACCCTCGTCCTCGGCACCGCCGGAAGCGCCGGCATCGACGACCAGCAGGCGTTCAAGGAGCTCGGCTTCGACTCGCTGTCCGCCGTCGAGCTCCGCAACCGGCTCACCGCCACCACCGGCGTACGACTCCCCGCCACCCTGATCTTCGACTACCCCACACCGCACGCCCTCGCCCGCGAGCTCGCCACCACCCTCGTGAACGACGACACGCCACGGCTCCCGGCCCGCCCGGCCGACGGGACGGCCGACAGCGGTACCGGCGCCGACGACGACCCGATTGCGATCGTCGGCATGGCTTGTCGCTATCCGGGTGGTGTGTCCTCGCCGGAGGACCTGTGGCGGATGGTGGTGGAGGGCGCGGATGG
>NZ_JBHZCF010000031.1:0-46657 GCF_042755225.1 Streptomyces sp. NPDC059169 | reverse complement strand
CTGGAGCGAAGTGGGAGCCCGATGACATCCGCGACGACCTGCAGCAATACGTCGCCGACAAGCTCGCCGAGGACAGTGGTGTCCTGATCATCGACCTATGCCGAGCCCGCGACTATGCCGATCTGATGCCGGCTGGGTCATAGGATTGCTCGCGGTGCGGCAACTGGACCAGCGGAGAGGTGTTTGATGAGCCAGTACTTCTCGCTGGGGGACGTGACCCTGTGGAATCCATCGAACGGTGTGTCGGCGCTCTTCCTGGGTCAGACGGCGGTCTTTGCAGAGGTGCTTGGGCTGCCGTCGGGGATCGGCCCGATGGAAGAGGACGAGGCCGAAGTGGCTCCGGATTCTCTGGCATCGTTCGTCGGCGCCCTGCTCGCCTGGCGGGACGGCTCGAATCATGCCGTTTTGGAGGGGCTGTCTGACGGGTTCATCGCGACGATGCTTGTGTTGGCCGAACGGGCGGGTGCCGAGGTGCGCTGGCCAGGCAAGCCTGGTTCTGCCCAGGTTGGCCTGCACGATGTCCAGGTGGCTCCGGCAAAGGCTGGTTCCGGTGTCGGTTGGGCGGTCCGGGTTCGAGAGCAGGCTCGGCAGCTGGATCTCGCGATGGCGCGCTGAGAAGGCACTTCGGCATAGTCACAGGCCGTCGAGGAACGCGAGGATCTTGTCGCCAGGGCGGTAACGGCCCGGCTTCGCGCTGACCGGGGCGGCGAGCGACAGTGCTTTCTCCTTGATGGTCATGTCGGCGTGAACGTAGGCGTCGGTGGATCGGACGCCAGCGTGGCCGAGCCAGAGCGCGATGACCGTGGTGTCGACGCCGGCCTGCAGGAGTGACATCGCGCAGCTGTGTCGCAGGACGTGCGGGTGGATGCTCTTGTCGAGCAGGGACGGGCAGGCTTGCCCGGCGGTCTTGGCGTGGATGTTCAGGCGTTGGGCGACGGCATCGCGGCTGAGGCGTCGTCCGGTGCGAGTGCAGAACAAGGGGTCGCCGCAGTGTCCGGCGCGTTCGTTCAGCCAGGATCGCAGCAGATTCTGGACGGGGCGGTCGAGGGGGACCGTGCGCTGCTTGCGCCCCTTGCCCTCACAGCGGACAGAGGCACCATCGCCGAAGCTGATGTCGTCGCAGTTCAGGCCAGTGAGTTCGGAGACGCGCAGGCCGGCTTGGACGGCCAGCGCGAGCATGGCCTTGTCCCGTCGCCCCTCCCAGCGTTTCGGATCCGGTGCCGCCAGCAGCGCGTCGACCTCCGGGCCGGTCAGGAACATGACGGTCCTCTTGTCGAACTGCTTCGGCGGGATGTCCAGGACTCGCTGGATGATCAGGGCGTGTTCGGGGTGCTGGAGTGCTGCGTAGGAGAACAGGGAGCGGATCGCGGTCAGGCGGACGTTGCGGGTTCTGGTGCTGTTGCCGCGTTCGTCCTCCAGGTGGTTCAGGAACGCGGAGATCACGTCCGCGTTCAGGTCGTTCCAGTCCAGCTTCGCCGGGGTTGTTCCGGTCCGCTGCTGGACGAAGCCGAGCAGGAGGCGGATCGCGTCGCGGTAAGCGGCGATGGTGCGGGGGCTGGCCCGGCGCTGGCGGGCGAGCCGCTCGGTGAAGAACGCCTGCAGCGTGGGTGCGATCAGGGTCATGGGCGGGCCGCTCGCCGGACGCCGTCGCGGCGGGCCGCGGCCAGGGCAAGCAGTTCCGGGGCCGCCGACAAGTACCAGTATGTGCAGGCTGGTTCGCGGTGTCCCATATAGGTCGACAGGGACGGGATCTTCGCCTGGACGTTGTCCTCGGTGCGATACCAGTGCAGCAGGGTTCGGACGGCGAAGGTGTGCCGCAGTTCGTGAATTCGTGGCCGGTGCGGGGCGTCGAGGCCGACGCCGGCGGTGTCGACCAGGGCCCGGAACACCGGATGCACGCAGGCGTAGATCAGGCGTTTGCCGGTGAGAGAGATGAAGAACGCGGCGTCCTTGGGCCTGGGCATCAGGCCTTCGCGCAGCGTGTCGTACTCGCGCAGTGCGTTCGTGGTGCTGTCCTGCAGCGGAACCAGTCGGGACTTGCCGAACTTGGACTCGCGGATATGAAGCACCCCCTCGGTCCAGTCGACGTCGTCGCGGTCCAGCTTGATTGCCTCGCCGATGCGCAGGCCGGACGCCGCCAGCAGCCCGATCAGCGTGTGATAGGTCGCCGCCCGCAACGGCTGAGGAATCGTCTCTTTGGCCGCCGTCATGATCGCTGCGATGTCCGCGTCGGAGTAGAGGAAGATCTGGCCCCGGCGCTGGTTGTAGGGCACCAGTCCCAGCGGCGGCACCTCGGTCTCCGGGTCGATCCCGCTCAGGTAGCGGGTGAACCCGCGGACGGCGGTGATCCGGCGGGGACTGACGGTGGTGATCACCTCGGGCTCGCGGGTCTTCACCCAGTCCAGCGCGGCGGCGACGGTCACGGTCTGTTCGCCGCGGCTGTTCATGAAGCGCACGAAGTCCGGCAGCAGATAGGCCGCCTCGGCCATCTGGTGCCCCAGCGAGCGGCGAAGCCGCAGGTAGTCCTCGACGGCCTGGTGAAGATCGGTCATGCCGCCCCCATCCCGGGCCAGGGCTGGGCGACCGCGCGCAGGGCGATGAAGTCGACCTTCGCGTAGAGCGCGGTCGTCGCCAGGTCCTGGTGCCGGAGCACCTGCCCGATCGCGGTGAGCCCGGCGCCGTGTCGCAGCATGTCGGCGGCCAGGGCATGACGCAGCCGGTGCGGCCCGACCTTGAGCGTGCCAGCCCGGCGGCAGGCTCGTTCCACCACGTCGCCGACCAGGTCCGCTCGGATCGGACCGTGCGGAGCCTTGCAGGTCAGGAAGACATGGCGGGCATCCAGGCGAGGTCTTGGGCCGGTCAAATAGGCGACCAGGGCCTCGCCGACGTCGGCCGGGAGCGGGAGCCGGTCCTCACGGCGTCCCTTGCCGCGGACGACGATCTCGCCGCAGCGCCAGTCGATGTCGTCCAAGAGCAGCCGGGCCACCTCGATCGAGCGCAGCCCGAGCCTGGCCAGCAGCATCAAGATCGCGTAGTCGCGGACGCCGACCGCCCCTTGGCGCGGAGTGTGGTCCAGCAGCCGCTGAACGTCGCCGGCGGCCATCGTTGGCGGCACAGAGGCGAAGCGCCAGCCGCCCACCGGAGGCACCGCGCCTCCGAGCTTCATCGGGATGACGCCTTGCAAGTGAAGGAACCGCATTAGCGACCGCAGTTCGGCCACCCGTCCCTTCGCCGAACCCGCCGAGACCCTGGCGCACTCCCGCAGCAGGAACGCGTTCAGGTCCGCCCCGGTCAAGGCGTCCGGCGCGAACTGGCCTTCGGTCACAGCCTGTTCGGCCAGGAAGCGCCGGGCGGTGTTCCCATAGCGCAGCATCGTCGACGCCGACAGGCCACGCTCGGACTCCATCCAGCACCGGTACCGCTCCAGCAGAACATCCGCCGGCGATACCGCCACCTGCGGGGCCGGCACCTCCCCGGCTTCCCGCAGGAAAGTCAGCAGCGGGACCAGGCCGCGCGGCCCGGCCACCCGGCGGCGACCCGATTTCCGCAGGTCGGCGAGGTGCTGCTGCAACAACCCCTCGTCCAGATCGGCTGCATCGAGGCCCTGTCTCGATAGCCACTGACCGACCTGTCCCAGATCCTTGAGCATGTTCCTGGCGGTCAAGGTGGTGTACCCCCGCTCCGCCAACCACACCCGGTAGCCCTCGACCTGCGCGGTCAGGACACCCGCCTTCCGACGCGTACTCCCGAACGGCATCGCCGCCCCCTAGCGGGAGCACCCTGCCCCCTCGCCCACGAGGCTGCCCGGCACGGAAACTATGCAGAGCCCTGCACAGCCGAAACCCCACGAAGGAGCGGAACAGCACACAGCCTCGGCATAGTCGCGGTCTCGGCATAGGTCGATCTATGCGGATATCAGCATAGATCGACGACACCGGCTTCATCAAGAAGGGCACCACCTCGGCCGGGGTCCAGCGTCAGTATTCCGGAACCGCAGGCCGCACCGAGAACTGCCAGATCGGCGTCTTCGCCGCCTACGCCACGACCCTGGGCCGGGCCCTGGTCGACCGTGAGCTCTACCTCCCCAAGTCCTGGACCGAGGACCGTGAACGCTGCCGCACCGCAAAGGTTCCTGACGAGCGAGGGTTCGCCACCAAGGGCGAACTGGCCCGGCACATGGTGCTGCGGGCCCTCGCCTCGCCGCTGCCCATCGCCTGGGTCACCGCGGATTCCGCCTACGGACAGGACAACCGATTCCGTCGGCTGCTGGAACAGTCGGGCGCCGGCTACGTACTGGCCGTCCCCAAGTCCCAGTTCAGCGTGGGCTGTTCACGGATCGAGGACCTGTTCGCACAAGCCCCCGACGAGGCATGGGAGCAGATCTCCTGCGGCGACGGCGCGAAGGGACCCCGCATCTATCACTGGGCGGCGGTGCGACTGCCGCCCGTCGCCGAGTTCGACTACCAGGGCGAGGTCCCCCACCGGATGCGGTGGGCACTGGCCCGGCGCAGCATCAGCAGGCCCGACGAGATCGCCTACTACCTCGCCTACGCGCCCCTTCAGGTCACCGTCCAGGAGCTGGTGCGGGTCGCCGGAGCGCGCTGGGCGATCGAGGAGTGTTTCCAGGCCGCGAAGAACGAATGCGGCCTGGACCAGTACGAGGTCCGCCGCTACACGGGCTGGTATCGGCACATCACCCTGGCCATGCTCGCGCACGCCTTCCTGGCCGCCACGGCACACCAGGCCCGGGAAAAGGGGGCGCAACCAGTGGGGCGGTCGGGGTCGTCGAGCTCACAGTGGCGGAGGTTCGGCGACTCCTGGCAGCTTGTCGTCCCCGGCCCCCGCACCTGAGCGGACACCGCGGACGACACCACGCACTGAGCTGGTCGAACTGGCGCCGCAGACGCCAAGCAGTCGCCCGCCGCTGTCACTACCTGCGGCGTTGTCCCACGACCGAGGGGCGGTCTCCATGAGACCGCCCCCGCACGACCGAAGTCCCGCTACACTCCCGCCACCCAGCGAAAGACCAGATCAGACACCGAAATCCTGCTGGAGTACTAGGGCGCGGACGGCCCCGTGAGAAGGATCGCCTATTCGGCCGTCGGGTTTTCGATCATGTACAGGACTCCCGCGGCCAACCGGTTCAGACAGTTCGACTGCGCCTCGGCGTTCCACTGCTCCACCGCCGCCTGCCGCTGAGCGAAGCCGGGGTCACCCGCCCAGCCGTAGGGAAAGTGGCTCTCTCCCATGAGGCCGGTGAGGATCTCCGGGGTGACCTTGTCGATCTTCCTGCCCGCCCCCAGGTCCTGCAGGCCGCCTTCGGAGGCCGGCTGGAAGGCGTACGTACGGAAGTCGTCCTTCGTGCCGAAGCCGTCGTACCTGGCGCTCACTCCGACGGTGACACCGCCCGACTCGTCGAGCAGCAGAACCGGGAACCCCACCCACTCACCGACCTTGTCGCCGTACGCGTAGTGCCCTCCCCAGGTCATGTGACTGCCGATGAGGGTGTACTCGCGCTTGTTCGGTTTCAGCCACCACCACT
Source organism: Streptomyces sp. NPDC059169 (assembly GCF_042755225.1). Classification (NCBI taxonomy): domain Bacteria; kingdom Bacillati; phylum Actinomycetota; class Actinomycetes; order Kitasatosporales; family Streptomycetaceae; genus Streptomyces; species Streptomyces sp. NPDC059169. Next base: position 41,115 of record NZ_JBHZCF010000031.1, on the reverse strand, counting down.
TCCAGGCCCGCATGTGGGGGACCTCCGGCGTCGGGGGCGGCGTCCAGAAGGCGCGGGCGAGGCGAGAAGCCGGTGGGGTCGGCGCGGGCGGCTGCGGCTTGAGGGGGAGAGGGCGCAACGGCACTTCCGCGGCGCGTAACCGCGCGGCGCTCTCCCGGGCGAGTGCGTGGAACCGCTCGGTGAACTCGTCCTGCGCGGCTTCGACGGCGCGGGCCTTCTCCTCGCGCTGCCGTACCAAGTCGTTCTGCTCCTGGCGGAGTTGTTCAGCGGATGAGAAGAAATCGTCGGTGTCAGCCACGGTGACTCCTTTGCGGAGAAGGATGGGCGTTGGGGCCGGGAGAGGGAGAAACGGGTGTGCCATCCTCCCAGAGCGGGTGCTCGTCTGCGTCGGCCCAGCTCTTGAACGAGTCCCACCAGACGACCACGGGTGCCTCAGGCGCAGCCGGCTCATCCGCGCTGCCGAGCGCGTGGACGTTGTACAGAGCGAGATAGAGCAGGACGCAGGCGGCGACCACCTTGAACGAGACACCCGCGCAGGCCTGCATCACCCGCCCAAGGGCCTTGCCCGCGTTCGTGGTCCAGTCCGCGACGTTCTCCACCCACTCGCCGTACATCCTCAGGGCCAGTGGAATGCCTCGGCCCTGGCCGATGAACAGCAGGGTGCATCCGTATTCCGGAGCAAGCAGCACACTGCCCAGCAGGCGCGAGAGTTTGGCGCCCGTCCAGCCCGCCGCGCCATTCAGCGGCGCCACGACCTTGCGCAGCACGATCCAGATCACCACCGCCGAGGCGACCGTCAGCAGCGGAATCCGAATCGGGTAGACGAACCAGGAGAAGGCCTCGTCCCACACCTCCGCAAGGAGGTCGAAGATCTCGATCATCGTGCGTCGAATCCCGTCACTCGTCGTCGTGGCGGGATCTGTCCGCGTCGCCGCGCCTGCCGCCGTCCTCGTTCACCACGGTGTCCTCGACACCGCTGTCCCGCTCGCGCGCCCGCCGGTCGCGGCGCCGGGAGCGGTTCTCACCCAGCTGGCGCGGTACCTCGGCGCCCGCGGTGGGCAGTTGGGTGGCCGAGCTCGGCAGGATGTTGCGGAGCTGGTTGGCCAACTCGTTGAAGGCGTGAGCCCGCTCGTGCTCCTCACTGCCCTCGGCACCGGTGACGGCCTTGGCCATCTCCAGGTGGGCGAGCAGTGCGAGACGCTTGCTCTCCTGAAGGTCCCGGTAGAAGTCCATCGCCGTCTCAGGGTTCTGGACCAGCGCCTCGGCCATGAGGCCGATCTCGCCTTCCCTGATCACCTCGGCGGCGTTGCCGCGCTTCATGCCGCTCAGCGTGCCCGCGCGGGTGATTCCGGTGGCCTCGGCGTCGGGGCGGAGACTGCATGAGATCTCCAGGATCTCCAGCAGGCCGTCGCCGCTCTGCCCGGTGAACTGCTGCCGGGCCACCCAGGACTCCAGCTCACCCACCGCGTCCATTCCGTAGTCCCGGGCGGCGGCGGTCAGCTGGGGCACGATGCGGCGCTGCAACCAACGCTTCACGTCGAAAGGGTGCTTCTCGGCGGCCAGTTCGGCGTCGGAGACACACCAGTCGACCTCGATCGAGCCGTGGAAGCGCAGCCCCCTGTCGGCGCTGTCGAGTTCGACGTCGAAGCTCGTACCGCGATCCCTCAGGTCCACGATCCAGTACTGGCCTCTCGGCCGGAACCAGCCGATCCCCGAAGTGGGCAACTCTCCCTTGGGCAGGCGGCGAAGCTGCGTTCCCAGCATGACCACCGCGCACTCGCCGGCTCCGGGACGGGCGTGGTCCTCGATGTTGCGGGGACGGGTCATGGTGAAGGGACCTCGTACGGGTCCGTCGGTGATGGCCACACTGGCTCCTGTCGTCCATGACGCGTTGCTCAGCGCAGCGCGTCCTCGTGCCTCAGCGCAGCGCGTCCAGCTCTTGCAGAGCGAGTTGCGCGGTGTAGGAGGGAGCGGGCGGTTCATCGGCGAGCCGCCGCAGACGGTGGTGGAGTCGCTGGAAGTCGCTCTCGTTCACGACCAGTTCGTCCAGGAGGTCCAGCAGTGCTTCGCGGGACTCGCCGTACCGGTCGGCCTGCTTGATCCACGACTCCAGAACACGCAGTGCCTCGCCGGCCGTGGCGCGGTGCCCCAGCGCGTCCCGCCAGAGGTCGATCACGTCCTCGTCGATCTGCGCCGCTCCCCGGCGGTCGGGCCCCGACTGTCCGTACCGGTCGAACATCCAGAGCACTGAGGGCCAGTTGACCGCGTCAGGCCGGTCGTCGGCGCCGTGCAGCCGGCAGATCCGCAGGAATGCGCCCAGGAGTTGTCCGCGCGCGGGATCACCGGCGTCAGCCAGCCACGCGCCCATCGCCTCAAGGACGAGCGGGGCAAGACCGCTGGTGAAGGCGGCTGACAGCCCGACCCGGACCGCCCAGGCCACTCCGGTGTCCTTGGTGTCCAGCAGTTGGCCGAGTCCCTGGATCCCGGCCACCGGATGCACCGGGCTCACCGCGAGACCCCACGCGAGGGCGGCAGTCATACGGCGGTACCGCCCGGGTGCGGAGCTCCACGACTCCACCAACCCCAGGGCATGCGCGGCGACGGACGGATCCCGTACGGCCACGGACAAGGCGATCGCCGACGCCGCCCGGTCGCGGGGGTCCGAGGACAGCGCCCACGGCTGGAGCACTTCTTCAGCGATCTCGGCGAAGCTCTGGAGCGACAGCCGCCCCACGGAGACCGCTGCTCGCCGCCGGACCGCCGCGTCGGGGTCATGGACGAGTTCCGAGAGCCAGCGCAGTAGTTCGGCGCCGTCGTAGTCCTGCCACATGACATCGATGAGCGCCGGTGCGAGACCTCTGGCCGCGAAGTCCACGACCTCCGCCGGGCTGCTGCCGTAGCGGGTGTAGACGGTGGCCCTGGAGGTGACGGCCCGAACCGCGTCGAGCCGCTGCTTGCGGGTCACTTCGAGAAAGGCGCGTGGCCTGGCTCCTCCGTGAGCCGCTGCCTCGTACACCACATCGGCCAGACAGTGCGCCAGACGATTGACGGTGGCGTAGGGGAAGCCTCCGAAGAAGGCGACCCCGAGGGCCAGTTCGCGGTGCACCTCCTTGTTCTTGAGGAGTTCCTCGGCGTCGTGCCTGATGCGTACGGCGACCTGTGCCATGCATGCGGTGACGGTTGCCGACCCGTCAGCGGTCCTGGCCAGGTCGCGCGCGGTCTGCGCGATCTCCGCGGGCGTCGGACGCGTCGCGAGCCAGTCGGCCACCTCACCGTCGGCGAGCAGCGTGTCCGCGTGCGAGCGTCGGCCCGAGGACAGCCGGTAGAGCAGGTGACTCCGTAACAGCGCGCTTCTGTCGGGGGTTTCCCTCACGGCAACGGTCCACACGGCCGCGTCCACAGGCGCGGGGGAGCCGTCGTCAACGGTCAGTACGAGATACGCCCGCCGGTCGGCGAGAATCCGCGACAGCCGCGACAGGGCGAACCCGTTCAGGGCGCGGTCACCGGTTCCCTGTCCGGTCTCGAGCACGTAGGCGCAGCCGGGTTTGAGGTCGTCGGCCACGAGCGTGTCAGGGTCGGTTCCCGGGTGCAGGAAGCGGCACTGGCCGCGGGGCTCCAGGAGACTCACCGCAACCGCGGTGGCGAGGAACTGGCGGCCGGTGTGGCGCGGGCCCCGCAGAACGAGCACATGGTGTGCACGGAGCGTCTGCGTCGCCTGCTGCGCGCTCGACGGAGGAACGTAGACCTGTTCCATCTCCCTGAGTTCGACGTCGGTGAGGTGGTACCAGCTGGGCCGGCGGGCGGTACGTCCGTCCATGTTGAGGATGAACTGGTTGCCGCCGACGATCGACTCGGCCCGCACCCGGCGCTGGAATGTCATCGTGCCGGCGTTGTCGAACCGACCGACGTCGCTGTCGAGCGCGGAGCGCAGACGGTGCATTTCGTCCGGCTCGAAGTGCTCGTCGTGGGATCCGTCGGACTGGTCGCCGACGGCGCCCGGGCCCTGACTCGGGCTGTCGTCGTCCCCCGGTTCTTCGGCGGCTTGCAACCGCTCGGACGGGCTCACCGGATGTTCCACTGGGGACCGTTGACCACGTTCTTGGCCTTCACCGCGCCGTTGAAGGTGATGCCGCCGCCCACGCTCCGGTCGTCCGCCCGCCGGGGTGCGCCGTCGTCCGCGTCGCGGCGAGAGGGCTGGACGCTCTTGGTCTCCTGGGCGGGCTGTGACTCCCGAGGGTGACGGAGTTCCGGGCACAGCCACGCGGCCACCCGCGCGCCGCCCTTCACGGTCAGCTCCGTGGGCCCGAAGGCATCCGGATCGAGGTCTCCGTGTCCGTGCCGCACGGCGCCGTTCCAGATGTCCTCCGACACGGCCAGTACGTAGGGCGCTTCGCCCTCGGCCAGAGCCTCACGCAGTTCACCGGAGTCCAGCATGCCGTGCAGCAGGTTGACGGCGGCTCCGTCCGCGTCGTCGCCATCCTCGGTGGGGATCTGGTATCCCCCGTGCACGACCAGGCGCAGACCGAGTTGGAGGGCCTCCGAGGACTGCTTGTTGTGGCGCCGCAACAAGCTCGGCAGGCGCTCGGTGAGAGCTTCCACCACGGGAACCGGTGAGATGCCCGGAACGAAGTCGTATCGGCCGCCGTCACCGCGGCTGCGCAGAGCGTAGTGGTCCTTCACGATGCCCTGGGAGCGCAGGGCGTCTGCGATCACGTCGGTCTGTCTCGCACGCAGATGCGGCAGGACACTGTCGTCGCGGTTTTCCTGCGACGATCCCCGGATGTCCACGCCCAGCATGACGTGATGTACAGGTAAAAGTCGCAAAACTGTCACGCTGCTCGTCCCCCCAAAGTCAAGCGTCACAGGGCTTCCCCCCGTTGACACCTTGGACGAGCAGCTCCGACGCCGACATCCCGCATTTCAGGGTGGAATGTTTAGAGAGTAACCACCGTGACACGCTTTTCGCCAATAGTTCGTCAGATCATGTCCAGACGATCACCAGCAGTAGGCTTGCCAGCCCTCCACCTGCAGCCACCGCCCAGGTCAACGCCCTGCGGAATGCGGCGAACTTGAGTTCGGCCACGACGGCCAGGTCGACCGCGTGCTGCCACGCCTCCGCCCGCGCCTGCCCAGGATCCGCGGAAGGCTCCACGACGACGTCGCCGGTACCGCTCTTGCGCACCAGCGTCGGCCAGCCGTAACGGGTCGGGGCGCTCGTCACCGATCTCGGCGCCAGCGTGCGCAGCACGAACCAGACGGACACGACCATCGAGAGCACCACGACATGCGTCAGCCCGAGGATCAACGCCTCCCGTACCGAGCGCGGTGGCGCCATGGACCGCAAGGTGTCGGCCTGACTCAGCAACCCCGCCACTAGCACACCCATGCTCGCGGCGAGCAGGCCGGCCTTGGTGTCCGCCGAGACGATCCAGGCGCTCACCTGGTTGATCGCGAGTGTGGCGTCCGCACCCGGCTCGCAGTCATTCCCCATTGCTTCTCCCCCACTTCAGGCCTGGCATCTCGTAATGAGATCATCACCAAAGGTAGGGGCGCCCATGCTCCGACGGCACTGTCAATCCCCTGGTTTCGTAGAGACCTCTCCTATGCGGCCTGGCACCTCTGGTCGCTTTTCTTGCGTGCTTCGGTGATGGTCCGTTCGAACTCCTCCGGCGGCAGGCCGCCGGCCGCGCTGTGCCTGCGTCGCGGGTTGTAGAACCCGGTGATCCAAGTGGCGATCTTCAGGCGGGCCTCGGTGCGGCTGGCGAACTGGTGCCGGTGGATGTACTCGACCTTGATCAGCGAGTTGAACGACTCCGCGGCGGCATTGTCCAGCGCCGACCCCACCCGCCCCATGGACTGCACCACGCCCAAGCGGTCACACAGGGTGTTGTACACCTCTGACGTGTACTCACTTCCCCTGTCGCTGTGGAAGATCGTCCCGTCCCTTCGGCCGCCGCGCGTCGCGGTGGCCATCTTCAACGACGCCCCGACCAGGGCCGCGTCATGGTGCTCGCCCATGGCGTAGCCGAGGCAGCGGCGCGAGAACGCGTCGATGACCGTCGCCAGATAGATCTTGCCCTCACCGGTCTCGATCTCCGTCATATCGCCGTACCAGAGAACGTCCGGGGCCACCGCGTCGAAACGGCGATTCACCAGGTCAGGGGCAGCCTTCCGCTTGCCCTGCCGGGTCAGCGACCGCCGCCTGGGCGGCTTGCGGCCCTGCAGACCGAGCCCGGCCATGATCTCCGCGACCGTGTTCACCGACACCTGCCAGCCCTCCGCCCACAGGTCCAGGAATGACCTGCACCCTGTCCCGCCAGCAGGGACACCCCGGACCATACTTTCGAAGGCGCCCGAAGCGTCCCAACTCGCTGGCAACTGACCTGGGGCCGCATCTTGCACCCGCCGGATGCCCCATACGCCCTATCCACCCCTTATCGACAGGACAGGATGGACGATACGAGCGGTATATCTCCGCACCGTCACCCACCCACACGGCCCGAATTCGACCCGGCCAGTTTGTTCAGCGAGAAAACATGGCCTCTGACCTGCGGAAACGTGGAGCGGCAGACGAGTCGGGCTATACGCCGGGGAGAATCACCGCAGCGCTACCACCTGCGCAAACATGCAGGATGGCCCCCTCCGCGGCTACTTTGATGGCTACTTACGTTTCCCGCCCTCGCTCCATGCCTTCGTGGTGGCGCCTCTGGCACAGCAACGAGGGGTCATGACGCAGACGCGCCAGCCCAACCCGGGAGCGTCCAACATGTGGACACGACCCGTGACGTGCATCACATCCCCATAGTCATCAGTGTTACAGGTGAGCATTTCCGTGCAAGGCGCTACCGGGAACTCGGAGCACCGAGCTACGCAGGCTGCATTTCACCTCGACGGTCTACCGCCAGGCATCGGCTCACGTTTGGCCAAACGACAGACGGATTACTTCCGATCCGCCCCCAAAGGAGGCCAACGGCTCTGCCCTGGGGCACGCCCAATGACGGGACAAGGTCACGATATCCGAGCGGCAACCACCCTCGGAGAGCGCAGGGTTACCCCTCCCCAAACGCCAAGTGGGCGGAAACGCGGGGCGGCTTAGACTACCGGGCCTTCGGTCGAACCGGAATTGACACCCAAGTCGCATACCCGTCGTCATCGCCGCGATACTGGCCGATGTCGTCGACCAGGCGGTGGACGATGAACAGCCCCGGCTCCTCCTCCGGGTCAGGCAGCGTTTGATCCATCTCCCCGACGGCGAGCAGGACGTGCTCCCCGTCGTACGAGACCCGGCCGCTCAGATCGATGCTGGCACGGTGCCGGGCGGTGATGTCGACGAGTTCGGTCAGCACAGCGAGCGTCGCTTCCCCGACAACGTTGGCATTGGGCGCGCCGGCGAGTAGCGCTGGCAACACCTTCGCAACGAAACCGCGGGCGCGGCGCACGCTCTGGACGGAGGTGTGCTCGGGGCCGAGACGGAACTCGATCGAGTTCTCAAGGTCGGGCAAGCCCAGCGGTGCGGCAGCACCCGGCCTGACTGCATCGAACAGCAGTCTGGAGGCCCAGAGTTGAGGCATGGCGTCGGAGATCGTCACAGTTGACCGTCCCGTCGGATATCTCGTGGGCGAATGTTAGTTCGATTTACCTGAACGCGCAGGTTGGCATCCTGTGACATGGAGAGAGGGCCCATCGCCCTCCCGTGCGACCGCGAGCAGAGCGGGCACCTGCGGGCCGAGCGTGGGGGATCCGATGCGGTCCACCGCCCAGGATCTCTCATGCCTGCTGGTCTCTCCTCAGTAGTGTGCTCTTCCGGGAATCGACCGCACGACGAGCCGGTGACGCCCAGCAACCTCCCGGAAGGCAGGCCCGGTGAGCCCCACGGGCCCATGACCCAGAAGCGGAATGTGTGCACGCTGCGCACAATCTGTGATCATGCCTTCGACGCCTACCTGTGTCAACTAAAGTACACAGAGACAAGATCGAAGAGAGCGAGACGGTACGTGGTTGAGTGCAGTCATCGGCCGGACGGCTTCCCGGCCATGCCCGGCAAGACGGGTGCGCGGTGAGCCCCAACCCTCCGTCGCTGGCAGACAAGCTCAAGGCCCTCATGACCAGCCGACGGGACACCAACGGCCGGGCACACACTTCACGGTCACTGTCCGCCTCTGTCGACGCGCTTCCCGGCAATCACGTATCGGTCTCCCACGCCGCTGTCGCCAAACTGGCCAACGGGTCACAGGACAACCCGACCGTCGGGACGATCATGGCCCTGTGCGAAGCTCTGGGCGGCGTACCGCCCGCACACCTGCTTCCTTACGACAGCTACGACGACCTTGACGCGCTGGAGGCCTTCGAGGATCCGTCTGCCCGCCGTGTCCTAGCTCTCCTAAACGGGTTGCCCGACAGTGAGTTGCGGAATGTCATTGCAGACTTGGAGCGCAGACGCGCCGACCTCGGCATGGCACCGGTACCGCACAGAGAGGCCGCCGAGAAACCGGGCCGACGTCAACGACGGCGCACTAAAGACGAGGCCGCCCAGTACGCGGCCGATGCATTGGAAGGGCTCTAAGTGGACGGCATAGTCTTCGGGATATGCACTGTGGCCGGCTTGTTGGTCACCGCTCTCTGCACCAGGAGAGCTGTCGGCAACCCGCGCGTGTCGACCTGGTCTATCGCCGCCGCCTTCGGCGTCTGCACCCTCGGCGTCTTCTTCGCCGTCCCCGTGGTCGCCCAGGCAGCGGAGGACGCAACCGGTGTGGCCAACGCCGGCAAGCTGATTGCCCACATCTGCGCGATCCTTTGGTGCGCCGCTCTCCAGATCACGATGGTGGACCTGGCCTACCGTTCCGAGTACCTGCGCGCCGCGATGTTCCAGCGGGCCTTCGCTGCCATGGTGGAGCTGGCGATCATGGTGCCGCTTTTCCTGGCGACGAACGAGCCGGACATGGAGTTCACCACCGCGTATGTCCACAACGAATCGGTGGCTGCATACCTGCTGATCTACCTGTCGTACGTCATGGTCACCTGCGGCGAGTTGGCCTTTATGTGCGGAAGGACCGCGCAGCGCAACTGGGGCATCCGACCTTGGAGCGGTGCCGGCTACGCGCTGTCCTCCATGGCCGCGACGCTCGGCATGGCGTACACCGTGTCCAAGGGCTCCTACATCATCTTCTACGTCCTCGGCGACCCGTGGTCGCTGGACGTCGAGGAGGTTGTGAGCCCCTCGTTGAGTGCCCTGGCCGTGCTGTTCCTCTTCCTGGGCTTGACGCTTCCCATGGTGGGCGCGCTGCGTGAGCGGGTTCGCCAGCGGAAGGAACTAGCCGATAGCTGAGGCTGCCTCAACATGAACGTGGGCCGCCTGCAACCCGCATATGGCCCACGTTCAGGTTGAGGCGGTCGGCGGCCAGAGAAACGGATGGCCGCAGAACGCGCAGATCCGCGGCGCCTGTGGCGTCAGAACAGACCGGATTGCCCGGCGTCCTCGAGGGCCCGTCGCTGCTCCTCAGCGCGTTGCTGCGTCTCCTGCTGCCGCATGAGAGCCGCGAGTTGTGCCTGACGTGCTCCCTGGGCCGTTTTGCGGGCCTGCAGCTCCGCGGACGTCGCCCACCGCACCAACAGCTCGTGGTCGGCGAGCCCGGCCGCGTCGCCGTCGACGTGGCACTTCACGTACGGCTGTTCCAGTCGGTGACGGGCCTCGCGCATGGTGGTGAACCAGTCCGGTCCGTACGCTCCGACGATGACGAGCAACGCCCCGGTTGCGTTGACGTGCTGTCGGGCGGCGAACCCGTCGGTCTCGTGCCGGGCGGGGTGGTCGGCCTTCTGTGTGGCCTCGCCGAGCTCGAGGTCGATGAGCCCGCCTTCGACGAGGTGACGGCGGATCGTGCTGACGCGGGTGGCACGGGGCATGGGGGCGGTTCCTTCCTTCGGGACGGGGCCGGTGCTCTCCGGCCCCAGGTGCAGACGGACGGGCCGCCCACGGCGCCGCTCCCGGGCTGGGGCGGGCCGTGGACGGCTCGGAGGGGCCTACTTGGACGCGCGGGCCTCGATGACGCCGAGGACGTCGGGAGACCGCCGAACTGCCTGCCGTCCCAGCTCCCGCACCATGCGGATGCCAAGGGCATCGGCGACCTGACGAATGGTGGTGTCGTCGAACATACCCAGCTCCGGCCAGTCGGCCTTGGCGGCGGCGATCTGCTCGTCGGTGAGGCGGTCGATGGTCCACGCCTCAGGGGCGGTGCTGTCGATGACCCGGCACTGAGACATCTCCGCGTCGATCGTGGCGAAGTCCTCCACGATCTTCGCGGCGATGTCGTCTCGCTCCTCCATCAGCTCGACGTCCCACGCGAGTCCCTTGCCCTTGCGCTCCTCGGAGGAGTGCCGCGCGAGGCTGGTCTTCCACGCCTCGGTGTTCGTGCGCAGGTTGGCGAGCGGGGTGTTCAGGTCGGGCTTCTGGTACATGGTGGTGTCCCTTCGTTCGGGTCGGTGGCGGGGTGCTCTCCCCGCCGGTGGGCCCGGGGCGCCCGTGGTGGACGCCCCGGAAATCTGGTGGATCAGGCGGTCAGCGTCAGGAGCTGCCGGTGATCGGGGAGGGAGTTCAGGAGACGGTTCCGCCACGCCATGGCGTACCGCGGGCAGTTGCCGCAGTGCTTGTGCGTGCACCCGGGCATCGGGGCCCGCTTGGTGGCGTTCAGGCTCCACGCGAGGGAGTCGGAGGAGTAGAGCAGGTGGGCGGCCTCACGGAGACCGGTGACCTTGAAGCCGAACCCGTGGAGGCGAATGCCCATGGACCACAGCGTCTCGATGATCCGTACCGCCTCGTCCGTGGTCTGCCGACGGCACACGGAGCCGATGCCGACGACCGTCTCAAGGGTGAGGTCCACACCGGCCCGCTCGTACAGGTCCACACAGCGCAGGTAGTCGTCGAGGTTGAAGCCCTGGAGGACGGGCATCCACGGGAGATCGGCGTCCAGCGTCATGAGGTTGAGGAAGGACGCCACGGTCTTGTACTGGTGGCGCTCCACCGTCAGGCCGGTCTTCGCCAGGATCTCGTCCTCGCACATCCAGTCCTGAATCGCACAGACGTCCATCATCCCGATCTCGTCGTAGTACCGGCGCGCGGCCGCGGCGTACTCGTACGGGGTGACGGTCCACTGGCCGTACTTCGACAGCTCCGTGAAGCCGCCGCTGTCGAGCATCCACGGGGTGACGGAGCGCGGCAGGGTCTTGCGGCCGGAGAGGCGGTGGTTCGCGACGCAGAGCGGGACGCAGTCCTCGCCGAACTCCGGCCGGGCGAGCCACGACGGCTGATGCGCGCCCAGGTACGTCACCCGGTCAACGTCGTCGTACGAGCGACGCCCGGGGTTCTTCGGGGCTGCCGGTCGCATGGCTGCACTGTTCTCGGCGGACGCCGGAAGGTCGAAGAGGACGGCAGAAGACATGCGGGATTCCTTCGTTCGGGACTCGTCGGCGGTGCTCTCCGCCAACACTCCAGATAGTACAGCAATGAGACTCGCGGGGAAGGGGCAACCCACAGAAAAGCGGGGACCACCCGGCCGGGCGGCCCCCGCAGCACCGCCGCGCTCAGCTCTCCTCGGCGCCGGCCTGCCGGTGCGCCTGCACCTTGCGGACCAGGTTGGCCATCTGCCACGGCGCCATGCCCATGTGCGCCAAGGTCGCCACCATCCCGCCCAGGGCACGCAGTTCGGGCCGCTTCTCCAGCTCCGCCGCGACCTGCTCCTCGGACAGCTCCCGGCCGATGCTCCACTCCTTCGGCGCACGCCGATCCGCCGTCGCCCGCTGGTCGAACTCGGCAAACCGCTCCGCCAACTCGTAGCCCGCGGTCGCGCGCTCCTCGAGGGCCTTCACCTGCTCCCAGGTCTCCGCCCCGGGCGTCATCGGCTTCACCACCGCGGCGGCGAGCCCGCGCAGCGCCTCAAGGTCGTCGTCCAGGGTCGGGGCGGGCTTCCTGTCGGTCATCGTGTTCCTTCGGTCGTCGGAGCGGTCGGCCGCGGTGGTCGTGGGGACCTGGGGCGCAGGGCGGATCTGCTCGGCCGGCGCGGGCCGGTCCCTGCATGCGGCGTAGCTGAGGTGGCTGTCCACCGGCAGTACGTAGACGGTGCCGTTGGCGAGCGGCCAGCCGAGGATCGCCACGGGCCGGGCGGGCTCCCCCTCCTCCCGCTTCCACATCGCCCGGGAGCCCACGGGGTGGCGCTCGGCGAACTCGGGAGCTGTCAGCGGCATGCCGACCAGTCTCCGGCCGCGCTCGGTGATGCGCAGGGAGTTTCCACGCTCCCATCGGTCCGCGACCGGCACGGGGCGGCCGTCGTCGTCCTGGAGAACGGCAAGACCGTCGCGGACCAGAGCGAGCATGTCACTGTGCCCGGTCGTGCCCGGCAAGCTGCCCGTCTCAGGGTTGGCCCGTGCCAGAAGGGAGAAGCGGCCCAGCGGCGCAAGCGCGGCGCGACCCTCGGCGGTGAGAAACCGGCCCCCGGCCGCCGCATCGGTGCGCGCCCAGGACTCCGGAATGTTGTTCAGTACGCGCTTATTGGCGCCGTCGGGCAGTCGGCCGTCCGCGTCGACGGCGGCGAGCATCACCCGGCGCTGCCCCTGCGTAAGCTTGTCGGTGGTGTAGTCGGTGATGGTGAACACGGACACGGGTCTTCTCTCCGGGATCGAGGGGGAACGGCGGGGCCGGGGCGCATTGGGCACCCCGACCGGACAGGCGGCTACGGGTGCCGCGGGCGGCCCATGCGCTCCTCGCGGGGGAGCATCGAGCGGTCGACCGGCGGGCGGGGCACCGGACGGCCGTACGCCCCGAAGCGCAGCGCGGACTCCCCCCGCTCCACGCGCGCCTTGAGCCACGGCGCGGAGCGGCGCTCCCCGTACCGGTACGAGCGGGCGAGGCAGGCACGGGCGGCGCCGACGGTGGTGCTCGTCGACCGGATGCTCGCGGGGCGGGGCCGGCGGTCGGTCCAGCGGGGAGAGCGGGCCTTGCGGGCACGGTGGGCGCGAATCGTGGCGTGCATGGTGAAGTCCTCGAGGTCAGTGGGGTGGGCAGAACGGGGGCAGCGCACGGCCGGGACGTGGTGTGGGTGCGCCCCGGCCGCGGGGGAGCTGCTACGCGGCGGCGCGGGCCTGCCGGGCGGCGTGCGACTCGGCGCAGCCTCCGCACGTGGGGAGGCCGAGGATCATCCAGGTGTCGGGGCGCCGGATCTCCCCGTTGTGCCGGTACCAGGAGGCGAGCTGCCACTCCTGCCCGCACAGGGTGCGGCGGCCCAGCTTCTTGGGGTTGGGCAGGTGCCGGGTCCTCGCGGAGTGCGTACGGACGTAGACCGGCTCACCCGTCTCCGGGTCGGGCCCGGGGTGCTCGCCCTCGTCCCACTCCAGCGCGGCTGCCCAGCACGCCGTCACGGTGCGGGTGCCGTCGTACAGGTATGCGGCGCGACGGGCGACAGAATCACGGCGCACGGTGGGCAGCGCGAAGAACCTGGCCCGCCTCTTGGCGAACCCCGGGGCCTTACTGCCGCCGGGACCGTCCGCCGCGTACAGGTCGGCGATTGCCTCGGCCGCGTCCTCCTTCGAGAGGTAGAAGCCGACGATGCCGCCGCGGTTGCGGCACTTCGAGGACCAGGCGGCGAACCGGCCGCGTGCCAGCTTGGCCGGGGACTCGTCGAAGACGACGCCGATCATCTCGCCGTCCAGCTCCACGTTCAGCTTCATCTCGCCGGGCCGCGGGGAGTCGGGGGTGACGGTGAGGCCGGCGCGCATGGGGCGCTCCTGGGGCTTGGGCTCCTCGGCGGCGACCGGTTCGACGGTGGGCGCCTGCTCGGTGGGCGTCTCGTCCTCGACGACCGTCGCAGCGGTGGCCTCGTACCGCTTGGCGTACGGGTTGGACGACCGGGGCGCCTTCACGGCCTTCTCGTAGGTCTCCTGAGAGCTGTAGCCGAAGTGCACCAACCCCTTGCCCAGGTCGCCCCAGGTGATCCAGCGGATCGGGCGGCCGCCCTTGGTGAAGGTGACTTCCTCGTTGGTCTCGGGGTGAATGGTGCGGTACGTGGTCTTGGTGCGGGCCATGGCGCGGACTCCTGGTGTGCGGAAGAAGGTTGGGGGAGGGTGCCGGGGGGGGGGGGGGGGGACCCCCCCTCCCCCCCACAACCACCCTCCTCACAGCAGACTCAGCGCCTGCTCGATACGGAGCACCAGTGGCGCGGCCGCGACAAAGCCGCCGGCACCCCACCCCAGGGCGGCGGGCAGTCCGACGCCGACTGCTGCCCCGATGATGCCGACCGTGAGCGCAGCGACGATGCCGATGAGAACGGCGATGATCACGGCCATGGTCTTCACCGTGGTCGATACGGGAGAATGCTGTGGGTTCATCGGTGTGCGCCCCCCAGCTTTTCGATCACGTAGTGATCGCTGGGCATGTGTACCTTCATAAGTGGGCCCCCTGGTGGCTCGGAGAAGAGGATCCTGTCTGCCGAATTCCGGGCAAGGTTGCAGGCAGGCAGGGTTCTTGCCGTCGCCGGGGCTATGGCGGTGTCCGTCGTAGCCTCGGCGTTCTCAACTGAAGCACACCGTTCAGGTGGTTCGGCTGGTGGCGCGACAGGGGGCGCACCATGCGGTCCCGCTGGACCGAAACACCTGATGTACCCGTGATAGGCGAGTTAGAGCTTTGAGCGGCCTTTACCGAAAATCACCGTGAGAACAGATCCAGGTGTGGCGTATGCGTCACATCAAGAAGACATTGAAGCAAGCCCGGAGCATGACTGCGGGAACCGACGGACAGCGGCTCTGATCACGGCGTTCACCAGTCTCGGTCACTGCATCCGCGCGGGAATACATCACACAGGAAAGCATGCTCCACAGGCTCGTGCTGTATTGCGCCCCTTCATGCTTGTGTGCGCCTGCCGTGCAATTCGCGGATCTCCAGAAACTCTCCGGCGGGTGCCGGCGCCCCGGCCACAGCCCCACATGCCACTTCAGACCACGGCACGCCGACAGGCCAGTGCGGGCCGCGGCGACGGGCCCGTCCCGCGCGCAGGCCCTGTCGCGGACGGTACCGAGCAACCCTGACGCAGGAGGCGAGCGAGGGCCCTGCCTCTGCCAGAGCGCCGCGAACTCGACGAACGCGGTGCGTCCTCCCTGACAGCCTCGGCCGGGGCACCCGCTGTGTCGGGTGAGCCTGATGGGCGAGGCAGGGACCCGCGAGCACCGCGTAGCCGAGGCTCAGCTTGTCCGGACGGCAGAGTTGGCGCTCTGGTCTCGCTGGGACGTGCGCAGGGCCCCGGCAGGCATGCGTCTGCCGCAGGGCCCTGCCTTGGGTGCCACCCCTGTCAGAGTGCCGCGAAGTGGACGAACGCGGTCCACGCCGTGGGGTTTACGGCGAGTGCGGCTCGGGTGGTGTCTTTTGAGTCGCGGACGTGGACCGTGACGCGGGTGGTGGCGACTTCGACACACTGACCTCCCTCAGCCCCGCTGTAGCTGCTCTTGGCCCAGACAAGCGCAGGCGCGGGACCGCGCGTTGCTTCAGCGTTCATCTCTCTCCCAACAGCTTCTCGATGAAGGCCAGGGACTCACTCGGCGTAAGTGCCTGCGCTCGGATAATCCCATAGCGTGCGGACAGCGCCTGGACCGCTTCTCGCTCCGTGACCAATGTGCTCCGACCTTGAGCCTCCATGTAGCCAACCTGTTGGCCCTGCCTTGGCGTCAGCAAGGTGAACGCGCCATCCACACCAGCATTGTCCTGGCGGTCGAGCGGCATCACCTGAAGCTCGACGTTCCGCTTCTGGCCAAGCAAGAGCAGCTGCTCAAGCTGTCCGCGCCATACCTGCTCACCGCCAAGCGGTCGCTGCACGACCGGCTCCTCCATGACGAAGCTCAGCAACGGGGCGGGCCACCTGCCGAAGATGCCCTGTCGCGCGATCCGTGCTGCAACGCGCTGCTCAATGGTCGCCTCGTCGAGCAGTGGGCGCCGCATCCCCAGCAGAGCCCGCGTGTACTCCTCCGTCTGCAAAAGGCCGTTGACCACGTGGGTGTCGTAGACATAGAGCTCGACCGCCTCGGCCTCCAACTTGGCCGCATCCCGGAAGAACGCCGGATACTGAGCCCGAGCGACCTCCTCCTTACTCGCGCACAACACCTGTCCCGCCCCCAGCACTTCATCCGCCTGGTCGATGAACCTCGGCGGCGGAATACGTCTCCCCTGCTCAAACGCCGCGATGGTCGAGGCCGAGTACCCGGTCAGCGAACCGAACTTCGCGCGGTCCATCCCGGCCCGTTCCCGGAACAGCTTCAGCTGTCGCCCGAACACGCACAGAAAGCCCGTCCCGACCTCGTACTCCGGCTGCTGAACCTCGTCGTCCACGCCGCAGCTCCTCCCGTACGACCACCACAGCCACCGATCCTGAGCCAACGCGCGGTCACAGGACCCGGTCACGCGCCGCGCCGCACACAAGCGCACCGCCCACGTGTACAGCCCGTACCCGTCAGCGCATCGCTCCTGTTCAACGCTACGCAGAGTCCTGGACCGTTGACCCCATGAAGTCCGCAACTCCCCCGAACGGGCATATGCCGCAGCACCCCGCACCCGACCGCGAGTTCAGCATGCGCTTCACGTCAACGCCGCGCGGTGCCCGCCTCGCCCGTCGGCTCGTTTCACACCGCCTGAACGACTGGGGCCACCCATACACGACTTCGGTCAACGAGACGCTCACCCTCATCACGGCAGAAGTGACCGCCAATGCCGTGCGGCACGGTCACGTTCCCGGGCGCGACTTCCGCGTCCGACTCACCCTGGCCGAGGGCACCTTCCGCATCGAGGTGACCGACACCCGGACCGAGAAGCAGCCGTCGCCCACGCCCTCGATCCCCGACCCGCTGTCCGAGTCCGGCCGCGGCCTGCACCTCGTCGCCGCCCTCGCGGACGACTGGGGCGTCAGCCCGCGCCAGGCGGCACCGGGCAAGACCGTGTGGGCGGAGCTACGCGTGCGGCAACAGGGCCACCCGCACACGCAGCGAGTGGCCCCTGACCCGACGGAGGTCGATCTTCTTCTGGCTACTGCTTCACGGCTGCGCGACGACCTCGGGTCGCAGCCGGCGGACGCCAGCCACGGAGGTCCTCGTCCGTGAGTCCGTGCTCGCCCTGCTTCTGCTGGCGGTAACCGGCAAAGAAGTCCGCGGGGGAACCGCTGTAGAGCATGTCGAACTCGTTGTGCCACTGGCCCAGCCACGGCTGGAGTTCCAGCAGGCCGGCGAGGAACGGCGTGATCTCCTCGGTGGACAGCACGGTGTTGGTGAAGTACGTGGCGAGGGCCTGCGCCTGCTCCCGGTGGTCCCAGCCGGCCCACCCGTACAGCTCGGGGGTGGCGGCGTTGGTCTGCCCGTACGAGATGAACCGCTCCTTGGGCACATCGAGCTTGCCGCGCGCCTTCCAGTAGGAGGGGCGGAGGAAGTCGGCCGAGGTGTACTTCGGCGGCACGGGGATCGAGTCGCGGATCTTCCGCTTTGCGGGCTCGTCAGGCGCGGCATCCTCCTTGCGCTGGAGGTCCCACACCTCTTCCCAGTCGGCGCGCTTCTTCAGGCCGGAGGGCTTGTAGCGCAAGGCGGAGAGGAACGGCACGTGCTCGTCGGTGATCAGCTCGGCGACGACCTTCGCGAGTTCCTTGCGGGGCGCATAGAGCTTGGCGACGGAGACGAAGTCCTCGTCACGGGAGAGCGCGTCGGTGAGGCGAGCCAAGGTGAGGATGGTGGGCTGACCGTTCTCATCAAACCAGTGGCCCCGGTTCTCCATCCGGTCGAGCAGCCAGGAGCGCAGTGCCTTCTCCTGGAGGGAGGCCCAACCTTCCGTCTTCCAACGACGCTTGTGCTCCGGCCGCTCCAGAGTCCGGATGGCCCGTGACTGCTCCATCGCATTGATTCGCTTACTTACAACGGCCTTGTAGGGCTCAGGCCAGTGGGCGGGAAGCTCCGTAGTCGGCGTGGAGCCATGACGCCGAAACCACTCGTCGGTCGCCTCACCGGCAGCCACCCGCCGTGCCAGCACAATCTCGAACGCCCGCTCTCCCAGGGAGAGTTCAGGGAGGGAGTTCGCAGGCGCGCACAGCTCCTCGGCGTGCAGGGCGTACAGGGAATAGACCTGCCAGTCCAACTCCTCCTGGCGGGCGATCATCTGGGCCCGCAGGGATTCCCAACGGGCCCTTGCATCGCGGAGAGCGGAAACCGTGGGAGTCTCATTCTCGACAAGGGCAAAGGGGGAAGCGGTGGCCAACTGCTGGGCGAGCGCATCGAGGGCGGTGGCGAGCGCCATCGGGTAGCTGGCAGGTAGCGGAAACTCTTGGAGCTTCGTGCCAGTGAACTCGAACGAGTTCTTCCACGCCTCGCTACCCATGGCTGAGTACCCGGCGTCGACCCGTGCACCGCCACCCTCGCCCTTGTTGTGAGATACCTGCTGAAGCCAAAAACAGGCCGTCGAACTATTTAGAAGTCCAAGCAACCGCAGGTGCTCCTCCTCACTCGCCCCTTCCCGCAGCTTGATCACCGGCGCGTGACGGTTAAACACGCTGCCTCCGCGATCCAATACGAAGTGGTTGTGAGTCGCCACGAACGCAAACATGATGGACAGAGGGGTCTTGTAAGCCGACGCAGTGTACTGCATATAGTCCCACCACTTCAGCCCCGCTTCCGCCATGTCTCCTTGGAAGGTACTCCGCGCCTCAAGCAGTCGGCGCATCGGCCAAAGTTCGGAAGCAAGACTCGCGACGTCGAAACCTGGCACATACGGGAACCAGATTGCCTCGTCAGGTTGAGAAGCCCAGTCCCGAACCACATCGCCCGTGAGAAACGGCAGCAGACCCCGACGATCGGCGTGAGTCTGATACGTAGCTCGGAGAGGCCGAAGAAACGCCCCGTCAGCACCAACGCGAACAGCCCGCCCGATCGGAGGTTCGATGACCGACTTCAGTACTTGGCTGCTTGCTTGCCCAAGTTGATCGACCATCTCCAGTCCGCCGTCGGCCAGAATCCAAGGCTGCTTACCGAAGTACTTCTTGCGGTCCAGGTCGTCCACGGATACCCACTGGCTTACCGAACCCGGCATGTCAATCTGTTCGACAATCGCTCGCCACACCAATCCCGCCTCAGCATTCTCTGGTGCAGCAGGCTCTCCCTGCACGCCGCGAACAGTCCGGATAACTGGCGATCGGTCACTCCCACCCCGCTGTTTGCCGACCAGGATGACCGTGGGCGTTCCGTGTCCCGGAATGTAAGCACCTGACGTGTCGATGACCTCAGTGAGCTCAACCGCATGCCCGAAAAAGCCCTCGATGAGCTTCGTCCCAAACTCCCGCTTCATGAAGGAGTTAGCGGTGATCTGCCCAGTCATGCCGTAGCCTTGTCCGTCTGAATCTCCGCGCTTGGCCAATTCGAAAAAGCGCTGGGCGAATGGAACCGACAGCGCGTATGTACCCGCGCAAGCCGGGTACAGTTCCCGATACAACTCGTTGAGCTTCTTGTCCTTCACTGTGATGTAGGGCGGATTCCCCACCACAACATGATATCGACCCGGCCGCAGGATCTCCGGGTGATCGTGCACGTCCTCCGTGGCGTACTGAAACTCGGCCAATTCGTCCACCAAGTCTTCGTCCACGGCTCCGAACAGGTCACCCTGCTGAGCGCGACGGGACTTGATCAGCGAATCCCCCACCGCCAGATTAACCGGCCACTCGTACTTCGCAGCCTCCCCCAGCGCCTGCACTCCACCCGCCGCCATAGCCGCAACCAGCAACCGGAATCGAGCAATAGCCACCGCGAACGGATTGATATCCACCCCGTGCACCGAGTCAAGCGCAGCCCTCACCCGCTCATGCACATCACGCCCAGGCTGCCCCTCCCCCCACAGCCGCACCAGCCGCCGGAACGCCCCCAGCACAAAGTGCCCCGACCCACACGTGGGGTCGATCATCTTCAGTTCCTCGTACCCGAACTCCCGCACCGCCGGGTTCATCGTCCGGTCGAGGATGAACTCCTCCACGAACTCCGGCGTCTGGAGCAGCGCATACGTCTTCCGCGCCGCCTCGCTCAGGTCCTGGTACAGATCCCCCAGGAACCGCGTATCCCACCCCTCCGTACCGTCCTCGTTTAGCGGGTCGGTGAAGTCGTGGACGAGGACTCCCGCCTCGTCCCTCCCCCGCCAGAACTCGACCAGATCCCGCGCACCGTCGTGCGACAGCGGAACCTGGTACAGCGGGTTGTGCCGCTTGTCGAAGAGCAGCCGGCCCGCCTGCCCCTGTCCCAGCTCCTCGAACGCCTTCTCCAGCCACCCCCGGTACGTCGGGTCCTCGTCCGACTCCACATACGCGTCGTACCGGGACTCCGCCAGCTCCCGCCGGTCATCGTCCGGCCCCGTCAGATACGGCTCCGGGATCAGCCGGTTGTCCTCGCAGAACCGCACGAAGACGCTTCCCAGCACCCATGCCACTGCGACCTGCGTGACCCGCTCGTCAAGCCACGCGTTCCACGTCGCCGCCGTGCGCCCCAGCTTGCGCGCCTGGTCGTACTCGGCCCTCAGGCGGGCGCCGACATCCCCCAGCGCCCTCACCTGGCGCCCAAGATCCGTCTCAACCGCCTTGACCTGCTGCTTCAGGTCGTTCAACAGAGCCTTGCGGTCGATCACTTGACGTCTCCCTCGACACCACTGGAACCAACACCTGCAGCACCCCCGCCGGACCCACGGTGGGCATTGCCCACCCATGTGTCCGGAAGCTGAATCCACTCCCCCAGGCCGGCCTGGTACGGCACGGCCACCTGCCCCAGCCGAGGCTCGCGCGTGGGGTCGCTCTGTGGGACCAGGAGCCACAGTCCCCGCCCGCCCCGCCGGGCCGCCGACGCCAGCCGGTCCAGGACGCCCATCGCGTCGTAGCGCGCGAACACCCCGGCCTCCGTCAGCAGCACAGGCCCGGCCCCGCCACCGTTGCCCAGCAGCTCCGCGATCCGGGGCTCCACCGCGCCCCACGCCGTGCGCGCGTACTCCGCGAACCGCACCGCGCCCTTCGAGCCCGGCTCGGCGGCGTCCGCCTTGAGCAGGGTGTCCCAGGTGGGCTTGGTGCCCGGCGTGACCTGCGCGTGCAGAGCCTCCAGGAACAGCTCGGTCACCGAAACCGCTTCCGCGCCCAGCCGTTCGCTGCCCAGCCCGGTCACCGCCTCCCGCACCGACCGCTGCCCGACCGTCAGCACCCGGTACCCGTCCCGCCGGGCCGACGCGAGCAGCCGTTCCTCCGCGCGTACCGCGCCCGCGAGTTGCGGGTCGTCGGCGTACCGCGTCACCGCGCCCGTACGTGTCGACTGCCGCCACGCCCCCGTCGTCAGGTAGCTCGACGCGTCGTCCACCCGTGTCGGCAGGTAGCGCAGCACGCCTTCGCGTTCGTGCATGCTGAGCGACAGTTCGAAGCCGGCGTCGCGCAACGCCTTGGTGAGCGGGCCGCCCGTCGGCAGTTCGTGGTGCGTGCTGCCGCGCCCGTCGGGGACGACCATCTCCGGGAAACGAGCACGGACCCTCTCGTGCACGGCCTCGCCGGTCAGGCCCGGCTGCTGCCCCTCGGGCATTCCGGGGATCCAGCGGACGAGCCCGGCCTGGGTGAGGCGCAGCGCCCTGACCAGCGACAGGTCACGCGGGTAGATCTCCAGGCGCGGCGTGGCAGCGGCGTTCACGGACGCCGCGGCCGCCAGCTCCACCATGCGCCGCTCGTCCCAGTCCACCGCTCCCGGCGGCACCGTCAGCGCGCCCAGCTCGGCCAGCACGGTGGCCGCCGTCGGCAGGGTGTCCAGCCTGGCGAGCCGGTCGGCCGTCTTGCCGAGACGGGTCGCGTACTCCAGCAGACCGGGCGCGGTCGGGGTGTCCGGGCCGTCGTCTTCCCGTACGTCGAGGGCGAGCAGGCCGGCGCCCAGGGACTCGTCGGTCGCCTTGCGGTTGGGCTGGTGCTGGAACTCGGCTTCCTGCGGGAGCAGTTGCTCGACCTCGACCACGGCTCGTACGGCCGCCAGCGCCATCGCGCGCCGCTGCTCGCGCCCCGCGAGGTGCGTGCCGCGCCGGACCGCCAGGGCATCCGCGATCTCCACCGCAGAGGCGACCCGGCCCATGCTCACGAGCAGATCGATGATCTCCTCGCGGAGTGCCCGGACGGCGGGCTCCGCCTTCCAGCGCTTGCGCTCGTCCTTGAGCATCTGCGGGATTCGGCCGTGGCTCAGCCCGAGGCCCTCCGCGACGTCCTTCTGCTTGGGCCAGACCCCGATGTCGGGCAGCACACCGTGCTCGTCGGGCAGGCGCAGCAACAGCCGTACCATCTCGGCCTTGTTGCGGTTGGAGCCGTTGTTGTTGACGGCGGGTACGAAGACGGTGGCGAGAGTGTCGAGGCTGACGGAGCGGAGCATGCGGGGGGGCAGTGCGCCCGCCGAGGCGCCCGTGGCGAGTTCCCCCACGAAGGCCGACTCTGCTGCGGTGAGCTGCTCGAGCTCCTCCTTGGCCTCCGCCCGGGCCTTCGGCGTCAGCGGCGAGACGGGGATCTCGCGCAGTCGCTCGCCCCACTCGCGCTGCCGCTGCTGGACCTCGTTGCGGGTCTTGGCGCCCAGCCCGGGGGCGTTGACGAGCTTGCGGCGGCTGTAGTCGAGCAGTTCACCGACCGTTGTGATGCCCAGGCCGTAGAGGAAGGACTGGGCGGCGGGCGTGAGGCCGGAGACGGTGAGCGGGGTGTCGCGGGTGACCTCGGCAGCGAGGCGGTCGCGCTGCTGCTCGGCGGTCTCCGGCTCGGCGTCCGCGATCCCTCCGGCGGGAACCCCCTCTTCAGTGGCCGCAGTGGTCGCGGCAGCCGGGTGGCGGGAACGGTGGCTGGACGGGACGGTCCGGGAGGCGTCGAGGAAGACCTTGCGCCAGGCGTCCCGCATCGGCTTCAGCTCGGGGAAGCGTTTGCCGGCGTCGCGGTGCAGGGCCTTCTGGAAGAAGGCGACCAGCCCGTCCCGTACGGCCGGGTCGAATGCCTCGGCCGCGATGGTCGGGTACGGCCACTCCTTCGCGTCGGTCATGCGCGGCAGGACACTGCCGTCGCCCCACCTGGGCAGCTCGCCGGAGGCCATCTGGTGCAGGGTGACGGCGACGGCGTACCGCTCGGCGTGCGAGTCGTACGAACCGCGGGTGATGACGTCGACGAAGGGGTCGAGGTAGCCGTCGGTGCCCGCGTTGGTACTCCTCGCCGGGTAGCCGGCGAGGGAGAAGTCGATGAGGACGAGTTCGCGGGTGCGGTTGGGACGGATGCGGATGGCGATGTTGTCGGGCTTGATGTCGCGGTGCCAGACGCCCTCGCCCTCCAGGAAGTCGACGGCTCCGAAGAGGTAGTCGCCGTACGCCTCCAACTGGTCGACCTGGAGGCGGCCGTTCTCGCGGAGCTGGCGGGAGACGGTCTCCTCACGGCGGCGCGGACGGCCGCCGCCCTCGGTGCCCTGTCCGCTGTCGTCGCGCTCGTCGCCGACGTACTCCAGTGCCAGGACCGTACGCCCGCCGATGTGGAGCGGCTCGGGTTCGACGAGGCGGATGATGCCGGAGTGGGGGCGCAGGCGGCCCATGGCCTCGGCCTCGCGAGCCAGGATCTCGCTGCGGCTGTCGGAGAGGGCCACCTTCAGCACGGCCAGCGGGCGGACCTTGCGCTCTTCCGCCTGAAGGTCGCGGACGAGGAAGGCGCGGCTGGTGGAGCCGGTGCCGAGGCGGCGGCGGATCTCCCACCGGCCGGCAAGCACGTCACCGGCGACGGCCTCCAGCGGATCCTTGTCGGCGGCCGTCTCGTCGTCTTCGTCGCCCGGCCTTTCCGTACCGGTGGCCCCCGAAGCCGGGGCGGTGAGGGAGTCCTCGACGACCTCCAGCAGCTCCAGGAACTCGTCCACGCCGGACAGCCGCTGCCCCGGCCGGTAGGCGGTGGCGGCCTGCACCAGTTCGTCCACGTCCTCCGACAGCCCGTCCACCAGGGAGCTGGGGCGCAGCCCCTCCCCCGCCTCCAGGCGGGTCAGCAGCTCGGCCTGGCTGGCGGCCGGGGCCTTGCCGGTGACCAGCAGGTAGGTGAGAACACCGAGCCCGTACACGTCGAGGTGCACCGGGTCGGGGTTGAGGGCGGTGAGCTCCGGAGCAAGGTAGGCGTCGGCGTCATCGGCCACGTGCTGGGCGGACAGCGCGGTCGGCGCGAAGCGGGTCATGCCCTGGGAGGAATCACCGCTGCGATGGGTGGCGATCTGCCAGTCGGAGATCTGGAGCTGCGGGGTGAGCCAGGCGGCCTCCTCCCCCACCGCCCTGCCCTTCCGGCCTCGCGGCCGGGGAACGACGAGCACGGAGCGGGCGGCGAGCGCCCGGTGGTGGATGCGGCTGGAGTGCGCGGAGCGCATGGTCTCGGCGAGTTGGCGGACCAGCGCCATCCGGCCGAGGATGTCCAACTTCTCGCCGTACTGGACCAGGTACTCGTCCAGCTTCAGGGTGTCCGGGTGGTAGTCGAAGATCAGGGCCGGGCCGGCCGCGTGCCCGGAAGGAAAGTACTGCCTGAGCTCGACCACTCCCGGGTGCTTGAAACGGCCCAGCACCGCGGCTTCGCGCCGGGCGGCGTTCTCGACGGACTGCCTCAGCGAGGCGTCGGAGCCGCGCTCGCTGAGGTAGATGCGGACGCGGGCGGCCTCGGGAAGATCGCTGTGGCGGGCGAGGTAGTCCGCCCAGGTGGGCCCGGAGTCGAAGGACTTCCGCTCCAGCTCGTACGGGCCGACCTTGTACTGCGCGTCGCTCTTGCGGATGCCGATCTTCTTGAGGGCCGCCTCGATCTCGCGCGAGCCGATCGCGGTGATGCGGCGCCGCTCGTCACGCGGAGGCTGCCCGAGCATCTCGACCAGTTGGTCGACGGTGTACACACCGTTCTGGTCGTGGGCGGGCAGCCGTACACGGAGGCTGTTGTCCGTGAAGCAGACGGCCTCGGCGACCCAGACCCGCTTGCCTCCGGGCAGCGTGAGCAGATCGGCCAGTTCCTTGGCCTTGCGGTTGACGAGGTGAAGCGGATTGCCGTGCGTACGGCGGCGACCGCCGGGAGCGGTCTGCACCCAGGTACCGTTCTCGGACGTGACCGAGCCGTGCCAATCCTTCAGCTCGATCATGCAGACGCCGCCGGGGGCGACGACCAGCAGGTCCACCTCGCGGACGTGGCCGGTATGGGCGGTGAAGGTGAAGTTCGACCAGGCACGCCAAGGGTCGGAGTCCGGCAATCTCTCCCGAATCGCGTCCAGGCCGCGGCGCTCGTGATCGAACTCGGACTCGGTGACCGTGACCCACCGGCCTTCCCGCATGCCTCTTCCCCGCTCCTCTTGTCCTGCGCGGGCGACCGTTCCCCATGGTCAGACCCAGGGTGCAGATCCTAGTCCCTGCCTGTGGCATGAGAAGGGGTGACGAGGAAGGGGCTACGGGGACATACCGCCTGCTTGGCGGGAAGCGAGAGCCCTGCACCTCGTACACCAGGGCACACGAAACGACCGAAGGCTCTATAACGGTTAAATCCACCCCAAAGGTAAGAGGTTCACGAAGCGCGGCCCGCACTACGCCTACGGCGATGACCAAGGCCGGTCATGAACCGCCCGCAGCCCCAACACCGCTGCAGTCCCTCAGTCTTGGATGTGCCGGATGATGAGGCGCACGTCGGCGCCCCCCTCCGTCCGCCAGCTCACCTCATCCCCGACCTGTCGCCACATCAGCGCCTTCCCCAGGGCGGAGTCGGGGCTCAACCGCTCCGCATCGCCGCCCGGGAGCATCGCGATCTCGTAGGTCATGATGCCGGGCTCGTCCGGCCCCTCAACCCCGACGAGGCATCCAGGGACAACCATCGCCCCGCCTTTGAAAGAAGAGTCAGGGATCACTTGCTCAAGCAGAGCACGCAGGTGGCTGCGCCGCTCTTGCAGAGCTAGGCGCCGCCTGTCGTGATCGGCCAGCTGGGCCTGCCTGGAGGACGAGTCCACAGCCACGATCTCCGGGAGCGGCCGGTCCAGCAGGTCCTGCACGCGCTGGAGCTCGCGCTGCACCCGTCGATGGGCGGCAACGCTGAGCCGGTCGATCGGGAGTCGGAGGGAGTTCCCGGAACGGCTGGGCGCAGCAAATCCCGTGACGGCGACGGGTTCCACTGCGCGGGCCGGCTGCCGCGGCACGGACGGAAGATTCTTCCTCGGGACCCGGTCAGACGCCGGTTCTACACGCAGCAGTTCCGTCGTACAGCCGTCAGAAGCTCCGAACGAGCCGGGTGTGTGGTGTCGAGCCAGCCCCACCTGGCCGGCGTCTCCTCGTACCGGTACGTCGGCGCGGGCGATGGCGGCACGGATCATGGCCTGTACCTCGGGGTGGGCAACGCGCACGACGGCATCCCCGTCGCGCAGGATGTCCACGGCATCGGATCCCGGGAAGCCCGGCGCACCCGCTCCCGCGAGAAACCGTGCAGTCCCGGGAACGGTCGCCCGCATACTGAACGCGTGCTGAGCCGCATTGACCTCGT
The DNA here is from genome assembly GCF_042755225.1 of Streptomyces sp. NPDC059169. Taxonomy (NCBI): domain Bacteria; kingdom Bacillati; phylum Actinomycetota; class Actinomycetes; order Kitasatosporales; family Streptomycetaceae; genus Streptomyces; species Streptomyces sp. NPDC059169. The sequence continues at coordinate 14,578 of NZ_JBHZCF010000031.1, read as the reverse complement.
CGCGGTGCAACCGTGCCGCGGTCACGAATCGGGGCTGCGTCGCGTCTGTGCCGTGCGACGGCTCGGACGGGCTGTCGTATCGCCCGGCCGACGGGGCACCGGGGGTGGCAGGTGCTGCGTCACCGTTCGGGACCCTGCCGCCGTCGCCCGTCGGCCCGAGGCGGCTGACCTCGGAAGCCCGGTGTGCGGGTGAGTGCGCTGCCGGCTCGATGCCCAGACGGTCGAGTCCCGCCCACAGCGGTTCGAGTGCCCGCTCCGGGTCGAGGAAGAAGCGGCTGCCCCGGATGCGGACGAACGTCCACCCCACACGCTCCAGTTCACGCTGGCGTGCCGCGTCGGCGTCGGCGTTCTCCTCCGTGTGGAACGCGTCGCCGTCGCACTCCACGGCAAGGCGTCTGGTGCCGCCCTCGACGACGAGGTCGATCCGGTAGCGGCCTGCCGGATACTGCGGTCGCACCCGGTAGCCCCGGGCTCGCAGAGCCAGGTAGACACGCTGCTCGAAGAGACTGTCGAAGGCCTCGTGCGGGACATCCGGCCGGACCTCACCGAGTCCGAGGCCGTCCTGCTCCTCTGCCGGGCGGGAGAACCAGTCCAGATAGGCACGCCGCAGATCGGTCTCGCCGAGTTCGGTGAGGGTGAAGCTGTGGAACAGCCACACCTGGTCGCGGGCGCGGGACGCGGCCACGTTGAGGTGCTGCCGGTTCAGGGAGCTGGTGAAGTGGCCAGGGCGGCGCGGCCCGTCGGGGCCGGTCAGCGAGACGACCGTACTGATGAAGACGATGTCGCGCTCGTCGCCCTGGAACTCCTCGGCGTTTCCCACGCGCAGACGTCGACGCTGTCTCTCGTCCAGGGGGATCCTGTCGGCCAGCAGGTCCTCGATGAGGTACTTCTGCCCGGCTCCAAGCAGGGTGATCACGCCAATGGTGCGCCCCGCGTAGGCGGCGTCGGCGGTGCACCGGACGATCTCCTCCACCAGTTGCTCTGCCTCGGGCCGGTTGACCTGCTTCTGCCCGCTCCCCTCGACGTATCCATCAGGCACGTGCACCGGGCGCAGGGGCGGCAGCCGGTCGGCGCCGTACTGCCGCAGAGCCTGGAGTCGTCCGCCGTAGCAGAGCTCGTTGGAGAATCCGATGATCTCCGGCATGCATCGGAAGTGTTCCTGAAGCATCAGCCTGCCGCGGCCTCCGGCCAGACCGGACGCGATGTCGAAGAGGCTGGCGGTCGGTGTGAACAGGTTGCGACGGGCGGCGGGCAACGCGGCGAGGAGCCGTCGCTGGAGTGCGAACTGCTCGTCGTGGTCCATGCCCACCTGGGCGGGACTGACCTGCTGGTCGTCGCCGACGACGATCACTTTCGCGCCCAGCCAGGCGAGCAGCAGCGCTTCTGGACCGGACTGGCTGGCCTCGTCGACGATCACGACGTCGAAGCGCCCGGCCCGGTCCATCGGCACGGTCTCGGTCACCTGGTGCAGCGGCATGATCCAGGCGGGCACCGCTGCCTGGCTGGCCTGCAGACTCTGCCGGGCCTGTCTCCGGTAGGTGGCCGCGTACTTGCCGGTTCCCTTGCCCAGCTTGCGGACGTTCTGCTGGTACGAGGTGAGGGCCACGGCCTGGTCGTCCGTGAGCCGGGACAGACAGCTGAACCAGGACTTGTCGGCTGCAAGCCGTTCCAGGCCTATGCGGATCTCGGCGTCCGCCTCGGCGAGCAGTCGTAGCTGACGGGCTTCGGCCTCCGGGTCCGTCAGCTCCTTCATGCGGTCGTACCAGACCGACCACGCCCACGCAGCCTCGAAGTCTGCGAGCCGGGTGTCCCACTCGCCGTCCTCGGGCGTCGACTCGACTCTGTCGGCGAGGTCGGGGAGTTCGGCCGCGACCAGCCGGTAGGCGTCGTCACATGCCTTCTTGCGCTCACACGCCTCGCGCAGGTCGTCCAACTCGTTCACCGCGGCGCCGTAGGCCACCGGGTCTCGGGACTCGACCGCGACGCGAGCTCGTTCCAGGGCCGCCGAGGCTCCCCTGCGGTGCGCCGCGGCGCGCAGTACACGCAGCGCGTCGTCGATCAGAGTGCGGGCGGGATCGGCGTTCCTGCGCACCGCTCGGGCCTGTAGGAGGTTTCGTACGGCGGTGGCTCGCACCGGGTCGCCCCAGCCGACGCCGGCCAGCCCGGGAGCCGCTGCGGCAGCGCCGACCACGGCGTGACGCAGATCGGCGAGAGCGGTCAGAGTGGTGAGAGTGGCGATGTCCTGGCGCAGTCGGGTGATACGCCGGGCGGTGGCCTGCCAGGCGTCGGGGCCGTCGCCCCACTCCCGTTCGATGTCCTGGAGGTGCCGCTCCAGCGTGACTCGGTGCATGACGGCGGACGCGGCGGCCTCCGTGTCCACCGTGCGGCCGTCCACCCGTACAGTCTCGGGAAAGTCGCCGACAGCCTTGCGGAGCTTGGTCTTCATGCCCAGGGCTCCGCGCAGCTTCGCGCCGGAGGCGAGGCCATCCTTGAGGGTGCCGGCGAGGCCGAGAGCCGTCGGCACGTCATACGTCTCCAGTCCGCTGACCAGAGTGGCACCCAAGGCGCGCTCCGCCTCCTCGATCGTGGTGAGGGCCGTGGTGGTGCGCTGGTGGCGACTGCGCGCGCCGAGGTCCTGCCCGGCGAGGATTTCGTCACGCAGCTCGGAGGCCCACGCCGTCGGCATGGAGGTGGCCGCCTGGGCCGCGGCATCGAAGCGGTCCAGCGCGACGGCCAGTTGGTTCTGCTGTACCGCGGTGAGGGCGGATACGGCGTCGTCAAGACGGGACATGGAGCCGTCCTGCCGGAGCACGGCGAGGTCGGCCTCCGCTGTCCTGATCGTCTCGACCGCCTCGGCGAAGGCGAGCGCCACGGGGAGCTGCCCCGGCTCGGGCAGCGCGGCGCTGACCGGCGCTGCGAGAGCACGGTGTCGGTCAGTGAAGGCGAGCGCCGCACGACGCAGGCGCATGAGAACCTCGGCGTCCAGCATCGGGGCATCGGCGGGGACTGGCCCAATCCAGCTGAACCGCGGGTGCTCCTCAGCGAGCCGCTGGGCGATCTGGGCCAGGACTCCCTCGTAGTCGCCGGTCTCGGCCGGATGATGGTACGTCTCCTGCTCCCGCAGCGCGCGCAACGCCTTCAAGGCGCGAGCCTGCGCGGACCGGGCGGACCGGAGACGCTCTTCGTGCTCCTGGATGCGTCGCCGGTACACCCGCGGGGAGAAATCTCCCTGCCGGTCGAGGATGGCCTTGACGGAGTGCTCCAGTTCCTGCTGGCCTGCTCCGTCATCGGTGCGGCTTACGCACAGCTCGCGAATGCCGGCGGGGAGTTTGCCCTTCAGGACCTTCAGGGCGCGAGCCGTGTGGCTGGTGATCAGTACGCGATTGCCGTGTGCGAGAAGGTCGGTGACCAGGTTGGCGATGGTGTGTGTCTTGCCGGTGCCGGGCGGTCCCTGTACCACCACGAGTTCCCGGTCCCGCAGCCGCTCTGCGATGGTGCGCTGTTCGTCGTTGGAGGGCAGCGCGAAGTACAGCTCGGGCGGTGGTGCCGCGCCGTCACCGCTGCCCGGTTCTCCCAGCGGGCGGTCACCGCCCTCACCGGCGATCGCCCGCAGTAGACGGGTGGGTTCGGCACCCTGCTCTATGGACAGGGCGACGGCACGCAGCGCTTCCAGCATGCTGCGCCGGGTGCGCTCCCTGAGCAACAGCACCGGCGCGAAGCTGACGACCGGTACGTCGGGGTCCCCCGTTGCCCGGTGTCGATTCGGTGCGGGGTCGTAGCGGCCTGCCTCGTGGGCCGCGATCGCCCAGGTGGTGAGGGCCCGGTGCAGCTGGTCGGTCAGCTGCGGATCTGTGGTGTCGCCGGCGGCTTCCAGCTCCTGCCGTACGCGGGCACGCACTTCCGCCCGCGCCTTCTGCCCTGCGTCGAGCATCGACTCCTCCAGCACCGGGCTGCCGTGCTCGGGATCGGGTCCGACGGAGATGGCTCCGGTGTCGGGGTCAATGGCGATGACGGCCCGACAGGTGACGAGATGACGGCGGATCAGCTCGCCCTGTGTCGACCAGGTGAGGTAGCCGAATCCGATGACCAGCTCGAAACTCTCGCCGAGTTCGGAGGCATCCACCCAAAGGCGGTAGAGACGGTCGTAGGCGCGCACGACGGGCTTCATGACACGGTCACGACGTGCCCACCCTTCCCACTCACGGGACCAGGCTCGGTACTGGGCGTACACGGTGTCACGCTGAGGCGAATCGGCCAGGAACACGTTGATGCGCCGGCTGCGTGCGCTTCCCTCAGTGGAAATGTCGTCCGCCGGTATGTCCGTCTCGGCCCGCGGCTCGGGGGGCGTTTTCCTCGCCGAGTCATGGATCTCCCGGTCGTCCAACCAGTGGGCGAGCGGCAGCGGTGGATTCGGCGGCACGTGCCGTACTGGGCGGTCGGCCCGCAGCCACAACGGCGCGTCACCCGAGACAGTGTCGGTGAGGAAGGAGCCGAACTGCGCGGGCAGATCAGCGAACCACACCTGGTGCCTGGCGTCGTCGTGCGTACGCACCGGCCTGGTACGGCTCTCACCCACCTCCGCGAGGTATCGGAAGATGTGGCGGACAACATCGTCGGGCGTCACGGTGGATGCGGGCACGAGCCACCTCGCTGAACTGATGGAGCCAAAGCATGAAGAGAGTGTGGGCATTCTATGTGCGTGGCACGCCTGATGAGCTGCGATGTCCCCAATGATCCGGACATTGCCTTTGAGTGAATATGCCTGCACGACCGCCGCCCGGCCGGCCTCGACGTTGACGGCCTCGTCATCGATGACGAGGCAGTAGACGCACGTCCAAGCCGGCGCGTACGGCTCGGAGGCTCGCGCGCCAGGCCTGCGGATACCGCTTCGTGTGAGGGGACCGTTCTGACCCGCCAGTACGTCGCAGTGGAACAGCACTATCTCCCGAGCACAAACGACTGTTGCTCGGGAGACCCGGCTTGGAACATCCCGTAGCCCTCGCACATGGGCAACGAGCTCCTCGCTCGGCGTCCCCCAGTTACTCGGCCCAGAAGCCGGCTACGACAGCTTCCGCCCGGGGCGTGACCCCGAGTGGCGGCAACCTGCTCGCGGACGTCTCGTTTCGCCCGAGAGAGGCTCCCCCGTCCTCGACCCACCGGCCGTGTGGCCGGGCGCCGGGCATACCAACTCCGGTCCCGCGCGAGGCACAGGACGGCCACACAGTTCGGTAGAGCAGCAGCACCACTGTCCACCGTTCCGACCCAGCTCGGAGCTACGCCGCACCCCTCCGCTCTGCTTTGGGACCTTTGGGGGACACTCGGCGCCGCCTGAGGGGCTTCAGAGGGGCTTCCACTCCTGAAGCAGGAAGCCAACGAAAGCCGTGAACGTGCCCCTACCCAGGCCAGAGCCCCTTCCAGGAAAGAGCACAGCGGCAGACGAGTCGGGCTGTACGCCGGGTATTCCTGACGCACCTTTCTGACCTGCGGGTTTCCGGGATCGGACCGGCTGTGACCTACAAGGACGGGTTGCAGAGGCGATCGGAGGCAGTCAGAGGAAACCGCTCTGATTCGACCCCGATTCGACCCGGGGCGCTCAGAGCCAGTCAGAGGCAATCCCTCTGATCCTGGCTCTCTGAGCAGCCGGGTCCGATCAGAGGCAATCAGACGCAGTCACTCTGCCAGCCGACCGAGTCGGGCGGAAAGTCGGCCAGAGGCAATCGCGCTCTGTGCCGGCCCCTTCCGAACCGGTCGGGCCTCAGTCGCTCGGGTGTGAACTCAGAGGCCCTACCTCTGATTGAACCCCGATCGGCTGTGACCTGCCAGGGCATTCGAGCCGGAATTCGGCTCGGGCCGCTCACAGGCAGTCAGAGGCCCCCGATCACCGTGGTCGAGCTGCGATGGGGACGCCTGCCTCCGATGCGGAGCCAGGCACACGAAGCCTCCAGGACGGCAAACCTGGAGGTTTCGCCTGGCACCGATGGGAGGTCGGTTCCGGATGCCACCCGTGGTTTTAGCGGGCCTGGGCGGCGTCCACGTCCTTGCGAGACGACCCCACCGTGACAGACACCACCCACCAGCCACTCCCCCAACGACACATCCCTCTCGCACGCGGCCCAGTGGGCCTCTCCCAACTCCCTCCGGCTGCGGCCGATCTGATCCTGCTCGGCGACCTCACCGGCCGATACGCGGCGGGCAGCTACAGCAGGCTCGGCTCCGACCGCCGGAGCGTGGTCCTGCGCGCGGACCGCCAGGGCGCGGCCGAGCACGGGCACCGGATCACCGCGGCCGTCGCCTGCCACGTGGCGCGCGTCGGCGGCACCGTCGACCAGCTCGCGCAGCTCCTGCTGCACCCCGAGCACGAAGGCGGACGCCACGCCCGCAACATCGCGCTGCGATCCGGGCAGTCGCGCGCCCTGGACTACATCCGCCGGGTGTGGGCCAGCGACTCCGACGCGATCAGCAGCACCAGGGCGCTGGGCTCCAGGCACGAGGCGTACGAGGTCCTCGCCGCACTGCGCGACCGGATCGAAACGACACCGTGGCGCGGGGAACGAGGGCGGACCGCGCTGCGGGTGCTGCGGGCGCACCTGAACTTCGCCGAGATCGCGGGCGGCCCCCTGCACCACGCCAGTGAGCGGCAGACCGCGGAGGAAGCCGGGGTCTCCCGCACGACACTGCGGATCGTCTACGAGACGGTCCTCCGGCCGCGCGGCTGGCTTCGGCGCCTGCGGGTGGGCCATGGCCGGGAGGGCTCCACCTGGTACCTGGGCGACGGCACCATCCCCGGTCACCGTGGCCCAGCTCTGCTGTCTCGTTTCCAGTCCACTCAGTTCCCCCCGACCCGGCACTTGAGGAGTGGACCACTCCTGAGACCGCCACGACGGCCGACATCGACTCCACCGTCCTCGGACAACTCATGGGCCACGACGCCTTCGCCCACCACGCCCTCGGCAGCGCCGCCCTCCTGATCATCAGCGCTCTGCACCAGCACCCCCACCAGACCGCTGCCCAGCTCGTCGCTACGTCCTCGGTCTCCCGCGCCACCACCTACCGGACCCTGCAACGCCTCGCCGACCACGGCCTCGTCCAGCACACCGGGGAGACCTGGACCCTCGCGCCACGCGCACTGGAGGGCTTCGGTATCCGCCTCCCGGACACCGACAACGGCCACACGCCGGCACAGGGCTGGGACAAGGTCGCCGAGCAACACGGCACCTGGGGCATCGCGGCCCGGCGCAAGGCCCTGCACATGGCGGAACGGGCGGCCTACCAGGAGGCACTGGACCGGCTTACGGAGCACCGCCGCAGGGCCGTGGTAATCGTCCGCGACGGCCGCCAGGTCCTGGTCCCCATGCCGCGCCCCGACGAGATCCCTCCCCTGTGGCTCACCCCGGACGGGCGCGTCCTCGACCCGCTCACAGGACGTCCGGCCGCCGACTGGCGGGTCGCCACCGACGGCCGCCTGATCCTCATCACCCCATCGGACCAGCGCAGTTACGACGAGCTGGCCGCCGCCCACGCCGAAGCCCTCAGCGAATGGGAGTCCTTCGCATGAACCCAGAACCCCCGGTCACCCCTGACGCGAGCGAGGCGGTGACACCCCAAGCCCTGCGCCAGAAGTACGAGTCCGGTGCCACGGTCGACGAACTCGTCACCGCCAGCGGCCTGTCCTACGGCACCGTCCTCAACCGGCTGCACGACGCCGGGACCCTCATGCGCAGCTCCTGGCAGACCCGCCGGATGCGACAGAACCCACAAACCCGCCAGCGCCTCGCAGCCCACCTGCGCACCCTGTACGAGCAGCACGGCGCCACCCTCACCGAACTCGCCGCAACGGTGGGAGAGACGCGGCGCGGTGCCCGGCGCCTGCTGATCGAGGCCGGCGGCACCGTACGCACCACCCAGCAGACCCAGCGGATACGCGCCGCAGCCCGGGCCGCCGAACGGTACAAGGTCGCGCTGTCCCTGCGGGCCCGGTACGAGGCCGGCGCCACAGTGCCAGAACTCGCCAGGGAGCACAGCTACTCCGTCGCCACCGTCTACCGGCTCCTGCACCAAGCAGGCACCCGCATGCGGCCCCAGCACCACCACGGACCGGCCCAAGACCCGAGGAAACGGCCATGAGCGCCTCCGTCCTCGTGGGCGTTCCCCACGCTGCCTGGCAGATCAAGCAGGCGGCCGTGCGCCATCCCCGCCGCCGCAGGGCGGCACGGGCGCCCCCGTCATCGGCCCACTCGCCGACGCGCGCACAACACGACACCCCTTCCCATTTCAGGAGATCAAGCACACGTGAACGAGAACACCCGTCACAAGACCCTGGCCGCGGCCACTGAAAGCGCCTGGGACGCCTTCGTCATCGTCGTCGGCATGCTCAAGGGCGGCACCGGCAAGACCACCTCGGCCTGGTTCATCGCCCTCTACTACGCCGTCGTCCTCGGCCTGCCCACGTTGCTGCTGGACGCCGACGCGACCAGTCAGTCCGCCTACGACTGGTTCAAGGTCGCCCAGGCCGCCGGCTTCGAGATGCCCGCCAACCTGGTGGTCGAGCGGTACCCGTTCGACGACATCGCCGAGTACATCCGTGCCAAGCGCGCCGAGTTCGGCGCGATCGTGGTCGACGCCGGCGGCGGCAGCGCCCGCATCTTCCACGAGGCTGTCACCGAGGCGAACCTGCTGCTCGTCCCGGTCGCCCCCACCAAGATCGAGCGCCGCAAGCTCGTGGCCACCTTCGACGAGGCCGAGCGCGCCGCCGCCCGCAACGAACACGGCGTCACCGCCCATGTGGTGATGGTCAAGGCCGACGACCGCACCAGCCTTCCCGGCCGGGCAAAAGCCCAGCTGCTGGAGCCCACCGAGGGCGAAGGCATCGGCCCGGACCGCGACGAGGCGTTCCCGCTCGCCGAGACCACCATCCACTCCTGGGTGCACTACATGGAGGCCTTCGGCGAGATCCCGACCGAGCTGAGCGAGTACGCCGAGCTGATGAAGGAGCTGACCGCAGCATGACCGAACGTATGAAGCCCCCGGCCCGCCGCACTGGTCGCACCCTCGGCGGCGGGGCCAAGAAGACGCCCCCTCCGCCCCCTCCCCCGGCCGCCGAGCTCACCCACGAGCAGTACGCCGCCGAACAGGCCACGGCCCAGGACGAAGGCCATCTCTCTGCCAGCGAGCCGCAGGCTCAGCCCGTACCTTCCGCCGTTCCCGCCGAGGCATCGGCGCACAGCCGGACCGACGCGGTGCCCGCAGTGGCGCAGACCTCCGCCCAACCGACTGCCCAGGCGCCGAGCGGCTCCGTGCCGGAGCCGGCCGCAAGTCAGCCGGTTGGCCCGGACGTCGTCGCCCCCGAGGCGGGGCCCGGTGGGGAGCCGGTGGAGCAGCAGGTGACGCCTGTGGTCCCAGCTGCCCTACCTGGAGCATCTGCACCCCAGGCCACGCAACCGGCCGAACCTGTTGCGCAGCAGGGTCCGTCTCCCGTCACGTCCGCGGTTGCTGACATGGCCCCGGCCGGCGAGGTGGCAGTTCGTCCGGCAGCCTCTCCGGTCGCCGCAGGTACCGCGTTCCCGGTGAGGACCGATGGTCCGGGATCTCACCAGGAGCAGTACGTGCGCCCCGAGGCAGCACCCAGCGAGGGAACGCCGTGGGCTCACGGCCCCGGTCGCCCCAAGGACATCCCCGAGACGGCCGTGATCCTCAACCAGCGCATCATCACGCGCGAGAGCCTCGACTCGTCAGTCCCTGCGGCGCTGAAGCTCAAGAAGCGGATCAAGCGCTTCGCGCTGGACAACGAACTCGACCACCTGCCCATCGGCGACTTCGTCTCCGTCGCCCTGGACGAATGGCTCACCGCCCGCGGCTTCTGACGCCGCGTTCATTTCCCAGGGTGTCCGCGAACGCTCAGCTCGTTCGCGGACACCCGTCCCACCGACTATTCCACTAGTCGACTAGGCGGCTAGCTAGTCGACTAGTGGACCGGACTGGAGCAGCCCATGCCCGATCTCTCGCGCCACGCCCGTCAGCTGCGTGAACTTGCTGACGATCTCGATGCGCAATCCGACCCGACCGACAACCCGTTGGCGCCCCATCCGGACACACTGGAGGTCATCAGTGGCCGCCATACCAGTCGCGGGCAGATCAACTACGCCGTCCCCGACGCCCTCCAACTCCAGCGGCGCGGCCGGCGATACCACGCGGACCACGGTATCCAGCACGGCGACATCGTCGCCATAGCCCTCGACGCATTCCTTCGCGCCAAAGGCTATCCTCCCGACCTCACCCCGCCCAAGGCCGAACAACAGTGACCACACCCCCCGGCCCGCGATGCCCTGCGCTTTGGGCGAGGTCAGTGAAGTCCTCGATAGGTCCCAGCGCCCGTCCTCCGAGTCTCCTCCCGCATGCGTGCACGGGTCGTTGTCGGTGGTCCCTCCTATCCTGAGTGGACCTGGACCAGGCGTGAAGGACGGAGGATCACTCCATGGGGTGGGACAACAACGCGCGGCCTCGGCCTCCCAGATCCGGCTGGGCTACGGCGGGCGCTCCGGTGTCCTTCCCGGAGCGCTGATCGGATGCCGCAGCGCAGCGTCCAGCAGCGGGCCGGGTTCCGGGGCGAGGCATTCGTCGACAAGGCCGTCTCCGACGCCGGCCACGTGTGGAACGACACCAAACGTGACTTCGCCATCGACGGTCAGATCGAGTTCGTGGACGTCGACCGGGAAGTCACCGGGGTCGCCGTCCTGGCCCAGGTGAAGGGCACCGAAGTCGGGTTCCGGGGCGAGACCGAGACCGAATTCAAATTCACCTGCAAGGCCGACCACATCGCCTACTGGCTTCGGCTGGGCCGTCCGGTCGTGCTCATCTGCGTGGACCTGCGTATCCAGCAGGCGTGGTGGAAGCGCGTCGACACCTGGTTCGCCGACCCTGAACGCAAGGCACGGCGCGTCGTTCAGTTCGACAAGGCCGTAGACCGCTTCGACCTTGATGCCTTCAGCCGGCTGTCGGCCCTGGGCGTGCCCGCCGGAGAGCCGCTGCCACGGCTGGAAGGAAGCGAACAGCTCGTCTCGAACCTCCTCACGATTGAGGGCTTCGCCCCGCTCATCCACGAGGCGTCCACGCCGTGCCGTGACCGCGGTGATGCCTGGGAACGGATGCGCTCGAACGGCAACCAGTTCGAGAGCGGCTTCGTCCTGGCCGCCGGACGGATCTACTCACTGTGCCGACTGGACGAGGGCCCGCTCGCCGTGCTCTGCGACGGGCCGGTCACTTCCGTCCCCACACAGACCTGGGCGACCACCGAGGACCCCGACCTGCAACGGCGCTTCGTTTCCCTGTTGAACTTCACCCTGCGCTCCGCACACCATTCCGAGCTGGTCTGGCATCCCACGAAGAAGATCGTCTACATGCAGGCCCCGCCGGACCGGTCCAGCCGGAAGATCAAAGGCCGCTACCGCGGCAGCCGCGGGCGCGCCTTCTTCACCCCGTACTTCGGCAAGGACGACATAACCAAGATCAGCTTCTGCCGTCACTACGCTGCCAGCCTGTACTTCCGCCGCTGGGGCGAACAGTGGTACCTGGAGATCAACCCCACCTACCACTTCACCATCGACGGCCGGCGCGACTCCCTGTACGACGCCGATTACGTCCAGAAGATCAAGCGGCTGGAACGAAACAACGCCGTCTACCAGCTCGTACGCGCCTGGGCCGACTACCTGCAAGGCGACGACACCCTGTTCAGAAGCCGCGATGAGCGCATCCGATTCGGCCAGCTCCTGCAGCTCGACTGCGACGCCGCCATCGACGAAAGCGTCTGGATCCCGCAGGAACCAGCGCCGAAACCGAGCGTGAACGGGCTGGCCGAGGGACTGTGGGAGCTGCCGCAATGAAAGCACCAGTGCTGCACGAGCCGGAACTGGAGTTCCGTGCCGGAAACCGCCACATCGATCCCCGCTACGGCATCAGCGTGTACGGCCCCGCCGACGCCGACTCCCCTACCGGACCGCACCAGATCCCCATCGCCCTCGTCGGCCCCGCGCATGCGGTCGACGGCATCCGAAGCTGGCTGCAGCGCTGCCAGAACCACATCGAGGCCAAGGACACCAAACCCGGCCAGGAGAACCTCCACCAGCCGTTCCCCGGCTTCAGCACCGACTCCCCCTTCGGCGCCGAACTCGTCTTCGACGACGCCCTCGTCCGCGAGATCCCCGAACGCCAACTGCGCCGCCTGGCCCGCGCCGACACAGCCTCCGCTACCAAGGACGCAGTCGACCTCTACGCCGACGCCGCCCGGTCGCTGGCCGAGACCGGACGCTGCCGCGTCGTGATCTGCGCCCGCCCGGAAGAACTCCAGGACCGCGAAGAACGCCCGCCGTCGGAGGAGCCAACGGCCGAACGCGAAGAGGACCAGGACGAGCGAGAGACCGGAGGCGACTTCCACGACCTGCTCAAGGCCACCGCGCTCACGCTTCCGGCACCGCTACAGCTGATGCGCAAGGAGACCTGGACCGGGATCCCCAGCAGGACCAACGGGCAGACCGTCCGCCCTCTGCAGGACGAGGCCACCCGGGCCTGGAACCTACACACCGCCCTGTATTACAAGGCCGGCGGAACCCCCTGGCGCATGCAGCGCCACAGCTCCGACCTGGCCACCTGCTACGTCGGGGTCAGCTTCTACCGCAGTGCGAACGAAAACGAGCTGCACACCGCGGTCGCCCAGGTGTTCAACGAACGCGGCGACGGCGTCGTCGTCCGCGGCGGCACGGCGCAGATCTCCAAGACCGACCGCCAGCCCCGCCTGACGCTCGCCGACGCCCGGCAACTGCTGCTGGACGCGCTGACCGAGTACCGCACCACCCACGGCCACCAGCCCGCGCGCATCGTCGTACACAAGACCTCGAACTTCACCACCGGTGAGATCGACGGCTTCCACGAGGCCGCCGACATGCGCGACATCGACCATGTCGACCTGCTGTGGATCCAGCGGCGCGGCGCCCCGCACCTGTACCGCACCGGGCAACTCCCACCGCTGCGCGGCACCAGCGTCCAACTGGACCCGCGTTCCCTGCTCCTGTACACCCGCGGCTCAGTGCCGTACTTCCGGACCTACCCGGGCCTGTACGTCCCCCAACCACTGCTGATCCGGCCCGCAACACACGGCACAAACCTGCTGACCGCCAGCACCGACATCCTCGCCCTGACCAAGATGAACTGGAACAACGCCCAACTCGACGAACGCGACCCCCTCACCCTGCGCACCGCCTACCGCGTCGGCTCCATCCTCAAATACGTCCCCGCCGAGGCCCGCATCGCCACCCGCTACGCCTACTACATGTAGGCAGGTTGGAAGCCCCAACCAGGTCGGTCTTCGCTCTCATTGCGCCCTGCGGGATGGTGTGAATACGTACAGGTCGGGGATGCCGGGGCAGGGAGCGATGCCTGGGCCGCCGTCCCTGCCGTCCGTAGCGGACATGCCGCTGCGCTGCCGGGTGACGCAATGGGAACCGTCGAGCCCGAACAGTCAGATCGTAGGCGCCCTCAAGTCTCACGGAAGTGGGCCAGGAACACGTCCGGTCCGGAGTGCCCTCCCCCCTTCCTGGGCGGCGGGATGGGTACTAGCGTCGGTCGAGAACACCCCATCCCTTCCATCTCGCTTCCTTGGGGTCGTCATGATCCACACCCGTGAACTCCTCGACAGCATCTCTTCCGAGAGCTTCCTCGGCAACGAGGTCCTGGCCACGGCCGTCGACGTACTGGCCGAGTGCGAGACCGCTGTCACCGCGTGCGCCACGGGCATGCTCGCGGAGAAGGACGCGGACACGCTGCGGGCGGCAATCGACCGGGATCTGGACTGCGCCGACGTCGCCGCCGCGACCCGCCGGATCCTCACCCGGCACAGCGGCCACGATCCGGCGCTCCTCACCGCACAGGTCGAGGCCTGTCTCATCGCCTGCCAGCACAGCCACGACCTGTGCGGCGGACACACCCAGCACCACGACCACTGCCGTATCTGCGCCGAAGCCACCGCTCGCGCCACGGAAGCCTGCCGGAGTGTGCTCAAGGCTGTACGAGGCTGAAGTCCCGCGCGGTCACTCGCGCGCAGGATGTGGCGGCTTCAGGCGGAGACGTCGGCGAGGCAGGCGATGAGGGGGCGGACGGTTGTCCATGATCCGTCCGCCCAGCCCGGCGTGGGCTCGGTCGGGAGCACGGCCGAGGCTGCACGCAACCGTTGCGGCAGGCGACCGCCACGTCCAACGAGTCAAGCCGTAGTGCGAGCCCTTTCGCCCCGCGCGACAGCGAGGGGCGCCCTTTCCAGTGCGCTGGTGCTGGCGCGTCCTGCGCCTGCGGGTCTCTGCCTCGCAGCTGATGTGACGGCGCTCATACGGAATGCCTGGAACTCACTCAGGCCACTCACCGACTCCTGTTGTGGCCGTTCGCCAGGTCCGCGTCCTGACCGGGAGACGATCAGGCGCCCGAAAACCCTTGCCACCGTGGTGCTAGTACTCCAGCAGGATTTCGGTGTCTGACCTGGTCTTTCGCTGGGTGGCGGGAGTGTAGCGGGACTTCGGTCGTGCGGGGGCGGTCTCATGGA
>NZ_JBHZCF010000030.1:0-50127 GCF_042755225.1 Streptomyces sp. NPDC059169 | reverse complement strand
CGGAGGCAGCCAGCATGAAAACCATCCCTGCCCCACCCGCGCAGTCCCAGAGTCGCGAACTCACGGGACGCACTCAAGAAGGTAGGGCGGCATGAGCGCCGCCACTGCAACCGTCGCCGCGGGCGAGGGCCGTATCGGCCTGCGCGGCAATCTGCGGCACATCGGCGCGCTGGTCCGCCGCAATCTGCTGTGGATACGTCAGGACCCGGAGTCCATGTTCGACGCGGTTCTGATGCCGATCGTCTTCACCTTGCTGTTCGTCTTCGTCTTCGGCGGCGCGATCGCCGGTAAGGACAACCAGGAGCAGTACGTCAACTACGTGGTGCCCGGCATGATGGCGATGATGGGCATGAATCTCGCCATGGGCGTCGGGACGGGCTTCAACCAGGACTTCCAGACCGGTGTCATGGACCGCTTCCGGTCCTTGCCGATCGCCCGGTCCTCGGTGCTGCTCGCCAAGATCGCCGTCGAGATCTGCCGGATGCTGGTCGCCACGACGATCCTGCTGACCGTGGGGTTCATGCTCGGTCTGTCCGTGCAGAACGTGGCGGGGATGTTCGCCGCGATCGGCCTGTCGCTGACCTTCGGCTCCGCCATCATGTGGATCTTCCTCACCATGGGCGTGATGATGAAGAACGCCCAGGCCATTCAAGGGATGGGGATGCTCGTGCTGCTGCCCCTGCAGTTCGGCTCCTCGATCTTCGCACCGACCAGTTCGATGCCCGGCTGGCTGCAGGCGTTCACCGAATACAACCCGCTGTCGACGCTCGCGGACGCGGCCCGCGGCCTGATGAACGGCGGTCCGGTCGCCCACAGCGTGTCGATAACGCTGCTCTGGTCGGTCGCGATCACCGCGGTGATGGCTCCGGTGTCGATACGGGTGTTCCGTACGAAGTCCTGACCCGGCGGCGCACGAGGGCGGCGGCCTCCTCCACGGTGAGGCGGCTGCCCTCGGCGCACCGGGCCTCGAACTCCGTCTCGCCCAACACCGCGCGGGTGGCACGCTCGGCGCGTTCCCTGCCCTCGCGCTCCAGGGAGGTGGCTGCGACGTGCCCGGGCGGCAAGGCCCGCTCGTAGGCACCGAGGAGCCGGGCGGCATCGGCCGCGGCCTGCGGACCGAGCGCGGCCAGTGCCTCGGCCGCCGTCGCCAGGTGTATGGCGGCCATGTGCGGCGCGACCATCCGCGACAACGGGGTCAGCGCTCCGTCCAGCGCACTGCCGGCGTGATCGACGGCGTCCTGGTAGTGGCCGTCCAGGCAGTCCAGCCAGGCGAGGCAGCCTGTGCCGAACTGTTCGAACATCGCGAAACCGGTCGAGCGGACGTCCCGGGCCAGCAGGTCCAACTGCTCGCGGGCCTCGGATGTCCTCCCGGTGCGGCCTAGTTGGAGCGCGAGGAAGAGCCGGGCGACGGGAACGGCGTCATGGAGGACGGCGCCCTCGGGCACCCGGGCCAGCACGTCACGCAGGATCGACTCCGCCTCGGCATCCCGCCCCAGTTCGCCGAGGACCGCGGCGAGCCTGGCGCGCAGCAGGGGGATCTGGCTCTGGGCACCGAGCCGCTCCGCGCGGTCCACCGCGGCACTGAAGTCCTCCGCGGCGAGCAGGAATTCGCCCTGCCGCTCACGGGCCTCACCGCGTGCGGACAGCGCCTCCGCCGCGCCCCACAGATCGCCGAGCCGTTCGAAGATCGCCAGGCTGCGATCGGCGTCCCGGGCCGCATCGGCCGCCCATTGACTGCGGTTGGCCAGCATGTCGGCGCGCATTCTGAGGGCACCGGCGAGCGCCCACTCGTCACCGGACTCCTCACAGCCGCGCACGGACAGGTCGAGCACCCGGCGGGTTCGTTCGCCGTCCCCGGTCAACAGGACCGCGAAGAACGAGAGGGACCCCGGGAATCGGCAGGTCTGCGGCAGCCCGGGCCGGTAGACCTCGGAGACACGGTGCAACCAGTCGCGCTGCTCGGGCTCGGCCCATTGGGCGGCCCCGCCCTCCGCGGTGACCATCCCGATCATCCGCACCGCCCGTCTGGCCTCCTGGAGCTGCTCGGCGGTGAACGGCGGCGGCGTGTCCGTCACCCTGTCCTGTAGCGGCGGAGCCGGCACCAGGGGCGGCGCGAACGGATCGGGTCCGAGGGCGGCGGCCGCCTGGGTCCAGTGCCGTGCGGCGTCGTGCAGGTCCCGCATCGCCCAGTACCAGGCCAGCGAGAGGACCAGGCACAGCGCCTCCTCCTCGTCCCCGGCGGCGACGGCTCGGCGCAACGCCGTGTGGAGGTTCCCTTCCTCCGCCTCCAGCCGGGCGATGGCACGGCTCTGCTCCCGCCCGCGCAACAACGGATCAGTACGGCGGGCCAGTTCGCGGTAGTGGGTGAGGTGGGCGCGCTCGGCGTCCTCACGGTCGCCGGACTCGTCGAGGCGTTCGGCCGCGTACTCGGCGACGGTCTCCAACAACCGGTAGCGCATGTCACCGTCCGCCGCCGGAGCCGCGACGACCAGGGACTTGTCGACGAGGGCTCCGAGCACCGGCACCACGTCCACGTCGGCCACGTCCCGGGAGCCCGGCCCGGACGCGCAGACCGCCGCGGCCGCGGGCAGGTCGCAGCTCCGGGCGAAGACGGAGAGGCGGCGCAGCACGGTGCGTTCGGCGTCGTCGAGGAGGTCCCACGACCAGTCGACCACGGCCCGCAGTGTCTGCTGGCGCGGCAGCACCGTGCGACTGCCGCTGGTCAGCAACCGGAAGCGGTCGTCGAGACGGTCGGCGATCTGGCGGAGCGTGAGCATCCGCAGTCGGGCGGCGGCGAGTTCGATGGCCAGCGGCAGCCCGTCCAGACGGCGGCAGATCTCACCAGCCGCCGCGAGGTCGTCCTCGATGCTGAACGCGGGATTCGCCGCAGCACCCCGCTCGGCGAGCAGACGCAGGGCCTTGGCGTCGGGCAGGGGACCGACGGGACGCACGACCTCTCCGGGCACTCCCAGGGGTTCCCTGCTGGTGGCCAGCACGGTCAGCTCCGGACAGTGCGCGAGGAGCTGTTCCGCCAGGACCGCGGCTGCACCCACGACGTGCTCGCAGTTGTCGAGGAGGAGCAGCATCCTCCGGCGCGCGCAGTGCTCGGTGAGACGGACGAGCGGATCGTGGCCCTGCCGATCGGACACCGCCCGGAGTTCCTCTGCGCCCGCACCGCGCAGCACGGTCCCGCGCGCCCCGATCGCGGCGAGGACGGCCTCCGGTACGTCGTCCGGGTCGCCGACGGGCGCGAGCTCCACGAGCCACACGCCGTCCGGATACCCGTCGGACGTCTGCTCGGCCGCCTCCTGCGAAAGCCGTGTCTTCCCGGCGCCGCCGTGCCCCAGCAAGGTGACCAGACGCGCCCGCGAGAGGTCGTCGCGGAGAGCTCCGATGTCGCTTTCGCGTCCGACGAAGCTGGTGAGCCGTGCCCGCAGATTCCCCGGCACCCGGTCGCGGGGCCCTCGGGCGGGGGGCGTGGTGGACGGCGCGGCGGGCACGGCCGTCGCACCGGGGCCGCGGGTGCCGTGCGGGTCGAGCAGCTCCGCGTGCAGGGCCCGCAGTTCGGGACCGGGATCGGTGCCCAGCCGTGCGACGAGCTCCCGGCGCACCCGGTCGTAGGCCGCGAGGGCTTCGGCCGTACGCCCCGCCGCACGCAGGGCACGGATGCGGAGGGCGTGCAGGGATTCGTCGAGCGGGTGCCCTTCGCACAGCGCGACGAGTTCCAGGAGCGTCTCCTCGGCCCGGCCGAGGGAGAGGGAGGCCGCCAGTCGGGTGCGCCGGGCGTCGAGCCTCCGTGCCTCCCAGCGGGCGGCTTCCGCAGTGCGGTCCGGGAGGTCGGCCAGCACCGGCCCTTGCCACAGCGCCAACGCCTCGTCGAGCACGGCTGCCGCCCGGTCCGGGGCGCCCTCGGCAAAGGCCCTGGTGCCCTCCCGCACGAGCCGCTCGAACCGGTGGAGGTCCACGTCCTCGGGCTCGGCGGCGAGCCGATATCCCCCGTCTACCGACAGCACCGACCGGTGTCCGAGCACCCGTCGTGCCCTCCCGACGAGCGCCTGGACCGCGCCGACCGCGTCGACCGGCGGCCCACCGTCCCAGACCTCGTCGACGAGCCGTTCCACGGGCACCGTACGGCCGCCCCGCAGGGCGAGCGCCGTCACCAGCGCGCGCAGGCGCGCCCCGCCGAGCGGGACGGCCGTGCCGTCATCGTGGAAGGCCCGGGTGGTGCCGAGTACGGAGTAGCGCACCCGCCCATTCTCCGTGACGCGCCCCGGTCACCTGCTGCGGCTCGCGTGCGGAACTCCCGCCCCGGGCGAGACGTTCCCGCCCTGCCGCCTGTACGGTCGGCAGCCCGACCCCGCCGACCACGCATCCGGGAGCACCGCTCATGACCACCGCCACCACCCGCAGCAGCGACCGGCGGATCTCGCCCGTCTTTCTCGGCATCGCCGCGGTCACGGCGGTCACCGGCTGGGCGGTGTGGACGGGCTTCGCGTCCCGCACGGGGCTCGCGCTGTTCCTGTTCGTCACGGGCGCCTGGGTCGTCTCGCTCTGTCTGCACGAGTACGCCCACGCCCGGACGGCGCTGCACAGCGGCGACCTCAGCATCGGCGCCAAGGGCTATCTGACCCTCAACCCGCTCAAGTACACCCATGCGATGCTGAGCATCGTGCTGCCCGTCCTCTTCGTCATCATGGGGGGCATCGGGCTGCCGGGCGGTGCGGTCTTCATCGAGCGCCATCGCATCACGGGCCGCTGGAAGCACAGTCTGATCTCCGCGGCGGGCCCTCTGACGAACGTCGCGTTCGCCGTGGTGTGCACCGCCCCGTTCTGGCTGGGGGCGCTCGCCGGCGTGCCGGTGGCCTTCCGCTTCGCCCTGGCCTTCCTCGCACTGCTGCAGGTGACGGCGTCGATCCTGAACTTCCTGCCGGTCCCGGGCCTCGACGGGTACGGCGTGGTCGAGCCGTGGCTGTCCCAGCGCGTCCGGCGCCAGGTGGAGCCGATCGCCCCGTTCGGACTGCTGCTCGTCTTCGCCGTGCTGTTCATCCCCGCGGTCAACCACGTCTTCTTCGACGCCGTCGACGCGGTACTCCGGGGGCTCGGAGTGCCCCAGGCCGACACCTACTGCGGTTTCAGCCTGTACCGGTTCCTCACCGGGTCGAACCCGGCGTGCGAGGCCGCGATCGGCGTCTGATCACGAGCGCTTCGCGGCCCGCGCCCGCCGGACGTAGTAGATCGCCATGTTCGACGACACCCCGGCGAGCAGCACCCACACGATCCCGAGCCAGCTTCCTTCCGCGAACGACACGACCGCGGCGGCGACGGCGAGGACGCAGATGACGATGGCGTAGAGGGCGAGGCGGGGCATGGGGGTCGGCTCCTGTCCGGTCAGGGGTGTTCCGGACCAGTGTCCCCCATGCCCGTGCGCGATCTAGACGTCGGTCACCCGCAGGCCGGCGTGCGCCTTGTATCGGCGGTTGACCGAGATGAGGTTGGCCACCAGCGACTCGACCTGGTGGGCGTTCCTCAGCCGGCCGGCGAAGACGCCCCGCATCCCGGGGATGCGGCCCGCGAGGGCCTGCACCACGTCCGTGTCGGTACGTACCTCGCCCAGCACCATCACATCGGTGTCGATCTCCTCGATCGACTCGTCCTGCAGCAGCACGGCCGAGAGGTGGTGGAAGGCGGCGGTCACCCGGGACTCCGGCAGCAGCGCGGCGGCCTGTTCGGCCGCACTGCCTTCTTCCGGCTTCAGCGCGTAGGCGCCCTTCTTGTCGAAGCCCAGCGGGTTCACGCAGTCGATCACGAGCTTCCCGGCGAGCTCCGTGCGGAGCGCCTCCAGGGTCTTGGCGTGGCCGTCCCACGGCACGGCCACGATCACGACGTCGCTGCGCCGCGCGCACTCGGCGTTTTCGGCACCCTCGATGCCGAGGCCCAACTCGACGGCCGCGGTGCGGGCGCGCTCGGCTGCCCGGGAACCGATGATCACCTTCTGGCCGGCCCGGGCGAGCCGGTAGGCGAGGCCCCGGCCCTGGTCCCCGGTGCCGCCGAGGACGCCGACGACCAGGCCGGAGACGTCGGGGAGATCCCGAGGATCCTTGGCGGGGGGCTTGGGCGCGCTGCTGTCTTGAGAGGTCATGGCCCGACCTTACTTGCAGGTAGTACTCCCATCTCCTCGTCCCCGCGAGGGTGAGCCCCGGCCGTACGGGCCCCGCCGACCGCCGCCCTGCGGCAGGATGCCGGGCCATGGATGCCGTACGCGTCGCACTGCTGCGAGAGGTCCTCGCCGGGACGGAGTGGCCCGCGGCCGCCCGTCGGTTCGCCGGGGCCCTGCGCTCCTCGGTCGTCTCCCGGGGTGGGGGACTGTTGCTGGTGGGCACGGCCGCGTACGAACCGTGGCACCTCGCGGCGCACCTCGTGGACGAGGCCGCCTGGTCGGGGCAGCCCGAGCTCGCCCCCACGCTCGTGCGGCACCGGGTGCAGGCCGGGGATCCGGCGCACCTGGCGGTCGGGCTCGGCAGGGTCGCCGCGGCGGGCCGCGGCGAGACGCTGCTGCTGGTGGCGCCGGACGCGCCTGACTGCGCGTTGTTGGAACGGGTCCACGACGCCCGGCGCTCCGGTGCGACGGTCCTGTCGCTGGACGGCGGGGACCGGGAGGTGCGGGGACTCGCGCACGAGGCCCTCACCGTCACCGACACCGCGGAGGTCGACCTCGACACGGTGCAGCACCTGGTCGGGGCGGCTGCGGGCGAGACCGGACCGGCGCCCGCCCGGCGGGGCCGCCGCGGGCTGCGCGGCCGGTTGTCCCGGCTCGCGGACCAGTTGACGGCGCCGCCACCGCCCCTCTGGTAGCCGGCCCGTCCCCGGGTAATTCGATTGCCCGCGCGGGGACGTGCGCGCAGCATGCACCGTTGTGGCATCCCGACTGCGCTCCGTGCTCCCCGACCTCTCGCCCTGGCGTTCGTCCCGCGACTTCCGGCTGCTGTGGATCCAGGGGCTGGTGACCTTCTTCAGCAGCTTCATGGCGATGGTGGCCCTGCCGCTGCAGATCAAGGAGCTGACCGGGTCGCCGCTCGCGGTGGGCGTCATGGGAGCCGTCGAGCTGGTGCCGCTGGTCGTCTTCGGGCTGTACGGCGGGGCCCTCGCCGATGCCGGCGACCGCCGCAGGGTGCTGCTGCTCACGGAGGCGGGGACGGCCGTCATGGCCGCCACCCTGCTGGTCAACGCCCTCCTGCCGGAGCCGGCACTGTGGCCGCTGTACCTGGTCGCCGCCGGTGTCTCGGCCCTCGCGGGCCTCCAGCGTCCCGCCCTCGACTCGCTGATGGCGCGGATCGTGCCGCACGACCAGCAGACCGCGGCAGCGGCGCTCAACGCCCTGCGCTGGCAGATCGGGGCCATCGCAGGTCCCGCACTCGCGGGCCTGGTCGTCGCTTACGCGGGACATGCCGCGGCGTACGCGACGACGGTCTGCGGCCTCGTGGTCTCGGTGCTGCTCTGTACCCGGCTGGCCCCCGCCCCGCCCGCGCACGACGCGGCCAAGCCGTCCCTGCGCGGCGTAGCGGAGGGTGCCCGCTACGCCTGGAGTCGTCCCGTGCTGCTCGGCACCTACGCCGTCGACCTGGCTGCGATGTTCTTCGCGTTCCCGAACACGATCTTCCCGTTCCTGGCGGCCGACCTGGACGCCGAGTGGTCGCTGGGGCTGATGTACGCGGCGGGCTCGGTCGGTTCCGTCGTGCTGAGCCTGACCAGCGGGTGGACGTCACGGGTGCGCCGCCACGGGCTGTTCGTGGTGTTCGGTGCGGCGGGCTGGGGCCTGGCGGTCGCGGCGGCGGGCTGGTTCACCGACGTATGGCTGGTTCTGCTGTGCCTGGCGTTCGCCGGGGCGGGCGACATGCTCAGCGGCCTCGGGCGGTCGACGATCTGGAACCAGACCGTCCCGGAGGAGCTGCGCGGCCGGCTCGCGGGCATCGAGGTGCTCTCGTACAGCGTGGGGCCACAGCTGGGTCAGGTCCGTGCGGGTGCGGCGGCCGGTTGGACCGGTACCCGGGCCGCGTTCTGGAGCGGCGGGCTGGCCTGCGTGGCTTCGGTCGGTCTGCTGGCCGCGGTGCTCCCGAAGCTCGTCACGTACGACGCACGGACGGACGAGGACGCCCTGCGCCGCCGCGCCCGGAAGGAAGCGGCGGCGGGGTCGGACGCCGGGGTGGGTGCCGGGGTGACCTCCTGATCAGTCGCCGGCGTCCTCGCCCCGGGGGGCGTCGTGCCACCTGGGGTCGTTCTCCCACTGGAGGTTCCGCTCGCGCGCGGTCTCCATCGCGTGCTCCGCCTCCGTGCGGGTGGTGTACGGGCCGAAGCGGTCCTTCGCCGGGCACTCGGGACCCTCCTCGACCTTTCTGTGCTCCAGGCAGTAGTACCACTCGCCCGGTTTGCCCACCGTGCTCTTCTTGAACAGGGCCATTCGTCGGCTCCTTCCTCTGTCGCCATGCTGCCCCACCCCGCGCCCGCTACGCCGGAGGGCGCGTGCGGACCCCCCGGATAGACTCGCGGCATGTCTGGCCAGTCGCTGCTCGTACCAGGGGAGCTCTCTCCCACCCGCTCCGTCCCCGGAAACATCCGGCGCCCCGAGTACGTCGGGAAGCCCGCGCCGACCCCGTACTCCGGGCCGGAGGTCCAGGACGCCGAAACCATCGCGAACATGCGGATCGCGGGCCGCATCGCCGCGCAGGCGATGGCGGAGGCCGCGAAACTGATCGCACCGGGTGTGACCACGGACGAACTGGACCGCGTCGCCCATGAGTTCATGTGCGACCACGGGGCGTACCCCTCGACGCTCGGCTACCGCGGCTTCCCCAAGTCGCTGTGCTCCTCGGTGAACGAGGTGATCTGCCACGGGATCCCGGACTCGACGGTGCTGCGCGACGGCGACATCGTGAACCTGGACGTCACCGCGTACATCCACGGCGTCCACGGCGACAACAACGCGACCTACCTGTGCGGTGACGTGGACGAGGAGTCGAGGCTCCTGGTCGAGCGGACCCGGGAGTCGCTGAACCGGGCCATCAAGGCCGTCAAGCCGGGTCGCCAGATCAACGTCATCGGGCGGGTCATCGAGTCGTACGCGAAGCGGTTCGGCTACGGCGTCGTCCGCGACTTCACCGGACACGGCATCAACGCGTCGTTCCACTCCGGCCTGATCATCCCGCACTACGACAGCCCGCACGCGACCACCGTCATCCAGCCCGGAATGACCTTCACGATCGAGCCCATGCTGACCCTCGGCACGCACGACTACGACATGTGGGACGACGGTTGGACCGTGGTGACCAAGGACCGCAAGCGGACGGCGCAGTTCGAGCACACCCTGGTGGTGACGGACAGCGGCACCGAAATCCTGACGTTGCCCTGAGGCTCCGACGGGGTAGCTTTTTACCGACAGGACGTCGGGAACCTATTGACTTAGGCAAGCCTAAGTAGGAAGATCCTCATTGGCTCCCGTCCCCATCGGTCCCCGGAGGTCCGCCTTGGACACGCTGGACACGCCCTTCTCGACGCTCATCCGTGTCGCCTCGCACGAACAGCACGCCGAGGCGGAGACCTCGACCTTCATGAGCGATCTGCTCGGCGGCCGGCTCACGGTGGGGGCGTACGCCCGGTACACGGAGCAGCTGTGGTTCGTGTACCGGGCCCTGGAAGCTGCGGCGGGGCGGCTCCGACACGACCCCGTGGCCGGTCCGTTCATACGGCCCGAGCTGTTCCGCACACCCGAGCTGGAACGGGACCTGGCACACCTGCGCGGGGCCGGCTGGCGGGACGGCCTCCAGCCGCTGCCGGCCACCGCGGCCTACGCAGCGCGGGTCGAGGAGTGCGCCCGCGCCTGGCCCGCGGGTTACGTGGCCCACCACTACACGCGCTACCTCGGTGACCTCTCCGGCGGCCAGATCATCCGCGACAGGGCGGAACGGACCTGGGGCTTCGCCCGCAGGGGCGACGGCGTCCGCTTCTACGTCTTCGACCAGATCCCCAACCCCGCCGCCTTCAAACGGGCGTACCGGGAATTGCTGGACGGCATGAACGCCGACGACCTGGAGAAACAGCGGATCATCGACGAGTGCCGGCGCGCCTTCGACTTCAACGGCGCGGTGTTCCGGGAGCTCGGGGCGGAGTTCCCGCTGAGCGCCTGAGCTCCTGAGGACCTGAGGCCTGGCGGGAGCGCGCGGTGCACGCCGCGGGTCCGCCCGGGAAGCCGAACGGCGGGCGGGCGCACCGGGAGCATCACCGAGGGCCGCCGCGCGCGGGCCGGGGCCGTTACCGGGGTCCGGAGCCCGGCGCCCAGGGCCGATGACGACCGGGCCGAACGCCGACGCACGGGCCGACCGTACGATCCGGCTCAGCCCGCACTCCCGGGCACACTGACCACGTGCGGCAAGCGGGACCGCTCCGCCCGCCGGAGCGGCGCTATCCGGCCGGCCGGGCGGGGCGCGTGCTCACCAGCGGGACCCTTCGACCGCGCGGGAGCCGCCGCTGGTCCGGCGAGACGCACCCGTCCCCCGATCTCCACGATGCCGTCGGGACCCGGGGCGGTCAGGATCTGCGAGCCCCGGCCCTGGGTGATGTTCAGGGCGCGCCCGAGGTGGGCGGTCAGCAGCAGGGCCGCCGCACCGGTCGCCTCGTCCTCCACGATGCCGTCGTCACGTCGCGGAAAGGCCCTCGCCCGCACGCGTCCGGCCGACTCGTCCTCCCACGCCCAGGCGTAGAGCCAGCCCTCGCCCGGCGGCGGTGCCGGCAGGTCCTCGACGTCGGCGGCCGAAGGGTACTGCTCCAGTCGGCGGGGCGGCGCCCACTCGGCGCGTGCGGTGATCCAGGTGAACTCGCCGTCGTCGCGCACCCACACCTCACCGGCGGGCGGGTTGACGGCTTCCAGGTCCAACAGCCAGGCGACCCCGACGAGCGGATGACCGGCGAACGGCAGCCGCACCCCGGGGGTGTAGATGTCGACGCTGCCGCGCTCGGGATCGTCCACGAACACGGTCTCGCTGAAGCCCAGTTCGGCGGCGAGTGCCTGCCGGGACGCCTGGTCGGGCCAGCCTCGCGGGTCGCGCACGACACCGAGCGTGTTGCCGAACCGGCCGTCACCGGCACAGAAGACCTTGAGCACGTCGAGTTCGTTCACCCGGGCATTGAAGCACCCGGACGCGTGAATCGCTGCCCGCGTACGCAGAGCGACCGGAGCGGCGATCGTCACACGGACGTGTCAGGGGCGGGCGGTTGCGCGACGGCGCACGATGGCGACCGCGCCCGCCCCTGCCGCGGCGGGGACACCGGAGGCGGCCGGGAGGCACACACGGCGCTCGCCTGAGTGGGCACGCCCGGGTGGCACACCGCTGTTCGCCGCCCGCCGAAGCCGTGGCCTCGCCGGACCTGCACCGACTGCTCGACGCCGACGGACCGCCGAGTCACGCCGTCCGACCGTCGCGGCCACCGCGTGGCCGCCGTTGCGTGGCGCCCGCCCACCGCACCCGACCGCCTCCGCGGGGACTTGACCCTCGCTTGGTCCGTCCGCGACCGCGCCGTGTCTTCCCCGTGTCTTCCCCGTGTCCGACCCTTCGGTAGCCCGGGGTGGCGCGGCCGGATGAGAGCTGAATCACGCCACTGACGGGTATCAGTCAGGTAAGCCTCGGTTAAGTTAGGTCCGCCTCACCCGTGTCCCGTCCCCGTGGAGCCTGAGTATGCGACCCGTCCGTCTCTCCGTTGTCACCGCCGCAGCCGCCGTGACCGCTCTGACCGCCCTCACGGGCTGTGCCGACAAGGGCGACGCCAAGGGCGGCGACGGAGCGATCACCGTCACTGCGAAGGACGACGCCTGCGAGGTGTCGAAGAAGGAGTTCCCCGCCGGGCACGTCACCTTCGACATCGAGAACAAGGGCTCCAAGGTCACCGAGGTGTACCTCCTCTTCCCGGACGCCCGCATCGTCACCGAGCGCGAGAACATCGGCCCCGGCACCAAGGCGAGCATCACGGCCGAGGTCAAGGCCGGTGACTACGAGGTCGCCTGCAAGCCCGGCATGAAGGGCGACGGCATCCGCCAGCAGGTCAAGGCGACCGGTGGCAAGACCGTCAAGCGGTCCCCGGAGATGGACAAGGCCGTCGCCGACTTCCGCACCTACGTCCAGCAGCAGGCCGACGAGACGTTGCCGAAGGTGAAGGTGTTCACCGACGCCGTCCGTGCCGGCGACGTCGAGGCCGCGAAGAAGGCGTACGCCGACTCCCGCATCGGTTGGGAGCGCACCGAGCCCGTCGCCGAGTCCTTCGGTGACATCGACCCGAAGGTCGACCTCCGCGAGGACGGAGTGGCCGACCTCAAGAAGGGCGAGCAGTGGACCGGCTGGCACCGCCTGGAGAAGGCCCTGTGGCAGGACAAGAAGCTCGGCCCCGAGGAGAAGGCGCTCGCCGACGCCCTCGACAAGGACCTCGCCGACTGGGCCGGGCGCGTCGGCAAGGCGGAGATCACCCCGACCTCCATGGCCAACGGCGCCAAGGAGTTGCTGGACGAGGTCGCCACCGGCAAGGTCACCGGTGAGGAGGAGCGCTACTCCCACACCGACCTGGTCGATTTCAAGGCGAACGTCGAGGGCGCGCAGAAGTCCTTCGAGCTGCTGAAGCCGGTCGCCGCC
Organism: Streptomyces sp. NPDC059169; assembly: GCF_042755225.1. Taxonomy (NCBI): domain Bacteria; kingdom Bacillati; phylum Actinomycetota; class Actinomycetes; order Kitasatosporales; family Streptomycetaceae; genus Streptomyces; species Streptomyces sp. NPDC059169. The sequence continues at coordinate 37,459 of NZ_JBHZCF010000030.1, read as the reverse complement.
AAGAACGACCCGAAGCTCGTCGCCGAGTTGGACAAGCAGTTCGCCGCGATGGAGGCGCTGCTGGACACGTACCGCGCGGACAAGAACACCTACGTCTTCACGTCGTACGACAAGGTCACCGCACCGCAGCGCAAGGAGCTGTCCGACGGTGTCAACGCCCTTGCGGAGCCGCTGTCCAAGCTCGGCGCCGCGGTCGTCAAGTAGCCAGCAGGGGGGACCTGAAGATGTCGCAGGAGACCACGCACAAGGGCGCGGCCGAGGCCGAAGGCGCCGGAACGGCCGCTGAAGAGAAGGACGGCGGGTCCACCGCCACGGCCGCCCCGTCGCGGCGCACCCTGCTCGGCTGGGGAAGTGCCGGGATCGCACTCGGCGCAGCCGTGGCCGGCGGAGCCGCCGCCGCCGTGACCCGCTCCGGGGACACCACGGTCCCCGCGGCGATGAGCGGAGCCGCGGTGCCCTTCCACGGGGCGCACCAGGCGGGCATCGCCACCGCCGTGCAGGACCGGCTGCACTTCGCGTCGTTCGACGTGAAGACCAAGGACCGTGCCGAACTCATCCAGGTGCTGAAGGACTGGACGAGGGCCGCCCGGCAGATGACCGCAGGGCAGGCGGTCGGTGAGGGCGCCTACGGCGGACTCGCCGAGGCACCGCCGGACGACACGGGAGAAGCCCTCGGACTGAAGCCGTCCCGGCTGACGCTCACCATCGGCTTCGGCCCCTCGCTGTTCGACGACCGCTTCGGTCTGAAGGACCGTCGGCCCGCCGCGCTGGTCGACCTCCCCGCGTTCGCGCACGACAACCTGGACCCGGCCCGCAGCGGCGGTGACCTGTGTGTCCAGGCCTGCGCCGACGATCCGCAGGTCGCCGTGCACGCCATCCGCAACCTCGCCCGGATCGGCTTCGGGAAGATCGCGGTGCGCTGGTCCCAGCTCGGCTTCGGCAAGACCTCCTCGACCACGCCCGAGGAGCAGACGCCGCGCAACATGATGGGCTTCAAGGACGGCACGCGGAACATCTCCGGCAGCGACGACGCGGCCCTGGAGAAGCACGTGTGGGTGTCCGAGAAGGACGGCCCGTCCTGGCTGGCCGGCGGCTCCTACCTCGTGGCCCGCCGGATCCGGATGAACATCGAGGCCTGGGACCGCACGCCGCTGCAGGAGCAGGAGGACATCTTCGGCCGCGACAAGGGCGAGGGTGCTCCGGTCGGCAGGGCGAAGGAGCGCGACGAGCCGTTCCTGCCCGCGATGCTGCCGACCTCGCACGTGCGGCTGGCCCACCCGGACTCCAACGGAGGTGCGAAGCTGCTGCGCCGCGGCTACTCCTTCACCGACGGCACGGACGGACTCGGCCGCCTCGACGCGGGCCTGTTCTTCCTCGCCTACCAGCGGGACGTCGCCAAGGGATTCATCCCGGTGCAGCGCAACCTCTCCTCGGACGACCTCAACGAGTACATCCAGCACGTTGGTTCGGCCCTGTTCGCCGTGCCGCCGGGCGTCCGCGACAAGGACGACTGGTGGGGCCGGGCGCTGTTCTCGTAGTCAGAAGGGACCCGCCGTGTTCGGCAATTACCTCATCGGCCTGCGCGAGGGACTGGAAGCCAGCCTCGTCGTCTGCATCCTGGTCGCGTACCTGGTGAAGACGGGCCGCAAGGACGCCCTGAGGCCGATCTGGATCGGCATCGGGGTGGCCTGCGGGCTGTCGCTCTCCTTCGGCGCCGCCCTGGAGTTCGGTTCGCAGGAGCTGACCTTCGAGGCGCAGGAACTGCTCGGCGGTTCGCTGTCGATCCTCGCCGTGGGCTTGGTGACGTGGATGGTCTTCTGGATGCGGCGCACCGCCCGGCACCTGAAGGCGGAGCTCCACGGAAAGCTCGACAGTGCGCTGCAGATGGGCACGGGCGCGCTGGTCGCGACCGCGTTCCTCGCGGTGGGACGGGAAGGCCTGGAGACGGCGCTGTTCGTCTGGGCGTCCGTGCGGGCCTCCAGCGACGGCACGACGGGACCGCTGGTCGGGGTGCTGCTCGGCATCGCCACGGCGATCGTGCTGGGTTGGCTGTTCTACCGGGGCGCCCTGCGGATCAACCTGGCGAAGTTCTTCACATGGACCGGCGGGATGCTCGTCGTCGTCGCCGCCGGCGTGCTCGCCTACGGCGTGCACGACCTGCAGGAGGCCCGTTTCCTGGGCGGTCTGGCGGACAAGGCCTTCGATGTCAGCGCGACGATCCCGCCGGACAGCTGGTACGGCACACTGTTGAAGGGCGTGTTCAACTTCCAGCCCGATCCGACCGTCGTCCAGCTGTCGGTGTGGGCCCTGTATCTGGTACCGACACTCGCGCTGTTCCTCGCCCCGGTAGGGTTCGGACGTTCAGTGCGGGTCGAGAAGCAGAAGGCAACCGATGAGAACGCTGGGTCGGGTGGCGACGGGGCTCGCGACGGTGATGGTGCTGTCGCTGACGGCGAGCGGGTGCGTGACGGTGCACGGGGAGTTGGAAGTCGTACCGTCGGCGAGCAGGGGTGAGGCCGCGGAGGCCCTGAAGGACTTCACCGACGCCTACAACAAGGCTGACAAGGCGTATGACCCGGCCCTCGACGCGGGCCGGGTCACCGGCGCCCTCGGCGCGATCAACCAGGCGGGGCTGAAGGCGCACAACATCACGAGCCCGGACGGCAATCCGCGGCACGTCCCCCTGGAGCTGTCGGACGCGAAGTTCTACGTGCCGAAGAAGGCCGGTTGGCCACGCTGGTTCCTCGCGGACACCGACAGCAACCGGGACACGGACTCCGGCCCCCAGGACAGCCGCTGGATCGTGGTGTTCGTCAAGAACAGCAGCAAGGCGCTGTGGGAAGCCGCGTACCTCGCCATCCTGGCGCCGCGCGACGTGCCGAAGTTCCGTACGGACCAGGACGGCTGGGCGGAGCAGGTGGAGCCGGACTCGGCACGGACCGCGGTCGCCCCGCGGGATCTCAGCGAGGAGTACGCCGCGTACCTGCAGAGCGGCAAGCCCGACCACTTCGCCCCGGGCCCGGAGACCACGGGCTGGCGCGAGGAGCGCGAGCGCAACCTGAAGCGGGCGGGGCTGACCACCCAGTACGTCGACCAGCCGCTGGACACCGGCGACTTCGCACCGCTCGGGCTGGCCACCGAGGACGGCGGGGCGCTGGTGTTCTTCGCCCTGCGGTACTTCGACCGGCAGACCGCGGCACAGGGCTACCGGCCGAAGGTCAGTCCGGACGTGAAGGCGCTCACCACCGGCGAGGTGAAGAACACACTCACCAAGGAATGGGTGTCGAGCCAGGCGGTGAAGGTGGAACCGAGCGGGGCGAACGGCCGGCCCGCGGTGACCATCATGAGCAGGCTGCAGGGCGTGGTGGCGGCACAGGGGTCCTGAGCGTGCGGAGCCGGTGAGGGTCTCGGGGCCCGGACCCGCACGGGATCCTCCCGCCATACGCCACCGGTCACCGTCACCGGTCACCAGAGCGGACCGGAGGGGTCACCGGCGGGTCAGCGGCGCGTCGGCCAGGCCACCGAGTGGTGGTCCAGGTCCGCCTGCCCGGTCTCGTCCGCGTACTTGCCGCAGGCGTCGGCGAGGGCCTCGAGCAGCGTCAGTGGATCGGGCAGCGGGTGCTCGGGGCCGCGCACCCAGCGCACGGCGAGCCCGTCGGGCAGGCGGGCGGGGGGCACGAGGACGTAGGACCCCCGGCTGTGCCAGCGCAGTCCCGGGTGCTCGTCCATCGTCTCGGGATGGCAGTCCAGTTCACAGGGCCACCACTCGTCCTCGTCCTCCGGCGTGCCCCGGGTCGCAGTGAAGAACAGCATCCGGGCCTCCCCTCGGGCGCCCTGCGGTGTGGCCGGTCTCCCGGACTCGGCTACGGGGCCGACGTCCGTACCGTCCGCGAGCAGGCGTTCCAGGGCCCTGCGCCCCGCCTCCAGGGGCACGTCGAGGACGTCGTGGACCATGCCGGTGGCGGTGATGAAGTTCGCCTCCGGCTGCTCCGCGGCCCAGCGTTCGATGCGCTCACCGTCCGTCGTGGACTGCGTCTGCCAGGCGAAGGACACGGGGTGTCGGGCCGGGGTGGGACAGCCGATGCGTTCGCAGGAACACCGGAATCCGGAGGGGTACGCGGCGGGGGCGAGCGGCAGTCCGGCGGCGGCGACGGCCAGCAGCAGGGTCAGTCGGGCGGCGTGCGCGTCGGAGGACGCGGCGTCGCCCCCGGCGCCCTCACGGGTGCCCCGGCGCAGCCACCTCGGCAGCCGGTTCTCCCAGGAGGCCCTGCTCTCCGTGCCGCGGTAGCGGCCTTTACCGTCGCCCATCTATCCCCTCACACCTCAGTGCTCGCGCCAGGCCAGTACGGCGGAGCCACGTGTCGACGCCGCTGCCATCGTCCCACCATCGGGCGCGCCGGGTGGCCGCACCCCCCGATCGTGTGGTCGGTCACTCACTCGGCACGCGGCCCGACCGTCGGGTTTCGAGGAGCTTCTCCCCGAACTGGGCGCCGGGTCGCGGGCGACGGAGCCTGTGACGGTAACGATTCGACTCGCGCCCAAAACGACCGGCGTCCATGTGATGAATCACCCGTTCGGATCACTGCGCAATGGCTCCGGACGGCGCACGATGGCTGCACGCACAACCGTGCACCCGTCTCGTTCGTGAGGAGCCTGCATTGCCTCGTGACGCCAGACCCCGTCGCTACCTGATGTGCCCACCCGCGCACTTCGAAGTGACGTACTCCATCAACCCGTGGATGGATCCCGCGAAGCCCGTCGACCTCACGCTGGCCATGACCCAGTGGGAGGACCTACGCGACCGCTACCGCGCACTCGGCCACACCGTCGAACTGCTGCGGCCACGCGCGGACCTGCCGGACATGGTCTTCGCCGCCAACGGCGCGACCGTCGTCGACGGGCGGGTGCTCGGCGCCCGCTTCGCGCACCGGGAGAGGGAGGCGGAGGCGGAGGCGCACCTGGACTGGTTCCGATCGCACGGCTTCACCGAGATCCACGAGCCGGCCCACATCAACGAGGGGGAGGGCGACTTCGCCGTGACGTCGACCTACCTGCTGGCGGGACGGGGCTTCCGGTCGAGTCCGCTGTCGCACAGCGAGGCTCAGGAGTTCTTCGGCCGTCCGGTGATCGGTCTCGACCTCGTGGACCCGCGCTACTACCACCTGGACACGGCCCTGTGCGTGCTCGACGACGAGAACGACGAGATCATGTACTACCCCGGCGCCTTCTCGCCCGGCAGCCGGGCGGTCCTCGCCCGGCTGTTTCCCGACGCCCTGATCGCCCGTGAGGCCGACGCGGCGGCGTTGGGCCTCAACGCGGTCGGCGACGGCCGCCACGTCCTGCTGCCGCAGGCCGCGCTGGGTCTGTTCGATCCCCTGCGGAGCCGGGGCTTCGAACCGATCGGTATGGACCTCGGCGAACTGCTGAAGGGCGGCGGGAGCGTCAAGTGCTGCACCCAGGAGCTCCGCTCCTGACCATGCGGGCGCTCGGGCGCGTTCCCGCGGTACGTCCGCGGGGGCGCGCCTGCGTTCCGGTTCCCGTCAGCCGGCCGGCGGCCAGGCGTCGCCCCAGTCCGTGTCACGAGCCGTGCGGTACAGGGGGCCGTGACGCTTGCTCACCGTCTCCCGGTGCAGGGCTTCGTCCGCCGCGCACAGCTCCAGGAGCACCTGGCCCTTGCGGATCTGGGGTTTGCGCACCACCCGGGCCGGGGCCGGGGCCACCGCGAAACGGGTGGCGGCCACGTAGGCGAACTTCTCGTCCTCGTAAGCGAGCGAGCCCCCCTTCACCTGGCGGTGCAGCGAGGAGCGGCTGACCCGTGCCGCGAAGTGGCACCAGTCCGTACCCGGGACGATCGGGCAGTCGGCGCTGTGCGGGCAGGGCGCCGCGATGCGCAGCCCTGCCGAGACCAGCAGGTCGCGGGCGGCGATGATCCGTTCGTAGCCGTCGGGCGTGCCCGGCTCGACGACCAGGATCACCTGGCCGGCCTGCGCGGCCTGGGTGACGACGGTCGCGCGATCTGCTTCGTCCAGCTCCTTCAACACGTACGAGACCGTGATCAGGTCCGTCGGTTCGAGACCCATCGCCCGCCCGATCCTGGCCCGACGCCATTCGGCGTCCCGCAGTGCGGCGGAGTCCGCCGAGGCGGCCAGCTGACGGCCGAGGGCCAGCGCGGGCTCCGCCCAGTCGAGGACCGTGGTGCGGTGGGCGCCCACCGGCCAGGCGTCGGCGACGGCCCAGCTCGCCGCCCCCGTGCCGCCACCGATGTCGGTGTGGGTGGCGGGTGCCCAGCCGGGCGCAACCCCGCGCAGTGCAGAGAGGGCGGATCGGACCGCTTCGAACGTGGCGGGCATCCGGTACGCGGCGTACGCGGCGACGTCGGCCCTGTCCCGCAGGATCGGGGCGTCGGTCGGCGTGGCCCCCCGGTAGCTGGCGATGAGCCGGTCCACGGCCTGGGCGACACGCCCCTGCGGCAGGCCGTCGAGCAGCTCGGCGAGGGCATCGGGGAGGGTGGCGTTCACCGGCGAATTCTAGACGGGTCCTCGCAGCCGCCGTCAGCGGTCCGGACGTCGGCGGCCGGCCGAGCGGGCCGGCTGCCGAGCGATCACCGGCCGCGCGGCGTCGGTGCTCACGCACGACGCGGTCACGAAGCCGTCCCGGATCGTCCGCACGGACGGCAACGGCCGCCTGCACGGCGCTTGCCCTCGTCCGGCTCGGCGACGACGTCCGTCACCGGCCGTCCGAGGGTCGCGGTCGCCGTGACCACTCCCATCGCCGGTCCGCAGCCCTCCGGAGGGCTCGGCTGGACGTGCGCGGCCTTCCCGCCGTCCGGGACCCGGTATCAGCCGGGGACGACGAAGAAGCCGGCTCCGGGGGGTCGTCCTTGCCGCTGCGGGACGTTCACGTGTCGAGCGCGCCCGGCGGACGGGACGCCGTCGGCTTCCGACGTCGTATGCCCCCTGTGCCTACGCCGTGTGCCCCTGCCTACGCCGTCTCCTGCGCGCCCGGCACCTCCGTGCGCCACGGCCGGCACAGGAGCGTGAAACAGCCGACCGCGCCCAGCGCACAGACCAACTGGACCACGGCCATCGGCACGGCGGTCGCCTCACCTGCGATCCCGACGAGCGGCGAGGCGACCGCCCCGACGAGGAACGACGTCGTGCCGAGCAGCGCGGAGGCCGAGCCCGCGGCGTGCGGAGTGCGGTTCAGGGCCTGCGCGTTGGTGTTCGGGAGCGCGAGGCCCATCGCGGACATCAGCACGAACAGCCCGGCGGCGACCGGCACCAGACCGACCTCCCCGAACGCCCCCGAGGTCATCAGCAGCAAGGCCAGGGCGGCCAGGGCGATCAGCGAGAGCCCGACCCCGAGGGCCTTGTCGAGGCTGACCCTGCCCACCAGCAGCTTGCCGTTGATCTGTCCCACGACGACCAGACCGACCGAGTTGAGCCCGAAGAGCAGACTGAAGGTCTGTGGCGACGCCCCGTAGATCTCCTGGATCACGAACGGAGACGCGGATATGTATGCGAAGAGGGTGGCGAAGGCGAGCCCGCCCGCCAACACGTACCCGGTGAAGACCCGGTCGGCGAGGAGGCTCCGCATGGTGCGCAGGGCCTGCCCCACCCCGCCGCCGTGCCGTCGCTCCGGGGGCAGCGTCTCGTGCAGCCACCTCGCCACCACCACCGTGAGCAGTAGGCCGATCACCGCGAGGACGTAGAAGACGCCGCGCCAGTCGGTGACGCGGAGGATCTGCCCGCCGATGAGCGGCGCGACGATCGGGGCCATGCCCGAGATGAGCATCAGGGTGGAGAAGAAGCGGGCCATCTCCACGCCGTCGTAGAGATCGCGCACGACGGCACGGGCGATGACGATACCCGCGGCTCCGGCCAGGCCCTGGAGCAGCCGGAAGGCGATCAGCATCTGCGCGCCGGGGGCCAGCGCACAGACGGCGGTGGCGGCGACGTAGACGACCATGCCGGTGAGCAGCGGGCGTCGACGCCCCCACTTGTCGCTCATGGGGCCGACGACGAGCTGCCCGAGGGCCATGCCGGCGAGACAGGCGGTGAGGGTGAGCTGGATGGTCGCGGCCGGTGCGTGCAGCGCGCCGGTGACCTCCGGCAGCGCGGGGAGGTACATGTCCATGGAGAGCGGCGGCAGCGCGGTGAGGCCGCCGAGCACGAGGGTGACGAGGAAGCCCGCGCGGCGCGCGGCAGCGGGGGCGACCTGCGGGTTGTGCGCCAGGCGTCCTCGGGTGGTCGGGGCGCTCTCCGCCATCAGTAGCTCCTGTCCGTGAAGTCGCCCCCATGTTCTCAGCTCGCTCGGACATGCGGACCGGGGCGGTGGATTCGGGTGCGCACGGTGGGCGCGGGCAGTGGCCGTCGAGCGGTGGGAGCGGCGGGCGGCCCGGGACGAGGACCAAGGGGTACCGCGGGGCCGCCGGGAGCCGGGCGTGCCACGGAGCCGCGGGCGGCCCGCGCCCCGGCGCGGTTCGGTACCGCACCGGGGCCGGTTGCGCCACGGGACCCGTCCGTCGCGCCGTGCGGAGGTTACGCGGGCTCCAGCCCCGGGTTCCCGGCTTCGGTGACGAAGGACGCGGCCGTCCTGACGGGCGCTCCCGGAGTGGTCACGGCGGACACGGTCCGGAAGTCGGCGCGCGCCTGCTCCGGGGTGAGTGCGACCGTCACGTAGCCGCGGCGACCGTTGTAGAACTTCATGTGCGGATTGGCCCGGGTGAGGTTGTCCCAGTTCGCGGGCTTCTCGGCTCCGTCCTTGCCACTGCTGATGGAGGTCGCGACGATCTCGGTGCCCACGGTGCGCGAGGACGGTTCGTCGAAGTCCTCCTTCAGGTCGAGGGCGTAGCCGACGTGGACGTCACCGGTGAGCACGAGGAGGTTCTCGACGCCGGCGGCTCCCGCTCCGTCGAGGATCCGCTGCCGGGACGCCGGGTAGCCGTCCCACGCGTCCATGGAGAGCTTGAAGTCGGGGCGCGGGACGTCGCGCCGCTGGGCGAACGTGACCTGCTGGGGTACGACGTTCCAGACGGCCCCGGACGCCTTCCAGCCGTCGAGCAGCCAGCGCTCCTGCGTCGCGCCGGTCATGGTGCGCGAGGGGTCCTCGGACGCGGGTCCCGGCCGCTGCCAGCCGTCGCCGTAGGCCTGGTCGGAGCGGTACTGGCGAGTGTCGAGGACGTCGAACTGGGCGAGCTTGCCGAAGTGGAGGCGGCGGTAGAGCTTCATGTCGGGTCCCTCGGGCAGCTGTGGCGTCCTCAGCGGCTGGTTCTCCCAGTAGGCCCGGTAAGCGGCGGCCCTGCGCAGCAGGAACTCCGCGGGCGGGACGTCGTTCTCGGGGATGTCGCCCGCGTAGTTGTTCTCGGTCTCGTGGTCGTCCCAGGTGACGACGAAGGGGTGCGCGGCGTGGGCGGCCCGCAGGTCCGGGTCGCTGCGGTAGAGGGCGTAGCGCAGCCGGTAGTCCTGGACAGTGGTGGCCTCCCGGTTGAAGTGGGCGGGCAGCCTCCGGTCCGCGTGGTTGCGGGCGCCGCCGACGGCGTCGACCGCGTACTCGTAGAGGTAGTCACCCAGGTGGAAGACGACGTCCAGCTCCTCCTGGGCGAGGTGCCCGTAGGCGGTGAAGTAGCCGTCGTGGTAGGCCTGGCAGGACACGGCGGCGAGCTTCAGCCGGGAGACGCGGGCGGTCGGACGGGGTGCGGTCCTGGTCCGGCCGGTCGGGCTGATCCACCTGCCCGCGCGGAACCGGTAGTGGTAGACCCGGTCCGGGTCCAGGCCGGTGGCCTCGGCGTGGACGGTGTGGTCGAACTCGGGGTGGGCGGTGGCCCGTCCACGTCTGACGACACGGGCGAACCGGGCGTCTCGGGCGATTTCCCACGCCACCTCGACACGGGCCCTCGGCAGGCCGCTGCCGGGCTCGTACGGGCGGGGCGCAAGGCGGGTCCAGAGCAGGACGGAGCCGGGCAGCGGGTCCCCTGACGCCACCCCGAGGGTGAACGGATCCCGGTCGATCTTCCGCGCGTCGAGTTCGGCGGCGCTCGCGGCGCCCGCGACGGGGAGGTTCACGGCGAATGCCAGCGCGGCGGCGGCGCCGGTGGCGGTGAGGAAGCGGCGGCGGCCCAAGGCGCGGGCGGCGGCGCGGAGTTCTGCCGAGTGCTGGTGTACGGATGTCATGTACCCCTCCCCTGGCGGCTGTTGTCCTCAACACAGGGGAGCGGGAGGGAACGACCTCGGGTTGACGGGTACAGAACATCCACGTGTCGGACGGATGAGATCCACGGGCAGCGCCCTGCCGTACGCTGCGGCGTCATGGACGCCATGGCAACGGAACGCAGGAGTGCGCTGGTCACGGGTGCGGGCTCGGGCATCGGCCGGAGCGTGGCGCTGGCGCTCGCGGGCGCCGGCTGGTCGGTGGCCCTGGCCGGCCGACGGGCCGCCGCCCTGGAGGAGACGGCGTCCTCGGCGGGCGGAGCGGACGTCCTCTGCGTCCCCACGGACATCACGTCACCGGACGCGGTGGCGGCCCTCTTCGCCGTCGTGCGCGACCGCTTCGGCCGTCTGGACCTGCTGTTCAACAACGCGGGCACGTTCGGCCCCGGCGGCGTTCCCGTCGAGGACCTCCCCTACGATGCCTGGCGCCATGTGGTCGACGTCAACCTCACGGGGTCGTTCCTGTGCGCCCAGGCGGCCTTCCGGCAGATGAAGGACCAGGAGCCGCAGGGCGGCCGGATCATCAACAACGGCTCGGTCTCGGCCCATGCGCCACGACCGCACTCGGTGGCGTACACGGCGACCAAGCACGCGATGACCGGGCTGACCAAGTCGCTCTCCCTGGACGGCCGTCCGTACCGCATCGCGTGCGGCCAGATCGACATCGGCAACGCGGCCACGGACATGACCGCGGCCATGCGGACGGGTGTCCTCCAGGCCAACGGCGACGTGGCCCCCGAACCGGTGATGGACGCGGCGGACGTGGCCCGGACGGTACTGCACATGGCGGAGCTGCCGCTGGAGGCGAACGTCCAGTTCGCGACCGTGATGGCAACCGCCATGCCGTACGTCGGTCGCGGCTGAGGTCCGGTGCGACGGGCCGGTCCCGGCGGAAGGAACACAGCGGGCGTACCGCGTGTTGACGGATCATGACGATCGACGAGCGTGCTCCCGAGGTACTCCGCTACACCGCGTTCTCGAGCGACCCCGCGGGCGGGAACCCCGCAGGGGTCGTGCTCGACGCCACCGGCATGTCGGACGACGACATGCTCGCCGTCGCCGCCGAGTTGGGGTACTCCGAGTCCGCGTTCCTGACCGCCCCGCCCGAGGGGAGCGGTGCGGAGGGGGCGACCCACACCGTCCGGTACTTCAGCCCCAGGGCGGAGGTGCCGTTCTGCGGCCACGCCACGGTCGCCACCGCCGTCGCGCTCGCCGAGCGGACCGGCCCCGGGGACATGGTGTTCGCCACCCGGTCCGGGAACGTCCCGGTGTCGGTGGTCGAGGAGGACGAGGTCCTGCGGGCCACGCTCACCAGCGTGGTACCACACGTCGAGGCGGTCTCCGACGACGACCTCGCGGAGGCCCTCGCGGCGCTCGACTGGCCGGCCGCGGACCTCGACCCCGCGTTCCCGCCCCGGATCTCCTTCGCCGGGGCCCGGCACCTCGTCCTCGCTGCCACGACCCGTGCGCGGCTCACGGACCTCGCGTACGACTTCGCGCGCCTCGAATCCCTGATGCACCGACTGGACCTGACCACCGTCCAGCTGGTCTGGCGGGAGTCCGCCACCGTCTTCCACGTCCGCGACCCGTTCCCCGTGGGCGGCGTCGTCGAGGATCCGGCGACCGGTGCCGCGGCCGCGGCGTTCGGTGCGTACGCACGCGAACTCGGGCTGGTGCCCGAAGACGCCCTCCTCACCCTGCACCAGGGCGGCGACCTGGGGCGCCCGGGCGTCCTCACCGTGTCGCTGCGCGCCGGCGACCCACGGGTACGGGTCAGCGGCACCGCGGCCCGGATCGGCTGAGGGACGAGGGGCCGGTACGCCGCCGCCGGTGACGGCGGGGGCGCACGTCCTCGGCCTCGAGCACGGCGAGGACCGCCATCGCCCACTGCGGCAGCGCGAACCAGCCGATGACGGGCTCGAACCCGGCCCGCTCGGCGGTCCGGTCGGCGCATCCGCCGTCCGCCGGGTCGCGGACAGCTGCCTCTGTCGCCACCCGCTGCTCGTCCCCCGTTCCGCTGCCGCATGCTCGCCGAAGGCCACCGCCGCATACTCGCCAACGGTCGCTGCCGTCGCATGCGCCTCACCGGTCCCGCCGGGCTCGCCGGACGCGCAGATTCCGCCATCGGCACCCGCTCCCCACGAGACCCCGGGCAGCACAGCCACCCCGAGCAGCACGGCAGCCCCAGGCAGCACGGCGGCCTCGGCTCGCGGCACGTGCGGCACGTCCGTCGGCAGGGTCGCGAGCCGCCGTCCGGCCGGCGGAGTTCCACGGCTGCACCACGCGGAACGTCTGGTGCAGCCGCACGCAGGCGCGTTCCGACCCGTCGCGGTCGTGCGCCCGCACGACGCTCCCGAGTCCACCGGCACCAGCACCAGCCCAGCCAGGAAAGCGTGGTCCCGCACGGCATCCGCGCACCCCGTCCCGAGGCGGCGCCGCCGTGCCCACCCCCGGCGTCGTGGAAGGGGTCCCTTTTTGGCCGTTCGCGCATCCGTCCCGGGTGAACGGCCTTGCATTCTCGGCGGGTTCCTGCGGCAATGAGCCGGTCACTGACTGCCCGTCAACACTCACCGCACCGGCGTCCACCGCCCGCGAACAGGCCCTCCTCCCTGACCCGCACGGCGTCACACCCCCGGACCCGGCGCGCGGTGCGACGGCCGGCCGGTGACACCACACCCCGTGACCCCCACACACCAAAGGCGGGACCATGAAGCACCGCACCACGAGACACCGCGCCATGAGACTCGGCACGGCGCTGCTGGCCGCGGCAGCCGCCGGCACCCTCGCCGCGGCTCCGGCGAACGCGGTCGAGCCGACGACGGCAACGCTGGCGTTCGACTGCGGATCCATCGGCTCCGGCCAGGCGACCCTCACGGCCGCCCAGGACGGCACGACCGCGACCATCGAGCTCTCCACCTCCGCCCTCACGTCGCCCTGGCCCATCGACGCGAACTCGGTCAGCTCCACCCTCACCCTGACCAAGAACGGCTCCGACTCGGCGACGTTCACCGGCAACGCCAACCCGGCCGTCCCGGCGGGCGGGGCCGTGTCCACCGGACCGCTCACGGGCGAGGTCGCCGCAGGTGACAGCCTTGAAGCGACATCACTCACGATCGTGGTCTTCGGTTTCACCGTGACCTGCAACGCCACCTCGCCGCAGGACCCCGGCCCCTTCGTCTTCTAGCCGCCCGACGGCCCCGAAGGGCTCGGGCCCCCTCCAGGGCGACGACACCCCCTCCCCCAGGGGTGTCGTCGCCCCTCCGTGTTGCGCTCCCGCCCCTCCGCCTCTCTCCCGCCCCTTCTCCGGCGCGCCCCGCACGCTCCGCGCGAGCCCCCGCCCCCGGAACCACCACCGGCGGTCACCGGGCCCCGGGGCGGACTAACCTGAAGAACAGAGGTACGGGTGTACATGCCGCCCCGGCGGAGGGAGAACCCCGTGACTGCTGAGGCTCCTACCATCAAGGAAGCCCCCGATCCCGCTCGCGCTCCCGGCAGCGCCAGCAGCCCCCGCTACCTGCCCGTGTCCGAGCACGGACTGATCGGGGACCTGCGCAGCGCCGCCCTGGTCGGCACGAACGGAACCATCGACTGGTACTGCTGCTCCCGTTTCGACGCGCCCAGCGTCTTCGCGTCGATCCTCGACGCCGAGAAGGGAGGCTGCTTCGAGCTCTCCCCCGACGTCCCGACCCGCACCAAGCAGTTCTACTTCCCGGACACGAACGTACTGATCACGCGCTTCATCGCGGACGACGGAGTAGGCGAGATCCAGGACTTCATGCCGATCACCGACGACTCACGCGAGGCGGACCGGCACCGACTGATCCGCCGGGTGATCTGCGTCCGCGGGTCACTGCCGTTCCGGGCCAGGGTCGCGCCCCGCTTCGGCTACGGCGCAGACGAGCACACCGTACGGGTCGAGCAGGGCTGCCCGGTCTTCGAGTCTCCGTCGTTGTCCCTCGCACTGACCGCCAGCGTTCCCGTCGAGCACGACGGCCGGGACGTGTGGTCGCTGTTCAAGCTGCACGAGGGCGAAGCCGCCGTGTTCGCCCTCGACCGGGTCGGCGGCGAGGTCGGACCACGGTCCTGCCCCCTCGCCGAGGCCGATGACCTGTTCCAGGCGACGGTGCGCTACTGGCGGCGGTGGCTGTCGAAGTCACGCTACCGGGGGCGGTGGCGCGAGATGGTGCACCGGTCCGCACTCACCCTCAAACTGCTCACCTACGTCCCGACCGGCGCCATCGTCGCCGCGCCCACGACCAGCCTGCCCGAGCAGGTCGGCGGCGAGCGCAACTGGGACTACCGCTACGTCTGGATCAGGGACGCGGCCTTCTGCGTCTACGCCCTGCTCAGGCTGGGCTTCACCGACGAGGCCAAGGCCTTCATGCGGTTCCTCACCGAGTACGCCTGCCACGACAGCGGCGCCGAAGGACCGCTGCAGATCATGTACGGCATCGACGGCCGCTGCGACCTGCCCGAGCGCGAGCTCCCCCACCTCGAGGGCCACCTGGGCTCCGCTCCCGTCCGGGTCGGGAACAGTGCCGTGGACCAGCTGCAGCTGGACATCTACGGCGCGCTCATCGACTCGATCTACCTCTACGACAAATGGGGCGAGCCGATTTCCAGCGAGCACTGGGACACCGTGTGCGATCTGGTCGACTGGGTGTGCGACAACTGGGACCAGCCCGACGAGGGGGTCTGGGAGACCCGCGGCGGCCGCAAGAACTTCCTCTACTCGCGACTGATGTGCTGGGTGGCGATCGAACGGGGCATGCGCATGGCCCAGCGCCGGGGGCTGCCCTCCGACCAGGTCCGATGGGCGCACGCGCGGGACACGATCTACCGGCGGATCATGCGGCACGGCTGGTCTCCGGAGCGCAAGGCGTTCGTCCAGCACGAGGGAGGAACCGTGCTCGACGCCGCCGTCCTCATGATGCCGCTGGCCAAGTTCATCTCGCCGACCGACCCGAAGTGGATGTCCACCCTGGACGCGCTCGGCGAGGAACTGGTCTCCGACTCGCTGCTGTACCGCTACGACCCACAGGCCAGTCCGGACGGGCTGCGCGGCGAGGAGGGCACGTTCTCGATCTGCTCGTTCTGGTACGTCGAGGCCCTGACCAGGGCGGGCCGCCGGGACGAAGCACGCCTCGCCTTCGAGAAGATGCTCACGTACGCCAACCACCTCGGCCTGTACGCCGAGGAGATCAGCCGCACCGGCGAGCAGAGCGGCAACTTCCCCCAGGCATTCACCCACCTGGCCCTGATCAGCGCGGCGTTCAACCTGGACCGGGCGCTGGGTTGACGGGCAGGACGACCACCAGCGGGGCTACGTGGCCCGACCGGCCAGGCGCGGATGCTCGCCACCATCGCCCGGCCTTGGCCTTAGGACCGCGTACCCGACCGGGCCGCCGTTCTCCCACCCCCGCGCCGCGCCGCCCGTCCTCGCGCCCCGACCGCAGTCGACGAACCCGCACACAGTCGCCGTCACCGGGTACCGGGAGCGCTGCGGGCGCACTCGCCGGCGGGCGGTCCCCTGCGGCAGACGGCCTCGCCTTCCCGCGGTCAAGGAGCTTGTGGAACGCGCGCTTCGCGCACCTCACCCGTGCCAGACGTCGGCCACCGAAGAAGCCAGCGCGCCGGCTTGGGCGCGGCCCGAGCGGGCGGCAGCCGGCCGGCGTGTGTCGTCTGCCATGTTGCGGCCCATCACGCGGCGCGCGGCGCGGTCCGGCGACAGCAGAAGGACTCGCGCTCCGTCGTCGGACAATTGCGCGGCCTGCTGCGAGGAACTCGGATGCGGCCCGACCGCACGGGGGATCGGCACGACCGCCAGTACCCGGCGGTACCCGCGTGCGAGCTGGAGGTTGGCGGTCGATCGACTGCCGCCGTCCATCCAGCGCCGGCCCGCCACAGTGACCGGCGGCCATACGACCGGCACGGCGCAGCTCGCCGCGACCGCTTCGAGGAGCGTCGTCCCGGAGTGCGCGTCGAACACTGCGGTCCGTCCGCTCTGCGCGTCGACCGCGGCGATCCGCAGCTCCCGCTCCGGCCAGTCGGACACGTCGCCCAGGAGCGCACCGACCGCGTCGAAGACGTCCGACTCCGGGCCGGTCCGGGTGCGAAGTGCTGCCCGGGCGAGGCGTTCGACGGAACGCTGGGGATCGCGGGAGCCGAGCGCCGCCCAGAGGAAGCTCGCTGTCTGGCGCACTGTCACCGGCAGACGGACCGCGTCTGCTCCGGAGAGCTGACGTTCGTAGAGGTCCGCGGCCGGGACGCCGGACCGGAGTCGGGATCCGAAGACGGCACCGGCGGAAGTACCGATCACGACGTCGGCGCTGCCGAGATCGATCCCGGCCTCGGTGAGCCCGGCGAGCACTCCGGTCAACCAGGCTCCGCCCACCGGTCCGCCGCCACCGAGCACGAGTGCGGTGCCGCGCATGCTGCCCCCTCCACGTGAACGACCGCGGACACCCCGCCCGCGGGGAGTAAACGGGGAGGCATCCCCGTTTACTCGATCGACGATAGCATCAGTACCGGGGAAGACTCCCCGGTACGGGGCGGGAAGAGGGAGACGCGATGGGCGAGCATCCGCCGGTAGGGCGCCGCGATGCACTGCGCAACCGGAAGCTGCTGATGGACAAAGCCCGCGAGGTGTTCGCCGAACAGGGCCTGGACGCCCCGTTGGATGTCGTCGCCCGGCGGGCGGGCGTGGGCAACGCCACCCTCTACCGCCACTTCCCGAACCGTGCCGCGCTCGTCGACGAGGTCTTCCGGGATGCGCTCACGGAGACCGCAGCAGCCGGCGAACGGGCACGAACCGCCGAGGACGCATGGACGGGACTGACGCAGTACCTACGAACCGTGTTCGCGGGCCTGGCCGCCGACCGTGGCACCAATGACCTCATGACCACGAACCTGGAAGGCGTCACGTCCCTGGAAGCGATCCACGCCCACAATCGCGCAACCATCGACGAGTTGCTCCGGCGCGGTCAGGAACAGGGCACGATCCGCCCGGACCTCCTCACCGAGGACCTGCTCTTCACCCTGGCAGCACTGGGCCGGGCCGTTCCCGCGCTCACCACGATCGCCCCGGACGCCTGGATCCGCCCGCTCGCCCTGCTCCTCGACGGCCTCCGCACCAGCCAGGCTGCACCTCCTCTGCCCGCACCGGCGCTCACTTCCGACCAGCTCGGCGAGGTGCTGCTCAACCTCGGCCCCCAAAAGCGGCGTTGAGGGACTGCAACCTCACACGCCGTCCCGGGAGACCGACCCTTCACCGGGAACTCTCGCGCCTCGGCATCGCGATCAGGCCGGAAGGCCCATCGCGAACCGGCACACCCGATCCGGCAGACGAGCCGGGTTGTCGGCCGGGGTGAGCACCCCAACGCTATGACCTGTGGAATCGCGCCAGGGGGTGATGGTGTGGCTACGTTGACAGCTGCGCTCGGAGTGGGACGCAGCAGTTGGTGCAGGGGAGCAGCTGGCGTCCGCCTGAAACGGCCTCGGCGGCGCTTCCCATTTCAGCCTTCGTGCTGAAAGCGCGTCGGCTCGCCCAGCACCGAGTGGGCGCTCTCGAAGTCGGCCAAACGGGCCGCCACCGTGGCCACGGCGAGGCGTTCCGGGAGGGCGCTGGAGAACTTCAAGCCACGTACGGCCCGGCGGTCCACATCGGGCAGGACGAGATTCTCACCGATGTTCTCACGGGCCGCGCTCCAGGCGGCCGGGGTGAGGTCCTCGCGTAGGCGCAGCCAGCTGTCGGTGGGCCGTTGCAGGGGGTCGGTGACCGGCTGGAGGGTGGCTGCCAGGGTGGCGTTGGCACGGTAGCCGGCCCAGGTCCACCAACGGACGTCGGAGCCGACACGTGTGATCAGCGTGCCGCCCGGGTGGACGGTGTTGGGTGCGTCGGATTCGCGCTGTTCGGCCAGGCACGCCTCCGCCCGCCGAGTGAGGGAGACCAGTGGATCCGTGCCCAGCAGCACCTCACGCATGGCGCGTGTCAGGGCGTACGACAGTCCGGCGACGCCGCCGTTCATCCATTTGGCGATTCCGCCGCCGTCGGCCGGCTCGACAAAGACACGTTTACGCAGCCAGTCGATGTACGTGACCTGCCAACTGCGTCCACCGAGCAACAATCGCCTGGGGCCGGGGCGCTCTTCCGTGAGCACGCTCGGGTCGGTGCGACCGATCTCGGTGCGTCCGGACAGGACGGTGAACTGCGGAGGTGCGGTGAAGGAGGCGGTGAGTTCGATGAAGTGCCTCTTCCCGAAGCGGCGTTCCGCCTCGGGGCCGACGAACAGCATCCCACCGTCACTGTCGAGGAAGCCCTCCTCGGTGAGGAAGCGCAGGATGGGGGCAGCCGACGTGTCGAAGGGGACAAGGCCGTTCCATTGCCGGTCCCACAACTGGTCGCCGAGCTTGTGTTGTTGCAGGGTGACGGCAAGCAGTTGCTGGGCCACCAGGTGCCGCGGTTCCGGCGGGGGGACGACCGGTTCCACCCAGCCCCGCGACCACAACAGCAACAGGCCCGCCGCTTGCAGCAGTGTGTCCTTGCAGGTGGTGAGGAACAGGCAGTTCCGCACCGTGCCCGGACGCCGGCCGGTGCGGCCGATGCGCTGCAGGAACGAGGCGACGGATGCCGGCGAGTCGACCTGGATCACGCGGTCCAGGTCACCGACGTCAATGCCGAGCTCAAGGGTTGACGTGGAGACGATGACGCAGTCGCGGGCCTCGGCGAACGCCTGCTCGGAACGGGTGCGTTCATCGACGGAGAGCGAGGCGTGAGAGAGGAAGACGGTCACCTCGCGCGCGCGAAGCGCCGCGCCCAACTCCTCGACCTGGCGGCGCGAGTCGCAGAAGACGAGCCGTTTCTCTCCCCTGTGCAGCGCCGCGATGAGTTTGGCCGCATTGTCGAGTGAACCGACGTAGTCGAGCTCCACCTCGCCCGCAGGCCTGCCGGCCGGCTCGGGACTCGCCTGGTCACCGTGTCCACCGCCGGTGGCCGGCAGGTGCACTCCGGGGGCGACCACCTGACCGGTGCGACTACCCACGCCCGCGCCTTGCAGCCAGTGCAGCAATTGGGCCGGGTTGCCGACGGTCGCCGAGAGGCCGACGCGCTGGATGGGCCGTCCGGTGACCCGCTCCAACCGTTCGAGCACGGCGAGCAGGTGCCATCCCCGGTCGTCCCCCGCGAACGCGTGCACTTCATCGATGACGACGGTCCGGACGCTTCCCAGCAGGTGGGCGTGGTCGGTCTTGACACCGATCAGCATCGCTTCGAGCGACTCGGGCGTGGTCAGCAGGATGTCCGGCGTCTCGGTCCGGAGTCGCTGGCGAGTCGATTCCTTGGTGTCACCGTGCCAGAGCGCGGCTCGTCGCCCCAGCCACTGGGCGTACGCGTCGACGCGACCGACCAGATTATTGAGGAGTGCCTTGAGCGGGCACAGGTACAGCACTGATGTGCCGGTCCACTTCTGCTCGGTCATCGCCGACAGCAGGGGGAAACAGGCCGCCTCGGTCTTGCCCCCCGCCGTCGGAGCCAGCAGTACGGCGTCCTGTCCCTCGATGAGGGGCGTGATCGCCGCTCGCTGCAGGGGGCGCAGATCGGGCCAGCCGAGAGTGTTGACGATGTGGTGCAGAACGACGGGGTCGAGTCGGTCCAGTACGTCGGCGTCCTCGTCACCCGAGTCTTTCCCGGCCGAGAGTCCCACGTCCGCCATCACAGCTCCAGGTCGATGTCATCGGCCGACGCGGACACACCTGAGACCGTGGCGGCCAAGTTCCGCTCGATGTCGGTGAGTTCGCTGTCGGCGACGGTGAGCCGGTAGTGCTTCCGGGGGTCGAAGTCGTCGAACTGGTCGACGCGGTCGAGCACGTCCCCGACAAGTTTCTTCAGGAACAGCCGGGGGGCTACTCCGACCTTCCCGCCCAACGCCCCGCCGACGGCCACCGCGAGGTCGGCTACATACGCGTCGTCGACGACCTTCCGCACACGCTCGGGAATTTCCGCGGCGTCGGCGTACAGGTCACGGATGGTGAGGCCGAGTCCGACCAGGGACTTCTGGTGAAAGCCGGGAAGCCTGATCTGCACGGCGCGAGGGTTGTCGAAGCGCGGGTCGGTGGTGAAGTCGGTGGCCAGCCGCTGGGCGAGCGGCGCCAGTCGCTGCACTCCCTGCTGGCCGTCGTAGAAGGCCGGGGTGCCAGTGATGACCAGATAGAGGCCGGGGAAGCGGCCCGAGTGCACTTCGTCGATGAGCTGCCGCAGCGCGTTGAGTGCCTTGTCGCGGGCGTCCGACCGAACACGCTGTAGTGTCTCCACCTCGTCGAGGACAACGAACAGCCCGGTGTGCCCGGAGTCGCGCAGCACCGTGAGAAGCCCCTGCAGGAACCCGAGCGCGCCGAAGTGGTCGAGGTCGCCGCGCACCCCAGCGGCCCGGCGGGCGGAGGCGGCGACGTGCGGCTGGCCACCGAGCCACGCCAGGACGGCCGCGGCGGTCGCCTCGTCGCCGGCCGCGAGGGCGGTTCGGTAGCCGCGCAGAGCGGTGGCGAACGACGGGGCGTGCCGGGAGACCTCGGCGAGCCGTGCGACGAGCAGCGTCTCCACCTCGCTCGGAAGCTCCTCCTCGGTCGAACCGGCCGCGAGGGCGTCCTCCTCCAGGGCATAGAACCAGGCATCGACCACGGGCCGCAGTGCGCTCGGCGGGAAGCTGGAGGTGGCGAGCCGTTCGGTGAGCCGTCGGTAGACCGTCTCCAGCTTGTGCAGCGGGGTCTCGTTCTCCGAGATCTGGATCTCGGCAACCGCGAAGTTTCGGCGCTTGGCCCGCTCTCCCAGCCAGCGAGTGAAGAACGTCTTGCCGGACCCGTACTCACCCCGCACGGCCTTGAATACGGAGCCGCCGGCCGCTACGGCATCAAGCTCAGCGTCAAGGGCCGCTTCGAACCGGTCGAGTCCGGTGGCCAGTAGGTCGAGTCCACTGTCCGGCACGGCACCGCGCCGCAGCGCGTCGATGACGGTACGGCGGCGGGCGGCGCTCACCTGTGCGGGGCGCTGGGATCCGGTGGTGCTCACAGGAACCAGTCTTCCATTTCGCCGGGGACGCCCGTACGGGGGCCGTCGACGGGTCCGCGCCTCCGGCGGCGTCCTGGCAAGGCGCCCAGTTCGTTGAATCGGTTGACGGTCACCTGGAGGCGCTGCTGGAATCACTCTCCGTACATATGCCAGGGTGAGAGTGGGACGAACATGGCGGCACTCGACAATGTGAAGCTCAAGGACGTACTCGCTGACGTGGCGTCGGGCTCCTTACAACTGCCTGACTTTCAGCGGAACTGGAAATGGGACGACGACCGGATCCGCGCCATCATCGCGACGGTGACGCTGGACTATCCGCTCGGCGTGGTGATGACGTTGCAGACGGGCGGCGCCACCCGATTCCGCTCCCGGACGCTCACCGGAGCACGCCCGGACGGGGATCCGGCCGCGGAGCTCCTCCTGCTGGACGGGCAGCAGCGCCTCACCTCCCTCTTCCAGGCCCTGTGGCTGGACGCCCCGGTGGAAACCGCGGACGCCCGGGGCAAGCCCATCGAGCGCTGGTACTACGTCGACATCGCGAAGGCCGTCGGACCGTCCGCAGACCGCGACGAAGCCATCCTGTCAGTCCCGGCGGACAAGGTGCTCCGGACCGACTTCAACCGCACGGTGGTGCTGGATCTGACCACCACGGAGGGTGAGTGCACGGCTGGCCTCTTCCCTCTGCACCTCGTCTTCGACGCCCAGCGCGTGAACCAGTGGAAGAAGGCGTACATCAAGGCGGACGAGGACCGGAACTGGGACCTGTGGGGCCAGTTCGACGAGTCGGTCCTCCAGCAGGTCCGTGCCTTCCAGGTCCCGATGATCCGGCTGGCCTCCTCCACCTCCATGGACGCCGTGTGCGCGGTGTTCGAGCGGGTCAACACCGGCGGTGTGCCCCTGAACGTCTTCGAACTGCTCACCGCGACCTACGCCGGGGACCGCGAGTACGTGGACCGGACCGGGGACTACTACCAGCTCCCCGAAGTGTGGCGGGAGATCAAGCAGGGGTTGGCAGCCAAGTACCCGGTCTTCGGCCGTCTGGACCGGGGCATCGAGAACGGGCTGAGCAGTATCGACTTTCTCCAGGCCATCGCGCTGGTACGCACCTGGGAGCGGAAGCAGGCAGGCACCGGGGCGACGGTGTCGTGCAAGCGCCGGGATCTGCTGGACCTCCCACTGGCCGACTTCGTCCGGCTGGCGCCGAAACTCGCCGATGCCTTCGCGTGGGTGGGTGACTTCCTGGAACGGCAGTGCATTGTCCGGCCGAACGATCTGCCGTATCAGACGCAGCTCGTCCCGCTCGCGGCCGTCCGCGCCATCCTCGACACGGCCCTGGACGGCTTGGGAGCGGAGGAGAAGACCGAGCAGTGGTACTGGTGCGGGGTGCTCGGCGAGATGTACGGCGGCTCCACCGAGACCCGTTTCACCCGTGACGTCGAGCAGTTCGTCCCCTGGATCGCGCAGGACGACCGGGCGCCCGACACCGTCACGGACGCCTTTTTCTTCGCCGACCGCCTCGACAGCCTCACCACCCGCAACAGCGCCGCCTACAAGGGCATCTACGCCCTGCTGGTCAAGCAGGGGGCAGTGGACTGGCACTACACGGACAGGCCGCTCAGCCCTGGCCGGCTGGACGAGTACGGCGTGGACGTCCGGCAGATCTTCCCCAAGGCATGGTTCCGGCGGGGCAACAGTGAGGGCCTGCCCGCGAATTCCATCGTGAACAAGACTCCGCTGTCCTACCGCGCGGCGATGGACATGACCGGGGCACCGGCCTCCTACCTGTCCACCATGGTCGCGGCCTCCGACATGCGCCCCGAATGGTTCGACGACGTACTCGCCACTCACCTCATCGATCCGGCGGCACTCCGCGACAACGACTACGGGCGCTTCTACCGCGACCGCTCCAAACAATTGCAGGAACTCGTGCACGCCGCCATGGGCAAGCGGACCATGCTCCGTGACCTCACGGAGGGCGACACCCGATGACGACCACACCGAGCGGCCAGGACCTCGCCGCGCTCAAGGGCAGGACCGTCCCCGTGCAGGACATCCTCGACCTGTTCCGGGTCAGGGTCCGTGACCACCGGACGGTGCACCGTATCTCTCAGGCACTCACGGACGCCGGTCTCACGACGCTGCCGGACTTCGCCGTGTGCGGCCAGCGCAGCAACGTCGACGTGGTGCCGCTCGCGTCCGTCCCCGCGCAGGCCGCTCCGGCCGACGCGGAGGAGGACGAGACGGAGGAGGCCCTGCCCTCGGCCGCCCTTCCTCAGCGTCTGCTGCTCGGGGACATTCCGTCGGCGCGGCGCGGCCTGGTGTCCGTCGGTCCCGGTATGCCGCTGGCGCAAACCACGTTCCTGATGCGCACGAAGGGCATCGCCCAGGTCCCGGTGACCACCGGTATGGCGCAGATCCACGGGGTGGTCACCTGGGGGTCCGTCGCCAAGATGTACGAGGCGGGCAAGCATCCGACCCTGGACAACGCGATGGAGAAGGACTCCTTTCCGGTCGCCGACACCCGCCAGGAGTTCTTCTCCGCCCTGCCGGTGATCCGCGAGCACGGCTACCTCCTGGTCCGGGGGGACGACGGCTGTCTCTCGGGCATCGTCACCGCGGCGGACGTCACGGACCGCTTCGAGGGCGCGGCACGGCCCTTCTTCATCGTCGGGGAGATCGAGTCCCTGCTGCGCCGCTGCCTGGGAGGGGCGCTGGACGAGGAGACCATCAAGGCCGTACAGACGAACAAGAGGGCCGAGCACCGCACCGGCCAGGTCTCCGACCTCATGTTCGGCGACTATCTGAGGCTCCTGGACGGCGACCAGACGAAGACATCGCTGGCCGAGCGTGCCGACGCCAACTGGGAAGCCCTGAAGTGGCCCAACATGCCCAGGGAGCAGTTCATCGGCCGCCTGAAACGAGTGAAGGACATCCGCAACCGGATCGCCCACTTCGACGAGAAGCCGCTTCCGCAGGAGCTGCTCGACGAGCTGACGACGTTCGCGAAGCTGCTGCGGGCGTTCGTGGCCTGAGGCGGCGGGGTGCCTCGACTCGCACGGCGGAGGCACCCCGAATGCCGTCAGCCCGCTCGGAGGGCGAACTGCTCACGCAGCAGCGCCTCTTGGAGCCGTAGCGTGCGCCCGTCCGGCAGGGTCTCCAGCACCTGTACGCCGTCGTAGTTGAGGAGCTGCCTCAGGACGGCGGCGAAGCCGTCGCCCCGGGCGGTGGGCATGCCCGCACGCTGGGCGAGCGCGGTCACAGGCAGCGTGCCGCCCGCGTCGAGCAGGGCGGCGAGTGCCTTGTGGACCTGCTCCTGCTGCGGTTTGCGCGCCAGACCGTCGAGTTGCACCTGATATGTCTCCGAGTCGATCAGCGCCGTAACGAGCACCTCGGTCCGGGAGACGACGATCGGGGTGAGCAGGGCGTCGTCTCCCCCGGCGGTCAGCGCCACGTCGAACAGCGCGTCGGGCAGCGACTCGGGATCGGGCTGCTTCTTGCGGGGTTTCGTCGTCCCCTTCTTCGGAACCGCGCCTGCCGACTGAGCCGGGCCCTCGTCCGACACCGGCTTCCCCGCCTCCTCCGGAGCCCACCAGGGTGGCCGCTGATCACCCAACTCCCGCCATTCCTTGGGCGGTTCCGCCCCGAACGGCAGGAAGGCGAGCACCGGGATGGTGAACTCGGCGAGGGAGGCACCGCCGTGGTAGCCGGCCTTGAGGGCGGTGTAGCGGGAGTCTGCGTCCCAGAGCGCGACGATGGACGCGCCGGGTTCGGGCCAGACTACGCGAGGGCCGGTGAGAGCGATCTCCCGTTCGGCGAGCGGACCCCCCGGCAGGCGGTGGCGCGCGGACGCGGGCTCGGTGGCCGGGTCGACCTTCGTCCCGTGCCGGTCGACGACATGGCCGTGGTCGCTGGTGACGATCACCGCCATGCCCTGGGCCGCCGCCACCCGGAGCAGGTCGCGCAGGCCGGGCACGTCGTCGACCCGCCAGGTTCCGTCGCCGAGTTTCTGTTCCTTGGCCAGGCGGTCGTCGATGGCGTTGAGGACGACGGCGACATGGGTCCTGCCGTCGGCGAGCACTTCTGTGAGGACAGGACCGAAGGTGTCGCCCGCGGTCTCGGTGCGCAGGTCGTCCTTGTGGAAGACGGCGGCCGGAGCCCCGCTCCACAACTTCAGCGCAGGGAAGATCCTCTTCTCGTCGGCCTGGGTGCCCTTCATCAGAGTGCCTGCGAAGAGCGACGTCCGGGACACGGCCGTCACGGTGGGGAGGGCGGCGGCCATCGCCCGCCGACGCGGTGTGCCCTCGGACAGCGGGTCGAACTCCGCCCAGGACCGGCGCAGTTCCTCGCCGAGCTCGTTCGCTATGGGCGCGCTCATGCCATCGAGCACGACCAGCAGCACCCGTCGTTCCTCCCCACGCCGGACGGCGGGTCCGACCACCCGGTCGAGGAACGTCTCGACGGTGAGCATGCCGCCGGGGTGGGTGCCGTCTTCCGTCCAGCCGGCCAGCAAGCGCGCAAAGGACGCGTCGATCTGCCGCCGCCGGTCCCTGACACGCGCGCCGAGGGTGTCGTAGGCGGCCTTGAGCTCGGAGTCCGGGTCGCCACCGGCCTCGATGTGCTCCAGGGCGAGGTCGGCCCAGCCGGTCTCGGCGATGTGCCGCTGTATGGCGGCGCCGACGCTGGAGGCGTCGGTGAGCGGGTCGGTGGCCAGCCAGAGGGCGAGACGCTGCCCCATGCGAGCGCGTTCGATGCGGGCGGACTCCTCCGGGTCGGTGGCAAGCCGGTGGTCCGCGAGCCGTCGCACGGCCTCCACAACCGCGGCCGTGTCGCCCGCCGCGAGGGCCTGGCCGACGGCGGTGCAACGTGCTTCCAGTCCGCCGCGCAGGACGGGGCTCGCCGCGACGGCCGCCTCCGCGCCGAACTGGCGGGCCAGCACGGCGGCCCGGTCGAGCACGATGCCGCTGGTGCGGCGCGCCTCGCGGGCCCGGTCGGCGTCGGCGCCACCTCCCCGGTGTCCGGCCGTCAGCAGCGTGCTCACGTACTCCTCGGCGGACCGTCCGAAGACGCCCACCAGTGCGTCGAGTTGGTCGCCGACGGCCGGAGGCTGGTCGCCGAGGTAGCGTTCGGCACGCCCCCGGGCCTGATACGTCTCGGGCGCGGGTGCGGCGTGCTGCCACAAGGCCGCGCACACGAGGCCGTAGGCGGCGGCGTCCGCGCCGCGCTCGGCGTCGACCAGAGCGAGCAGAGCACGTCCGGCGAGACCGGCCTGGTCCTCCTCGCCGAGGAAGGCGGTCAGCCCGGAGCGCTCGGGACCGCGCAGGCCCAGCAGTCCTTCGGGGGCTCCGGGCCGGGTCGACCAGTGCAACAGGGTCTGGGCGTCGAGCCGGTCCTCGCCGGGGCGCCGCGGGCCGCCCTCGGTGTCGTAGCGGCCGAGACGCAGGCGGCGCTGGGCGAGCGCGGTGAGGGCGTACTGCCGGGACAGCCAGCCGCCGGGCACCGGCGGCCAACCGCCTGGCGGGGTGGCGTCGAGCAACGCTTCGGCGGCCCAGTTGACGTCCTTCAGGCGCGGGTCGATCTGCCGGGCGCCGAACGCCTCTCGCACGACGTCCCAGCTGTCGACCATGTCGATGCGCTGCTTGTGGACGCGGGCGGTGATCGCCGGGTCGAGTTCGTTCTGCTCACGGTCGGTGAGGACCACCAGGACGGCGGGGCCGGCGCGCCGGCCCGTCAGATGGTCGAGGACGAGTTCGTGGACGGCGAGCGGTGAGGGCGCCGGCGCGACACCGGCCGTCCGGCCCTCGCCCCAGGCGGGTTCGGCGGGCCCGTCCCACTGGGGCGCGGACCGCAGCAGCACGACCCGGCGCCTGCCCCCGCCGTCCGCGGTCAGGGAGGCGGTGAGGGAGGACTGCGAGGACAGGTACTGGGTGACGGTTGCGCTGTTCAGCCGGACGGCGCCCGGGGCCGCGGCGACGGTGTTCGTCATTCGACGACCTTCCAGGTGATCTCGATGGTCGCGTCGGGGTGGCGGGCGGCCAGCTCGGAGAGTTCCGCCTGGAGGTCGGCGGCAGCGCGTGCCACGGTCGTACGGCGACCACCGGCCTTCCGCGCGGAGCCACTGCCGGAGGAAGCCGGTGCGGCGGGCTCCTGCGGGGTGTACGGGATGCGCGGGTCGCTGGTCGGTGTGTTCAGGGACAGGTCGTCGGCCGTGGGCTGCGGCGCGACGGGCGCGGGCGGCCGCGGGGCGGCGGCCTGGCTGCGCTTGACCAGGGCGACGACCTCGCGCTGGGTGCGGGTCAAGGCCTCGCACAGGTCCGCGGTGCGCTGGTCGTCGCGGGCCACGTTGCACAGCGAGTCGAGTAGTGCCGCGCCCTCGGGACCGAGTCCGGCGGCGAGTTCGAGGGTGCTCCACGACGCGGAAGCAACGGCCTCCGCGACGCTGCGGGCCTGCTTGATGGACGTCCCGTACCGGTCGGCGCTGGTCTCGCCCAGGTCGAAGGAGGCGAGGGCCTCCACGGTCTTCTTCGCCCCGGCCGCGCCCTTGCCCGCCTCCGCCGTGAGCGCGTCCAGCAGTTGTAGGGAGCGGCGGGCGAGGGCGAGCCGTCCGGTGTCGACGGTCTGGTCGAGGCCGAGGAAGGAGGCGTGGGCCTCCAACTGGTGCACCAGGTCGGCCGCATGGTCCCGGTGGTCGCGGGCGGCCTCGATGAGCTGCCGTGCGAACTGGTTGACCATTCGGCCGCGCCGCAGGGCGGGAGCCTTCTTCCCGAAGATCGTCTCGAAGCGCTGTCGTGCCGTGTCCCAGTCTGACTCGGCGGGCAGCGGCTGGCTGCGCAGCGCGTCATGGTCCTTGATCGCGGACAGTTCGGGTGCGGGATCGAGAACGGTGCCGCCCCGTACCCACACGCGGTCGTCCATCTCGGCGAACGCGGTGACGACGAGCCGGGCGAGAAAGTCGGGCAGGCCGCGCGGGTCGGGCTTGTCCGTCCAGTCCGTCAGGGTGATCAGGGACAGGTCTCCGGTGACGCCCTGGGCGCTGGCGAGCTGGCGGAAATGGTCGGCCCAGTAGCGGGACAGCTCGAAGTACGCCTCCTTCTGCTGCCCGAGGCGCAGGGGCCCGGCGATTCGCTGCATGAGCTTGCGGTCGGCGGCCGGGACTTCCACTCGCCCGTCCCGCGCCTCGGCGGCGGCCCGCACATGGGTGAACACCTTGCGGCTGTCGGCGGATTTGACGGCGATGCCGGTGCCATCGGGGTCGAGGTCGGGGTGCGCCGGGTACTGGTGGGCGAGCAGCTTGCCCGCGATGTGCCGGATGCCGTCGTGCAGGCTCTGCCCGAAGGACAGGGTGAGGCCGTCGACGTCGGGGAGCGGGACGAGATGGTCGTCGAAGTCGGGCACGACGTCGGCGGGCTGCTTCTGGGCGAGCCCGTACGCCTGCTTGAAGGCACCCTTGACCTGCTTGAGCAGCGCCTCGCGCTGGGTTTCGAGGAGGCCCTTGGCACGGCTGCGGTTGTCGGCGTTGAGATGGCCTGCGTACTGGGTGTCGAAACGGTGTTCGTCGGCGAGGGCCTTGTCGATGACGACGAGACGCCGGAAGTCGGCGAAGCGCTGTGCGGACAGGTGGGCGGGTAGCCAGGCGACGACACGGGACCGTTCGCCCTGCTGGCGCTCACGAAGCCGCCGGATGCGGTTGACGTCCTCGACGGGGCCCCACTCGCCCTCGTCGTAGGGGAGGTCTATCGCGATCCGCCAGCGGCCGTCCTCCTGCGGCATCAGGTCGTGGTCGGGCAGCTCGTCCTCATCGGCGACGTTGCCGAACACGATCTCGGCGGTGCGGGCGGTTCCGCGCCACACGAAGCCGAGCTGATCGCTCAACTGCCCGTGCTCGACGCCCAGTTCCTCGGACAGCAGGCGCCGGGCGAGGGCGACCCGGTTGCCGGGGTTGTCGTTGACCTGGGCGTTGGCGATGACGGAGTCCACGTCGACACCGGACAGCTCCAGCCGTACGCCGGGGTTGGCGTCGGTGCCGGTCTCCTTGATCTCGGGGAACCTGGCCGCCCACTCGGCGATCTTGTTCTTGATGATGCCGACCTCGGCGCCCGGGATGGGCGCGAGGACCGACCCGTGATTGAGGGCGCCGAGCCGCCGGATGGTCAGCTCGGCCAGCGCGGGCACGCTCGGCGCGAGCGCCGACAGCAGCAGCGTGCACACGAGCCGGTTGTCGCCGACGAACATACGGCAGCGGTTGGCACGCTGCGGGTCGGTGATGGCCTCGGGCCGGTTGACGTACTGCTCGACGTCGTCCTCGGTGATGTCGTACGAGGTGAGGAGATAGGGCCGCAGCTTGGTCTTGTAGAGCTTGTCGGCGGCCTCGAAGACGACCTTCAGGCTGTCGGTGAACGGCTTGTCGCCGCCCTCCGCGATCACCGGGTAGAGATCGCCGACCGGGATGAGCTGCCCGAGCCGGATCTCGTTGCGGTGGTCGGCGAGCAGCTGGCCCATCAGCTTCAGACCGGTACGGGAACGCTGCAGCGCGGACGAGATGTGGACGAGGGTGTCCATGAACGCCGGCGAGAACGGGTACGTCAGCCGGAACGAATCCGCGTCCGCGCCGGTCGTGCCCTTCTCCGAGCCGAGCAGGGTGTCCCAGACCTGGGTGCCGACCCTCTTGGTCTGCTCGAAGGCCGCGTCGACGAGTCGCTCCGCCTCGGCGTCCTTCGGCTTGAGGATGCGCGCGTGGGCGATCTGCGGGAGGTTGCGGTCCTCCAGGGTGATCTTGTCGAACCGTCCGGAGGCGAGATTCAGGGTGTCCTGGATGGAGGCTTCCGCCGCGCCGGACACCTCTTCGCCGACGAGTTCCCGCAGGTCGCGCTGGCGGGCGATGAACGACACGACAGGGATGGCGCGGCGGGCGTCACCGCCCTCCACGAAGTTCGTGATCTTGCTGGCCTCGCGTGCGACGAACTTCTGCTCGTGGATGAGGGTCGCGAGCCAGAGGATCAGCTCGTCCAGGAACAGGATCAGGCCGTCGTAGCCGAGCGACTTGGCGTGCTCGGCGATGACGGAAAGACCGGCGTCCAGGGAGATGAAGCCGTGCTCGTCCTCGGCCGCGTTCCTGGCGAAGCCGGGGAAGAGGTTGGTGACGGCGTCGCTGACCAGCTTGGCCCGCAGTTCGACCGGGGTTGAGGGGTTGCGGAGGTTGAGCGGCGTGCCCCCCTCGTGGTCCTCCTCCGCGGCGAGCGCGGTGTCGAGGAGCTGCGGGGTCCAGGCGAAGCCCTCACCCCACTCGTCCTCCTCGCCGTCGTCGGCCTCACTCCCGCCGCCCAGGCCGCGGATGAGCGCCTCGTCGCCGATGTTCGCGCGCATGGCGAAGATGTCGGCGAAGAGGGAGTCGGTCCGGTACACCTGCGGGGTAGGGGCGTCCGGGTGCAGCTTCTTGACGTGCGTGACGTACCCGCCGAGCACCCGCTGCTCGAGGGCCTTCGCGCCGAGCATGTGGTAGGGCACGAGCAGGAACCTCTTGCCGTCCGTGGTCAGCCACTCGTGCTTGGTCAGCACCGGGTCGAACTCGGTACGGGCACGGGCGGCCGGGTCGCCGCTGAGCAGCGCGTACAGCACCGCCATGAAGTGCGACTTGCCGGAACCGAACGAGCCGTGCAGGTAGGCAGCCTTGGAGCGGTGCCCGTCGAGAGAGGACTTGATCAGGGCCAGCGCCTCGTCGAAGTTCTCCCGCAGCCGCTCGGTGACGACGTAGTCCTTGAGCGCGTTCTGCGCGCCCTCGGGTGTCGTCGCCTCGGCGAGCGACAGCACGAAGTCCGAAGTGGAGATCTTCTTCTTGATGTCGATGACATCGTGGAGGAGGGGCGGCTGGGCCATTACGGGTCTCGCTCTCCCTGACGGTGGTCGGTGCTGCTGCTCGTACGCGGACGCGCGGGGTCCGCCGCCGGGGCCCGAGGCCGGTCCGACTCGTCCTGAACGTCACCCGTACGGCCTGCGCACAGCACCCTACATCCGTACTCCCGGCGACCACCTGCCGTATATCCTCGCGCACCGTCCGTGCGGCCGTCCCCGTCCTGTCGCAAGCACTACGGCCGCCATCGCCCTGACCGGTAGGCGTCCAGGAGTTGCCGGCTCGCGGCCGTGAAGGGGTGCTCGGGGCCCAGGCCGCGCTTCCGCCGCTCGACGACGTCGGTCATCAGCGCGATCGCCTCGTCCACGTGCCCGAGGGCGGCCCGGGTCCGGGAGAGGAGTTGCCGGGCTGCGAGCACGACGGGGTACTCGGGCCCGAAGCGCCGTACGTATGTCCCGGCGACCTGCCGGATCTCGCTGTCCGCCTCCTCGAAGCGGCCCAGGAGGTACAGCGCCCACGCGTGGTTGTGGCGGGCCCCCAGGGTCACGGTGTGGTCGGGGCCGAGGAACCGCTCACACTCCGACGGCAGCGCGAGCAGCGCGCCGCCTTCCTCGGTGACCACGTCGGCCGCGGGCAGCATCTCCAGCAGACTGGCGCGGGCCCGCAGGGTCAGCGGATGCTCGGCGCCCAGCGCCGAGCGCCGCCCTGCGACGGTGTCGCGGAGCAGTACGACGGATTCCTCGCGTCTCCCGAGGTTCGCCAGCACTAGTTGGAGCCCGTAGCCGCTGTCCGTGGTATCGGGGTCGTCGGCGCCGAACAGACGCTCCTGGATGTCCCGGACAGCGTGGAGCTGCACTTCGGCCTCGGCGTACCTGCCCAGCCGGAACAGCGCCCGCCCCGCCCTGGAGCGTGCGGCGAGCACAGTACGGTGGTCCGCGCCGAGGTGCCGCCGTCCGAGGTCCGCCGCGGTGCGGGCGGTCTCCCAGGCGGAGAGATAGTCACCGGTCCGGTGCAGGGCGACCGCCAGCCGCGTCGCGACGGCCAGTGCGTCGGCTGCGGACGGCTCGCCGATGTGCCGTAGCACGGCCAGCGCGTGAGGGACCAGCAGGCGCAGCCGCGGATCGTGCGGCCCCGCGTCGGGTGTGACGGGCACGGCCGCGTCGAGCAGCCGGAGGGCGGTCGTGTCGAGGGCGGGCACCAGATCCGCGGCGGTGGCCGCCGAGACGCTGTCGAGCAGGATGCCGTGACTCTGCACGCAGCGCGTGCCGGCGGCGTCGACCAGTTCGGCCAGCGACTGGTCGAGGAGGGCTCTGAGGGCCGTCTCGGTGCGGGCACGAGGCAACACGTCCCCGATCTCGCCGTGGTTGAGCAGGGTCAGCGGCAACGGCTCGGCGGCGAACCGGGCCAGCAGTCTGAGCAGGGCCACCGCTTCGGGCAGCCCGCGCGCCTCGAACGCGTCGAGGGTGAGTTGCCAGGTCAGGCCGACCAGTTGACGGGGATCCGCTTCGGACAGCGCGTCGGCTCCCCGGTCGATCAGCCGGACCCCTTCGTCTCCGTCGAGCTGGTCCCCGTAGGCGTCCATCGTCCAGGGGTCGATGACCTGGTGGGAGAGGAAGCCGCCCGCCAGGGTGAGGGCGAGGGGCAGCCGCCCGAGCCGGTCCGCGACCCGCGCCGCCTGTTCCGGCGTCCCGCTGTGCGGTGCGAGATCGCGCAGGACGAGCGCGGCGTCCTCACGGGGCAGAACGCCGATGTGCTGCAACTCGGCGCCGGGCCACCACCGGGCCGCAGCGCGCCGTGTGGTCACCAGGACGGTGCCGCGCGGGCTGGTGCGCAGCCAGTTGCCGTGCCGCAGGATCTCCGGTTCGTCGATGTTGTCGAGGACCAATAACCAGGGTTCGGCGGAACGGTCGAGGTATCTCCAGACGAGATCGGCGGCAGGTCTGAGGCCGTTGCGCGCGGCGAGCAGTTCGCCGTCGGCCGCCCCTCGGTCGGCGGCGACGGCGAGCATGCCGGCGCGCAGGCTCGCGCGGTCGGCTGCGTTGACCCACAGGCCCACCCGGCCCTGGTCCCCGGTGACCTCCTCGAACAGTGCGCAGGCGACCGCCGTCTTACCCGAGCCGCCCATGCCGAACAACACATAGACTTGGCCGCCGCACTCCACCCCGACGCTCTCCCGCAGGCGTTCCATCACCTCGCTGCGGTCGCGCAGCGCGACGGGGCACCTTCCGACCGCCGGGCGTCGCACCGAGTCCGGTCCGCCGTGCTCCGCACCCTCACTGCGGTGGTGGTGGTGGTGCTCGGTGATGTGCTGATCGCCCCGCGACTGGTAGACGCGCCCGTGGTCCTCGGCGTGGCCGTCCGTGCCACCTGTCATCGCTCGGTGATGTGCTGGTCACGTCCCGCCTGGTAGACCCTGCCCTGACCGGACGCGGTGGCGTGCTGGGTGATCTGCCGGGCGGCCGAGCCATCGGGGTCGAGTTGGTCCAGCAGCGCGCGCAGTTCCTCGACGGCGGCAGGCCGGGCTACCAGCAGCCGCCGGACCGAGCCCTGCCACTGAAGGCGCAGTTCGTCCAGGGTTTCCTGGTCGTCCGTCGCGATGGCGGCCAGGACGTCCTCGCGTCCGGCCTCCAACTCGGCGGCGACGGTGTCGGCGCGCTCGGGTTGCGTCCGGCGCCAGAGCCGTGTGATCCCGTCACGCATGTGCTGCCAGGCGTCGGTCGCCATCAACGCGACCAGAGTCGTCCCCGCGCTCTGTGCGAGCAATGCCACTTCTGCGTCCACAGCCACCCCCTCCGTTCACCTGATTTTCCGACAGCGGAACTGAAAAGTGTCACTCGTCAGACGTGACGTGATCGCCATTGCGGTCAATCTCATTCCTGCCTTGAGCGCCATGGGACAAGGAGGAATCAGTCCTCGCCAATACCCTTACGGGCCAGGTCTGACACCTGGCCAGGTCATCCCGCTGCAGGCTACAGTGATGCATCCCGACCGATCGAGGGGGCGATGGGGATGTCCAGGCCATGGGAAGCGGATCCGGCCACGAGTTTCAAGCAGCGGCTTGGAAAATCACCCCAGGAACTCGGAAACACCACCGGAACTCCCGACTGCCCTGACATCTGGGAACTCACCAACGGCGACATCGCCGTCATCGGCCGGGACCTCACCCAGTCACTCGGCAAGAACCTGCCCGACGGGGTCTCGATCGGATCAGACGAACGACTGGTGGTCATCCCGAGGAACATGCTCATCGCGGCGAAGCCGGACATCCCCAGTGTTTGACTCCTTCCCCGGCGGCGCCTCCGAACGCCTGGACCGCCCCACGTACCACGCCGACCTCGGCCGGATCTACTCCGGTGGCGGGATCGACTTCCTCAACAAGCTGGAGCGCGGCCAGCACTTCCAGGAGCGCGGCTTCCCGAGCTGGGAGGCCTTCGCCGCCGGCGACTGGGAGAGAGCGCTGACCCTGGCCGACGAGAGGCGTGAGGAGTATGCGCAGGAGCTGCGCCGGGCGTCGCAATCGGGCGTGAGACACCGCCGTCTTCGCGTCGTGGAATTTCCGGTCACGCCGTACGTGCAATGGGAATTGCACGTCCTGCGGGTGCGCGCGGAGGTGGGCGACGACATCAAGGTTCTCGATGCTCGCGAAATTGCGGGCATCGAGCGGATTCAGCCCGTTCCGGAGGTCGTCGTTCTCGGCGATGCGGTGATGTACGAGGTCGTCTACGACGACCTCGGAAACGCGGACGGAGCCAACCGCTACACCGATCGGTCACTGATCCGAGAGACGAACGCGGGATTCGATGCCCTGTACGAACGCGGCGAGGAATTTCACGCATTCTTCGACCGGGAGATCACCCCTTTGGAGCCGCCGCAGGTGACCGGAGCGTCGGGGGGGTCTCGCGGCTCGCGGTGATCAGTGGGGTGGGAGGGCGAGCGCCCCCATGTCACGGGGGCCCGTCATGGAACCACCGCACGGACGAGAAGCGTACCGATGTGCCCAGTCTGAGGAGCGTCGAGGACCTGTGCGTCAGCCATGGCGAACCCGGTTCGGGTGAGCAGTCGCTCCCAGACGGCCGGACGGGAGCTGTAGCGGTAGGTGAACATCGCCTTCCCGGCGAAGCCTCCCTTGTACATGCCCTGCGGCCCGTACGCGCCGGGGATGGCAGGCGGCTGCGAGAACGCGAAGACGCCGCCGGGCCTGAGCCGCCGGCGGACCAGGGGGAAGAGACGGCCCGGGTCGGTGAACCAGGCAGCGCCGAAGATCGAGTAGACCGCGTCGTACACCTCTTCGTGCTCGCTCAGGTACTCCAGTACCTCGGAGCACACGAACTCTGCGCCGGTGCCGCCCCATTTCGCGGTGGTCTTCTTGACCATGACGGGAGACAGGTCGACACCCCGGGCATCGATGCCTCGCTCGGCGAGGTAGGCGAGAGCCGGTGCCACAGCCGATCTCCAGCACGGAGCGCGGATCGCCCAGTAGCTCCGGGCCGGGTCCGTGTCCGGCGTACTGGGTCCAGCAGAAGCTCGGCTCCGCGTCGTCCTTGAAGGCGGAAGCGGCGAAGGCGTCCCACAGCTGCGTCTCGGCGGCGATGTCGTGCTGTGCGGGCAAGGCGATTCCTCTTCGCAAGGGCCGGCCCCTGTCCTCCGGGAGCCGAGGACGGGGGCCCGCGCAGGACCGTTCAGTGGCTGTCGGGGACCTTGTTGTCACACGGCGAGCAGTCCGTGCCGTCGATCGCCCACAGCTCCTCGTCGATGTCGAAGCCGATGGACTTCAGGAAGTCCGCCGTGCGCAGGCACAGCCCGTCGCGGCGGCGCTCGATGAACGGGGCGTGGTGCTTGTAGCGGCCCTCGTTGTACGCGTCGCAGAGGGCCCACCATACGGGCGTGTCAAGGATGAGTTGGTGAACGCCGATGTCGACGAGCTTGCCGACGCCCGGGGGGGACCTCCGGATGCTCCATGCAGCCGACGGTGTACATGACGGCGTTGCCGAGGACGCGTTCGGCCATGTCGCGGACCATCGTGTGGTCGCGCAGCAGCAGGGCCTGGGTGGGCTATGAGGGCCGGAGGTGCTCCGCCGTGGCGGCGGTTCCGTCGGTGGCGGAGCCCTCGGCGGGTTTCGGGACGAAGGTCTCGCGGACCTCCTCGACCTCCACGACCACGACGTGGTGCGTCGGCTTCGCCAGAACCGACTCGGAGAGGTGCTTCTTCAGCCGCCTGGCCATGGGGCGGTAGGTCGTGAAGGTGAGCGTGCCGGACACAGCGGCCCCGAGGACCGGGATGGCCTTCGAGACGCTCTTGGCGAAGGTCTGCTTCGTCATCTGAACACCGATGTAGGCCGCGACCTTCTTCACCACGGGGTAGACGACACCCTGGGTGAGCGCCTTCTGCGGCAGCTTCTTGGCGACCTGCTCCGCCATCATCCCCGCGACCTTCCCCACGGCGGCATTCGCCGACTGGGTACCGAACATCACGCCGAAGAACAGCGTGAGCATCCCCATGGTCGCGTCGTCGACGTCATCGCCGTCGTCGGAGAACAGGTCGGGCCAGCTGTAGAGGTAGGCGAGCTTCTGCGAGATGCGCAGCATATGGCCGAAGTACTGGGCCAGGTCGGCCGGCACTGTGGCGGGGAGGGCGAAGAGGCCCGGAAGCCCGGCAGCGGCTGAGAGAGCGCTGACCTTGGCGGTCTCGTAGCGGATGGAATCGTCGGCCGCCCGGTCCAGAACGTCGGCGGCGATACCCGCCGCCGCGGGGGTCTCCTCGACCGCCCTGCGGATCTCCTCCTCGGAGCAGTAGCGTGCCAGCGCCTTCCGGAGGTAGGTCTCCCGGTGGATCCGCACGCCCGGAAGCCTGGCCGAACCCACCAGCACCGCGGAGAAGCGCAACTCGGGGTTCTCGCTCACCTTGCCCTGATTCATGGCAGGAATTTACAGTAACTCCGCCTTGAAGTAGCCCAGTTCGGCTCGCTTGGTCCGGGCCGCCGCGTACGAGCGGCGGCAGGGAGGCGGGAAGGTGGACGGGCGGGTCCGGTCGCAGCACAACCCCTGCAGCGGAGTCAGACGCTCGGCGTTGCCCTGCCACCGTGGACTGCGACGGCGCCGGATCTCTGGCAGTTGCTGAGCCAGGCGACGACGGCGTCGAGGTCCTGGCGGGTTCGCCCTGCAGGGCTTCGTCACGGCCTCGGCGGGAATCTGCTCGAGCTACTGGGCCTGGTCGGCATCGAGCCGAAACGGTGCGCTGCGCCGGCGGTGGGGGGGGGGGGGGGAGGAGGGTGCCCAAAAAACCACACCCCCCCCCCCCCAACCAGCGCCTCCTCCCCACCGCCACACACACAAACGCGGCACACAAAC
>NZ_JBHZCF010000029.1:0-50450 GCF_042755225.1 Streptomyces sp. NPDC059169 | reverse complement strand
GAGTCGCCTTCGGCCCGGCGAAAGCCGCCAACGCGGGCGGGGTGGCCACCAGCGCCCTGGAGATGCGGCAGAACGCCGGACGGGACAGCTGGCCCTTCGCACGGGTCGAGGACCAACTCGCCGTCATCATGCGGGACGTCCACCGCACCTGCTACGAGACCGCCGAGCGGTACGGTGCCCCGGGCGACTACGTCACCGGTGCCAACATCGCCGGCTTCGAACGCGTGGCGGACGCGATGCTCGCGCAGGGCGTCGTCTGAGACGCCTTCCCACTCTCGCGCGGAAGGGGGAACGGGACCGGCGCCGACACCCGCCCGGGATCGGGATCCGACGCGCAATGAACCGCGTCACCGGTCGGGCCGTCCTCAGAGTTGCTGCGCAGGGGAGCGCAGGGGAGGAGAAGCACATGAACGGATTGCAGGGGAAGACCGCTCTGGTCACGGGAGCCAGCCGTGGCATAGGGAGGGACATCGCCCGTCGACTCGCTGCGGACGGGGCACTCGTCGCGGTCCACTACGGCAGCAGTGAGGCAGCGGCACACGACACCGTGGCCCGGATCGAAAAGGACGGGGGGCGGGCCTTCCCGGTCCCGGCCGAGCTCGGTGTCCCGGGCGATGTCGAGACGCTCTTCGAGCGCCTGGACCGCGCGTTGCTGGAAAACGGTGAGGAACCGGCGGTCGACATCCTCGTCAACAATGCCGGGACCAGCGGTTCCGCTTCCGTCGCCGAGGTGACACCGGAACTGTTCGACCGCCTCGTCGCGGTCAACACCAAGGCACCGCTGTTCCTCGTTCAACACGGTTTGAAGCGGTTGCGTCACGGTGGCCGCGTCATCAACATCACCTCGGCCGCCGCCCGAGTGGCATTCCCGGAGTCGATCGCCTACGCGATGACCAAGGGAGCCGTAGAGACCCTCACCCGGGCATTGGCGAAGGACCTCGGCCCTCGTGGCGTCACCGTCAATTCCGTCGCCCCCGGCTTCGTGGCGACGGATATGAACGCGCGTCGTTGGTCGACTCCCGAGGGCGAGGCCGCCTTGGCCTCCTTCTCCGTGTTCAACCGCATGGGGCGCCCCTCCGACGTCGCCGACATCGTCGCCTTCCTCGCCTCGGACGCCTCGCGGTGGGTCACCGGACAGTGCATCGACGCCACGGGCGGCTCGATGCTCTGACGGAGCGACCGTCGGGGAGCCGGGTGCGGGGGCGATGTCCGACACGGGCTCGCGCCGTGAAGTCCGGGTGACGGAGCCGCGCCGTTCTCGGGGCACGTCCGTCACCCGGGCGACCGGATCGGCCGACCAGTGCAGTGAGAGTGGCGAGGACCGTCCCGTGCTGTACGCGGACGCCGAAGGACGTGCGGCGCTGATTGCGGTGGTCGAGGGTTGAGCCGAGCCATGGTGCCGAACACCGGCGTTGTGGTCGACTCCTGAACTGCCCTCGCCCTGTACGGGTTTCGTACCGCACCGGACTCGTATTGACTTACGAATTCCCGCTAGTAAAGTTGCGCAAGATCGCGAGATGCTGGGATGGGGCGAGGTGGCGACGGCTCACGCGGAGGGGAAGGGCTGGACTGGGTGCTGCAGCCATACGAGCAACGGCTCCCGCAGTGACCACGGATCCTCCCGCCTCCTGCCGGAGCACGCGAGAGGCCTGCCCTTTCGTAGCGGTGTGAGCGTGACCGGCTGGGTGCCCGCCGGGAGTCACCCCCTTGCACCGGTCCGGCGGACGCACCGCGGGAACTGTCGTGCCGAGCCGGCGCCCGAACCCTCGGCACCCGTGACCCGGTTGCCCGATGCCTTCGCGTCAGCGACGCCGACCGTGGTTTCCCGCGGCGGAGGCGATGGCCGTCGGATCCACCGCGCGACGCGACCGACCCGATCGCCCCGCCTCGCGTCCGCAGGCATCCCGCTCCTCGCGTGCGCGCGATTGCGGTGGACTACCCCAGATAGGAACCCAACGTGACATTAATACCCGAAACCGACCTCGACGTGTTCCCCCTGTGCCTCGGCGGCAACGTCTTCGGCTGGACCGCGGACGAGCCGACCTCCTTCGACATCCTCGACGCGTATGCCGAAGCCGGCGGCAACTTCATCGACACGGCGGACTCCTATTCCCAGTGGGCGCCCGGAAACGAGGGGGGTGAGTCGGAGACGATCATCGGCCGATGGATGGCGTCGCGCAAGAACCGGGACCAGGTCCTCATAGCCACCAAGGTCGGCCGCCTCGGAGGGCTCACCGGTTTGGGCGCGAAGGTCATCGAGGAGGCGGTGGAAGCCTCGCTCAGGCGTCTCGGGACCGACCGGATCGACCTCTACTACGCGCACGCCGACGATCCCGGGACGCCGTTGGAGGAGACGCTATCGGCGTTCGACGCACTGGTGCGCGCCGGGAAGGTGCGCCACATCGCCGCCTCCAACATCAGTGGCGCGCGGCTGGCGGAGGCGATCGAGGTGGCCGACCGCCTGGGAGTGGCCCGCTACGTGGC
Organism: Streptomyces sp. NPDC059169; assembly: GCF_042755225.1. Lineage (NCBI taxonomy): Bacteria > Bacillati > Actinomycetota > Actinomycetes > Kitasatosporales > Streptomycetaceae > Streptomyces > Streptomyces sp. NPDC059169. The sequence continues at coordinate 47,966 of NZ_JBHZCF010000029.1, read as the reverse complement.
GGTGCAACCGCCGTACAACCTCTTGGACCGCACCCCGTTCGAGACCGACCTAGCGCCGGTCTGTTCCGACGAAGCAGTGGCGTGCGTACCGTACTTCGGCCTGGCCCAAGGATTCCTCACCGGCAAGTACCGCAAGGGCGCACCGCAGGTGGAGAGCGTACGCAACGCCGCTGCCTCCCGCTACGCGACCGTCCGAGGCCACGAGGTGGTGGCGGTGCTGGACGCCATCGCGGCGCAGTCCAACACGACCTGCGCCGCCGTGGCGCTCGCATGGTTGGCGGCCCAGCCGCACGTCGTCGCTCCCCTTGCGAGCAGTCGGACACCGGGCCAGCTCGCCGAGATCCTGCCCGCGGTGGACCTGGTGCTGTCGCCGGCCGAACTGCACGCACTGGACGTGGCCTCACGCGGTGGGGAAGAGAACCGTGACTGACGCCGTCCCCGGGCACTCGGCGGACGACGTCACCCCGACGGCCGTCATGCTGAGCTTCGACACCCTCAAGTCCTTCATCGGGGTGGCGCGCGACGAGTACGACACCTGCACACCCGCGGAACCGCCGTGCTGCTTCGCCGTGTTGATCGGCCGGGTGCAGAACAGGTGCGCCAAGGTCACCGGAATGGAGTTCGCCAGCAACGTGCGCGCCGTCGACCCGGCGGCCGTCGAGGAGTTCAACACGGCCGTCGCTCCCTGTTTCGGGGCGGCGTACCGGAACACCCGCAGGGGCTTCTGGTGCAGTCCGAAGGATCTGTTGCGCATCTACCGGCAGGCGGAACGCGAGGACGTCGACGTCCTGGGCTCGATCCACCTCCACCCTGATTGGCACCGCATAGGCCCGCCCGCCGAACGGGGACTGACCATCAGTGAGCGACCCACGCCGATGGACCGCTACATGTTCCACAACACGCGCTATCCGCTGAACATGATCTGCTACCTGGAGTCCGCGGCGGACGACGTGGCTGCGACCCTGGCCGCCTGGGGCCCTCCGCCGGAGGACGAACCGGACGGCCCCTGTCCCGAGCTGACGGTGCGGTTCAGTTCGTCCTGAGCACCGCGACACACAGCGGGACCGCACGCGTCCGCGTCCGTACACAGGGCCCAACGCCGCCGGGCAGCCGTGGTCGGCGAGCCTCCCGTGGTCGGTCCGGTTCGCTGCACCCTGCCCGACGACGCGATCGGTGCCGGGCCGCCCCCGCTGTGCACCGGTCCTCTCCAGCGCGAACGTCGCCCGGCGGCCGTGACCGGCTACCGACGGAACGCCTCCTGGGTCCCCGCGCGCGGTGGACGAGGCGGTACGCCGCGGAAGCGACGGTGGCCGGTACGCCCGCGGAACGACCGTGCTCCCCGCCGGCCGGCCGCCGGGAGCGCCCCCCGTAAGGTGGTGTGGTGACGACGAACACGGGCCAGAGCGGCGGACGCCTGCTGTACGGATGCATGGGACTGGGCGGGAGCTGGACGCCCGATCCCTACGGGGCAGAGGACATCGCCGAGGCGGAGGCGGCGGTCGTCGCGGCGCTGGAGATCGGTGTCACCACCTTCGACCACGCGGACATCTATCGCCACGGCAAGTCCGAGGCGGTCTTCGGCGAGGTCCTCGCCCGTGCGCCCGGACTCCGCGAACGCATCGTGGTGCAGACGAAGTGCGGTATCCGCCTACCCGACGGCGTGCGTCCGGGGATCTACGACCTGCGGGGGCCCACCATAGAGCGCCGCGTGGAAGAAAGCCTCACACGGCTGCGCACCGACGTCATCGACATTCTCCTCCTGCACCGCCCGGACCCCCTCGCCGATCCCGACGACATCGTCGAGACGCTCACCTCACTGCACCGGCAGGGGCTGGTACGGCGGTTCGGCGTGTCGAACATGTCCGGCGAGCAGATCGCCCCGTTGGCCGCCCGTCTGGACGTGCCCCTCGTCAGCAACCAACTGGAGATGAGTCTCGGACGTCGTGACTGGCTCGAGGCGGGCGTCCTGGTGAACACCGGCGCGGCGGCTGCCAACGGATTCCCGCTCGGCACCCTCGAGTACTGCCGTGCGCACGGCATCGAACTCCAAGCCTGGGGCGCCCTGGCGCAGGGGCGCTTCACGGGACGCCAGGAGACGCCGCAGGAACGAGCCACCGCGCAGCGGATCGCCTCCCTGGCGGAGGAGAAGGGCACCACTGCGGAGGCCGTCCTGCTGTGGTGGCTGATGCGCCACCCGGCCCGCATCGCCCCGGTCGTCGGTACGGCGAATCCCGATCGCATCCGCGCCTGCCGGGACGCCGCGCGCCGGGAGCCGGACCTCGGCCACGAGGAATGGTACGAGCTCTGGCTGGCGGCACGTGGCGAACCGCTGCCCTGAGCCGGGGCGACCGCCTTGCGCGGCCACCTCCCGGGCAGCACGCTGCGGCCGGACCGTGTCGGAGGGGAGCGCCCTACCGCCCGCAGGTAGGTGTTGTGCCGGTGGGATGGACCATGGCGCAACGGCGACCGGACGACGCCCCGGCCTCCTGCAACGATGCGGGCGGCGCCGGTCGAGGCCGTAGGGGCGACGGCGTGCCGCATCCGCCCAGACCACCGAGGGTCGGGCGGGACGACGGCCTGCCGGGGCGGGGCGGGCGGTCCCGGAGCCGTCGGGTTACCCGTCCGCTGCCACGCGCGCGATCCGGGCGGGACCTCCGCCGGCCGGAGCCGTCAGCTCCCGATGCCCCGGGTGAGCGTGCTTCCGCAATGATCTCGGGAGCCGTCACCCGTGGCGTTCGCCCATGCGCGCTGCGTCCCCGGTGGCACGAGAGCGGTCCCCAGCCGCAGCACCGGCCGGCCGACCGTCGCGTGCCGCGTGCTCGCGACCGCACCGCGACGCTCGACGAGAACGAACCGGTCGCGACCGTCGGGTATCGGGTGCCTTTCCGTCGCCCCGCGATCGGCCGGGTGACGGCGTGGCCGAACTCCACGGCAAGGGACCGGGCCGATCGGCGCGGCCCACGGGCCGGGGGAGGAGGCGCCGAGGGGAGACGTCACCCCGACGGAAACCACCTCCTCGGCCACTCGGGTGCCGCCGCCCGCCCGCGGGGCACTTCGGGCTACGACCGGCGGCGGGGCTTGCCGCGCCTGGCGCTCCGTGAGCCGCCACTCCGCTGGCTCCTACCGGCCGACGTCCCGGACGACCTCCCGGCCGCGGGCTTGCGGCGGGCACCGCCGGCGGCCTGGCGTTGCTCCTGCGGCTGCGCCGGAGCAGCGGGACGGCGTCCCCGGGTGCTGTTGACGGTCCGCCCGCGCACGATCCCGATGAACTCCTCGACCTCGTCGGTGGTCTCGTCCTCGGGCCACGACAGCGCCACGCGCGATTGGGGGGCGTCCGTCAGCGGACGGTACGTGAGGTCCCGCCGGTGGTGCAGACGGGCGAGCGACTGGGGGACGACGAGCACCCCCACTCCCGCCGCCACCAGTTCGATGGCGTCCCCGGTCGTGGCCGGCCGCTCGATCGCGGGCCGACCAGGCCTTCCCCCCCAGTCCAGGGTGTCGTCGAGGGGGTGGAGCACCACGTCGTCCGCGAGGTCCTCGGGGGACACCTCGTCGACCGCCGTCACGACGTGGTCCTTCGGGACCACGACCACGGTCGTCTCGGTGTAGAGAGGGATCGCACTGAGGCCCTCCCGGTCGATGGGCAACCTTACGAGGCCTGCGTCGGCGTCCCCCCGGCGCAGGACATCGGGCGCCTCGGCCGCGGACACCGCCACGAGGTCGAGTGGGACGTCGGGCATCCGCTCGTGCCAGGTCCGCACCCACTTCGTGGGTGTCACGCCCGGGACGTACGCGAGCCGGAACGAACGGGGTGCTTCCGTGCCTGTCACCCGGCCAGGTTACCGGGCGTGGTCAGCGGTCGCGCACACGCTCTATATCCTGGGGTGATGAAGTCGCAGCAGAGCTCCCAGACCATGAAGCCCGCAACGGCGGCGAAGAAGCTGGGCGTGTACCTCGAAGCCACTCCCGAAGAGTTCCGGAAGGGCGTGGTCTCGCGGGACGAGCTGAGCGCGCTGCAGACCGACCCGCCCGAGTGGCTCCAGGAGCTGCGGCGCAACGGCCCCCACCCCCGTCCGGTGGTCGCGGCCAAGCTCGGCATTTCGATCTCGGGCCTGGCGCGCGGAGGAATCACCGAACCCCTCACCACGGAGCAGATCGACGAGCTGAAGCGGGAGTCCCCCGAGTGGCTCGAGAAGGAGCGCGCCACCCAGGCGGAAGTCCGCAAGGAAGCAGTCCGCATCAAGAAGAAGCAGGCCGAGCGCACCGACCGGCCCCGCTCCTGAACCCCGCCCGCTCGGAACGCTAGCGGTACGACCGCTCTCCACACAGGCAGCCCCTCCCCAGGGTGGGGCTGCCGTCTGATGCCGTCTCATGCGCCTTCGATTCTTGGAGGTTGCTACGAATTCCTCTGCTCGCTGAACGCGCCGTGCGCGTCCTCCGTATTCCACTCAGCTGTAGCTCAGCGCTTCTCCCTCACCCGGTGCGGCGCACACGGCGGACCGGCAACGAAGCATAGGAGTTCCATTGAGACATTCAGTTCGGAGACGCTCAAGGAAAGGCAGAAGGGCCGTCGTCGCCTCGATCGCCCTGATGTTGGGCGGGGGTGGTCTCATCGGGGTCAACACCTACGCCTCCGCCGGCGAGGGTTGGGGGCAAGGGTCCGGTGACGGCAACGAGCAACAGCAGAACCAGACGCTGAACGCCGGATCCGCGTCGACCATCAAGTGCCCCGAGGTGGCGAACGGGCTGCCCGCGGTGCCGGACGGCGCCAAGCAGCAGGTCGACCGCGAACTGGCCACCCTGGACAGCCAGATCACCGAGGCCTACAAGCGGTTCGCCGACGAAAAGGCGCGGATGGTCGAGGACCCGTCGTACGCCGAGAAGACCGTCCTCGGCCCCCTGGAGGACAAGCGCTCGGCATCCATCGAGCGCATCGTCGGCACCATCAGTCGCGCGGCGGGGAAGAGTCCCAAGGGGATGGAGTCCATGGCTCCTTGCACCCTGCAGGTGGACCGCCCCGACAAGGGTGACGGCGGGCAGAACAACGACCAGGGGCAGGGACAGAACGACGGCGGTCAGAACAACGGCGACGGCGGAGGGAACCAGGACCAGGCACCGGGTCAGGCCGGTAACGGGCCCGACCAGGGCGACTTCGTCGACATCCGGTCCGTACGGCCCAACGTCCAGGAACCGCGCAAGCTCCGCAACGCCTCGCGCGGTACGTTCACCACGGACTGCGGCACCAACCAGAACGGCAAGTTCAACCCGGACAACGTGATCGTCGCGCCCGGTGTGAGCAACGGCGCCCACCACGTGCACGACTACGTGGGCAACCAGGCCAACGACGCCTTCGCCAGTGACGACGACCTCGCGGCCGGTCAGACCACCTGCCAGGACCAGGGGGACAAGTCGACCTACTACTGGCCCGTGCTGCGCCTGCAGAACGGGCAGGAGGAGGACGACGCCCAGGAGGACGGCGGCGGCAAGGACAAGAACGTCGGCGAGATCCAGAAGCCGTCGCAGGTGACGCTGAACTTCGTGGGAAGCCCGGTCTCCAAGGTCACGGCGATGCCGAAGTTCCTGCGCATCATCACCGGTGACGCCAAGGCATTCGTCAACGGCGACAAGAACGCCAACGCCTCCTGGAGCTGCACCGGCTTCGAGAACCGCCAGCTGAAGGACAAGTACCCGATCTGTCCGCAGGGCAGCAAGGTGGTTCGCAGCTTCAAGTTCCAGAGCTGCTGGGATGGTCAGAACACCGACAGCGCCAACCACCGCACGCACGTGGCCTTCGCGGACCAGAACGGCCGCTGCCCGAACGGCTTCAAGGCCATTCCGCAGCTGGTGCAGCGCATCGTCTACGACGTTCCGCCCCCGTCCTTCGGCGGCAACAACCCGAGCGTCTTCGCGGTCGACTCCTTCCCGGAGCAACTGCACAAGCCGATCACCGACCACGGCGACTTCATCAACGTCTTCGACGACAACCTGATGCAGACCATGGTCACGTGTGTCAACGAGGGGCGCCAGTGCGGACCCGGAGGCGCCGGCGCGCCACCTGCCAATGGTGGTGATCAGCAGACTGGTGGTGGTGACGAGCAGGCTGGCGGTGGTGATCAGCAGGCTGGTGGTGGTGACGAGCAGGCTGGTGGTGGTGACGAGCAGGCTGGCGGTGGTGACGAGCAGGCTGGTGGTGGTGACGAGCAGGCTGGTGGTGGTGATCAGCAGCCTGGAGCCGGGTCGGATGCCGACACCTTCGGAGCCACGGCCAAGCCGGACGCTGCGGACAGTGGGCAGAAGTCCGAGTCCGAAGCCGGGACCACCGCCGATACGACCGCCTCGCAAGGCACGTCGGGCAGCGGCGGCAGCAGCCTCGTCACGGACGGCGGTGGCAAGCCGCAGGCCGTGGAGGGCGGACTCGCCTCGACGGGCGCCCAGCTGTGGCCCTCTGCGGCCGGTGCGGTGCTGCTGATCGCCGGCATCGTGCTCCTCCGGACGCGCAACCGGGCGGAGCCCTCCGGCCGCCGGTGACGCACACCCCGCTCGGCCCCGGTCGGTCCCGCCTCAGGGGCTCCGACCGGGGCCGAGCAGTGGGGCGGCGGCCGTGTACCCAAGCCGGCGAGTGCGCCGATCTCGATCGTGGGAGTGTGCGACGCGGAGGTGGGCGATGACTTTGCGACCCTGGACCGGTCGACAGTGGTACACGCCCGACTGCGAGGAGGTACCGATGAGCACTGACGGATTCACCACGTGCCTGTGGTTCGATGGGCAGGCCGAGGAGGCCGCGCACCACTACGTCTCCATCTTCAAGAACTCCAGGATGGGACGCATCGGCCGTTACAACGAGGCCGGCCCGGGTCCCGCGGGATCCGTCATGGTCGTCGAGTTCGAGGCCAACGGCCAGAAGTTCGTGGCCCTCAACGGCGGGCCGCAGTTCGTCTTCACCGAGGCCATCTCGTTCCAGGTCTTCTGTGACGACCAGGAGGAACTCGACCACTACTGGAACAAGCTCGCGGAGGGAGGGCAGGAGGTCCAGTGCGGCTGGCTGAAGGACAAGTACGGCGTCTCCTGGCAGCTCATCCCCAAGGGCCTCATCGAGATGATCAGTGATCCCGATCCCGAGAAGGCGAACAGGACCACGCGAGCCATGCTCTCGATGGTGAAGCTCGACTTCGCCGCCTTGCAGAAGGCCCACTCCGGGGAATAGACCCGGCGCAGCGCCCCGCGTGCCAGGACGTCCGTGCCGTCCCACGCGGTGCCTGCGCGTGATCGCCGTGCGGCTCGGAGCGACGACGGCTCGGGCCGCACGTCACGATGCGTAGCGGGACGAGAGGGGCGGTTGGGAGCGTGAAACGTCCAGACAGCCCAGACAGCTCCAGACCGCGGCGGGCGCGTCGACGAGCGTGTGCGCCGTTGTCGTGCGTGCCCCGGCGAACCGCGGTGGACGGTTGTGGGCCGCGGCACGCCCGGGCCGGGCGAGCTTCCTCGCCCGGACCTGAGCGCCCTGCCTCGATCAGGCTTCCACGACACCCGACTTGGCTATGGTGATCTTCGCCTTGGTCGCGCCGCTGCGCGAACCGAGGGTCTCGATCTGCTTCACGACGTCCATTCCCTCGACGACTTCGCCGAAGACGACGTGCTTGTTGTCCAGCCAGTCGGTGACGATGGTCGTGATGAAGAACTGCGAGCCGTTGGTGTTCGGGCCCGCGTTGGCCATGGACAGCTGACCCGGCTTGGTGTGCTTGATCTGGAAGTTCTCGTCGGCGAACTTCTCGCCGTAGATGCTCTTGCCGCCCGTGCCGTTGCCGGCGGTGAAGTCGCCGCCCTGCAGCATGAAGTCCGGGATGACGCGGTGGAAGGAAGATCCCTCGTAACCGTAGCCGTGCTCGCCCGTGGCGAGCTCGCGGAAGTTCCGCGCGGTCTTGGGGACCACGTCGTCGAACAGGGTGAAGACGATACGGCCGGCGGGCTGGTCGTCGATGGTGATGTCGAAGAACACATTACTCATGTCGTTCATCCTGACACTCTCAGCCGCGGAACTCACATCGGGCCGAGCGGACGGTGTTCCGATCGCGCCGTGATGGGCCCTGCACGGCCCGGGAAGCTGTGGTTCTCAGGAGGCCCCGCAGGCCGCACCGGCTGCGGTGGACCCTCGCAAGAGGGCGACGGAGTCCTCAGCAGTCGAGCGCGTGCCGCCACGGTCTTCGGTGAGCCGCCGATGCCAGTGGCCAGGTGCCGTCAGCCATCTCGTGGTCAGGTGGCGACCGTGCGCCCGGGCGTTGGCGTCAGCGGAGAAGCGCATTCCGCAGTCGGCGGTTCCTCGGGTCCCGGACCAGTTGCGGCTATGGCGGTGCCGGTCCCCTCCCGCCGCCCCTGGTGCGCGTCGGGTGATCCCTGACACGCCGGGAGTCCGACCCCTCGCGCACCGCCCGCACCGGAGCCTCACCCGCGCCAGATCCGCCGGTACGCCTCGCGGTAGCCTTCCGGGTCCCATGCCGTGGCTCCGACGCTGTTGGCGGCCGTGGCGACGTGGACGGGTGCGACGTAGCCGCTCGGCGGCCGACCGGCGAAGGAGCGGTTGAACTCGTCGACGATCTGCCAACCCTGTTGGTTCAGCGGTTCGGGGACGGTGGCGGACTGGTACTTCCTGCCGTTGATGCGCTGGAAGGCGGAGGGATCGCCGTCCCCCGCACCGATGTTGAAGGGAGGCCCTGAGCCGGGCTTCCCGGCCGCGCGCAGGGCCGGAGCGGCGTCGGCGAAGTACAGGTCGTTGATGGCGACCGAGTACGTCCAGCGCCCCCCGAAGCGGGAGAGGAGGGACGAGACCTCCTGCGGGGTGCGCTGGCTGGCGTCCGGGATCGGAATGTTCTCGTAGGCCAGGACTCTGACGCCCGCGCAGGTGCCGAGCTCCCGCTTGATCAGCTCGGCCTTGTTCCTGGCGAACGGGATCGAGTCGTCGGTGAAGAGGACGGTCCCCGCATCGCCCCCGGAGCGGGCGATCACCCAGTCCGCACTGATCCTCGCCACGTCCTCCACCTTGGTGGTGATGTTGGTGAAGAGCTTCGGGTCCGCGCTCGGGCCGGGCGACGGGACCGCGTGCCAGCCGATGAGCGGGATGCCGGCCGCTTCGGCCCGCGCCAACTGCTGAGCCGTCAGGAGGGGGTCGAAGCCGCCGACGACGATCCCCGACGGCTTCAGCGTGATCGCCTGGCTGAGGGCGGCCTGGATGCCCGCGGGCGTACCGTCGCCGTCGATCACCCGCACCTTCCACCCGACCACGCTCGCCGCCTCCAGCAGACCGCGGGCCACGCCGGCGACGCCCGGGTTGGTCATGGTCTGCGCGACGTAGACCAAGGACCTTCCGGGAGCCGCAGCAGGGCCGCTGGTCGGGCCGTTCCAAGCGGTACCGGGTCGCTCCGCCTGCCGCACGGCCGCGGTGGCCTTGGCGAGGGCGGCGGGGCAACCGGTCTCGGACGTAACGGTGTTGGGCGACGGGCCGCGCTCACAGCCGGCGACAGCGGCCATGACCCACACCAGGACCACGGCCTCGCGAGTGGTCTTGCGCTTCATGTACACGGTGCTCCTGACCGGGTGGGGTTCGAAGGTTCCTAGTCGGTGCCGCCGTTCACGGGGCCGGCGGGGGGCTGTGTACCGGCCGGCCGGATCGTCCGCGGGCCCACGCGCAGTCGGCGGCGCGCGGAGTATCCGGCCAACCCCACCGCGATGAGCAGGGTGGCGCCGTTGAACAGCGGGGTGGCCCAGAACTGCGCGCCCAACTGGCCGATGCCGGCCAGGCCCACGGCGAGCACGGCGACGGCGACCAGGGTCCCCCAGGCGTTCGCGCGGCCCGGCTTGATCGCGGTGGACCCGAGCAGCGCACCCACGAACGCGGGCAGCAGGTAGTCCAGGCCCACGCTGGGGTTGCCCGTCTGCTGCTGTGCGGCGAGGAGCACACCGGCGAAGCCGACCACCAGGCTCGAACCGGCGAAGGCGTAGACGGAGTACCGGTGGGTGCGGATGCCGAGGATGCCCGCGGCGCGGGGGTTGGACCCGATGACGTACAGGTACCGGCCGAGCGGCAGCCGCTCCAGCACCAGCCAGAGCACCACGACCACGGCGAGGACGTAGAAGGCGGGTAGCGGCAGGCCGAGGAAGCGGGAGTCGTAGACGTCGGTGAAGCCCGGTGGCAGCCCCTGGGGACCGGGGACGATACGGGTGCCGTCGGTGATCCAGCCGGTGAAGGCGTACATGATGCTGCCGGTGCCCAGGGTGGCGATGAGCGAGTCGATCCGTGCGAACTCGACGATGACCCCGTTGAGCGCACCGACGACCGCTCCGCCGAGGACCACGGTGAGGCAGGCGAGCGGCCACGGCCATGCTTCGTTGACGATCAACTGCATCACCATGACGTGCGCCAGCCCAAGTCCGTAGCCGATGGACAGGTCGAACCTGCCGGTGACGATGGGCAGGGTGGCACCGAGCGCCAGGATGGCGGGGATCGACTGGTTGGACAGGATCGAGGAAACGTTGTCGACGGTGGGGAAGGTCTCCGGCAGCGCCAGGGAGAAGACCAGGAACAGCAGCGCCGTGAGGGCCAACAGGCCGTACGTGCCGAGGACGTGCCCGCGCACGGTGCCCGGCGGGGTTCGGGGTGGGCGGGTCATCGGCCGGTCGTGGTTCCCGTGATGGGGGGCATGGCAGAGGCGGTGCGGGTGAGTTCGGTGACCGTCAGGGCCGCTCCGGTCAGCTCGGCCGCAACGGTTCCGCGGACGAACACCAGGGCGCGGTGGCACACGTCGGCGACCTCCTCGAAGTCGGTGGAGATGAGCAGGACCGCCAGTCCGGCGGCCACGGTGTCGTCGAGCAGCCGGTGGATCGCGGCCTTGGCTCCGACATCCACGCTCGCGGTCGGCTCCTCGAGGATCAGCAGGCGTAGGTGCGCACCGAGCCACCGACCGACCATCACCTTCTGCTGGTTGCCTCCGGACAGCGTGGCGATCGGGGCCTCGGTGTCCGCCGGACGCACCGCGAAGCGCCGAACCAGGGCGGCGGCACCGGTGCGTTCCCGACGGGGACTGATCCACTGCAGCGCGGTCACGCCCGCTGCCCGCGGGTTGGCCAGGAAGTTCTCCCGTACGGTCAGGTCGGCGGCGCAGCCCTCCTCCTGGCGGTTGGCCGCCACGAGCCCCACGCCGGACGCGACCGCGGCAGCGACCGTGCGGGGACGGTACGGCCTGTCGTCGAGCAGGGCCCGCCCGCCGAGGAACGGCCGGGCACCGGCGATGGCGCGCCCGAGGTCCATGTGGCCCGCCCCGGTCAAACCCACCGCGCCGAGGATCTCCCCCGCGTGTACCTCCGTGGTCACCGGACCCGCGTACCGGGTCCGCACGCCGTCGAGGCTGAGGACCGGTGGACCGCAGGGAGGGCGGGTGGCGGGACGCCGGCCGGCGGGCTCGTGGCCCACGATGTCCCGCACCAGAAGGGCGGGCCCGCGGTCGGCGAGACGGCCCCGGCTCACGACGCGACCGTCGCGGAGCACGGCGAAGGCGTCCGCGACCTTGTAGACCTCGTCGAGCCGGTGGCTGACGTAGAGGATGCCGTTCCCCCGGTCGCGCAGCGCGTGGAGGACGTCGAACAGCCGGGCGCTGTCCGCCGCGGGGAGGGTCGCGGTCGGCTCGTCGAGGACGAAGAGCTCGGCCCTCCTGGCGAGGGCGCGGGCGATGGCGACCAGCGAGCGCTCGGCCGGGGCGAGATCCGCCACGGGTGAGTCCGCGTCCAGGTGCCCGGCGACGATTCGCAGTGCCTCGGCGCAGCGTTCCCGGGTCCGTCGCCACGAGAGCAGTCCGCACCGGCGCGGGTACCCCGTGCCCAGGGCGATGTTTTCGGCGACCGTCATCCACTCGACGAGACCGAGGTCCTGGTGGATGAACGACATCCGCTGCGCTGCGGCCTCGGAGCCGAGCGGGTGCCCTGCCACGGTCACCTCGCCTCCGTCGGCGTGGTGGACGCCCGCCAGTACCTTGATGAGGGTCGACTTGCCGGCCCCGTTGGGACCGAGCAGGGCGAGGACGCTGCCACGGTGGACGTCGAGGTCGACGCCGTCGAGCGCGACGGTACCGCCGAACCGCTTGCTGAGACCACGCACGCGGACGAGGGGAGTCCCGCCGGGGCGCGGGTGCTCGCTCAGCGAGGTACCGGGAGCGTCATGCACGGACTTCTCCGGGGGTCGGCCTCCGAGTCCTTCCCTGTTGCACGAGGGATGCTACTGGGAGCGGTCACCGCATCCGCGGCACGTCGTCGCCCTCGGTGATCCCAATGGCGGATTCGGTCGGCGTCGGGACCCGCCCGGCCCGACTTCCGTGCCCGCCGAGTGGTGCTCACGCGGCCTCCAGGGCGCACTCGGCCCAGATGACCTTCCCGTCGGGGGTGTAGCGGGTGCCCCAGGCCTGCGCGAGCTGGGCGACGAGGAACAGCCCGCGGCCGCCCTCGTCGGTCGAGGCAGCCCGCCGAAGCCGGGGAGCGGTGCTGCTGGTGTCGGAGACCTCGCAGATGAGCGTGCGGTCGTGGATCAAGCGGACCCGGATGGGTTCGGCCCCGTAGCGAACGGCATTGGTGACCAGCTCGCTGAGCAGCAGTTCCGTGGCGAACGACGTCTCCTCCAGGCCCCACCGGTCCAACTGCCGGAGGGCGGCGGCGCGGACGTCGGCGACCCGCGCGGGGTCGGCGGGCAGCTCCCAGGTGGCGATCCGGTCGGGCGGTAGTGCGTGGGTCCGGGCGACGAGGAGGGCGATGTCGTCGCCCGGGTGGTCGGGTGCCACAGTGCCCATGACCGCGTCGCACGTGTCCTCGGGATCGCGGCCGGGTCGGGCCAGCGCTCCCCGTAGCCGGTCGAGGGCCACGTCGACGTCGCGATGGCGGTCCTCGATGAGCCCGTCGGTGTAGAGCACGAGCCGGCTGCCCTCGGGGAGGTGGATCTCAGCCGTCTCGAAGGGCAGTCCGCCCAGGCCGAGCGGGGGCCCGGCCGGCACGTCGGGGAACGTCACGGAGCCGTCGGGGTGCACCAGTGCCGGCGGGGGGTGGCTGGCACGGGCCATCGTGCACAGCTGCGAAGTGGGGTCGTAGACGGCGTAGAGGCAGGTGGCACCCACCATGCCGGTGCTGCCGGCGGAGGCCGGGTCGTCGTCGCCCTCCTCCCGGTCCAGGCGCACCAGGAGGTTGTCGAGGTGGGTGAGGAGCTCGTCGGGGGCCAGCTCGAGTTCGGCGAAGTTGCGGGCGGCGGTGCGCAGGCGGCCCATCGTGGCTGCCGCGTGCAGCCCGTGGCCCACGACGTCGCCGACGAGGAGGGCGACCCGGGTGCCGGGGAGCGCGATGACGTCGAACCAGTCGCCGCCCACTCCGGATTCGGCGGGCAGGTAACGATGGGCGACGTCGACGGCGCCCTGCTCGGGGAGGCCGCGCGGCAGCAGACTGCGCTGCAGCGACAGGGCGAGGGCGTGCTCGCGGGTGTAGCGCCGCGCGTTGTCGATGCACAGGGCGGCCCGGGCGGCGAGTTCCTGGGCCAACGCGAGGTCGTCGTCGCCGAAGGGCGCGGGGTCCTGCGAACGGTAGAAGGTGGCGATCCCGAGGACGACGCCCCGGGCGAGCAGCGGGACGCTGATGAGGGAGTGCACGCCCCGGGCGAGCAGCCGGTCGGTGTGCTCGCCGCCCTGGGCGAGCCAACCGGCGGCGGCCTCGAGGTCGGGTTCGAGCACCGGCTGTCGGCTGTCCAAGCAGCGCAGATGGGGGGTGCTCGGCCGCAGGTCCACCCGCTCGCCGACCGGGTAGAAGGGACAGTCGTCGCGGATGCCGTGGACCACCGTTCGGTGCAGGTTGGTGCCGGGGTCGGGGGACTCCTCACCGCGCAGCACGGCTTCGGGCAGGTCGATGGTGACGTAGTCGGCCAGGCGCGGTACCGCAGTCTCGGCGAGTTCCCAAGCGGTGCGGCTGACGTCCAGCGTCGTGCCGATGCGGGTGCTGGCCTCTGCCAGCAGTTCGAGTCGGCGTCGGGCGGCGACGGCGTACTTGCCCACCTCCGGCTCGCCCACCAGGACCAGCCCCCGCACCGGTGCGTCGGCCGAATCGTTGGTGCCGGTGGACGTGTCCGCGGACGGGTCGGGATCGCGGAACGCAGCGGGGGTGCGGCGGGGGTCGGCGGCGGCGTGGTGGCCGTGCGGCGGGCCCGCGGAGGGTGCCGGTCCCCGCGGAAGGGTGCGCGACGACCGACCGACGCGGGCCGGGACGGCGGCGCGGTGCTGCTCGGGGTTGCCGGGCAGGACGGCTTCGACGGCGACGCCCTGTACCCCGGAAGGGCTGGTGACGGGGCGGCTCACCAGGGTGGCCCCCCGCCCCCGGGACAGTGACACCTCGACTGCGGCCCGGTGCGCCGACGAGATCAGCTCGGTGGCCTTCTCCTTGAGGATCACCAGGTCCCGCGGGTCGAGCGAGCTCCCGGTCAGGGCGTCCACTCCCGTCCGCCCGTCGTCCTCGGCGTCCCTTCCGGTCCGAGGGCGGAGGCCCGCCTCGAGGTAGGCGCGCAGCAATCCGCGCTCGCGGGCGGACCGCTGTGCCATCAGCCGCCGTTCGACCGCCTCGGCGGCCCGGCGCACCACTGCGTCGAGCGCGGGATCGGCGTACGAGCGCGGGTACCCGAGGCAGAGGACGCCTTCGATGCGCCCGCTGAGCTGGTCACGGATGGGTACGGCGGAACAGGCGTTGGCCTGGGAGCGTTCGGCGAAGTGCTCGGCGCCGTACACGTGGCACGGTTTCCGTTCCGCGAGGGCCAGGCCGATCCCGTTGGTCCCGGCGAACCGCTCGGCGAAGACGAATCCGGGCACGCTCTGGATCGGGGGGAGGCTGTGCGCCAAGGACTCCTCCCCGAAACGGCGTTGGAGGACGGTCCCGTGCTCGTCGGCGAGACAGATGTTCATCATGCTGCCCGCGAAGCGGGACTGCAGTCGCTCGAGAACGGGACCGGCCGCGCGTACGAGTCGGCTGTCCGGATCGAAGTCCGGCTGGTACGGGAGCTCCACCTGATCCGGTGAGAGCCCCAGCAGTCGGCTCCGCTGCCAGGAACTCAGGATCGGGCCTCTGACGTCTTCCTGGAGCGGCTCGCCCAGCAGGAATCGCTCGCGGGAACGTGCGGGGCCGGTGCGGTCCCCGGCGACCCCCATCTGCACCACTTCCCTCACTGGGACGCCACTCTCCCCATCCTCTTTTTGAGTATATGACCCTCTTTTCAGGCCATCGGGTGTCTTCGTGTGGGGGGTCGGCTCGGGCGGCACGGAATCACCGCAGGTCACCGCGGGTGACGTCGGGACCCTCCGCAGGGTGCGGGCGCGCGACGGGCTCCGCTGCCCGCGCGACGGCGATCTCGACTTCTGCGAGGCCGACCCCGGAATGCCGGAGTTTCGCGGAGCGTCGCCGCACGCATCCCCGGCGTGATCGCGTCGCAGGAGGCGGCTCTCCATCCTTGGCACGGCTGCCGGCAGCGCAGGGGAGGATGCCACGTACGTTCGTCCGGCTCCCGTGGGCAGCCCTTGCCGGCGAGTCGATAGCCGGCGGGCTCGGCCCGGCTACTCCGCTGCGCCGGCTACCCGTTCGACCGCATCGAGTGCCGCCGGCCAGGGGTACTCGGACGGGCATCCCTGCCCCGGCCGGTTGGGGGTGAACCCGCCCTTGCCGTACAACACGGTCACCCCCATGGACCGGAGCTCTGTCAGGCTGCGCCCGAATGCTCGGTGTTGCACGTATGCCGTGTTCACGCACGGCATCGCCACGATCGGGATGCCCTTGCCGACGCCCTCCGCCACGACACCGACGACGAACCGATCGGTTAGTCCCAAGGCCCACGCGTTGATCGTGTTGAAGGTTGCCGGCGCCACCAGGATCACATCTGCCGTCGGCCACGCGTCCGGCGTCCCCGGCCGCTTGTAGGTCGACCGCACCGGGTGTCCGGTCAGCTTCGCCAGATCGGGTAGTGCCGCCTCAAGCCACGAAGCCGCGGTTGGCGTCAACCCCAAACAGACGTCCCAGCCCTGGGACTGCGCACCCTCGATGACTTCCGCGATGTCGAAAACGGGCGGTGCGGCACTGGCGAACAGGTACAGCGTCCTCGTCATGCGCCCATCCGATCACATGCCGTGCCTCCGAACCGGACGTCTGACTGGGGCGATCGCGAGTACCGTTCCCCGTGGGCCGCAAGGAGACGGAGACCAGTATGCCGAGACGGGACGACCATCACACTGGCGTACGCATCAAGGAGCAACGCAAGCTCGCCCGGCTCACCAACATCTCGCGGCGTACCCCAGAAACTCTCGGCCACTTGGCAGCGTGGATCGGGCTCTGAGGCTCCCCGCTCGTGGGCAGCACTCACCAAACTGTGAGCATTTCCCGCTTCCCCGTCCACCAGGCTGGTCACGTATCGACCAGCGACGAGCCGGGGACAACGATGACACACCTCAGAAACGCACCTGACGCAGCCTGCGTGACGGAGAGGGAACCGCTCGATCTCACCACGATGCGCGCCACCGCCCGGCGCGTCCTGGAATCGGGCCAACCGCGGCCGCAGATCGAGGACCTCATCGACGAGATGCGGTCGATGGTGAGCCGCCTGGCGCCGGAGGTCCGGTTGCTCATCAGCCGCCGCCCGTCGGACGACGCCCCTGTGAGGGTCGCTCAGATCGGCGTGGACGAGGCGTGGCGCCGTCTGACCACGCCCCGCGGCTTCGGGCCGGACGCCGTCCACGGGCAGGCCCGGAGGCTGGCCTTGTCGGTGCTCTCCTTGTGCGACCACGTCGAGAACCTCAACGGGAGTCGACCGTGAGAGCAACAGCGCGCAACCGGCCGGCACCCCAGGTCGGCCCATCGTCACTCCTCGCCGGACCACTGAGCACCGAGGTGATCGCGGACGTGCTCGCCGACCTCGTGTGGCTCCAAGCCACCCGGCAAGAACGACTGGAAAGCGCACGGGGCCGGCCCGAAGGTCCCCCGTCTGCCGCCGTGCGGCGAGGTCGGGGTCAGCGGCAGGATCACCGGGACGCGGCATCGGACCCCCTGCCGTGACCCACCGCGGCTGACTGGCGGCCGGCTCTCCGTGCTGCGCCTGTGCGAGCGCTTGGACCGTCCGAGCAGGCGGGACGAAGACGGAACGTGCTCCCGGGCTGCCGACTCCGTCAGTCGTACGCGGACGGGGTCCAGCGGTGCGCCTCCGTCAGGCGCTGCTTGCCCTGCCAGTCCGTGCGGCCGGTCACGTCACCCGGGCCGGTCGGGACGCCCGCGTACGCGGCTGCCGAGAGCGGCGCGCCCGCGGGCGCGGGCGTTGCACCGCCGGGCGCGGTTCCGCAGAAGGGGACGTCACTCCAGAGCCGCGGCGAGCTCGGGGAGGTAGCCGGCCAGGAAGCCCAGGTCGGTGGCCCGGGCGAACTCCGGGTGCCCGCGGTGGTCGCGCAGCCGGGACAGCGCCGCGCGGCCGAAGTAGCCGCCGCGCGTCTCCGGGCCGGGGTCCGCTTCGCGCTGGTCGTCGATCTCGCCCGGCCAGCCGGGATCCGCCGCCAGCCGTGGCAGGCAGCGAGCGAAGAGCTGGTGGCAGGCATGCAACCCCCGGCGCATCACCACGTGGTACGGATCGTCCACGGCCATGGGGTAGCGCTCGACGGCCAGCCGCGGGCCGGTGTCGATGCCCCGGTCCACGTGGTGGAGCGTCGCCGCGAACTCCCGCTCTCCCCGCAGCATCGCGTACACCAGGGCCACTTCGGGCAGACCGCGGTAGGCGGGCAGCGGGCCGTGGTGGACGTTCAGGATGCGCAGCCCCGTGGAGAGCACCGGCTCACGGAAGATCATCCGGTTGTTGATCGACCAGACCAGACCGTCCGTGCAGGACGCGGCCAACTCGTCGGCCACCGCGTTGACGTCTGCCGTGCCCAGGTACGGCACGTCGGGCCGATTGCCCGTGGGGGCTCCAGCCGGTGCGGGGCCGCAGACCAGGTCCACGGCCAGACCGCCGTCCAGGGCGTGCCGCACGGCGCGCCACAGCAACGCGCCTTGACCAACGAAGATCACGATTCGCCCCGCACCTCATCGACCGCGGCCACGACCCGGCTCAGCGTGAGCCCCTCGCTCAGCGGTCCGAGCCGTTCCAGCAACTGCTGTTCCGCGGACCGGCCGAGTACCTCCGAACCGAGTGCGGCCAGCATCTCCAGGACGGCGAGCGAGTCCCCGCCGAGCGCGTGGAAATCGGAGGAGGCGTCGAGCTCTGCCGAGTCGCAGCGCAGGACGCGGGACCAGATCTCGGTCGTCACCGCGGCCGTTGACCCGTGGCCGTCCGGCCCGTGCGCCCGGTCGGCGGCAGCCTCAGGCCGGACCGGCACCGGGTCCGCCGGCGCGGCGGCGTCATCGAAGGGGTTGGGCAGCGCCTTGCGGTCCGTTTTGCCGCTCGTTGTCTCCGGCAGGGCGGAGAGTTCCCGGACCACGGAAGGAACCAGGTGCGGGGGAAGCGACCGGGCCAGCTCGGCGCGCACCGTGGCTTCGTCGAAGGCCTCCGCTCCCTCGGCCAGCACCACGAACGCGCACAGTGCCTGCGCCCCGCCGTCGTTCCTGGCGCGGGCGACGACGGCGGCCTGCGCGATGTCCGGGAGCCCGGTGAGCGCCGCCTCCACCTCCGCGGGCTCCACCCGGTGTCCCCGGACCTTCACTTGGTCGTCGATCCGTCCCGCGTACTCCAGCTGTCCGTCCGGAAGTCGCAGGACCAGGTCACCGGTGCGGTAGGCGCGGCGGCCGTCCGGCAGGTGGACGAACCGCTCCGCCGTCAGGTCGGGCCGGCCCAGGTAGCCGCGGGCCAACTGGACACCCGTCACGTAGAGCTCGCCGAGGCGGCCCGCCGGGACCTCCCGCTGGTGTTCGTCCAGGACCACCACCGAGGTGCGGTGCACCGGAACGCCGATCGGCGCCGAAGGCCGCTCGGTGCTGCCGTCCACGACGGCGGTCGTGCAGGCGAGAGTGGCTTCGGTGGGTCCGTACGCGTTGATGATCAGGCAGTCGGCACCGAACGCCTCGTGCACCCGGCGCGCGGTGGAGGCCGTGAGGTTCTCACCACCCACTTGCAGCGCACGGATGCCCGACGGCCGGATGCCGAGCCGTGCCGCCAGCTCCAGGTGCGTCGGCGTGAGTGACAGGGTGTTCGCCCGGCCGCCCGAGAACATCTCGCGGAGCTTCAGGTGGTCGAGCTCGCCGGGGACCGGTACGACGGCACCGCCGTGCATCAGCGCCGGGAAGATCTGCATCAGCGACAGGTCGAAGCCGGGTGAGAACGAGTACGCGGCACGGGTCTGCGTGTCGCACCGCATGAGTGGCGCCAGCCAACCGACGGCGTTGACCAGGCTGCGGTGTTCGACCTGAACGCCCTTGGGCCGGCCGGTCGATCCCGAGGTGTAGATGACGTACGCCAGGTCGTCCGGGCCGGGAGCGGCGGCGGGCAGAGCGTCCAGGGCGTGCTCGTCGAGCGGTTCGTCGTCGGCCGTGAGGTCCTCCAACAGGAGCGTCGTGCCGTCACCGCTCCCCGTCCGCCCGGCCGACGCGGTCTCGGCGAGACAGAACCGGGCGCCCGCGTCGTGCAGCAGTTCCGTGACGCGCTGCGCCGGGTTGCGGACGTCGATCGGCAGGAACGCGGCACCGGCCTTGAGGACGCCGAACACGGCTGCGAGGCCGGACGCCGAGCGGTCCGCCAACACGCCGACGACTTCCCCGCGGGCGACACCCCGGGTCAGGAGCCCGGCCGCGACCGCGTCCGAGCGACGATCCAGATCGGCGTACGTCCAGTGCGCCCCCGCACCCGTCACGGCGGGTGCGTCGGGGCGCCGGGCGACTTGGGCGCGGAACAACTGCACCACGGTGGTCTCCAGCGGTGGCAGCCCTTCGCTTCCCGGCGAGAGCAGCCGCTCTGCGGCGGTGGGCGTGCCCGGCGGCGTCCCCCGCCGGGCGGTGGGGTTCGGTGACGAACCGAACGCCGCGGCGATCCGGTCGAGCAGGGCGTCACAACGCGCCTCGACGTCCGCTGAGCCGCGTGCGGACACCACGACCTCGGTGTGCTCGGGAAGTTCCAGCAGCACCACGCTGAAGGGGACCAGCGGCGCGTGCACCGGCAAGGCGTACACCGTCGTCGCGGTGAACTCGTCGATGCTGAAGTCCGTGAGCTCCGGGCAGCCCGCGTGGGAGACGATCGCCGAGGCGAGGTGGCGGTGGCTGGTCTGTGCCGCAGCACGTGAGGCACGGACCAGGGCCGTAGCCGCGGTCAGCGGCAGCCGGGACAGGGCGGCCTCGGCCCCCGACGCCAGCTCCCGTCGGTCGGCGAGTGCGCCCAGCAACCGCCGGTGCACGGTGTCCGCCCCCTGTCCCGGGGGCACGTCCAGGAACACGGGCAGCGTCAGGTTCGCCGTGGAGGACACGGCCGGGACGTGCCGTCGTAGGTCCACCGGCACCATGATCCGGGCCGGTGCTGCCATCGCCCCGGCGAGCGCCGCCGCCACACGTGCGGTGGGTGCCGCGGGGCGCCCCGGTATCGTGCGCCGCCGCCATACGGAGACGGAACCAGCCCGGCCGCCCAACGGCGAGCGCCGGTCGAGCCCGAGGCGGGGGCGCCCTCCCGTCCTGCCCAGTGTGTCCAACAGCTGATAGTCCGTCAGTGTGGCGGAGGCTTCCCGGAGGGGCTCGCCGCGCAGCGCACGGAAGACCTCCGCGGCCCAGGTCTGCAAGCCCTTCAGGTCCATCACCGCGTGCGCGGCACGGAACACGACGGTGCCCGGGTCACCGGTCAGCAACAGCACTTCGCAGCCGGGTCGACCTTCGCCGTCCGCCAGTGGATCGCAGAGCTCCGGTGCTCCCGTGAGTGCGGTGCGGTCGAACGAGCCGCCGTCCCCGACCACCACCCTGGCCGGCGTGCCGCCGTCGACCCACAGGCGTCCGCGCCGAACCAGCCGGGACCCGGGGCAGGACTGCGATGCCTCCGTGACCGCGCGGCGGAGCGCCCGGGCGTCGATCTGCCCGGAGCCCTCGACGACGAGCTGGATCACCATGAGCTCGTCGAGACGGGCGAACGCGAGGTACGACCACTCGGTCGGGGAGACGGGTCGGCTGAACGCGGAGGGACCACGGGACCCGGCGTCCCTGACGATGGGGGAGTGTTGCACGGTCATGGCTACTTCACCTTCCGGATGTACTCGTCGACGCCACCGATGCTGTCGATCCACTCCGTCAGCCGGACCATCCCGGTGTGGTGGTCCACCTCCGGTGCCACCAGGTCGCGCTGCGCCGCCGACGTGTCGTACGTCGCCGAGCGGGTCAGCAGGGCAAGCGAGTAGCGCGAGAGCGGCGGTGACGCACGCCTGGCCAGGGGCGGCAGCTTCCAGAGCATGTCCGCCGCGAACGCCGCGGCGTGCAGCAGGCCGAGGGGAACCCGCTTGGTGGGCGGTGCGGCGCCGAAGCGCTCCGCCAGGTCGGCCAGCGTGCTCCAGACCTCCACCGGCTCCGGGTCCGCGACGAAGTACGCCCTGCCGCCGACCCCTTCGGCACGTGTGGCGCGGACACTGGCCGCGGCGGCGTTGTCGCAGTGACAGAGGGAGGCGTGGACCTGCCGGCCGCCCGAGAGGTCGGGCAGTTTCCCGGTCATCATCTGCGCGAGCAGCCGCGGCATGAACCCGGAGTGGTCGCGCGGGCCCCACACGGCTCGCGGACGCAGCGCCACCGTGGTGAAGTCCGGCCGGTCCGCGGCCAACACCATGTGCTCGGCGGCCGCCTTGGTCTCCGAGTAGAGATTGAGGAACCGCCGCGGGTAGGGCTCGCTCTCGTCGATGCCGAGCCGGTCGCCGTCGCGGACGCCCATCAGCGCGCTCGGACTGCTGATGAAGACGAAGCGTCGGGCTCCCGCCCGACGGGCCGCCGCCATCAGGCGCCGGGTGCCCTCGACGTTCTCGTCCCGGAACTGGGACCGGGTTCCGCGGTCGGTGACCCGGGCCGCGCTGTGGTGAACCGCCTCGACACCGTCGGCGGCAGCGCGCAACGAGTCGGTGTCCCGGAGGTCCCCGTAGGCGAATTCGATGCCCGGAACGGTGCGCAGGTACCGCATGTCGCTGTCCCTGCGCACCAGTACGCGCACGTCGTCGCCGGCGCGCCGGCAAGCGTCGACGATATGGCTCCCCAGGAATCCGGAAGCGCCCGTCACCAGTACCTTCATGCCGAAGCAGCCTTCCTCCTGCGGAGGGCCGTCCGCCACCACGTCGCTCCGAAGAGCATGGTGAGCGCGGCGGTGGCCCGCGGTGTGCGTCCGGTGGCGAGTTCCTGTTCCGCGCGTAGGGCGGCCGGTACCTGCGCCGCGTGGACCACGACGCTGAGGAAGAGGTCGACCCACCACAGTGTGGTGAGGACCGGATGCGCCCAGGGCAGGAACGGCCAGGCCACGAGATAGGCCCAGCCAGCCAGGGGCACGGCCCGCAGCGCGAGGTCCCCGGCCGTCGGTCGGAGCCGACCGGTGATCTGGTCCTCGGCCCAGCCCGCCAGCAGTTCCCTGCGGATCTTGGCGTTGTGCCGGATGTCCACCGGGAAACCGGGGTGCGGGAGGAAGTGGGCGATCGGCTTGGTCATGGGGTTCTTCGCCCCGAGGTCGCGCAACTCGGCTTCGATCCTCGGCCATTGCCCGGGGTCGGTGCCCGGTGCCAGTTCCACGCACAACACCGGTCGCTGCTCACCGTGGGGTCCCACGCCCACCAGGGCGGTCCGCTGCACCCGGGGGTGGGCGTTGAAGACGTTCTCGCAGCGCACCGTGTACAGGTCGCCGTCGGCGGTACGGACCCGGTGGCTCTTGCGCCCGCAGAACCAGATCCGTCCCTCCTCGTCGATCCACCCGACGTCACCCGTGCGGTGCCAGCGCTCCTCCCCGTCCTGGATCTTGTGCTCTGCGTCGGCCCGCGGCGAGCGGAAGTACCGGGGGCTGACCGCCGGGCCGCGTGCGACGATCTCGCCCGGTTCCCCCGGTGCCGTCGCCAGTCCCGCGGTCCAGCGGGGCACGGGTCCGTCACTGACTCCGATGGTGCGCAGGGTGATGCCCGGGGCCGGACGGCCGAGGCACACGCCGAGTCCCGCCGCCGGGCCGTCGGCAAGCTCCCCGAGCGCCTCCCGGCTCTCCAACAATGCCATCGGTAGGGCCTCTGTGGCCCCGTAGGTGCTGTACACCCGCGCCTCGTCGACCAGTACCGTGCGCAACTCCCGCATCAGGGCGGGGCTTACCGGGGCGCCACCCGAGATGACCAGGCGCAGGGAGGGCAACGGGGTGCCGTCTCCGACGAGATGAGTGGCCAGCGGCGCCAACAGTGCAGGGGAGGCGAACATGGCGTTGACCGAGAAGCGCCGTATCGCGTCCGTCAGGGCGGCCGGGTCTGCGGCGCCGACCCGTGCCATGTCCATCTTCGGGACGACCACTGTGCGACCGGCTACCAGATCGAAGACACCCATCAGCGGCATGGTGACCAGGGTGGTCGTCAACTCGCTGGTGAAGTGGCCCTCCTCGACGCTGTCCGCCATACCGCGCAGCATGCCGACGGTGAGTTCCACCGGCTTGGCCGGACCCGTGCTGCCCGTGGTGTAGCCGATGAGCGCCAGGTCGTCCGGCCCGGTCTCCGCGGCGGGAAAATCCCCGCGCCCGGCGCCGAGGGCGATCAGCTCGGTGAGGCCCGAGCCGTCCTTGCGGCCCACGGTGACCCGGGCCCGCACCCCGGCGAAGGCGCGCGGACGCAGTCTCCGCAGCACGTGTGCCGCGGGTACGCCGATGAAGGCCTCGACCCCGACCCTCTGGAGGCAGTCGAGCATGCGGACCAATCCCATCCCGGGATCGACCACCACCGGCACGGCGCCGAGGTGCATCATGGCGAAGACCAGCGTCAGCAGGTCGCCGCCCGGCGGCACGAGCAGGGCGGCACGGGTGCCGCGGCGGATGCCGTGCGCTTCGAGCCCCGCCGCGCAGGCCGCGACCCGGGAGGCGAGCTCGGCGTAGTCGAGCGAGGCGTAGGCCGCCCGTCCCGAGGCTTCCTTGCGGTCGCCGTCCGGGTGGATGACGGCCGGTGCGTCCGGCGTGCGGGCCGCGTGGCGGGCGAACAGCCGGGCGAGGGACGCCTGCTGGTGGGCCTGCGGCGATCCGGCGGGCATCAGCGGGTTCCGTCTGCGGTGTCGCGCAGCCGGTAGAGGGAGGCCGCCGAGCTCGGGCCGGCGCCGGCGGCGACGAACAGGATCGCGTCGTACTCCCCGAGCCGCCCGGAGTCCTGTGCCTGCCGGAACCCGTGGACGAGTGCTGACGTGTGCGGGTCGCCTTCCACGTCCGCGACGGTCACGGCGGCATCGGAGGCGAGTCCCAGTCGCTTGGCGAGCCGTGCCGGGAACTCGGGTGACGGCTGCGAGGTGACGAGCAGGGTGCGGTCGAGGGCGAAGGGCGCACGGTCGGTCCCCCCGGCGTTCCCGGCCCGTTTCGCGTCCTGGTCCGCGAGCGCGGTGCGCACCGAGTCGACCGCGAGGTCGAGCAGCCGGTCCGTCCCGTCGTGGTCACGATCGACGACGACGGTGTCGCGGCCCCGGGGACCGACCTCCCGCAGCGGCAGGTAGCCGTTGACCCCGTATCCGCCGGACGCGGAGGAACGATGGTGGACGCGGTCGAAGCCGCGGGCGTCCCGACTGTGCTCCAGCAGGATCGCGGCTCCGGTGCTGGCGTAGGGGAACGCGTCCGTCCCGGCCCGGGCGGGGTCCATCGACGGGTGGGTGTCGGAGGAGACCACCATCACCCGGCGGGCACTGCCGGTGGACAGCAGGGCGTCCGCGGCCTGTACGGCGTTGAGGAGGCCGCAGGCCCCGTTCATCAGGTCGAACGAGAACGCAGCCCGCTTGTCGGGCGAGTGGAGGTAGTCGAGGTTGATACCGATCCGCTTCTGGATGAGCGCGGCGACGGACGGCTCGACGATGTTGGAGTCGCGGTAGACACCGACGTTGATGAGGACGTCGACGTCCCCCGGTGTGATCGCGGCCCGCTCCAGGCATGCGAGACCTGCGGCCGCCGCGTGGCCGATCGAACTCCCGGTGCCGTCGGCCGGACTCAACGCGGCCGAGGTGATGACGGTCGCCATGATCACACCTCCAGGGAAGAGACGGTGGCGGACAGGAAACCGGTCACCACACCGGACGCGGCGGGCACCATGAGGACCTTCGAGCCCTCGGGTACCCGGCCCTCCGCGAGGGCTCGGTGCAGTACCAGGTAGTGGGAGGTGGTCGCCGTGTTGGCGAACCTGTCGAGGACGCTGAGCGACTGAGGCATCGGCGTGCCGAAGATGCCCTCGCCCACCGTGTTCATGAAGTCGACGAACCGGCTGCCGACCTGGTGTTGGATGACGAAGTCGTACCCCTCGTCGGCGAAGGTGCCGCCACGCTCGGCGAGCTTGTCGCGATGGAAGGTGGGCCACAGGGAGAGCCGGTCCTGCGCGTGCATCTCCTTGTTGTTGGTGTACATCGCCATGTCGCCGGTGTCGTCACTGGGCATGCCCAGGCACAGGTGGGAATACTGCGAACAGGTCATCAGCTCGACGTCATGGATCACGTCCCGCTCGTCGGTGGCACGGTCCATCACGACGGCGACGGCCGAGTCGCCGACCGACATCGATGCGAACTGGGGGTCACGACTGTCCTCCATCTCGCGCGCCGCCGTGAAGGCGATGGGGGTGATCTGCTCGCCGCTGAGCACCAGCCCGTTGCGCACCGCGCCCGAGCGGATCATGCGGTCCAGCAGTTGGACGCCGGTCATCATCCCCGCGCAGGCGTTGGACACGTCGAAGTGGATGGCGTCGGAGGCGCCGAGCTCCCTGGCGATGCGGAAGGCGAACGAGGGCTCGAACTGCAGCCGACGCCCGTCGGTCGTGCGGCTGATGGAGCAGGAGATCACGATGTCGATCTCCCCGGCGGTGTAGCGCGAGCGCTCCAGACAGTCCCGAGCCGCTGCGACCGCCATGCTCAGGCTGTCTTCGGGGCTCTCCGCGGCGTCGTCAGCGACACGCCGCTCGGTCATTCCAGTGATCTTGAAGAGGTCGAACTCCGGCGCCTTGTCCAGGCGGTCGAGGAGTTCTCCGGTACTCATCACCGTCGTGGGCAGATAAGCCCCGATGGCTTCTAACCGGCTGTTGTTCACAACACTCTCTTTCGAAAGTACTCATTCATGCATCGGTCCGACGAATGAATGGTGCGGAAAATCAGTCACGGTGAATCTGCGTCACCACTCCGCAACGTCGGACATTACTGAAGCCACGGCTCCGTTGCCGACTTCTCCCTGATCAGGGCGTACTGACGCCAGAGGCGGGCCCGTCACTCAGTGAGACTATCGCATCACTCAAGTGCCCCCGCGTCATCGAGGTGTGACGATCGCCACCCCGGCCATTCCGTTGATTTGGAAAGCCCGTTGCAGCGCCTCCGACGATTGATGAGCCGTCAAATATCCATATCGCAAACGACGTCGCACAGGGCCGGATCACACCGGCGGGCCGGTGCAATGCGGGCCGGGGGTCGGGCCGGTACTACCGCCCCAGCGGCTTGTCACCGGTGCAGAGTTCGGCTGCGTTCGTGTGCGACGGGCGGCGTCCGGGCCGTGCCCCGCACCGAGCCGTGGACGACCGCTTTCCGTTCCCGGCAACAGGCCCGCCGTGGCCCGTGGGGAACGGACGGGGCGGAGGCGGTGCCCCGGCGCCCGGTTCGCCGGTCGAACCGGGCCCGGGACGGCCCTTCTTCGGCGCGCGCCGTCTCCAGGGTTGGGCCGGAGCCGGGGCGACGCGTCCGTCAGCCGGACGGGCGGCCCACGGCGCTCCGGGCACCGCCACTCCCGCGCCGGGCGGGCCGGGTGGTGCCGCGGCCCGGTCCCACAGGGGGGCACCCGGCCGCGGACCCGTTCAGAGGGCTGAACCGTCCAGCTTTACCGGAGGGGCCAGCGGCTCGACGACGGCGCGCTGGTGGGGGATCGGGAGTCCTTCCGGCTGCATCGTGACGGACCGCGTGGGCGGGGGAATGCTGATGCCCTCGTCGCGGAAGCGCCGGTGCAGACGCTTGATGAACTCGTGTTTGATCCGGTACTGGTCGCTGAACTCGCCGACACCCAGGATCACGGTGAAGCCGATCCGGGAGTCACCGAACGTGTGGAAACGGACGGCGGGTTCGTGGTCGGGTACCGCTCCTGCGATGTCCACCATCACGTTCTCGACGACTTCGGTGGTGACCCGCTCGACGTGGTCCAGGTCGCTGTCGTAGCCGACCCCCACCTGGACGCTGAGCGTCATCTGCTGCTCGGGACGGTGGAAGTTCGTCATGTTGGTACCGGACAGCTTCGTGTTGGGGATGATCACCAGATTGTTGGAGAGCTGACGCACCACCGTATTACGCCAGTTGATGTCGACGACATAGCCCTCTTCTCCGCTGCTGAGCCTGATGTAGTCGCCCGGCTGAACGGTGCGGGAGGCGAGGATGTGCACACCGGCGAAGAGGTTGGCGAGCGTGTCCTGCAATGCCAGAGCAACCGCCAGACCTCCCACACCCAGCGCGGTGAGCAGCGGGGCGATCGATACGCCCAGGGTTTCCAGGACGACGAGGAATCCCATGGCCAGTACCACGACGCGCGTGATGTTCACGAAGATGGTGGCCGACCCGGCGACCCCCGACCTGGACTGGGCCAGGGCCCGTACGAGCCCGGCCACGATCCTGGCGGTGGTGAGGGTCGAGGCCATGATGAGCACGGCCGTGAGGACCATCGTGACGTGGTTCCCCACCCCCCTGCTCAGCGGCAGCGCCGACGCGGCGGCCGCCGCACCACCGGTGACGGCGGCCCACGGGACCAGCGCGCGCAGGGCGTCGACGATGACGTCGTCGCCGGTCCAACGGGTGCGGCGGGCGCGTATGCCGAGCCAGTTCAGGATCACGCGTGCCAGTAGCGCGGCCGCGATTCCCGCGGCCAGCGCGATTCCGGCGACGATCCAGTCGTGCAGCGTGAGGGCTCGGGTCACCTGCCACCCCCCGCTCCACCCGGAAGCGGAAGGGCGGCGGGCGCCGCTGTGGACCGGAAGCGATGTGTCGTCACCTTGTCACCTGTGCATTCTGGGAGCGCTGTTGTGCGGTCGCGGCGAGTCACACCGAACCCGTTCCGCCGCGACCAGACATCCTGCCGTACCCCGGACGGCCCGGCTGTGTTCGGGGAGTGCGGTGACGCGGCGGCCGTTGCTTCCTGAGTCCTGAGTCCTGAGTGCTGCGTTGGTGCGCGGGGCCGGCAGGCGGGCGGGGCCGCGCCGACACCCCGCGGGGTGGACTGGCGCGCTCCCGGGGTGCCGCTACCTCTCGAGGGCCTTTGCCCGACGCCCGGTTCGGGTTGCCGCACCCTGCCGGTCCGTGCCGGGAAGCCAGTCGCGCCGGGGGTCGAAGTCGAGCCAGCGCCGACGGCTCGCCACGCCGGCGAAGGCCGCCTCGAGCACGGGCAGGGACGGATGTCCGGCGCTGCGCAACCACAACAGCGACCACGCGTACAGCGGGGTGGGAGAGACCAACGGGATGAAACGCACGCCGTGGTTCCCGGCCGGCACGGCATCGGCGGGGAAGAGCGAGAAACAGCCGGGATCCCGGGCGACGAGGCGCAGGAAGGGTTCCAGACCCAGGTTCGGGCCGTCCGCCAGGTGCCTGATGTCGAAGCGGTCCGCGAAGCTGGTGAGGAAGTCCAGTCGTCCCGCGTCCGCGGGACAGCGCAGGCGGTCGTCACGCAGGTCCGACGGACGCAACTGCGCGGCGTCGGCGCGCGGATGCGCGGCACTGACCACGGCGTCCACGGGTTCGAGCCGCACCATCCGGTGGGCGAGGTCGGGGTGTTCGACGTCGTGTCCCCCCGGGACACGGCCGAAGCCCACGTCTGTCTCACCGCGTCGCAGTGAGGCGACCACCGAGGGGAAGTCGCGCCCCGTGCCCGGTTCCACGGCGACGCCGGGCTCGGCAGTGAGGACGTCGGCGAGCGTGCGCATCGGTGCGAACAGGTGCCCCCACACGTCGATCCGTAGGCGCCGGTGACCACCCGATGCGGCGGAAACCGCGCGTTCGCCCGCGGCCAACAACTGCTGTGCCGGTACCAGGAACCGATCCCCGGCGTCGGTCAGCCGTATGCCGTGACCCCTGCCGCGGTCGAACAGCCGCACCGCCAAGTGGACTTCGAGACGCGCCACCCGCTTGGACAGCGCCTGTTGGGTGATTCCCAGAAGCTCCGCCGCCCGACCGAAGTGCAGGCAGTCGGCAGTGGCGACGAACGCCCGCACCTGCGCCAGGTCCAGATCCATGCCCGTCACCATAGGCGACAACCGGTGGTTGTCGCTCTCAAGGGCGGGTTGTTGGACCGTGCCGGTGGGCTCGGGGTCTTCTGGAGCCCCCCAGCTCCCGTTGCGAAGGTGGTACTTCCCCTGCCCGTCCAGAAGGCGCCCCATGACGACCGGACACCGCCACACCGCGGGAAGGGCGCCCCGTTGGCCCGACCCGGGGGGCGACGCGACCGTCCTCACCTGCCCGTGGCCGGCGGGTCGGCGGCCATGCCGCCCGCGCCCCTCACGATCCAGCCCCCCACTCCTCGCCCAGCCGCACGAAGGACCGAACGACCGATGCCCTCCTTCTTCGACCTCCCCGACATCCTCGCGCAGTTCGTCGCCGTCAACCGGTCGCGGATCCACAGCGTGGGGCTCGACCCCCACGAGTACGACCGCGTCACCCAACGCCTCGGTTCCCTCGAGCAGTGGCCCGACGTCTTCCGGGCGACCGGCCACGCCCATCGAGCGGCTGCGGAGGAGTACGAGACCCAGGGGCGCACGGTGTCCGCCGGCGACTCCTTCCGGCTGGCCGCTCGCTGGCTGCACTGCGCCGTCCTGCTGCCCCACCCCGACGCGGCGTTGCTGGAACTCTGCGCAGCCGAGGCGGACGAAGCGATGCGTCGGGCGCTGGCACACCTCGACCCCGGGGCAGTGCGGCTGGAGGGTGAGGAATTCACCGGCTGGCTGCGCCGACCGGGCGGCGAGCCCCGCACGCCCGTCGTGGTCGTCGTCCCCGGTCTGGATTCCGGCAAGGAGGAGTTCCACGCACTCACCGAGGCGCTACTGCGCCGGGGCCTCGCGGTCCTCACCATGGACGGACCCGGCCAGGGCGTCCGAGCGGCGACCAGCACGCTCCGCGCCGACTACGACCAGGTCCTCACCGAGGTCATCGATGTCCTCGGGGCCCAGGACACCGTCGACGCGGACCGGGTGGGTGTGATCGGCCTCAGTCTCGGCGGGTACTTCGCCGCCCTCGGAGCCGCCCGCGAGCCGAGGATCCGGGTCGCCGCGACCGTCAGCAGCCCCTATCGGCTGGACTGGGACGAACTGCCGCCGTACGTCACCGAAACCCTGACCCAGCGCGGTGGATCCCGGGCGGCCGCCGAGGACTTCACCAGCCGCGTCGACCTGCACGACGTCGCGGGCCGCATCGCGGTTCCGCTGTACGTCGTCGACGGCGGAGCGGACCATATCCCGGGAGTGGCACACGGTGCCCCGCTGGCCGCGTCCGCTCCGCACGGGGAGTACGTGCTCGTTCCGCACGGGGACCACCTGCTGGGCAACGCGCACGCTGACTGGATGCCCGCAACCACCGACTGGCTCGCCCACCACCTCACCCGCTGACGCACGACCACGAGCAACCGCACGGGTACGGGGGTGCCGTGCGGATCAGGGAGCGGGGTCGTGGGAGACGTGGGGACGGGGGGCCCGTGGCGGGGCCCGTCGCGGTTGCAGCCCGACCGCGCCCGGCTCCGACCGCAGAACTGCCCCGGAGTCGCTCCCGGAAGGGCGCCGGCCTCGCCGCCCGTCGGGCGCCGGGCGGTGCGGCCGTGCCCCGCGGCGCCCGACGCGGTGCACGCGGGGGCGGCCGGAAGCCCGCTCCTCGCGCCCCTCCGCCCGCACTCCCCTGGGGTTGCGGGCGCGGGCCGCGTGTTCGCGCCGTGCGTGGCGTCGTCCGTGCCGGGCAACTCCCTTCCAGCGCCCGGGTGTGGGGCCAGCCGAGCACTGCCGCTCCGGCGTCCCGCGCCGGAGCGGCCGGCTCCCGACGTCAGCCGTCCGGCCGGGATGCGGCTCCCCACGCGTTCGACGCGTTCGCGGTGGCCGCCAGGGCGTCCCCCAACGAGGTGCGCCGGTATAGCACGGAGCGCCCCGACCGTGCGCGGCTGAGGAGACCGGCGTTGCGCAGCACCGACAGGTGGTCGCCGACCGCACCGGTCGCCAGCCGCAGCTGGCGGGCGAGCTGACTGGTACTGGCGGGTGTGTCCAGGGCGCTGAGGATCCGCGCGCGGGACGGCCCGACGAGCGCGGCGAGTGCATCGCGCGTGGTGGTGTGCGGTGTCTCCCACAGGGCGGCGGTGCCCCGCGCGGGATAGATCAGCGTCTTCGGCCAGGGGCCTTCCAGATGCGCCGCCACGCCGGGCCAGACGAAGACGGACGGAATCAGGAGCAGCCCTTCGTCGCCCAGGCGCACGGTGTCTTCGCCCAGCGAATCGAGTTCGATGGCGCCGTCGCGCCAGTGGACGCCGCCGTGCAGGTCGTCGATCACGGCCTTCCAGCCGTGCTCTGCGATCACGCCGACACGGTGCACCACGTCCCGTTCGCAGATCGCCCTCAGCTGCGGCCAGTCAGGGGCGAGGAGCGCGTGCCAGGCTTCGTCGAGTGCGCCGGCGACGCGCTCAACGACGTCGGGTGCGGACAGTGCGTCGCGCACGCGCCGGTCGTGGACCGGTTGCGCGGCCGTGATCGCGGCGATCTCGGCGCGCGCCTGCGCGACAGGGGTCGCCCGGATGGCCGCGAGGTCATCGGCCCACGTCTGGGCGAGACTTCTCGGCGGTACGGCGACGAAGTCCGCACCGGAGCGCGTCGTGTGCAGCGCGAGGGCCGTATCCAGGTCCGTTTCACGCCGCAGCCGGTCGAAGGCCGGACGCAGCCGTTGCACCCATGTCGCGGCCGCCTGCCCGCCCCCGCGCT
This sequence comes from Streptomyces sp. NPDC059169, assembly GCF_042755225.1. NCBI lineage: Bacteria > Bacillati > Actinomycetota > Actinomycetes > Kitasatosporales > Streptomycetaceae > Streptomyces > Streptomyces sp. NPDC059169. The sequence continues at coordinate 15,852 of NZ_JBHZCF010000029.1, read as the reverse complement.
GCAGCGTCCGCAGCACGTTGGCGAGCTCGAAGGCGGGGGAGAGGGCGAAGCGGCTGAGCAGGAGTGCCTCGGGGGCGACTTCGAAGCGGATCACGGTGGGAGCCTACGACCTTACGTGCAGGCGCGAAACTGTCGCCCGGAGCGCGTTCCCGGCGGAAGGCTGCGGAACATGACGAGTCCCCCCTTGGCACCGCCACACCGCACGACGTACCGGGAGGTATTGGCGGAGCGTAGGTTCCGGTTGCTCTTCCTCAGCCGCACGGTGGCGATCACCGCGGACTCCTTGCGCATCTCGGCGTTCTCCGTACTGGTCTTCGCGACCACGGGGTCCCCTCTGCTGAGCGCGGTCTCCTTCGGCGCCGGGTTCCTACCCCAGATGCTCGGCACCGTGCTGCTCGGCTCGCTCGCCGACCGGCTGCCGCCGAGGGCGCTGATCGCCGGCGGCTACCTGCTGGAGGCCGCCGCCGTGTCGGTCTTGGCACTGCTGCCGCTGCCCATCGCGGTGAGCCTGTCGCTGGTGGTGCTCGTCGCCCTGGTGACGCCGGTGTTCCACGGCGCCTCGGGACGGTTGGTCGCGAAGTGGCTCACCGGTGACGCCTACGTCCTGGGGCGGTCGTTGAACAACATGGCCTCGTCGGCCGCGCAGTTGGTGGGGCTCGCGATCGGCGGTGCCGCTGTCGCGGCCCTCGGCGCGCGTCAGGCACTCGTCGTCGGCGGGGCGCTCCACCTCCTGGCCGCGGCCGCGGTGCGGTGGGGACTGCCGGACGTGCCGCCGGAAGGCGGGCCGTCGGGCTCCCTCGTACGGTCCAGCATGAGCGGTGCGGGCGGCCTGTTCCGCTTCCGCGGCGCGCGACGGTTGTTGTTGGCCCAGTGGCTGCCGGGCGCGTTCACGGCCGGTGCGGAGGGGCTGCTGATCGCCTACGCGGGGCAGCAGCGCTTCGCCGCAGGAGCCTACGCCCTGCTGATGGCTGCGCTGCCCGTCGGCATGCTGTTGGGCGACCTCATCGTCGGCCGTCTCCTGCGGCCTTCGGTACGGGAGCTGCTGGTGGTGCCACTGGTCGCGGTCATGGGGCTGCCGCTGCTCGTCTTCGTGACGCGTCCCGAGGTGGTCCCGAGCATCGTGCTGCTCGTCGTCACCGGCACAGGATTCGCCTACGCCCTCGGTCTGCAGCGGGCCTTCCTCGACTGCCTGCCCGTAGGTGCCCAGGGGCAGGCCTTCGGCATGGTCCATTCCGGAGCCATGACGGGCCAGGGCCTCGGACCCCTCCTCTTCGGTGGGCTCGCCACCGCCGTCGGAACGGGTCCGGCGATGGCCGCGGCGGGGGGCGCCACGGTGCTCACCGCCTGCTGGATCGCCAGCTGGCGCTCCTCCGGCCCCACGACGCCCACCGGCCCCTGAGGAGGCAGGGCGCGCAGCTGGGCCCCTCGGGGATCGGGGAACGCGCCGGTTGTGCGGATCGCCGGCGGTTCCCTCCAGGTGCCCGTCCGAGCGCATCTCTTCTGCGGGCCGTCCGAGCAGACTCCCGCCGAGGCCGCAGGTGTTCGCCGACGGCAGCGGTTGCCTCCTGAGCCGTGACCGATGCCCTTTCCGGGAGCCGGCCACGGCTGCGGGGAGGAAGGGAGGCGAGGCGCGGACGAGAGGTGCCGCATGTTCAGCGGTGCGTGAGCCTGGTGGCCCGCTGCTGGGGAACGCCCCCGTGGTGCGACACGGTACGCCCCGACGGGGACGCCGACGTCTCGTCGCCCGGCAGGCCGGAGGTGAGGAGCGCCTCGAAGAGCTCTCGACCCGCGATCAGCGCCTGGCGCATGGACTCCATGTCGCGGTCCTGCGCGGGCTGACGGGAAACCCGGTGGAGCAGCCGCGCCCCCCTGGCTTGCCGGGGGAACAGCACGGACAGCCTCCGGAGCCTGCGGCCGGGTGATTCGGCGGGCAACCCCCTTTCGACGGCGAGCCGGTGCAGCAGCCGGTTGGCGTTGACCGTCGCCGCTCCGGGGTCGTCAACGAACCGCTCCTGGATGCCCGTCCACTGGGCGACGTACTGTTCCCGCGCGGAGTCGCCGATGGGCGTCAGCTTCGGGCGGCCGACCCGAAGGCGAAATCCGCCGCTCCTGCCGCTCCGCCGCACCGGGCGGGCCAGCAGGAGGGCGAGGATCATGGCCGCTGCGACCCCGAGGATGGCAAGTGCACTGGTGGACATCGCTTCCTCCCTTGCCGGGGATTCCTCTGTGGCGAGGCTTGCTGTGACTACGCGTTACCTGGTGCGGGCAGGGGCAAACGCCCCCGCGCACGGTCGGAGCGCCGTCCGCCACCGGACCTCGGGGAAGCACGATCCGGTGCCCGTGCCTCCGAAGGGGCGGGTGGCCAGGTCGCAGCGGATGACGGACGGTGCGCGCGACGGTCGGCGATGACGAGCGGTGCACGCGGCGCCGTGCAAGGGGAATGGGCCGTTCGGTGGGGTCCGTCGCGCCGGGGCGGCGGTCGAAGGACTTCCGGGCCTCTCTGCCGACCGGCCGGGACGTCTGATGCGGCCCGATGCCCCGGGAAGCGTCGCCACCGTGACCGCCGGCCGGGCGCGGGGCCGCCCGGGGCCGAACCAATCATCCGCGCGGCCACCCGGGCACTTCCGTGAACGGGTCGTCCGTGCTGTTCAGGGAGGTGCCTGCGGCAAGGAGTGCAGCGACTGCAAATATTGGTGAGCGGCAAGTATTCTGCTTGCGCCCGTCGGTCTGTGTACGGCCGGGGAGAAGGGGAGGTGGGCTGTGCGGAGCACGGTCGGTGCTCAAGGTGCTGGGGCGTCGGCTCCACGGGCGCCCGTTCTTCCGGTGCCGGAAGCCCGCGCGGTCCCTTCCGCCCCGGGGAGAGGCGTCGAGCCGCCCCTGACCATCCTGCTGGTCGAGGACGACGACGGTGACGCCCTGCTGGTGGAGGAGACGCTGCGGGACAGCGGTCTGACCGCACGGCTGACCCGCGCCCGCTCCCTCGCTGCAGCACTCCGCCTGCTCGGCGCCGAGGGCGGTGTGCCGGACCAGTGCGTCCTGCTGGACCTGCACCTGCCCGACGCGGAGGGCTTGGACGTCGTCCAACGGGTGCTACGGGCGGCACCGGCGACCGCGGTCGTGGTGCTGACCGGGCTCGCTGAGGAAAGGGTCGGACTGTCCGCGGTCGCGGCGGGTGCGCAGGACTACCTGATCAAGGGGGCCCTCGACCCGGCGGTCCTGGAGCGCTCCATCCGCTACGCCGTCCAGCGGCGACAGATCGAGCAGGCGGCCGTCGCGCTGGAAGCCGGTCGTCTGCGCGCCCAGGAGAACGCCCGACTCGAGCGGGGGCTCCTGCCTTCCCCGCTGCTCCACGAAGGGTCCGTGGACGTTGTGGCCCGCTACGAGCCGAGCCGTTCCCTGGGCCTGCTGAGCGGCGACTTCTACGACGTGGTCGAGACGTCCGACGGTACGGTCCACGCCGTCATCGGCGACGTCTCGGGCCATGGCCCGGACGAGGCGGCACTGGGTGTCTGCCTCCGTGTGGCCTGGCGGTCCTTCACTCTCGCCGGAGTCACGGGAACCGACGTGTGCGAGCTCATGCAGAAGGTCCTGGTGGCCGAGCGCACGGGGCCCGAGATCTTCGCCACCGTCATGACCGTGGAGCTGCCGCCCGGCCTGGCCCGGGCCAAGGTCGTACGCGCCGGGCACCCGCCCTTGTTGCTCCGCGAGGTCGGCGGCGTGCGGCTCGTGGAGACCGCTGCGGGTCCGGCCCTCGGACTGCTGCCCGGCGGGACGCACCCCTGGCGTGAGGACCTGATGGACCTACCGGCGGCCGGGGCGCTGGCGCTCTTCACCGACGGCCTCTTCGAAGGCAGGATCAGCGACGACGGGCGCAGACTCGGCGAGGAGGGCCTGCTCGCCCTGGCAGCGGCGCACGCGAACGGTACGGCAGAGGAGTTCGTCACCGCGATGATCTCCGACACCCGCGCGTTGTCGGCCGCGTACGGCGGACACAGCGACGACGTCGCGCTCCTCCACCTCGAATGGAAGCAGCAGAAGTGAGTGACCTGGAAGACCGCCGACGTGCCGGCATGGTACCCGCACCGGGTGCGCGCCGGTCGTGGCTCACCGTGCCCATGTGGTTCGGGCTCGCCTTCACCGCGATCCTCGTCGCCCTGTGCGGCTTCGCCGCGGTCGGGGCGCAGTTGCTGTCGCAGAACGCCACGGAGTCGGACGAGCTCGTCGATCGGATCCAGCCCGCCCGGGTGGACGCCTATCGGATGCAGAAGGCGCTCATCGACCAGGAGACGGGTGTGCGGGGGTTCGTCCTCAGCAGGGACCCCCGATGGCTGGAGCCGTACACCCAGGGCCAGCAGGAGGCGGAGTCCGCCGACCGGGCGCTCCGGACATCGCTGTCGGGGGACCCCGGGCTGCTCGCGACCCTCGCCCAGGTGGAGCGCACGGCCGGGGCGTGGCGGGAGAACCACGCCGAACCGCTCGTGGAACGGACCCGCAAGGGAGTCGTTCCGGCCGCGGGTACGACCGAACTCCAGGCGAGCAGGAGCACCTTCGACCGGCTGCGGGACCAGTTCGAGGAGCTGAACCAGGACCTGCTGGACAGACGGACCGTTGCCAGGGCCGACATGCAGCGCACCCGCGAGAGCCACAACTGGCTGTTCGCCGGCATGCTCGCTGTTTTCCTGGCCATCGCGGGCGCCCTCGCGGTGCTGTTGCACACGGCCGTGGGGCGACCCTTCACTGCGCTCCGCGAAGCGTCCCAGCAAGTGGCGGACGGGGACTTCGGCCGTCGCATCGAGGTAACGGGGCCGGCCGACGTCCGTGGAGTCGCCACGGCGGTGGAGGCGATGCGGGTGCGGGTGATCGCGGCGCTCGACGCATCGCGGGCGCGTGAAGAACTGCTGGAGCGGCGTACCGTCGAACTCGACGAGCAGGCCGTGGAACTGCGTCGCTCCAACGCCGAGCTGGAACAGTTCGCGTACGTCGCCTCGCACGACCTCCAGGAGCCGCTGCGGAAGGTCGCCTCGTTCTGCCAGTTGCTCGAGAAGCGCTACGGCGACCAGCTGGACGACCGGGCCAAGCAGTACATCGACTTCGCCGTCGACGGCGCCAAGCGCATGCAGGTGCTGATCAACGACCTGCTCACCTACTCCCGGGTCGGCAGGGTCAACGACGCGCGGGAAGCGGTCGAACTCGACGGAGTGGTCGACGGTGCTCTGGCCAACCTCGGCACGGCCATCGAGGAGGCCCGGGCCTCCGTCGAGCGCCCTGGGCTGCTCCCCGCCGTCACGGGCGATCCCACGCTGCTGGGCATGCTGTGGCAGAACCTCCTCGGGAACGCCGTCAAGTTCCGTGCTCCCGACCGCAACCCCGTGATCAGGATCGCCGTGGAGCGGGACGGCTCCGGCGAGGAGCCGACCTGGCACTACTCGGTGACCGACAACGGCATCGGGATCCCCGGGGAGTTCTCCGAGAAGGTCTTCGTCATCTTCCAGCGCCTCCACGGTCGTGACGCCTACGGTGGTACCGGTATAGGGCTCGCCCTGTGCAAGAAGATCGTCGAGCACCACGGCGGGCGGATCTGGATCGATGCCGCCCACACCGGAGGCACCCGGATCCACTTCACCCTGCCCGCCGCCCGACGAGGCTCCGAGGGGCCGCCACGACCGCGGTCAGCCGCTTCCGCAACCCGTACCGCGGGCTCGTCCGCGTCCCCCACAGGAGACCACGCATGAACGCCCCCGCCAAGCCCATCGAGGTGCTCCTCGTCGAGGACGACCCCGGTGACGAGCTGATGACCAGGGAAGCCTTCGAGGACAACAAGATCGGCAATACCCTCCACGTGGTCCGCGACGGACAGGAGGCACTCGACTTCCTGTACCGCCGGGGAGAGCACGGTGAGGCTCCGCGCCCCGATCTGATCCTCCTCGACCTCAACCTGCCCAAGTACGACGGCCGACAGGTCCTGGAGCGCATCAAGGCGGACGCCGACCTGACCCACATCCCCGTCGTCGTCCTGACGACCTCCGCGGCCGAGGAAGACATCCTCCGTAGCTACCGGCTGCACGCCAGCGCCTACGTCACCAAGCCGGTCGACCTGGAGCAGTTCATCGCGGCGATCCGTAAGATCGACGACTTCTTCGTCACGGTCGTACGACTTCCGCGCCCCTGACGGCCCCTGGCGGCTCCCGCACGGGCGGTACGCATGCCTTGTGGCATGGTTTGTACAGTAGGTGACGTTCGGTCCCACGACCCGTCCGGCGGTTCGGTGGGACCGGCGCCCGGCAGCACGGACGGCGTGCTCCCGTACCGAGAGGGCTGGTGCACGTGGACGAATTCGCCGCGGTCGAGCGGGCTCTGCGCAGTGCCGCACCGGATGACCTGCTCGGTGTGGTGACGCATGTGCTCATGCAGCGGTACGGCGCAGAGCGCGTCGAGTTGCGGCTCGTCGACTACGGGATGCGGTCGCTGCAGGCCGTCGAGAACGTTCCGTTCACCACGCGCCCCGTGTCGGTGCACGGAAGCCCCCAGGGCCGGGCCTTCGGGGCCCAGGAGCCGTACGTCGAGCGGGACGCCGACACGGGCACGGCCACGGTCCACCTCCCGGTCACCGTCCGCGGTGACCGCACGGGTGTGCTGTCGGTGGGCCTGCCGGAAGAGCGCTACTCGCCGCACCTGCTGCCCGGGATGGAGCACCTCTGCGAAGCGCTCGGTCACGAGATCCTGGTCGCCGAGCGCGACACGGACCTGTACGTCCTCGCGCGACGGGCGGCCCGGTTGACCCTCGCGGCCGAGATGCAGTGGCAGCTCCTCCCCGGCCGGGCCTGCGCGCGGCGCGAATTCGCCCTCGGTGCGCACTTGGAACCGGCATACGCGATCTTCGGCGACAACTACGACTGGTCGGCCTCCGCCGCCGACCTGACGCTGACGGTGACCAATGGCATGGGGGAGGGCATCGAAGCGGCGCTGCTGAGCAACCTGGCGGTCAACGCCCTGCGCAACGCCCGGCGGGCCGGCCTCGACCTCGCCGGTCAGGCTGCGCTCGCCGACCAGGCGGTCTATGCCCACTACCGGGGTCGCGCCTACGTGTCGGTGCTGTTGCTGCGCTTCGACCTCAGTACCGGTGAGGTGGAGGCCGTCGACGCGGGATCGCCACGTGCCTGGCGGCTGCGGGACGGCTCCGTCGAGCCGCTCGCGTTCGAGGCGCAGCTGCCACTGGGCATGTTCGAAGAGACGGTCTACGAGCCGGAGCGCTTCACGGTGCGCCCGGGTGACCGGCTGCTGTTCGGGAGCGACGGGGTGTACGACGCGGCGTCACCGCTGGGGGAGAAGTACGGGGACCGGGCCCTGGCCCGGGCACTCAACGCCACGCGGTTGCTCCCGCCGGCGCAGGTGCCGGGGGCGGTGCTACGCGAACTCGCCGAATATCACGGTGAGTCGCCCCTGGACGACGATGCCCTGGTGGTGTGTCTCGACTGGACGGGGCGCGACAGCGGTGGCGCCGCGGAACTCCCCGCGGACACGGGTGCGGACGGAGGTTCCCCAGAGACAGTTGCTGATTGACAATTGTTGTCGCATGGGGCATTCTCTTCGCGTGGTCTCCGGTCTCCGGTCTCCGGTCGTCAGGCCGGCCATGCCGGGGAGTCCGGCGGTGCCCCGCGATCGCGCGCGGGCCCTCTCCCTCGGCCGGCGGCATCGCGGAAGCCCGCCAGGCCTTCGAGCAGGGAGGCGCGAGCGGTGGGGCTCATGGCCTGGATGGCAGTGAGCAGGGCCCCTTCCCGCTGCGCCCGGAGGTCGGTGAGGTAGGACCTACCGCGGCCGGTGAGCCGGAGGGTCAGCTCCCGTCGGCTGACCGGGCTCGGCGTGCGCTCCACGAAGCCGACGGCTTCGAGGCGGTCGCAGAGGCGGCTCGCCGACGACGGGGCCGAGCCCAGCATGTGGCCGAGGGCGCGGAGGTTGATGCCGTCCTCGCGTTCGAGGCAGTACAGGACCCGCAGCTGGGAAGCGGACACGGGCGACGTGGGAGTGACCTCCCGGCCTCGTTCCCACAGCACCTCGAGCAGCTCGACGACCTCGCACGCCGCTCTGGCGGCTTCCTCGGACCATCGCGGCGAGGAAGGGGGATCCGCGCTCATATCTCTGACACTCCGCATCGACCGTCCTGCTGTCTGCCTCTCGCCCCTGGTCGCGGTTCGCTGCGTGGCGACGGTCCCACGTACGGAAATCGGCCGCCTGTACCCATGCCCTGACTGGCAGGGCATCCGTCCCGCAAGGTCCACCCTATCCCGCGCCCCGCCGTCACCCCGGTGTGCGCGCGGGGGTCAGTTCGGGCTCGGGGGCCAGGGGGGCCGATCGGTTGCCGGTGCGGCGTCCAGGGCGTGGCCGACCGTGGGGAAGCATGCGACGACCTGGTGCGCGCCGCTCACGGTCAGCAGGCGCATGACGCGGCTGCCGACCCCGGCGAGCAGGAGTCGGCCCTCCATGCGCAGGCACAGCCGGTTGAGCGACAGCAGGCAGTTCAGGCCGCGCGAGTCGCAGAAGGTGAGTGCCGTCAGATCGAGGACGAGGTGCCGGTGCCCGCCCCCGATGAGGCGGCCCGCGTGGATGAGGAGGTCCTGCTCGGTCTCCATGTCGAGTTCCCCGGACACCCGGAGTGCGGCGAACCCCCGTCCAGGAGGAGGTTCGTGACGGTGATCCGATCGTCGTCGCTGAACACCTGAACCTCCGCACCGTGGGGCGCCCGTGGTCCCCGAGTCCAGTTCTAGGTGAAACAGTTAGTAAATGGCAACTGTCCGGCGGGGACGGCCCGCCCGATCCGTCCGCTCCTCGATGCGTGGACGGCGCGTCCGCCACCGGATCTGCGCCGCCTGCGCGGGGTGATCGTCCGCCTCACGCGTGTCCGGGCCGTCATGGGGCAGGCTCAACACTCATGACCATCTACGTCATCACCATCCCCGGCACGCTCCGCACGGAGCTGACCGCCGACGCCCGCGCCGACCTCGTCCGCAAGCTCAAGCCCGCGGATCCCCGGGGCACCGGCTTCGGGGCCGCCGAAGACCTGGACATGCTCAGCTTCTACGGAGACTCCTCGGCCTTCAGCCTCCGCCTGGAAGTGGAAGCCGAGGACAACGCTTCGGCCGAGAGCAAGGCGCACGACCTCGCCGCCGAAGCCTTGAGGTCGGCAGGACTGACGACGGAGCAGGCAGTGCTCGGAGACCCGGTCATCACGGGCATCGACGCCGGATAGCGCAGGCCGCGAGGGCACGGGCGCGGCGGAAGTCCCGACGGGGATCGTGCCGCAGCGACCGGGCCCTCGCGGCGCCCGAGCGACCGTACCTCCCGGTCGGGAGTCCCCGCGCGGCGCCCAGGCCGCTCGCCCTGCGGGCGGCGGTTCCGGGCTATCCCAGCGGGACGAGGGCGGTGATGAGCTTCCCACCGTGGTCCCGACGGGTGATCGCGACGTTCCGGGCCAGCGTGAGGATGAGCCGCCAGCCGAATCCGCCGATGCGGACCCTGTCGCGGCCCTCCGTGCGGTTCGGCAGCTCCGGAAGCCGGTCGCTCCGGTCGCCGACGCTCACCCGGACTTCCGAGTCCGTGACCTCGGCGGCGAAGTCCGTGACGCCGCCACCGTGCCGAAACGCGTTCGTCACCAGTTCGGAGGTGACCAGCAGGGCATCGGAGAGACTGGTTTCCCCGCACGGGCCCGGCAGCGGGGAGGGGCGATCGTGCAACAGCACTTCCACTCGCTTGCGCGCCTGCGCCGGGCTGCTGGGCAGGGCCCGCTTCGGATTGCGACGTGTGCCTTTCATGTCACCGGTCATCACACTCATACACCCCCGGGGTGCGTATCGGCCGCCGGGGCGGCCTGTGGTCCGACAAAGGCAGCGGGCCCGCCGCACGACGAAACGGCAGCGGGCCCGTCAGCACGTGCGGAATTCAGTGCCGAAACGCGTCCTTGGTCTTTTCCTTCGCTTCGCGGAGATCGCCCTTGGAACGCTCCGCGCGACCCTCCGCAGCCATCCGTTCATTGCCCACGGCGCGGCCCACCGCTTCCTTCACGGCACCCTTGGCCTGCTCCACCTTCGACTTCGCCTTCTCGTTCCCGGTCACAGCACATCACTTCCCTCGTCGTGCTCGGCAACAGGTGTGCGCTGTTTCGCCTGACCGCTCGATCCGGAGTCAAACCTGGTGCGCCGGCGAACGCCGGTGGCGCCGCACGTACGCGGACGCGTACCCCGGTTCGGTCAGGAGACCGTAGCGGCGTCCAGCGTCGGCCGGATGTCGAGGACCTGGTCCCCGCCGGTGATCTCCAGCAACCGCAGCAGCTGAGCCTGGGGCGCTGCGACCCGCAGGGTGGTGCACCGGTGGATACGCAACACGAGGTTGAGGAAGCTGGAGTCGGCGAAGGTGATTCCGGAAGCGTCCAGGACCACGGTGGAATGCGATGCGGACGCCTCCGTGAGGGCGTCCGTCAGCGGCGGGAGGTTGTTGAGGTCCAGATCGCCGTGTGCGGCGACCACCCAGAGCCCGTCAACCGCGTACTGGTCGACGACTTGCCCCGTGGCGACCGGTTCGGCGCTCGGGGACGGGGACCGGTCTTCACTGCTCGCGTCCATGCAGGGGAGTATGCCCTGCCGAGGCGTTCGGCGTGAGAAGGGGAACAGCCCTTTTTGCCGCGCCTGCAGGGGCGATGACGTGTGGCGGAGCCCGTCGGCCGGCCACGGTCCGTTCCTTCTGCGACGCACCGTTGCGGCCCACTGCATCAGGCGAGGGGCAGCAACACGCTGATCCTCTTCCCTCCCGCGGCCAGAGGAGTGACGACGATGCGCGTGGCGAGCCGCTGGACCAGGGGCCATCCGTAACCGCCGACGGGAAACGCCTGCGTGTCAGGACGCTGCCGTACGGCAGGCATTCGATCGCTGTGGTCGCTCACGGACAGCTCCAGCCCGCCGTCCGTCACGCGCACGGAGAACTCCGCGACACCGTCCCCGTGTCGGATCGCGTTCGTGACCAACTCCGAGGTGACGAGCAGGGCATCGGTCAGCGCCATCCCCGCCCGGGGCTCCCCGGACCCCACGGAGTGGCGGGTGTGCTCCTGCAGACAGCACGCGACCAGGTCACGGGCGGCGGCAGCGCTCCACGGGTGGGGCGTCCTTTCGGACCCGCGTTCCTCGCCCGCCACGTCGGTCGGCGCCACGTCCACCCCCTGACCCGCTCGTGGTCCGGCCCCGGCCCGCCGCCGGTGGCCCCGCGCAGCCACCGACTGTTGGCCAGCGACTCAACCACCGTCAAACCGGGGCGGGTTCGGACCTCCGCTCGTGCTCCGTTCCGAACCGGGTGCATCCCCGGGGGCATGCACCGGTGGAACGAGGGTACCCGCAGACTGGCCGCGCACGGCGGGCCGCACGAACGACATGGGAGGGCACAGCATGGCAGCCGTTATTGCAGTGACAACGGCGGGGGCGGCACCGGCTTCTGCCACGGACTGCGGGACGGAGCTGCCGCAGATCAACGATCCGCTCACGGTCAAACCGGCGGACGCCCGGAGCATCTCGAGGGAGTTCTTCAACCGCCTGGCGCTACTCGAGGAAGGGACGCACGAGCACCAGTACGTGCGCAACACCCTCATCGAGATCAACCTGTCGCTGGTGAAGTACGCGGCATCGCGGTTCCGCCACCGCGGCCACGACGAGATGGAAGACATCGTCCAGGTGGGCACCATCGGGCTCATCAAGGCCATCGACCGGTTCGAACTGTCCCGCGAGGTCGAGTTCACCTCCTTCGCCGTGCCGTACATCGTCGGCGAGATCAAGAGGTTCTTCCGCGACACCACGTGGGCCGTCCACGTGCCGCGCCGCCTTCAGGAGGCCCGGGTCGAACTGGCGAAGGCGACCGAGGAACTGCGGACCCGGCTCGGCCGCATGCCGACGGTGCGGGAGCTGTCGGAGCTGATGAGCCTGTCGGAGGAGGACGTGATCGAGGCCCGTAAGGCCTCCAACTGCTACAACTCCGCCTCCCTGGACGCGGCTCTGAGCGGTGACGAGCACACCGACGGTGAGGCCGTCCTGGCCGACTTCATCGGCGAGGAGGAACGGGGCCTCGAGCTCGTCGAAGACTTCCACGCCCTCGCCCCGCTGATCTCCCAGCTCGACGAGCGGGAGCGACTGATCATCCACCTGCGGTTCGTCGAGGAACTCAGCCAGGCGGACATCGGCAAGAACCTCGGGGTCTCGCAGATGCACGTCTCCCGCCTGCTGGCCCGCATCATCAAGAAGTTGCGCAAGGGCATGCTGACAACAACATGACCCCACGTCACACAGTACGTCACCGGGGAAGTCGCCGTCCCCAGGAGGGCTGCGCGCCACCACGTACGGCGGCACACATGGGCCCGGTGCCGCGTTTCCCCTTTTGGATCGAGGCCCACGGCGCCACCCGAGCTGTTCGTCAGCGCGGTGGGACGGACGGTGCCCTGGGAGCGGGTCCCAGGGTCGTGGTGCCGGGCGCCGCCCTGTGACCCAATCCCGTGCGGTACACGTCGAGTGCGGCCTCGGTACGCCCGCTGCGCCGCAGCAGATCGCCCAGCAGTCGGCACAGGTCGGCGAGGTCCCCACTGGCTCCGCTGCGCTCGAGCAGCGCCAGCGCCAGCACGTAGTGCTCCTCCGCGCCCTCGGTCTCGCCCCGGTCCTCGGCGATCAGCCCGAGGAGCCGGTGCGCCCCGCCGGCGTGGACCGCGCCGTGCCGGTCGCCCAGCTCCAGCAGGGCGGAGAGCAGCTCGGCGGCCTCGTCGTGGCGTCCCAGCCGGCGCAGCACGTCGGCGAGTTCGACCTCCACCTGGGCGGTGAAGAGCACGGCGCGCTTGGCGGTGAGCATCTCCCGCGCCGTGCGCAGTTCCTGCTCGGCGAGGACGAGGTCGCCGTTCTGCGCCATGACGTATCCGCGCATCCAGTGGCAGTGGGCGAGGTCCGTCCGCAGCCGCAGTTGGCGGTAGATCGTCTGAGCCTTGGCCAGCGAGGCGTCGGCGTCCTCGTTTCGTCCCTCGGCGAGGAATGTCCGCGCCACCTGCCGGTGCATGCCCGCCACCAACGCCGGATCGTCGACCTGGGGCGCCAGCGCCAGCGCGAGCTCGGCGGCGTGCGCGGCCCGGGCGTGGGCGCCCATGTCGATGTACGGGCCGATGACTGCCGCGTACAGCAGCACCAGGGCCTCGGGGTCCACCAGCCCGCTCGCACCGAGCTCGTCGATGGTCGATTCGAGGAGGTAGCAGGCGTACCGCAGTTCCCCGGCCAGCAGGTGTGCGACGGCGCGGCCCCGGATCGCGCGGGCGCGCCGGGGCAGCGGTTGTTCGGCCAGGAGCCGTTCCGCCTCCTCGAAGTGCTGTCGCGCGTTGCCGAGTTCGCCGGTCTCCAGGGCGCACTCCCCGAGTCCGAGTAGCGCCTCGGCCTGCTCGGGGATGAGGTCGAGGTGTTCCGCGTCCGTGAGGAGCCTGCGGTAGCCGACCGCGGCCTCGTCGGCCGCGCCGGTGGCGAGCTGCTGCTGGGCGTCCGTGAGCGCGAGCCGCAGCTCGGTGGCCAGATGGGCGGGGCGACCCGTGGCCAGCTCCTCGAACGACGTTCCGAGCCGCTCCGCGAGGAAGCGCAGTGCGGTCTCCGAGGGCCGCACCTTGCCCGACTCCAGTGTCGAGACGTACGCCGGCGTGTAGGCCGGCTCAGCCAACTGCCTCTGCGTCAAACCGCGTTCACTGCGCAGTCGCTGTACTCGACGGCCGATCTCGGCCGGTTCGTCCATGGAACACCCCCTGGTTCTTCAACTCACCAGTATTCAGGGGGACTAGGCATTGCGCACCTCCTCGGCCGACTCCTCGCCCGAGTGAGGAATTCCATGCGATTCCCCGGCTGTTGTGTGCATAGACGGGGGAACGCATGTTCTCGGCACCGCGCGGAGCCCTGGCGGCTGTCGGTGTGACCGCCGCCCTCGCGGCTCAGCTGATCGCCGCACCCGGCACTGCGGCGGGAGGTCCGACCGGGCCGCGCGGGACCGTCGGCTACGAGGGGAGCCGACCGCCTCCGCGGGCCATGAGAAGTCCGGCCAGGTGGCCATCCACGCCCGGTCCGGACCGCCTCCCGCCGCCGGGGCGCCCGCCTCCGCTACCGGGACGTCGGCACCGAAGCCCGCCGCCCGCCCGGATCGATGCGGGGCCTGCCCCCGCGGGTGATGACACCCGCGGGGGCACCCGCCCCGGCCCGCGTCACGGTGCCGCGGGATCGAGCACCACGGACAGTTCCGCCAGGCCGCGGAACGCCGGGAACGGCACCTCCATCCACGGGGCTTCGCGCGTGGGATCGGCCAGCGCCACCCGGGGGAAGCGGCCGAACAGCCCGCCCAGCGCCAACTGCATCTCCAGTCTGGCCAGGGGGGCTCCCAGGCAGTAGTGACCGCCGTGGCCGAAGCCCAGATGGGCGTTCTGCGCGCCGACTTCCCGCGTCACGTCGAACTCGTCCGGGGAGTCGAACTTCCGCGGGTCGCGGTTGGCGGCCATCAGGGCGATCTGTACCAAGGCGCCCTTGGGGATCCGGGTCCCGGACATCTCCAGGTCCTCCGTGGCGTACCGGAACGTCGCGGTCTCCACGGAGCCGTCGAAGCGCACCACTTCCTCCACCGCCTGCGGGATCAGCTCCGGATCGTCGAGGACGGCGCGGAGTTGCGCAGGATGGGAGAGCAGGTGGTACACGGCGTTGCCGATGAGGTAGGCGGTCGTCTTGTGACCTGCGAACATCAGCAGGAACGCCGTCGAGACCAGCTCGTTCTCGCTGAGCCCGCCGTCGTTGTCGCGGACCGCGGTGAGTGCGCTGAGCAGGTCGTCACCCGGACGGCTGCGCTTGCGCGCGATGAGGTCGGCGAAGTACCCGTGCAGGCTCTCCTCCGCCTTGGCCTGGGCTTCCTTGGACTCCTTGCTGAACCCGGTCTGCGCCACCGTCGTCGACCAGAGCTGCATCTGCTCCCGCTCCTCCTGCGGCACGCCGAGCAGTTCGCAGATCACGGTGATGGGCAGCGGGAACGCGAAGGCGGGCAGCAGGTCGACCGGTTCGCGCACGGGGCACGCGTCCAGCAGCGTCTCGACGACCTTCTGGATCTTCGGGCGCAGTGCCTCCACCCGGCGCGGGGTGAACGCGGAGTTCACCAGTTTGCGGAGCCGGGTGTGCTTGGGCGGGTCGGAGTTGAGCATGTTGTCGTCCAGGGCCACGGAGGAATCGCCGAAGATCCTCCGATAGGCGTCCATGGCTCCGTACATGTCCTTGCTCAGACGCGGGTCCGACAGCGCGGCCCGGGCGTCCTCGTACCGTGTGATCAGGTACGTGTCGACGCCGTGCGGCGGTCGCATGGGGCACACCGGTGCTGTCTCGCGCAGGTGTGCGTAGACCGGGTGCGGATTGCGCCGGTACTCGGGGGTGCACCGCTCTGCTGCGGCGACGGGATCTTCCACGGTGGTCACGGGCGGCTCCTGAGGTCGAAGAGGGCCTCGGCGTTGCCGCCGAGGATCAGCTGCTGGGACGCCTTGTCCAGGGGCAGCTTCTCGATCATGTGCCGGAATTCCTTCAGCGGCACGGAAATCGGCGGTGAGTCGGTGCCGAACAGCATCCGCTCGGGCCCCAGCACTTCCGCGTTCAGAGCGAGGTGGGCCGCGCTGAACGGGCTGGTGTCGACGTACATCCGTTGCAGTGCCGCGACCGGGTCGGCCGGCGGCCGACCGGATGCCGGCGAGGGGGTCGCACCCCCGGGGGGGGGGGGGGGGGGAAGCCCCAAGACGAGGGAGGGGGGGGGGGGGGGCATCGTATAGGAGAGAAAAAAAAAACCTCA
>NZ_JBHZCF010000028.1:23801-55847 GCF_042755225.1 Streptomyces sp. NPDC059169 | reverse complement strand
GAATCCATCGGCATTACAGAATGCGGACATCTCGGTAACTGTCTCCTGTATCGGTCATCTATCGGGTGGGAGTGTCGTCGGAGGGTCGCTGTCGGTTACATCGACCCGTTGAGCGGTCAACGACAAGCGGTTGCGGGCTCCTCGCGCGTGTGGGCTGCGCACCCTTGGTGTGGGGCGTCCAGGGGGCGGGTCTTCTGTAACAGTCGAGATTCCGCTTTTTCCGTACATGCAGTAGTGGTGTCGCTCTGACGTGCGGTTTTGTTGTACTCCGTTCGTGAAGGTCGACTTCCGGTACGGAGTGGTCAGGGGCGCGCGGCGGGGTGCGGGACGAAAAGCGCGGTTCCCGCGACACCCGGGACATCGACAGAAACCCACCGCACCTGAAGTGCGGAGGATCCAGGGTCTTCCGAAGCTGCCCCGACCTCTCGGTGGGCCGGTGGTGGGGTGCCCCGGATCGGCGGGCCAGCCGCGGTCGAACCCCTGGGTGTGCGCACGGCGGTACGGGGGCAGGGTCCGGTGGACGTCCGCCGGGGCGGCGTGCCTGCCGCCGTGGGTGCCGGAGGAGCGCGAGGCGATGGCGAACGAGATGGTGTCACGCAAGGCAGGAACTATGGCGCCGGGGCGATCCAGGGCCCGGACGGCCGGTGGATCCGTTCGAACCAGTGCGGCTGGTCGTCGGGTGCCGCACCCCCGTCGACCCGGGTAGCGTGCGACGGGTGAGTCGTCGAAGCCGTGAATGGCCCCCACAGGTTGAAGAGCTCCGGCCGCTGGTCGAAGCGGACGGGCCGATAGGTCCCCAGATCACCGAGACGGACTGTCGCCGGTGCGGCACCAGGCTGTCTGGTCTGGACGGTCGGTACGCCTGTGGCGTGTGCGGCTGGACGAACCCGTGGACCGACGGCCACCGCGATCTACCGACCGCCGAGGACGACCCGGACCACCCGGGGCGCGCCGGCAAACGCCGTCGCCGGTGAAGCGGGCTGACGGACCGCGCTCGGTTCCCCAGGGCGCATCGCCCGGTGCCACCGCGGAGTGGAAGGGGATTGTTCCGAACATCGACCTCGAATCCGGTCGAATGCTTTCACAGTCGTTCAGTCCCGTCCGGTTCGCGGGACGGGGCGTTCACCGACGTGCCGCAGTCCGTACACTCGTCTTCCGCTGCCGGCTGCCGCCGGGATGTCGAATGCAGTTCGATGGAAGGACCTTGCCACCGTGAGCCCCGCGGACCGTACAGAAGCCCCCATCTACGCCACGCTCATCGAAGAGCGCGGGGACGTGCCAGCCGAAGTGCGGAGAACGGCAGAGCAGGCGAAGCAGGAACTCGAACGGGCCATCAACTTCAACACCCCCCGTCCGTACGGGTACAGCTGACGTCGCTCCGTCGCCACGCACGTGTCGGCGGGTCACGCACCCTTCATCGGCGCTGTGTTGTCGCGCGACCCGATCCCGCGGTCCTGCGGGGTGGGGGAGCGGCCCGGTCGGACTCGTGGTCTGCGGGAACCGGGAGTGGCACTGTGCCGTGCCAGGACCGGCGGAGCGAGCCCGGCAGCCGGCCGCCGCTGCGTGCGGATCCTCCGTGGTGCGCCCGACCGGAGAAAAACCGCCCCACCTCCTCGGTCGAGGGCGAGGAACGGTTCGTCCGGGCTCCCGGCCCGGGCGACGAGAGGCCTGGGCGGCGTCATGCCCTTTCGTCCGCCGGCCCCGTCGCCATTCGATCGCGCCCCGGGCCCGGCACCGCGGGCCGTTGATGTCAACTCCGTCACGTTCCGTACAAGGCCCCTGATCGCTTGAACGGCCGCTTGCTGCGCGGATAGCGGTGCGTGACCGTTCGAGATGCGTCGGTCCGACCGCGCTGTTTCTCTGGTGTGGCCCGCTCTACCCATCACTGAAGGAGTGATCATGAGCGTTGCAGGTGAGTCTGGAGGCCGTGCCCGGCAGATGCGCCAGAAGGCGCAGGAACTCGAGCAGGCCGCGGATCGCGCCACCGACCCGGAGGAGCGTCAGCGGCTGAAGGAGAGGGCCCGCAAGCTCGTTGAACAGAGCGAGCAGCAGCAGCGCACGATGGGCAGCGGGGACATCGACCCCATGTAGAGGTTCCGCACAGAGACCGGCCGGTTGCCACGCTTTCGCGAAAGGGCACCGGCCGGTCGTTCGTGTCCGGCGCGGGTGCCCGGCGTCCGCCGGGGCGCCGGGCGGTGCGGTGTGATCGGGCTCCTCGGGAACCCCCGGGGCGGGACCCGCGCAGGGGCAAGTGGCCGTCGTCTTCACGCTGTTCGGCGTGAGGTGGCCCGGGCAGGGTCGACGCGCTTCCGCTGCCGGGCAGTTGGTGGGAGGTGGTCGGGATGCGGCACCTCCTGCGGGGTGTACGTGCGTGCCGCCACCGCTTGGTGAGGTGTGCCGCTGGGGCGGGCGGTGGTTGCCCCCCGACGCGCCGGGCGGCCGGTCCCGCGGGCTGGTGGCGCGGGACGGTGAAGGCGCGCGGGGCAACCCCCTTGATCGAATTGGCGTCTTGATCGACGACAAGCATTGCGGCGGGACCGGGGGGACCGTGGGAGACCACGAGGTCCGGTTGGGAAATCCGATCAACTATGCACAATGTGTATACACAGAGTGTATAATTGTCTGTTCGGCAGAGCCAGAAAGGCACCATGTACGGCAAGGCATTCGCCCCGGAGTACCAGGGCGCGCTGACCACACTGTCCGTGAACTCTTCGCTGGTCGACGTACTCGCCGCGGGAACCGAGCAGTTGCACGCGGCGGAACGCGCCGGTGAACTGGGCGAGGTGGCGCGTTCGGGACTCGCAGTCGCCGAGGCGCACCGCAGGCTCGGGCACGTGGCCGAGGCAGATCGGGCGTGGAAGGCGAGCTACCGGGCCGCCCGTGCGGCCGGGGACACCGCGACGATGGCGTGGGCGCTGTGGAGTGGCGGCACGCTGGCACGGCAGCGGGGTGCACTCGCCCTGGCCTGGCGGCTGTTGGGCCTGGCGGCGGAGTTGGGTGAACGCGGTGGAGACGTCGTCGTGCGGGGTTACTCCCTCGCCGGGCTCGCGGAGACGGGGCGGATCCAGGGCGACTACGCAGCCGTCGGAGAACTGCACGAGCGGCTGCTCGCCGAAGCCAGGAAACGCGGGGAGGCGAGGCACACGGTCTGGGCACTGGAAGGCATAGCCCAGATGCACCGCAACACCGGTTCCTACGACACCGCCTACGCGATGTTCGAGGAAGCCGCGGACATAGCCGGCCGTGCGGACGACCGTCGCGGGCACGCCTGGGCGCTGCGCGGGCTGGCGGACGTCCTCTCCGTGCGCGACGGGGACGACGCCCAGGCCCTCGCCCTCCTCGCCGAAGCCGAAGCCGCCTGCCGGGAAATGAACCTGACAAGCGCCCTCGCCTACAACCACAAGATGCGCGGCAACGTCCTGTACCGCGCCGGACGTTACGAGGAGGCCCGGGAGGTCTACCAGCAGGCACTGGAGGAATTCCGGGCGATGAGCGAGCCCCGGGGAGCGGCACTGGCCCGGCTCGGGTTGGTCAAGACCCTCGCCCACCTGGGACGGGAACCCGGCAGAACTGCCGCCGAACTCGCCGAACTCGCCGACGTCCTGGAGCGCATCGGGTTGCGGCATGCCCGGGAGATGGTGGCCCGGGCACAGGAGGAGTTCACTGCGGCGGCGGACGCGACGGCCGAGGCGGGCACCCCCGCCCACGACGGCGACGACGTTCGCGCGCGTTCCAGTACCAGTGTCCCGGCGACGCCCGGCGGCACCGGTGTGCGTCCCGTCACGAGGGCGCGGGAAGAAGCGGAGCACGGAGCATGACGGTGCCGACACGGGAGACCGCACCCGATCAGACGGGTGCCGCACCGGTGCCCGGCATCCTACGGCGCTGCCGGGAGTTGGTACGGCCCGCTCTCGCCACGGCGGTCGAGCGGCTGCACCCGTGGCCCGCCGAGATGGCCGCGTACTCCCTCGGCTGGTGTGAGGTCGGTGGTGCGCCCGCCGTGGGAAGCGCGGGCAAGGGCGTACGGCAGGCGATGGCCGTGTTGAGCGCGGAGGCGGCCGGTGCTTCGGGCGGGGCGGGAGTCCCCGGCGCGGTCGCGGTGGAACTCGTACACACCTTCTCGCTCATGCACGACGACATCATGGACGGCGATGCGACGCGACGCCGTCGCCCCACGGTCTGGAAAGCCTACGGAACGGGCCCCGCCGTACTCGCCGGAGACGCACTGTTCGCGCTGGCCGTGGAAACCCTGGCCGGTACGGACGCAGCCCACCGCCCGGCGTCCGTGCGCCACCTGGCCGCGGCGCTGACCGATCTCGTACGCGGGCAGGCCGACGACCTGCTGTTCGAGTCCCGACCTTGGACGGGGCCGGAGCGCGTGGGGCCCGACGAGTACCGGGCGATGGCCGAGCACAAGACGGGTGCCCTGCTGGGCTGCGCCGCAGCACTGGGCGCCGTACTCGCCGGAGCGGACGGGGAAACGGTGACCGCCCTCGAGCGGGCCGGGCGGCACGCCGGAGTGGCGTTCCAGGTGGTGGACGACATGCTCGGCATCTGGGGCACCCCCGGTGTGACGGGCAAGCCGGTTCACGGCGATCTGCTCCGGGGGAAGAAGACCTTCCCCGTGTTGGCCGCGCTCAGCGCCCTGGCGCACGGCTCGGCCAGCACCCCCGAACGTGCGGCGGCCCGGGCTCTCGCCGAACTGCTGCCCTCCACGGACGTTCTCGACGAGTCCGCGGCGAGCCGCGCAGCGGGGCTGGTCGAGGAAGCGGGTGGCCGGGCCGCCGCGCTGCAGGAAGCACGGCACCACATGGCAGCCGTGCACGCCTGCCTGGACACGGTGGCCTTGGCGCCGCGTCCGGTTGCCGAACTCCGTGCCCTGCTGGCCTTCCTCGTGGACCGCGAGATGTGAGAAGGCCCGGCACGGAGCCGCTCCCGGTCGGCTGCCCGGGAACCCTCGGGGAGGCGGGGCGGACGGCTACGCTGCCCGCCCCGCGCTCCTCGCACTGAGCGTCGTCGACGGGCTACCCGGCGAACCGTTGACGTCGACGGCACAGGAGCCGCGCGGCGGGATTGTCGGCCGTTCCGCCGCCACCGGTGCGCTCGTCCACCGGGTGGGCGAGGGATCGGTGTCCCAGCGTCGCCGTGCTCGTCGCGGGCCGTCCTGCAGCGTGGTACGGGACGGTCCGCCCGGTCTTCCTCCTGCGGGGCTCCCGGATCCGCACGCCGGCGGCATCCCGGGCCCGTGGGCGGCGGGATGGCGTTCCACCGGGGACGTACAGAGCTGTCGCCGCCAGCGCCACGGAACTCCGTCCGCCGTTGCGACGACGGCTATTCGGCGCCGTCCGAGCGCGTCCATGACGCGCGGTACCGGTCCAGCAACCCCGAGACCTCGTCGAGGGCCCAGATGACCGCGAGGGACATCAGGACGAAGACGGCCGCGAAGGCCGCGGCGACCGAAGCGAGGACGATCCAGGCACCGGCCGACCGCGCTGCGCCCAACAGGGAGCCGACGGAGCCGCCCGCTGCGCCCACGGCCGGGACCAGGAGGGCGGAGAGCAGCACCAGACCCGGGCGCGGGCGCTCGTCTTCCTCGCTTCCGGCCCCGTCGTCCACGAAGGGCGGATCACCTTTGCTGCTCCTGTTCCTCACGAGACACCAGTGTGCAAGATTCCTCGGGCGAACGTGCGACGACGGCGGAACGGGTGTTCGGCGCCCGGTGCGCGCCGTCCCGCACCACGTGGGGCGGGGCTGGGTGCACGGCGCGTCAATCGGTGTGGATCCCGGGATCCGAAAGCCCCGGGGCGCCGGTCTCGACGTGGCCCGCGAAGCGACGCAGGAAGTCGGCCGTGGAGGTGCAGGTGACCGTGACGTCGTACCAGTTGCGGCAGGCGCTCAGGGCTACGCAGTGCGTGACGGTGGAGCCCCGTCGGACCGCCAGGGTCCGCGTCGTTCCGGTGTAGGCGTTGACGATGGTCAGGTGAGCCTCGGCCGTACCCGTGTTCGTCAGTGTCAGGTCCAGGTTTCCGGTGGCCGCGCTGTGGCGTGCCGTCACCTCGGGGCCGGCCGTCTTCCCGGGGTTGCGGAAGCGGCGCAGGAAACCGTTCGGGCCGTGCACGGTCAGGTCGGTGACGCCCTTGGAGTACCTCGTGTTCCAGCTGTCGGCGATCGAACTCCCAGCCTCCGCCGTGTAGGTCCACGGCGCGTCGGTACGGTTCGTCGACGTGACGTAGAAATGGGCGCCCGCGTCCGGCCCGCCGCTGAAGGTGAGCCGGTACCTGCCGGTGTCCGTGTCCGCGGAGCCGTCCACGTACGGCGCGTACCTGAGTGGTCGGGTCGGCCTGCTGCCCCGTTCCTGACGGGGCATGGTGCCGACGGCCGGGGCGGCGGGCCTGAAGTCGGGGTGGCGGTCGCGGTCCGGCGGGTAGTAGCCGGCGGTCGGGGGGAGCGCCGCCGGCGCCGTCTTCGTCCGCGTGAAGTCGAAGGCTGAGGTCAGGTCCCCGCAGACCGCTCTCCGCCAAGGCGAGACGTGGGGCTCCTGCACCCCGAAGCGGCGCTCGATGAAGCGGATGACCGAGGTGTGGTCGAAGGTCTCGGAGCAGGTGTAGCCACCGGTGCTCCAGGGCGAGACGACGAGCATCGGCACACGGGGGCCGAGGCCGTAGGGCCCCGCGACGAACCCCGCCTTGCCGGGGAAGTAGTCCTGCGCGGTAGGGGTGGTGGACAGGCCTTGAGCGGCCCCGGACGGCGCGTACGGGGGTACCACGTGGTCGAAGAAGCCGTCGTTCTCGTCGTAGGTGATGAACAGTGCGGTACGGGCCCACACCTCGGGGTTGGACGTCAACGCGTCGAGGACCTGCGCGATGTACCAGGCGCCGTAGTTGGAAGGCCAATTGGAGTGCTCGGAGAAGGCCTCGGGGGCGGCCACCCAGGAAACCTGGGGGAGGCGGCCGGCCCGCACGTCCGCCCGTAGGACGTCGAAGAGTCCGTCGCCGTGCTTGGCGTCGGTGCCGGTGCGTGCCTTGTCGTGCAGCGGGCTGCCGGGCCGCGCGTTGCGGTACGCGTTGAAGTACAGCAGTGAGTTGTCGCCGTAGTTGCCACGGTAGGCGTCGCCGATCCACCCCCAGGACCCCGCGGCGTCGAGTCCGTCGCCGACGTCCTGGTAGACCTTCCAGGAGATCCCTGCGGCCTCCAGGCGCTCGGGATAAGTGGTCCATCCGTATCCGGCCTCGGCGTTGTCGAGGACGGGGCCGCCGCCTGTGCCGTCGTTGCCGGTGTGGCCCGTCCACAGGTAGTAGCGGTTCGGGTCGGTCGAGCCGATGAAGGAGCAGTGGTAGGCGTCGCACAGGGTGAACGCGTCGGCGAGCGCGTAGTGGAAGGGAATGTCCTCGCGGGTCAGGTACGTCATGGTGGTGGCGGTCTTGGCGGGTACCCACTGGTCGTACCTGCCTGCGTTGAATGCCTGCTGTCCACCCGCCCAGTCGTGGTTGAGGCCCTGGAGGAACTCCATGCCCAGGTCCTTGCCCGGGGGACGGAACGGCAGTGTGACCTTCGAACCGTCCGCCTGGTGCCAGACGGGCCTTCCACTGGGCAGCGTGACGGGACGCGGATCGCCGAAGCCGCGTACGCCCTTCATCGTGCCGAAGTAATGATCGAAGGAACGGTTCTCCTGCATCAGGATGACGATGTGCTCGACGTCCTGGAGGGTGCCGCTGGCGCCCTGGGCGGGGATGGCGGCCGCCCGCGCGACGCTGTCCGACAGCGTGGTGAGCGCGGTGGCGCCACCGGCAAGTTGCAGGAACCGACGGCGATTGAGTTCTGCCATGAGAGGTCGACCTCCGCGGGTGAGAGTCGGCGACGGGGCCCCAAGGACAGCGTGCGGCGGGTACTGCTCGGAGGACGTTGCATGACGGCGCGCCGTACGGCGGACGAACGCCTGGCGCCGTACGCGAGGCGGGGCGTAGCGGACATGCCGTTTGTGGAGGCGTGGTGAGGGCGGTGCCGGCGGTCGGCGTACGTGCGTCGAGTCGGGTGCCCGAGCCGTGGGCACTGCCCAGGCGTACTCATGTCGCACGTCGCTGCCGCAACTGCTCGTGCTTGGTGATGAGGTGATGCACCGTCAAAGCAATGTCAAATAACGGATGTAATGGTGCATTAATCGAACAAGAATCTGTCAAAGAGTTGTGAGATATTGGTGGCCTTCCGTCAACTTCGTGCATTCGGTGGGACCCTCGTGATGCTCAACCCCCCACAGAGCACAACGATGGAGAGCGCATGACCCCCCACAAGAACACCCGGCGTGCGGCTGCTCTCGCGGCCGCTGCCGCCATGGTCGTCGCGGGCGTGCAAACCGCTTCGGCCGCTCCTGCGGAGCACAGCGCGAACCCCACTCCGGCGCCTCGAGCGTCCGAACGGAGCGTCGACCTCAAGGCCGCTCAGGAGCAGTCCGCGGCGGCCGCCAGAGAGTTGGGCCTCGGCGGCAAGGAGAAGCTCGTCGTCCGCGACGTCATCAAGGACGCCGACGGGACCGTGCACACCCGCTACGAGCGCACGTACGAGGGCCTGCCGGTCCTCGGCGGCGACCTGGTGACGCACGCGTCGAAGAGCGGCGAGATCAAGAGCGTGGACAAGGCCAGTGACGCCCGCATAGCCGTGGCGACCACCGTCACCTCGCGCAAGGTGGCAGCTGGTGCCCGCAAGGTGATCTGGGCCCGCGCGGGCAAGCCCGTGCTGGCCTTCGAGGCCGTCACCGAGGGCGTGCAGAAGGACGGGACGCCCAGCCGGCTGCACACCATCACCGATGCGCACACAGGGAAGAAGCTGCACCAGTTCGAGGCGATCGAAACCGGAACCGGCACCAGCCAGTACAGCGGCGAGGTCAACCTGACCACCACCAAGACCGGTTCGGGCTTCGAGCTCACGGACGGCGACCGGGGCGGCCACAAGACGTACGACCTCGAGCAGGGCCAGAGCGGCACCGGCAAGCTGTTCACCGACGACGACGACACGTGGGGCAGCGGCTCCAACGACGACCGTCAGACCGCCGCCGTCGACGCCCACTACGGGGCGGCGGTCACCTGGGACTTCTACAAGTCCGAACTCGGGCGCAACGGCATCGCCGGTGACGGCAAGGCCGCGTATTCCCGAGTCCACTACGGCGACTCGTACGTCAACGCCTTCTGGGACGACAGCTGCTTCTGCATGACCTACGGCGACGGCGAAGGCAACAAGAAGGCCCTCACCGAGATCGACGTGGCGGGCCACGAGATGAGCCACGGACTGACCTCGCACACCGCGAACCTCGAGTACAGCGGTGAGTCCGGCGGCCTCAACGAGGCGACGAGTGACATCTTCGGCACCTCGGTCGAGTTCTTCGCCGACAACAAGGAGGACGTCGGCGACTACCTGATCGGTGAGGAGATCGACATCAGGGGCGACGGCACGCCCCTGCGCTACATGGACAAGCCGAGCAAGGACGGCAACTCCCTGGACGCCTGGCAGGAGGGCGCCGGCGATGTCGACGTCCACTACTCGTCCGGCATCGCCAACCACTTCTTCTACCTGCTCGCCGAAGGCAGCGGCAAGAAGACGATCAACGGCGTCGAGTACGACTCCCCGACGTCCGACGGCTCCACCGTCACGGGGATCGGTCGCGACAAGGCCTACAAGATCTGGTACAAGGCACTCACCACGTACATGACCTCGACGACCGACTACCAGGCCGCCCGTGAGGCGACCCTGAAGGCGGCCGACGACCTGTACGGCGCGGACGGCACGGAGGCGAAGACCGTCGCTGCCGCGTGGAACGCGGTCAATGTGAAGTAGCCCGGTCGCAACGCCACCGCGGTGCCCCGGACGGTCGGAAGTCCGTCTGGGGCACCGCGCGTTCGCGCCGGCAGGACGGACGCGGAGGCCACGAGCCCCGGTGGGCCCCTACAGGGCCCGCCGGCTGCTTCATCGGGCTTCTCCGTCGACCCGTGGTGACGGCGCGTCGGAGAGGTTTGAGCCCGATGCGGTGTCAGCTTGCGCGGCTCGGCCGGATGTTCTGGTTGAGCCGGAACAGATTCGTGGGGTCGTACTCGTCCTTCACCCGTACGAGTCGGTCGAGGACCGCCGGCGGATACGACGCACGGACCTTGTCCTCCGCCGCGTCCCCGGTGAAGTTGACGTACATCGCGCCGTTGCCGTGGTGTGCGATCTCCTCGCGCGCTCGGCGTGCCCATGCGGCGTGGGCGTCGAACCCCGCTGGATCGGGGGAGCGGGCGATCACGTTGCACAGGACGCCCGCCCCGCGCTGACTGAAGGCCGTCGCGTCGACCGGAACGCGCCCGAAGGCGCCACCGAGCTGGTGCAGGTGCATCTCGCTGAAGGGCGTCGGCGTCGTCTGGTGCAGCCGCACCAGCGCGTCGACGGCGGCGTCGGAAGGCTCGATGAAGGCCGAAGTGAAGTAGTTGTGCGCGCCGCGCGCCCACAGGGGGTCCAGCAACGTCTGCATCGCCGTGTACGGCATCGGGCCCATGACGTCGGCGATCGGGGTGCCGAGCCCGCGCAGCGGGCGGACCGCGGGCTCCCCGTCCTCGACCGACCCCGCGTACATGCCGCCCACCACCACGATCCGGGTGCCGTGCACCTCCTTCGGCAGGAACGGGAGGGGTGGCGCCGTCGTCAGGTCGACCAGGGTGGTCAGTTCGTCGGGCATGTCGGTGGTCAGCTCGCGCCAACGGCTGAGGACCTGCTGCGCTTCGTCCTGGCCGTAGAAGATCAGGCCGCCGAGCACGTCGGGTCCCACCGGGTGGAGCTCGTACTCGAACGAGGTGACGACCCCGAAGTTGCCGCCACCGCCGCGCAACGCCCAGAACAGGTCGGGGTTCTGCTCGGCGCTGGCGTGGACGAGCCGGCCGTCCGCGGTCACGACATCGGCCGCCACGAGGTTGTCACAGGTCAATCCGTGACGGCGGACCAGCCAGCCGACGCCGCCACCCAGAGTGAAGCCCGCGATGCCGGTCGACGACACCAGGCCACCGGTCACCGCCAGGCCGAACGCCTGCGTCTCGCGGTCGAGGTCCGCCCATGTCAGGCCCGGCTGCGCGACGGCCCGGCGCCCAACGGGGTCGACCCGGACCCCCTGCATGGGGGACAGGTCGATGACGATGCCGCCGTCGCAGGTGGAGAATCCCGCGATGCTGTGCGCCCCGCCCCGTACGGCCACGACCAGGTCCCGGCTGCGCGCGAACGCGACGGCCCTGATCACGTCGGCGGTCCCGGCACAGCGCACGATCAGGGCGGGCCTGCGGTCGTGTGCCGCGTTCCAAACCGCCCGTGCGTCGTCGTACGACGCGTCGCCCGGCCGCACCACCGTGCCGCGCAGCGCCGCTTCCAGCTCGTCGATGGTGGCGTCCCCGAGGACTCCCCGTGTCGTTTCGGTCGGCATCGTCGGTCTCCTTGGTCCGGGTGTGCGATCCGATGTGAAGGAAAGTGGGACATGCTCCTTTGCATCCGCCGGCACCCGCTTTGCGGGTACGACGCGCCGCGCCACAGTCGGTCAAGGTCGCCCGTCCGTGTGAACGCCTCCCGCGCACGCGCGGTGGCCGCGTCCTCCCGGTCCCGCACGCTCCGGGCCTTGCGCAGCCGCCACGCCCCGGCGGCGACGGCGCGCCCTCCGACCGAGACGTCGGAACTCCCGAGCAGTTGGATGTGCACCTCGTCGGCCATGTCCGTCCTCAGGGGGCCAGTGAGGGGGTTCCGCCCGGCCGGGTCGCCGGTCGTATCCACCGGACCGGTCCTATGCGGCCGGAGGTCCCACGGTCATCGCCGGTCGCTCACGGGTGCCTCCCGCGGCTCCGAGCGGATGCGAACGGCGAGGGCTGTGGGGAGGCCTTGTCGATCATTCTACGTCCGCGGGACTGCCGGGCAGAGCCGAGCAGGGCGGCGATGCGTACGCCGGGAAGGCGGCACGCACGCACGGGCGGGCCGTGGCGGTGTCGGCGCGGCGGAGCGGATCCAGGGTGGTCGACGGGACGGGCACGATCTGGTGCTTGGGGAAGCACCGTGGCGGTGGGGCGGTCGCGCGGCCCGCCTGCGCGACCGCATTCCGGGACGCATTCGGCTTTTCCGCTCGCCGCCGCTGCGATTTCGGTGCTCCCGTGGACCGCGGTGCGAGCCCGGGGGAGGTTAGGACGCCCTTCCGTATGACAGGTCGAACCGCCGGTTGACCTAAATATCGAAGGTGTTATGAGTTTTCAAGTCGATTGTCTCAAGGTTCGGAAGCGTATAGGGCATATCGGTCAGGATGCGAAAACCGACATGAAGAAGCCCTTCGGCAACGAATTTCGTAGAAGATCGGGGGTTGACGTCCGGATCTCGCATTGCTTCCATAACTCGCCAGGAGCGGAAGCTCACCACGTCAGACACGGAGGCGATAGGCGCGTGCGCCGCCACCAGCCACGTCCAGCGATCGGAACGCTCGATGACCGACACCCTCAGCCAGCCAATCGCCGCGGAGCCTGTCCCGGCGGCGACAGCCGACCTCGACGGCCCGAGTAGTTCCAGGACGCTCAAGCGATCCATCGGCGTCGTCGGCGGCACCCTGCTGACGCTGTCCTGCGTGACGCCCGCCTCCACCCTGTTCGTGGTCGTGCCGGACCTCTTCGCAGATCTCGGCACCTTCACCGCGCTCACCATCGCCATCGGTTCCCTGCTGTGCATCGGCGTCGCCTTCTGCTACTCGGAGCTCGGCACCCTCATCCCGAGCGCAGGCGGCGAGTACGCCATGGTGTCCACCCTCGCCGGAAGGCTGGCCGGCTGGCTGGTGTTCGTCCTCTCCCTGCTGGTGGTCATGATCGTGCCGCCCGTGATCGCCATGGGGACGGCCGACTACCTCGCCCCGCTGGTGCACCTGCCCGCCGAGGCCGCAGGCGCCGGAGTCATGCTGCTGGCCACGCTCGCCGGACTGCTGGACCTGCGGGCCAATGCCTGGATCACCGGCGTCTTCCTCGTCCTGGAGGTCGTCGCGGCCGCGGTCGTCGCCGTCCTCGGCTTCGCCCACACCGAGCGCGGGGCCGACAGCCTGGTCCACGGCGTCGTCGCCGCCGATGGCGGCACGAGCAAGCCGGTGACGGCGATGCTCGTCGTGTCCGGCCTCGCCATCGCGCTCTTCGTGACCCAGGGCTTCTCCACCGCCGTCTACCTCTCCGAGGAGCTGGAGAACCCGCGCCGGAACGTGGCACGCACGGTCCTTGCCACCCTCGCGATCTCCACAGCCGTCATCCTCGTCCCGGTCATCGCCATCACCATGGGCGCCCCCGACCTGGCGGCCCTCACCTCCGGGGACATCGGATCGATGGTCGCCGCGTGGAGCAACTCGGCAGTCGGCACCTTCGTCAGCCTCTGCGTCGCCCTCGCGATCGTCAACGCCGGCATCGTCATGGTGATCCAGAACTCCCGCGTTCTGTTCGCCTCGGCCCGGGACAAGGCGTGGCCCCAGCCGGTCAACAACGCGCTCGCCCGCCTCGGTCGGTTCGGTTCCCCGTGGGTCGCGACGTTGCTCGTCGGCGTCCCCGGTGCGGCCCTGTGCTTCGTCAACCTCGACACGCTCTACGGCGTGACCGGAGTGTCGGTCACGGGTATGTACCTGCTCGTCGCGGTCGCCGCCCTGGCGGGCCGCCGGACGCCCCACAGGGACACGCCGGCCTGGCGCATGCCGCTCTGGCCCGCCGTCCCCCTGCTCCTGATCGCCGTGCTGGTGTACATCCTCAGCCAGCAGGAGAGCCAGTACCTGCTGTGGACCGGCGGGATCACCGCCGCCGCCACCCTCTACTGGGCCCTCTACCTGCGCCCTCGACCGGCGACCCGTTGGCTCGTGACCCTCCCCGAGGACACCAGGACGAGCTGACGCCCACGAGGACAACCTCGTTCCTGCGGAACGGTGGCCGTCGGCCTGATCTCCGGCCGACGGTCACCGAGCACGTCCCGCCCGAAACCATCACCCGTCGGTGAGGACGACGACCCATGCGCGGCGACCGTGTGACGGCGCGCCCGGTCGGCCGCCGTCGGGGCAGTGCGCTCCCTGTCGGCGCGCATTTCAGGAGTCGGGGGTTGGGGACCCGCTCCCCATCGGCGTCCGGGCGCGTCCTCCGGCTCCTCCTCACCCGGGCGCTCGCCCCACAGGGTCCGCAGCCCCTGCCGCACCCCGGCGGCCCTGACGTGCGGGACGCGCCGCCGCCCCGTGTCGTACCAACGGCCCCAGCGGCGGCGTCACCGACGACGCGTCAACCCGGAGCCCCGGTGGGCGTGCAGGGCGGGCGGTGTCCGGCCGTCAGCCGGTCCACCGCCCCGTCAGGTAGGTCAAGGCGAAGACGGTTGCCAGGGGGGCGGCGAGGCAGAGGTAGGCCGCCTCGAACCGGGGGCGTCGCACGGTCCACGCCGCGAGTCCGGTCCACAGGGGCCACCACAGCAGGGTCGCGCGGGGCAGGGACGTGTACCAGTACGACGTACCGAGCGCCCAGAGACTGAGGCCGACGTAGACCGCCTCCGGCCAGCACCGTCTCCGCACCAGCAGGCCGAGCAGGAGCATGCCCAGCAGCATGGCGAGGAGTTCGACCTGGAACATGAAGGCGTACCCGGTGGTCTGGGTCCGCCCGAAGGCCGCGTGCCACGTGTTGGACCACGCCTCCCACGGTGCGTGGAAGTTCCGGTACCAGCCGCGCTCCTGCGCGTGCTTCCACGCCATCCAATCCCCGGTGTGGACCTGTAGGTACCAGCTGTACAGGACCGCGGGCAGTGCCGGCAGGACGAGCCAGGGCGCAGCGCGCCACTGCCGGTGGCGATGGGCGGTGACGGCGAACTGCACGGCGACGGCGGCCGCGAGGAAGAGGCCGCTGACCCGCACCGTCACCGCCAGGGAGGTCAGTCCGGCAGCGAGCGGCCAGTGGTGCCGCTGGGCCGCGAGCCAGGCGGGAAGCGCGAAGGCGAGGAACAGCGACTCGGTGTAGCCGACGGCCAGGAAGACCGCGCACGGCGAGAGCAGGAGGTACAGGACGGCGCGCCGCCCCGACCCCGTGCCGGGGACGCGCGTCCTGGCGATCCGGGCCAGGGCGACGACGGCGACGGCTCCGGCGGCGAAGGAGATGAGCAGTCCGGCGACCGCCCAGTCCGGGACGACGGTGTGGACGGCGCGCAGGAGGAAGGGGAAGCCGGGGAAGAAGGCTTCCCTGTTGTCCCAGCCGTCCCGCCAGGGTCCTGCCTGCCCGGGGAAGTAGCCGTCCTGCGCTATGTGCAGGTAGTGGACCCAGTCCCAGTGCTGGAAGGGAGCGAGGAACGAGCCGGGGTCGCGGTCGTCCCGGTCGGCGGGGAACAGCCACCGGGCGCAGTAGGCGAGCGTCCAGACGGCCGCCCGGGTCATGGCGTAGAGCCAGAGCACGTGACGGTCCTCGGGGTGCAGTCGTGCGAAGGGGTTGCGCGAGCGGCGCGGAGACACCGGGCGGCGCGGCGCCCCCGCCGCTGCGGAGCGTTGCGGCGGAGTGTGCCGGGTGCGGGAGCGCGGTGCGGGAGCGGGAACGAACCCACGCGCCCGGATCGACGAAAGCGGCATCAAAGGAATTCCTGGGTGTGGGGAGGCGTGCGGCACCGCCGAAGGGCGGCTCGCCGGGTCACTCGGTGGGTCGTTGTCCGATCAGCGCGGGGACGTGCTCGTCCCATCTGTCGAGCGGCGTGTCGGGGTGACGGCCGGGTCGCTCGACGTGCCGGGGACGCTCGACGTGGCGGACGGCCTCGTGGCGCCGTCGTCGGGGAAGGTGGGGAAGGCGGTCGACGGCGGGCGGGGCGTCCGTGCGGGCGCCGTTTCGCTGCCGGTCGGACTGCCGGACGGGCTGGTCGCCGGGCTGGTCGCCGGGGTGGCGGGCGGGCGCTCGCCCGGCAAGAGGACGGCCGTGGCGGCGCCGCCACCGGCAAGCGCCAGACACGCCCCGGCTGCCAGCGCGGCGACCCGGCGGCGGTGCGCCCTCCTGCCGCGCTCGACGATCCGCCCGACCGGAGGCGCTTCGGCGCGAGCTCGTCCCGAGGCGGCCGCTTCGCTGAACAGGGACCGCAGGGGGTCATGGGGATCAGGCATCGGGGGCCTCCTCAATGCGCGGGTCCTGGAGGTGCTCCGCGAGTGCGTTCCGTCCGCGGACCAGGTGGGTCTTGACGGTGCTGGCGGACAGACCGGTTTCCCCCGCGATCTGTTCGACGGTGAGGTCACACACGTAGTGCAGCGTCATCGTCCGGCGCTGCTGCACCGGTAGCCGGCGCAGCGCCTCGACCAGAGCCACCTGCTCCGGCCCCGGTCCCTCCACGTGCGGCGGGGCCCCGCTGCGCTTCCAGGCATGGGCGGTGCGCCGCCGGAACCGCCATCTGCTCACGGCCAGGCGCCAGGCGACCGTACGGATCCATGCCTCGGGCCGGCCGTCGCGGTCGAGGTGCCGCCGCTGGTTCCAGCCCTTGACGAACGCCTCCTGAACGACGTCCTGTGCCTCGTGCAAGTCCCCGAGCATGACGTACAACTGCCCCGTAAGACGCGTCACGGCCTGGGCGTAGAACTCTTCGAACTCCTCGACGGTCAACAGCACTCCCGGATCTCTCGCTTCACCGGGCATACGCCCGGCACGGGGCATCCGGTCGACACCGGGCGCGAAGAGACAGCGTGATGGTCGTCACGCAACCAAGGAGGTCGGACACACGTCTTCCCCTGCCCGTTCAGCCCCACAGCCCAAGCCGACGGGGCCCGATGCGCCGGAGTGGACGGCCACCCCCGTGTCGTCTCCGATGCCTGCCGCCCGGCCATCCGTCGCCGACTCGGACACGTTGTGTGCGGGGGCTGGGGAAGGATGCCCCGCCGGTGCACAGCGGCGCCGTGGGAGCGATCACGACGAGGGACTTCGAGACGGGCCGCGGTGCCCCTGGAGGAAGGCCCCGCGCCCCGGTGACGGACCGTCCGGCGGCGGCTCACCTGCGGCGGGCAGGTCGCCCCGGGGTGTGGCACGGGCCCGTCGCCGGTGGCTCGCCTCCCCCACGCACCCGGGCGAGCGCTCGACGTGACGGTGCACCACCCGGTCGGAATGACCCGCAGACGGGCGGGTAGCCGGATTCCCACGAGACGCAGGGAGGTGCGGAAGCCCGTCGGTGACGGCGCGTCGCCTGCGGTGCCACCGGCACCGCAGGGCGCGGGTCCGGTGCGGGGCGCCCGGTGCCGCCGCACCTGTGCCGGGAGTTCCTCTCGGCCGCGGGCGGGCGTTCCCCGGGGAGTCGGCGCCCACGGGCGCGGGGCGACACGGCGGCCGGGGAACCACCTCGCTCACAGGCCGTCCGGACAACGCGTCCGGGCGAGAGGAGGCCGTTGACGTGCTGTTCGCTTCGTTGCTCATACCGCCCGCCCTGCTGGGAGCCGTGCTCGCGCTGGGACGGTACGAGGAATCCGTGCTCGGTGCCGGTGGTCAGGCCGATCCTCCGGCGCCGGGACGCCGTCTGCGCGTCGTGCCGGACCTCGTCCCGGCTGACGGGCGGATCGTTCCGGCGCCGTCGGACGAACGGCCGGACCCGCCCCGAGCGGCCTGAGCCGCGGCCCGGCTGGGACGGACCGAACGTCGCAGATCGGCCGTGGCGCGTGTTTCCCCCACCGGGGTGAGGACGCCCGACCCGGTAACGCGTGACTGACCACCGAGCCGCGCCCGCGCAAGCCCCAGGGAACAAGTGCGCCGGCAACAAGGCCAGTTCACGGAGCCCGACGGGTGCCCGCGAGTCACCCCACTCTCGCTGGCCGCAACCCACCGGTGGATGGCGGCCGGACTGCGTCCTCAGCCCACGACGGTCAGGTCCCCGCTGCGAAACCCGTGTGCCACCAACGGGGATCAGGAACACCGCGCAGTGCTGCGGCGATGTCGGCGGCGGCGCGGCGCAGCGCCACCACCACAGGGGTATCGCGGCGCGCGGTGGTCCAGGCGAGCACCGCCGCGCACGGTGGGGCGTCGGACACGTCGACGTAGCGGATGCCCGGCCGCGGGAACAGCTCCCGGCAGGCCGCCGACACGAAACGCATGCCGTGCCCCCGGCTCACGGCCGAGACGCTCGACTCGAAGGTGGTGGCGGTGTGGGTGCTGTAGGAGACAGACGTCCCGTCGGGACGTGGATCGGCCGCCCAGAAGTCGCGCCACTCCCGGTGCACGGTCGGTGCGAGCCCCACGACGGGCGTCCCCGCGAGCTCCGCCAGTGACACCGACGCGCGGTCGGCGAGCGGGTGGCCCTCGGGCAGGCAGGCCACCTGCGGCTCGCTCGCCAGACGCAGGGTTTGGATGCCGGCGGGCACGGGTGCGTAGCAGAGCACGGCGTCGGCGCTGCCGTCCAGCAGTGCGGAGGTCTGGGCGACGAAGTCCACCTCGCGCACATCCACTTCGAGCCGGGGGTGCCGCCGCTGCAGCAACGCGACGAGCTCCGTCACCACGGGAAGTGCGGTGATGTACGACCCGAGCACGAGACGGCCCGCAACCGTGCGGACTTCCTCGGCGACGGAGCAACGCAGCGCGTCCGCGGCCTCCGTCAGGGCCCGCATCGCCGGCAGCAGGTCCCGTCCCGCCGCAGTGAGCTCGACGCGCCTGGTGGACCGCTCGACGAGCGCGATGCCGAGGTGCTCCTCGAGCCGTCTGATCTGGCGGCTGAACGCGGGTTGACTGATGTAGACGCGCCGTGCCGCACGGCCGAAGTGCAACTCCTCTGCCAGCACCAGGAAGAGCCTCACCTGGTGGATGCTCGGATCGGACGACTGGTCCATGCACACCACGGTATCAATAGGGTCCGCACCTGCATCAGACAAACCTTCCGACGAGCCCCGGGCCGGCCCAGGATGGACACGAGAGCCGTCCGGAGGAGTCGAACATGTCGTCACGTCGTACGTTCCAGGGCGTTCTGGCGCTGCTCGGGGTGGTCGTGCTGTGCACGGGTGCGCCGGACGTTGTCGCCGGGCCGGCCGCTCTGCCGGGAGACCTGGACGTGAGCACCACGCTGGACAGCAACTACCGCTTCTTCGCAGGGGTGTGGTGCGCGTTGGGAATCGCCCTGCTGGCTGCCGCACGGCAGCCGGAAGGACACGGCGCGCTCGTGCGGGTCGTCTTCGGTGCGGTGTTCCTGGGCGGATCGACGCGCGCGGTCTCCTACTTCGCGGTCGGTGCGCCACACGCCGTGTACGCCTCGTTCATCGCGGTGGAGCTGATCCTTCCTCCGGCGCTGATGCTCTGGTACGGCCGCGTGGTGAAGCGGGAGAGCCGCACCGCCCCTCCCGCGTAGCGGCGCGTGGGGCCGGCGGGGGTTACGGGGGTGCCCCCGCCGGCTTCGTGCCGCCACGTCAACGAGCAGAGGCGCGCCCTGTCCAGTCGGGCGTGAGCCCCTGCGGCCCGGCCCGCAGGGGCACGTCGTCGCGTTCGAAACCCTCATGGTGCCTGCGTACGGCATACGGCCCCGGCGCGAGGCGTGCGCCCATCGGAGCCACCGTGACGTGAGCCGATGCATCGCCTGCGGACCCGGAGTCCGTGCCCGTGCGCGCCGTCCACTGCGCTCGATCGTGGCGGTCTGACCCGTCGGCCACTCCTTCTGCATCGGTTTCCCGACGTTAGCGCTAGTGAATAGTTTGCGCTTTCCAGCAGTTAGTGTAAGTGTGGTGGCCGTCGCCTCATCAGGGGTGACAGCGAACCCGCAGCCCTGTCCTGCGCCGTGAGGAGAAGTCCATGACCACGCCTGTCGTCTCGATCGCCTACCACTCCGGGTACGGGCACACGACCGTTCTCGCCGAAGCCGTGAAGACCGGGGCCGCGCTCGGCGGTGCGGACGTCCACCTGATCAAGGTCGACGAGATCACCGATGCCGACTGGGAGTTGCTCGACCGGTCGGACGCGATCGTCTTCGGGTCCCCCACGTACATGGGCACCGCTTCGGGCGCGTTCCACGTATTCGCCGAGGCAAGTTCCAAGCGTTGGTTCTCGGACGCCTGGCACGGGAAGCTCGCCGCCGGCTTCAGCAATTCCGGGTCCAAGAGCGGTGACAAGCTGCACACCCTGCAGTTCTTCCAGATCCTCGCCGCCCAGCACGGCATGCACTGGGTCAACCTCGGTCTCAAGCCCGGCTGGAACTCCACCGGGGGTTCCGAGAACGACCTCAACCGCCTCGGGTTCTTCCTCGGTGCCGGTGCCCAGACCAATGCCGACGAGGGGCCGGAGGGTGTGCACAAGGCCGACGCCGCCACGGCGGAACACCTCGGGCGGCGCGTCGCCGAGACCGCGAAGATCTTCGCAGCGGGGCGCGCCGTCGCCGTCTGAGAGCGTCCCCGTCCCGACAGCCGTTCGCATCCGCACGCCCGTCCCGTGCGGGGCGGACAACGGGGTGCACGTGGGGCGTGGCCCGGCACTGGAACCAGTGCCGGGCCACGCCCTTTTCCGTCGTTGAGGTGCCCCCGTCGGTCGTCACGGTCCGCGCGTGCCTCGATCAGACACTGGTGTGTGGGGGAGACGGGTGGGTGTGGTGGGTTTTGTCAAGTCCCGATTGGTCGGTACGTGACGGTGGTGTGGGGGGTGGGGCGTACTGGGGGTGTGGTCCTCGTTGGAATGGGACGGGGGCTGGTGGGGAGGGCGGATGCCGTTGGTTGGGGTTCGTTCTTTCTGGTGGTCGGGTGTTTTCGTGTGGTGGTTGTCGGCTGGTGTTGGTGCTGGTTGGGGCTGCTGGTGGGGATGCCTGGTTGTGTGGCTGGATTTTCCGGGTGGAAGGTCCGTTATGGGATTGGGGTTTGGTTATGTCTCGTGTGGTTCTTTCTCGTGGTGTTGGTTTTGGTGGGGATTTTCGTCCGCGGCGTCGGGGTTTTCGTCTGGCGGTGATTTTCGCGTCGGTTGCGGTGGTGTCGTCGGTGGTGGCGTTGCCGGCGTCGGCGGCGGTGGTGTCGGCTCCGGTGGTGTCGGTTCCGGTGGGGGTGTCGTCGTTCGTGGGTGATGGTGGCGCTGGTGGTGCTGGTGGTGCCGGGGGGAGCAGTGTCTTCGGTGCGGGTGGTGCTGGTGGTGCGGGTGGCTCTGGTGGGGGGAGTGTGTTTGGTGTTGGTGGTGCTGGTGGTGCGGGTGGCTCTGGTGGGGGCAGTGTCTTTGGTGGTGGGGGCGGTGGCGGTGGCGGTGGTGGGGGTGGTGAGAGTGTCTTCGGTGGTGGTGGCAAGGGTGGTGTTGGTGGTGCTGGGGGTGTGAGTGTCTTTGGTGATGGCGGTAGTGGGGGTGGCGGTGGTGGGGGTGGTGACAGTGTGTTCGGTCCTGGTGGTGTGGGGGGTAATGGTGGCCGTGGTGGTGACAGCGTCTTCGGTGATGGTGGTGGGGGCGGGAAGGCTGGTGGGGGCGGGAGCAGTGTCTTCGGTCCGGGTGGTCTGGGCGGGGTTGGTGGTGCGGGTGGCATCAGCGTCTTCTGACCGGCCGCGGGTGTCATGACCTGTGGTGTCTGCTGGTGGGTCCCCGGTGGGTAAGGGGGCCCATCCCGCCGGGCCACCGGCCCGACCACGCGGGACACACCCCAACCCACTCTCACCGCGAACGTCGCGGCGACTCCTCGACTTGGAAACGGAGAACCCCCATGTCCAGAAACCTCTGGAAACGTCCCTTCGTCCTGCTGGTGGCCTCACTCGCGATCGCCTCAGGCGCCGCCTGTGCCGCCCACGCGTCGCCCAACGCCGCAACGGGTGCCACCCACCCCCCTTCCGTCGGTGACATGGCGGGCCGGTTCGCGGAATGCGGCAAGGGAGGGGACGGCGGTAAGGGAGGATCGCC
Source organism: Streptomyces sp. NPDC059169 (assembly GCF_042755225.1). Taxonomy (NCBI): domain Bacteria; kingdom Bacillati; phylum Actinomycetota; class Actinomycetes; order Kitasatosporales; family Streptomycetaceae; genus Streptomyces; species Streptomyces sp. NPDC059169. Next base: position 34,035 of record NZ_JBHZCF010000028.1, on the reverse strand, counting down.
TGGTCGGCCCGGTGAGCCGGGCAGACCCGGCCAGGCTGGTTGCCTCCAGCTCGACGACCTTCCGGGCATGCCGTCGGACTGCGGCAAGGTCGGCGCGGGCGGCAAGGGTGGTGAACCCGGTCAGGCGGGTGAGCCCGGTCAGCCGGGAACGCTGGGCTGCTTCCGACTGGGCGAGCTGCCGGACAAGGCCAAGGGCGATCTCACGGTCGTGGACAAGGTCAGGATCGTGCTGGCCGTCATGTCCGGTGACACGACGCGTGCGGAGGTGGCCAAGAAGTACCGGGTCTCGGAAGAGGTGATCGACGCCTGGAGGAAGCAATTCCTCGAGGGCGACTGGACCGCGCTGATGGCGAAGGACACCCTCGTCGGCTGACGGGCCGGGGGACGGTGAACGGTCGGTCGGCGTCAGGCCTCCGGTTCGGGCCCGAGGGTGAGTGGGGGTCGTGATGGAGCGGCCGTCTGCATCCCAGCAGGCGGCCGCTCCGGTGTACTGGCCGGTCTCCGGGGCGCCACGGTCGTGGAGGGGAAAGCCGCGCAGCGACGAGGGTCTTTTCCAGGGTCGCCAATTTCTCCTGGAATTCCTGAGGGGAATTCGGAATCGAGGCGAAACCCGCTTGGATTGATGTGGTAGCGGTGTAGGTCAAGCTCCGAATTGTCGGGAGTTTTGCGGGAGAGGTCGGTCAGGATTAATTCCGTAAAGGCATCCATGGGTTGCCCAGTCGGTGTCTCCATTGTTTCCCCCGGTCCGTGTGGGGAGATACACAGAAAGAGTGAATCTATGAGTACCATCTCTTGGAAAATGCGCATGGGGCTCGCGGCGTCGATCGTGCTGCTCGGCGGCGGCGTGACGGCTCCGGCGGCGATGGCGGCTCACGTGCCCCAGACCGGTGCCAGCCCCACACGAGTCCCCCATGAACTGCCCGCCGATCGAGATGGCGGCCTGCTCGGCAAGGTCAAGGTGGGCATGGACGGCAGCTTCCGAGTCGGGGACCGGGTGTGTGCGGGCAACTGCAACGGGTCGGTGAACGGGACCGACGGCTCCAAGGGAGGGGTCTGTGTCGGGCTCTGCAAGGGGAGCGCCAACGGAGGTGATGGTGCCGTCGGAGTCCCCGGGCGTGACGGCACGGACGGTGGTGCCGGCGGGATCTGCACCGGGATCTGCGATGAGAGCGCCAACGGAGGCAGGGGCGGTGACGGCGGTGTCGCGACCGAAGGCAGTGACGGTGGTACGGGAGGCAGGGGTGGTGCCGGCGGGATCTGCATCGGAATCGGCTGTCTCACGAGCGGACAGGGCGGTGATGGCGGTGATGGCGGTGACGGCTGACGTCCGTCCGTCGTGCAGGCGCGCTCCTGCCGCGGTTCTGTCGCAAGCCTGGCGAGGTTCCGTTCCGTCTCCGTCACTGACCCTGCTCCACGCGACGGTTCTCTCGCAGCCACGCACAGCGATGGAGCCGGCGGCCGACGATGCAACTCGGGAGGGAAGTGGTGTTGGTCGCCCCTGCACCGGCCCTGACGGTGGTTCAGCTGCACTGCTTCGTCCGGTTGCGCGCCGGACGGCGAGGGAGGGCGCCCCAGCACCGGCGGTCAAGTCGTCGTCCATCAGGCGCGGGAAGCGGAACCGAGAAGGACGCCCCACGTGTTGACCATGTACTCATCACCCATATGCTTGGCTGCGACCGGGCCGGCGCGCCCGTCCGGGACGCACCCGGAAGCGGGAGGCGTGCCCGCTGCTGCGTGTCAGGGCGGAAGACCTCGGCGATGTCACAGCGGCTCCTGGCCGCGTACGAGGAGAGCCGTCGGACGTGGTCAGCGTTCCTGATGGCGACGGGGCCGCCGCGTCCACCGCCCCCCTCTCCTCATGCGACGCGAGGGTATCGACGCCGGCAGCACGGGCCGACGCCGCCCACGGCACGGCGCACGCGCACCCCTCGTACCCCTTGGAGATCCGTCCATGACCACACCACCCCACCCGGCTCAGCCGAACCCACTGCAGGGCAACCCCTACGGCCCGTCGGCCGCTGCGTACCCGGAGGGCCAGTCGTACCCGTCCACTGCGTAGCCATCGGGCCAGTCGGTCAGCCGTACCCACCCACCGGCCACGCCCCGGGCGGCCACTACCCCAACCTGCCCGCCCGTTCGCGCGCGTTACCGCCCCGTGCGCTCCATGACGACCGCCGGCCCCCGACGCGGCCGGTGGTGCTGCCGAGGGGTCGGCGCTGCACCTGCCGCCGGAACGGAGACTCGACGCCGGCGTCGTCGCGAGACAGGTCACACGCTTCGAGTGCCCGCAGGCGTCCCGGGGCGTGAACGAGACACCGCCGTCACGGTCGTCGATGCCGCTGGCCGTGGTGCACGCGAGCCGGGCGCCGGCGGCGGCGCACGAAGACGACCGCGGCGCCTGCGACGGTCAGGGCCGCTGCCGCGGCCGTGGCCGTGATCGGAAAACCAGCCGGGGCGGTCGACGCGGCCGTGGACGTGGCCGCCGCCCCGGCCGGGTGCGAGGGGGACCGTGGCGCGGGCCGTTCGGGAACCGTGTCCCGGGCGCTCCTTGCCGGGCCTCCTTCGGGCGCCGGGCTGTTGCCCGAAGTGCCCTCCTCGGGCCGGGCCTTGTCGCCAGCAGCGGTATCGGCCCGGGTGAGGACGACGTCGGAGCAGGAGTAGTAGGTGTCCGGTGTTCCGGTGTTGCGCCAGATCGTGTACATCAGCTGTCGACCCGTGCGCCCGGCGGGGAGTTCGCCCCGGAGACGGTAGGCCCCGTTGCGGAGCGCGGGATCCTTTACCGTGAGGAACGGCTCGTCCTCCAGGTCGGCCCAGCTCAACGGAGCGCGCGGATCGTAGCCCTCCTTGGTGAGGTACACGCTGAAGGTGCCCCGGTGCGGGATGGTCGACGTGTAGGTCAGCGTGAAGTCCGCGCCGGCTGTGAGCGCGGTGGCGGGCCAGTCGTCGCGAGCCAGATCGAGTCCCTTGTAGGTGTCCAGGCCCCCGCTGCACAGCTTGCCGTCAGGGATCTTCTGACGATCCCGGCCCGCGACACCCGACACCCGCAGGTTGTCCCATTCCTCGAACGCCGTGGACCCGCCCGCCTTGACCGCCGCGGTACAGGCGGCCGACCCCGAACGGTTGCCCTGCGGACCGCACGCGACGGCTCGGCTGACCGGGTCGGTCGGTGCGCCGTGCGCCCCGGCCGGTCCTGCGGCGATCGCGAGGAGGATCAGCTGGGCACTCCCGACGAGCATGGCCCTAGACACGAAGGAGCGTAGGTTCGACATCCCTGTGCAGACCTCCCTGGTCGCGGAGGGCGGCCATCCCGCCTCGCCCATCCATACGGTTCAGGGGCGGGGGGATGTTCAGCCGAGGGGCGATCCATGCCTGGGTACGGACCGGCGAGCGGACGGGGACCGGCCCCGGGAAGGTGGCGGAATCACGACGCGCGGGTCGCACACGCTGCGGCCGAGGATGACCCTGGCCCACGGTGTGTGACGCGCCGCCCCATGTCGGTCGCGGGCACCTGCCGGTCAGCACCTCCGTTCGCTCGGTCCCGGACGCTCCCGTCCTCCCGGCGGTCACGCCCGCCGTCAGCACGGGTGAGGACTCTTGGAGCCGTCGGTTGCACGACGGCGCGGTATGCGGGTGTTGTCGGATGCGCCTCTCCCGACCGCTGCCACCGAGTGGTGCTGTTCGAGCCGGCGCCGGTGGCGTCAGCCGCTCAGCCGGGCCGGGCAGAGGCGTCGGGGCTGTGCGTCGTTGCGTAGTTGGGCGTCGACGCATTGGGCCGGCAGACCGTCATGGGTCGTCGTGCCGAAGTTCGCGGTGACGGTCAGTGCGCCGCCGCCGAAGACGGTGCGTTGGACGTCGCGGTCAGCGGTCAGCCACGCGAACGAGGTCATCCGCTGCGTACCCGCTGCCCGGTGCAACGGCGAGAAGTAGGTTTGCAGGGCCGCGAGTTCTGCACCGTTTTGCTCCAACGTCGGACCGTCGAGCACGTAGTTGAGCGGTGTGTTGTAGAGCATCGCGAGCAGTGACCGGGTGGTTTTCTGCTCCGGTAGCTTGTCGTACGAGAGCTCCCAGCGCTCGGCGTTGACGAGCGATTCGTGCAACGCCGTCTCGTACAGAGGGATGCGGTACCTCGGGTCGTACATGGCGGTGGCGAGTTCCTCCGGAAGGCTGACCGGTTGGAAGAACGCGCCGGGAGCCTTCGCCGGATAGTAGCCGCCCCACTGCTCCTTGTCCCGCTCCAGCTTCCACAGGCCGTCGGCTACCGGGGTGCCGGAGCCGTGGTTGAACGCCAGCACCCCGTTCGCCCACGACTGTGCGGATTCCGAACCGAGGACGAGGTCCTTCGACAGCCGTCCCATCCGGGCCAGCCGCATGTCGCGGTCCTCGGCCTTCGTCATCTCGTGGCCCTCGCCGTGGTCGCGGAACACCTCGCCCGTCGCGTCCACGTCCAGGAAGTAGCTGTCGGCACCGTTGGCGACCATGGAGCGGGTGCGGTCGGCGAGATAGTGCTCGCGCGGCTCGGCCTTCTCGAAGGCGCGCGAGCTCAAGTAGCAGCCCCGACCGCCGAAACCCGTCTCCGCGGTGCCGTCCGCCTTCCGGACGCAGAAATCCGGGTAGACCCGGTCGGGCCACACCGAGGTGGGGCTGTCGGCCTTCCGCGGGTCCTGGCCGTTGGCGAAGGTGTCGTACGGGCCGACGAGGTAGCCCGCCTGCCCGGCCGCCCGCACCGCCTGCGCACTCATCGGGTCGGGGCCCGAGTCGTAGCCAAGCCACATCCGGTCGACACCCAACTGCTTCAGCTTCCGGACGCCGGTGGCAGTGCGCGCGTCCCCCCACACGTAGGCGTGGAACGCCCCCAGGAGCTTGTCTGCCGCCGGGTTCCGTGCGATCTTCTCGCGCAGACTGCCGAGTTGCCCGCGTTCGGCGAGGTAGGAACGGAAGTCGGCCGCAGGGGCGACCGGGTCGCCGTCCGTGAGGGAGAAGGAGACTTCGTAGTCGCGGGTGCCCTCACCCGCGTCGAAGGTGTGCGAGGCGGTGGCCCGCAGACTGCCTCCGACCGAGGCGAAGGTGAGCGAAGTACCGATGTCGGTGGGCGTGAGATAGCTGACGCCCTGCCGCCCCATGGTGTACCCCCACAGGGGGAGGGACAACTCGGAGCCCACGTCCACGGTCGCACCCGCGAGGCCGCCCTTCTCGGGCGCGGAGTTCCAGAACCGGTCCCGCACCGGGACGTCCAAGCCTTCTCCGCGGGGTAATTGGACGGCCGTCGAGCCGGTGTCGGTGCCGGTGACGGGCCAGTGGACCGCCTGGTCCAGGGTCGACCGCATCGTGATCCGGAGGCGTCCGTGTTTCGCGGCCGCCGTCACGCTGAGGCCCTTGCCGGGATAGGTCCAACGGGCCTGGTGACCCGTACGGACGACCGGGTGCTCCCAGGCCCTCCTCCGTCGGCGCGGAGAGCACCACCCGCCGCCCACCGTCCGTCCGGGCCGTGACCCCCAGTGCCACCGGGTCGACGGTGGCGGTGCCGCCGGCGACGGGCAGGTCGACCGTGCTGCCCTCCGCCGTGCCCGCCGCGGCGCTGCTGCAGCCGGTCACGCCCATGGTGGTCGCCGTGAGGGCGATGGCGACGGCGAGGGTGAGCCCGGGGCGCCGTGCGCTGTTCCAAAGATCGATCGTCATGGGGGAGTGGATAGTCGTCACCCATAAGAGAGTTCTAAGAGACGTGCGGGCCGGAGCCGGTCGGCGGGGCCCGGCCCTGGTCCGACGGCCTTCCGTCGGGTACGAGATCATCGGGACCCCACTCGCAGCTCTGACTGCGTAGACCCCGCTGTCACCCGATCGTGCAGCAGTCCCCTCCGATCGTGGATAGGCTGCGTGGGGAGCCTTGAGGGAGTGCCATGGCAAAGGTCACCATCAGCCTGGACAGCGACCTGGCCATCGACGCCATGTTGCTGGCCGGTACCAGAAGCCCGCAGGACGCAGTCGAGTTGATCGTCCGGGACTACCTGGCACGGGGCCACCGCACCGAGGCTCGCACCGGCAACGCCGCCGACCGGGATCGCCTCGCCGACCGGCGATCAGCGCCCGAAGAAGGCCGATAGGTACTTCCAGCTGATCGTTTCGCCATGAGACCGGTGCGCCGGATTGGCAGTGGGGCGTTCCAGCGGCCTGGCGGTGTCTGACGATCTCGCTCCCGCTCCTGATGACCTGTGGGAGAGCATTGCCCTGCGGCTCCCGGCGCGCGCGCCACGGCGGCACCGATGCGCCGGCTGGTTGCCGGCAGATGACCGGGTGCCTGCAGGAAGACACCGCCACGGCTCCGACATGGGCAGAGCCCGGAGGTTCGTGGAGCGCATGTTCGTTCGGTTGCACGGGTTCACACGGTTACCTGTCCACCACGAGGTACGCGCCGACCATCACCCCCGCCTACGGCAGCTCGCCCGCAGCAACGCCTGCTCGAGACGCCCATGAACCTCCTCTGAAGTGATCGGTAACAGGGTGGTCCGTGCGGTGACGCCCTGTTGTGGACGAGGTCGGGGTGAGGGTCGTGCCGGTGGCCGGGTCATGGGCCGAGTTCCGCGATGATGGCACCGCGCAGGAGGTGGCGGGCGCGGTCGAGGGTGAGGGTGTCACTGAGCCAGCGTTTGCTGAGCCCCTCGACGAGGGCGGTGAGCCGGTCTGCGGCGTCTTCCGGTGAGATGTCAGGTGATGCGCGGCCTGTTTGCTGGGCGCGGTGGATGAGGCCGCGGGTGTAGTCGTTCCAGCCGTCAGTGGTGGTGCGGAGCTGATCGCGCAGTTCGGGTTGGAAGACGGCGGAGGAGCGCAGTTCGCCCCAAGCGGTGCTGTTCTCGACGACGGCGGGGGTGTCCTGTAGTTCGAGGAGCAACATCTCTTCCAGGTGGCCGCGGGGATCGGTGGCGGGATCGGTGGCGGGGTGGGTGTAGTGCTCGGCGCGGGTGTTGATGAAGTCGAGGGTGCCGGCGAGCAGGCCGGCCCGATCGCGGAAGTGGTAGTAGATCAGCGAGGTCGACACGCCGGCCTCCTCGGCCAACTCCTCGACTCGCAGGCCTCTGATGCCGCGCTGCGCGATGACGCGGGCGGCGGCTTCCAGGATGGCGGTGCGGCGGGCGGACACGGGTTTCGGCTCCCCCTCGAAGCGTTCCGGGCGGTGACGGTCGCAATGCTACCGTTCTTCCTGACTGAAATTTCAGTCAGGAATTGTCTGCGTGCAGGAAGGGGAGTCTCGTCATGAGGAGACCGGACCGCCGAGGTGTGCTGGGAGGCGGCGTGGCAGCCGTGCTCGCCGCCGCAGGGTTGACAGCGTGTGCCCAGGGGCAGGAACAGCGGGCGGAGGGCTCGTCGGTGGGGACAGGGCAGACCCCGGTGCCCAGCGGAGAACGGGTGGCATGGTTCATGCCTGCGGAGATATGTGAGCACGTCCGCACGTTCATGTCCTGGCCGCCGCTCGACTCGGTCTGGGAGGACATGGCGGGAGACGTCCAGCGTGACATCGCGGGCATCGCCCGGGCGCTGGCCGAGTACGAGCCCGTGGTCATCCTGGCCGCCCCTGAGGAGGTCAAGGCCGCCCGCCGGGCCTGTGGTTCAGGAGTCGACGTGATCGCCGTGCCCACCGACGATCTGTGGATGCGCGACAGCGGCCCGACCTTCGTCCAGGGCGCGGAGGGCATCGAGGGCATCGACTTGCACTTCAACGGCTGGGGCGGCAAGCAGGAACACGAGTACGACGCGAAGGTCGCCCGCGCCGTCCTGGAGTACGCAGGTGTCACCCGCGTCGACGCGCCCCTGGTAGGGGAGGGCGGCTCGTTGGAGGTGGACGGGCAGGGCACCCTCCTGGTCACCGAGAGCTCGCTGGTCAACCCCGACCGCAACCCCGACCTGAGTCGGGACGAGGTCGAGAACGCTCTCAAGCGCCTGGTCGGCGCCGACAAGGTGATCTGGTTCAAGGGCGTCAAAGGCCAGGACATCACCGACTGCCACGTCGACTCCCTGGCCCGCTTCGGCGAGAACGGCGTGGTCCTGCTCAGCCGCGCCTGGGACGGTGCGGGACCCGACGTGTGGACCCGCGCCTACGATCAGGCCCGCCGTGTCCTGGAGAACGCGACCGATGCCCGGGGAAGGAAGTTCGAGGTCATCGACCTTCCCGAGCCCGACCCCGCCAGGCTCGGCCGCCGCGGGGAGGACTTCCTCTGTTCCTACGTCAACTACTACATCGCCAACGGCGCCGTCCTCATACCCCGCTTCGGTGACCGCAGGGCCGACCAGCAAGCCGCCGCCGTCATCGGTGACCTCTACCCCGACCGGGAGATCGTCCCATTGGAGATCCACGCCATCGCCGAAGGCGGCGGTGGCATCCACTGCGCCACCCAGCAACAACCAAAAGCCCGAGAAGAGCAATAGTTCGTGAAGCTGTCCATTTCCCGGCGAGGTTGAGGCGGGGGCGCAGGTTGCGGGGCTCCGCGCGGCGACTGCTTCCCGGAGAATCCGAATCGGTGCTGGATTGCGTCTGGTTCAGCAACGGGATGGAAGATCACCACGGAGAGCGTTGATAAGCCCGGTATGCCGGCTCAGGGTGAACATAGCGATGTTGATCGTGTCGACTCGGCGGATCATTGAGGACGCCCTCTACGGTGTCGCTGCCAGGTCGGCTGTTGCAGCAACGATCCCGATCGATGACAGCTACCCGAATCCCCTAGTCAGTGAAATGAGCCATAGTGAGACGACACTACTGGACTGCGGTGAGGAAACTCATCGCGAGCAGCGTCGGGCTACTCGTGTCCGTGGTGCTGTGCAGCAACGTGAGCGTGGCCCAGACGGCTGCCCGCTCTCCCCTGTACGCGCCATCGGATGCCGTCGACCCCTTCGTCCAGGGGAAGGAGGAATCCTTCCCCTCCGGCAACCGGAGGGAGCCGGTCATCCTGTCCACCGATTTGGCGATGGGATTGACCACGGGTAATCGCAACGGAATCGCCACCTCGGTTCCCGACATCGACGACGCGTACGCATTCGCCCTTGCCGTCGCACAGCGTGTCGACCTTCGGGGCGTCGTCGTGACGATGGGGAACTCGCTGGTCAAACCCTCGATGGTCACCGCACGAGCCACCAGGAGGGCGCTCCGTTCCCGGGTTCCCGTGGTCCAGGGGGCGGACGTCTGGCTGCCGGTCCTTCGCCAAGAAGACACCGGTGGGGCGGACCTCACTGACAGTTGCGTCAACGACGGTGTCCGATTCATGGTCGATCAACTGCGTCGAACGCGGGGGTTGACCATCCTCGCCATCGGACCGCTGACTGACGTGGCCTGCCTCGCCATGAACTACCCCGCGGAAGCTGCACGCATCAAACGGGTCGTCGCGCTGGTCGGCAGCAAGCCGACAACACCGCTGGAACTGTACGGTCATCCCGCGGTGGACTTCAACTACATCATGGATCCGCGCGCGGAGGCGATCGTACTCGAACAAACCTCGATCCCGTTCACCGCCATCAACTTCGAGCTGTCGTCCCTCGCTCCGATCCCACTCGACCGGTTGCGCGAGATGGCCACCGATCCGGACCCGCTCGCGCGTTACTTCGGGCGGTCTTCACGGCCGCTTGTGGACGAGGTGGCGGCGAACGCTTTCCCGGCCAAGCCCATTTTCGACGCGGCCGTCGTATGGCACCTCATCCGCCCCGAGAGCCACGTCTGCCAACAGGTCGGCTTCCGCCTGAAAACCGGGTCACCGGCGATCACTCAGGCCGTCGACGACAACGTCACCGACTGGTTCTCCTCTGAATTCACCAACACCCGGCAGGTCACCGCATGCACGGGCTTCACGAGTGCACAGGCCGAAGCGGAATACCAACACGCCATCCTGGCAGCCGTTCACGGAACGGGGCGCTGACAGGGAGCCTCGCCGATCACGTCCGAGTGGGCTGTCCGTGCTGATCCGCGGACCGGTGACCGCCCGCGAGGGCGGGCAGCCGAGGGCCGGCGTCCCTGCATCTCGGCCGCTGCTGTCCGGCTCCTGAGAGCTCATGGCCGCAGAACGTGCGGACAGTTGCCACAGCAGCGGCATCCCTGGTTCGCCCAGCAGGTAGACGTGCTTGACGAGGCGGGCGCGCATCCCTCGGCGGCCGCCGTCCGGTCGACTGTCCGAAGGTGTGGGCCGAGGGGGGGGGGGGGGGGGGAGAACCGGGAGAGGTGGCCGTAGAGTGAGATGGGGGGGGGCAGTGGTTCTTCCCT
>NZ_JBHZCF010000028.1:0-23791 GCF_042755225.1 Streptomyces sp. NPDC059169 | reverse complement strand
CGCCGGGTGTCGACACCCGGCGCGGCTCGGCCCGACCGCGACAGGGTGGCCGTACCGTGCCCTGCTCCGGTGGTCGTTGCCCGGACGGAGGGCGAGTACCCCCGCCGTCCTTTCCGCGCACCGCGTTGTCGAGGCGTACGCAAGGCGCCGGACAGCACGCGCGCCGCGGACGCGGAGGTCGTAGGCCCGAGGCCGGGCTTCTGTTTCCCGGATCGTCAACTATAGTTACGCACGGCGGGCGTCAACTATAGTTACGCCCACGGGGAGTGGGGGTGGTGCGCAGTGACGGAAACAGGTGGACCCGATGTACCGGGAGCCGTTCGACCGGTTCCGGTCCCGGGTCCCGGCGCTCCCTTCAGCGACCGCCTCAACTTCCTGTTCGATCGGGTGCGTCCCCCGGGGGCCGAGGAGTACACCAACGCCCACGTGGCCCGCACGATCTCCTCGTACGGGGAGGAGAGCTACACCCGTTCCCACATCAGTCTGCTCCGTGCCGGCAAGCGGACCCCGACCATCACCATGGTTCCGCTCCTCGCCCGGTTCTTCGGAGTGGAGGCGGCCTACTTCGTCGAGGACGACGTCACGCGGAAGGTCGCGACACAGTTCGAGATCCTCCGCAAGCTGAAGGAAAACGGGGTGGAGCAGATCGCACTCCGTGCGATGGGCGTGTCAGCCGCCGGCCAGCGCAAGATCCTCGCGGCCCTCGAAGCCGTGCGCACAGAGGAAGGCCTCAACGACGAGCCCGCGAAGGGATTGCCGTGACCAGCGACCGGTGTCTCCAGGAGAAGAGGATGCTCCATGTGGCTCAATCGTCGTAACCGCGGGGCGGACCGCGAAGCCGACGAGGTCGAGCGCCGGAACAGGCGGTTCGTCGAGGGACTCAGACTGCCCGCGGTCGACAGCGTGATGGACCTCGTGCCGTTCATGGAGGAGCACTCGGGGCGCGCCATCCGGCTCATGCCGTTCGCTTCGGACCCGACGGAACCCGACTCCCTCGACGCCTCCGCGCCCTGCGGCCTGTGGCTGGCGACGGCCGAGACGGACTACGTGTTCTACGACACCGCCATCAGCCGAGCACACGCCGAGATCATCGTGGGCCACGAGTTCGGCCACATGCTCAAGCGTCACCGCGGGAACGCCTCCATGTCCGAAGGCAGCCTGGGCGGTCTGATCACCGACATCGATCCGGCCACCGTGCAACTCGTCCTGGGAAGGACCCGTTACAACGAACCGGAGGAGTTCGAGGCCGAAATGCTCGGATCCCTCTTGCAGGAGCACGTGAGCTCGTCCCGTGACCCGGACCTCAGGGAAGCCGACCCCATAGCCCGCACGCTGCTGCGCTGACCGAATAGGGACCCGTGAAAGACATCCTCCACCCCCTGTGCCTCGCCATCGCCGGTACCGGGTTCCTCGTCCTGGTGCGTGACCTGGGCAAGCAGCGCCGAGACCCGGCGCTCGTCGCCCTGGCCTTCACGTACGGCTTCTCCGCGCTCAGCTACGCCGTCTCCCTCACCTGGGTGTGGGTACGCATCGACGGACTCTTCGGCGTTCCGAACATCGTCGTGCCGATCGCCCAGAGCTTCGTGATCTTCGTCCTCGCACTCCAGGCGACCGTCCTCGCCCACTGGTCGAAGCCGTCCGCGGAAGCCCGCAGGCGCAGCCGGCTCCTGCTCGTCGCGGCCTTCGCGGTCATCGCCGCCATGGCGCTCCTGTTCGCCGCGCTCACCCCGGCCACGACCAGACCCACCGACTTCTCTCTGTACTATGCGCACGATCCCGTCTTCCAGGCCTACGTGCTGCTGTACTTCGGCACGTACAGCGTTGCCGAGGGCTACCTGGCCCTGTCCTGCTGGACCTATGCGCGCAGGGCCACGAACCGGTCGATCGCCGCCAGCCTCCGTCTCGTGACCGTCGGAGCCGTCATCACCCTCGTGTACAGCGGCATCCGCATCGCCGGCATCGTCGGTGCCGAAGCGGGGTTCAGCGTCAGCAGCCTCAACGATTTCGCCTGGGCCTGCGGGGACATCGGTGCCACCCTCACCCAGATCGGCTACCTCATCCCCACCGTGGCCCGGCGGGCCGGAAGCGTCCGCGGCTGGGCCGCCTCGCACGTCCGCTACCGTCGCCTGGAGCCGCTGTGGTCCGCACTCGACCAGGCCGATCCAGGCATCACACTGCGTCGCCCGGCCCGCCAGGGCCAGGACGTGATGCGCGGCCGCAGTGCGCATTTCCCCCTGTTGCGCCGCCGCGTCGAGATCCGCCAGGGCCAGAAACTGATGCGCCGCTACCTCGAACCGGCGGTGCGGGCGCAGGCCGAGACGCGCCGCGCGGCCGACGGGCTCGCCGGCCCTGAGCTCGCCGCCGCGGTCACCGCCGACCAGATCCGTGCCGCCCTCGTCCGGCACGCGGCCGGGGAGCCGGTCGACGCCCCCGCCGAGTACGCGGACGCCGGGCTCTCCCTCGTCACAACCGAGGACGAACTACTGCACCTCCAGCGCGTCGCCTCGTACTTCAGACCCCCGGCGAGCGAGAACCACACCGCGTCCGACGTCCGCAGCGCCACCACAGGAGCCCGCTCGTGATCCTCCGTCGCACCCTGCTCATCGCCTCCACCGCCATAGCCGCAGCGGCGTCCATGGTCTCCATGTCAGCGGCCGGGCGCTCCCGCGCGAGTGCCTCACCGCTCCCCGCCGACCTGCACTTGGCTCCCGCCCGCACGCAACTCGGCGCGCTGCGCCGGCGCGCGATCACCAGTCGCGCCCTGCTGGAGCAGTACCTCCAGCACATCGCCAAGACCAACCCCGGCCTGAACGCCGTCATCACCCTGGACCGGGACGCGGCACGCGAGGCCGCCGACGAGGCCGATCACCACATGGCGCGCACGGGCCAGCCACTCGGTCCGCTGCACGGGCTGCCCGTCACCCTCAAGGACGCCCTGGAGACGAAGGGCCTGCGCAGCACCTGCGGTTCACCCGAGCTCTCCGCCCACGTCCCCGAGCAGGACGCCGACGCCGTCGCACGCCTGCGCGCGGCCGGGGCCATCATCGTCGGCAAGACGAACGTCCCGGTTCTGTGCCAGGACCTGCAGACCTCCAACCCGGTCTTCGGTCGGACGAAGAACCCGTACGACGACACCAAGACCCCGGGCGGGTCTTCGGGAGGCGCGGCCGCCGCTGTCGCCACGGGCATGACCAGCCTCGAACTCGGGTCCGACCTCGCGGGGTCCCTCCGCCTCCCGGCCGCCTACTGCGGTGTGTACGCACTGCGGCCCAGTGGTGGCGTCGTTCCCACCCGTGGACACATCCCCCGGCCGCCGGGCTGGCTCTCCAGTTCCGACATGCTCGCCCTCGGCCCGCTCGCCCGCAACGCCGACGACCTCGACGTGCTCCTCGACGTCCTGGCGGCTCCAGCCCCGGCCGAAGCCGCCGCCTGGAGGATCGACCTGCCCGGACCGAAGCACGCCAGGCTGACGGACTACCGCGTGGGCATGTGGCCGGACGACCCGTACTGCCCCGTCGACGCGAACATCCGGGACCTCCTGGAGCAGGTCGGCGAAGTCCTGCGGTCCGTGGGCAGCACGGTCGACGACACCGCCCGCCCCGTCCAGCTCCCCGACAGCGACAGGCTGTTCCAACGACTGTTGTTCGCCACGGCGAGCGCCACCGCGACCGACGGCGGCTTCGCCGACGACATCGCGGCAGCGGACGAGATCCCGGCCGACGACCCGAGGGGACTCTTCCTGCACTCGCGTACCATGCGGCACCGGGACTGGCTGCGTGCCAACGAGGAACGAGAGAAGCTGCGCCGCCAGTGGGATGGCTATTTCGCCACCCACGACGTCCTCATCACGCCGGCCGTTCCCTGCACTGCCGTCGAGGACCAGACGTCCGTCCCGGTCCCGGACCGGTTCATCACCGTGGACGGCAAGAAGCGCCCCTACTTCGACCAGACGGCTTGGTTGAACTTGGCCGGGCACGTGAGGCTTCCGGCGGTGGTCATGCCCGCGGGCAAGACCGACGACGGGCTGCCGATCGCCCTCCAGATCATCGGCCCCTACCTGGCCGACCGCACGGTCATCGACATCGCACGGCAACTGGCTCGGCGGCTTCCCGAACCCGTGCAGCCGCCCGCGCTCGCCCTGTGACCGGGCGCCCGTGACCGGGCTCGTTCTGCCCCCACGGGGGTGGGGCGGGGCGAGCCCGTACGACAGAGGGGCCCCGGATCCACCGGGGCCCCTCTGCACCGTTCGCGGACCGCGACCGCAGATCGATCCCGCTCGTGCCCGTCGGCGCGCGGGCCGCCGAGCCCAGCTCGCCGGGGAACACGGCCACGGACCGCAGGGACTGCTGCCATGTCAGCTCCCGAGTCGGGCTATGATGATCGCAGGGCCCGGATATCGCATCCCCCGTCGATATCCGGGCTCTTCACTCCCCGGTCCCCCTCTTCGACGCCCAAGTGGGCCTGCGTTCCGACATGTTGACGATGCGCGTCGAGGGGATCCGGGACGAATCTCCCAGCGTCGGAATAACCGGTTCGAGGCGATGCGGCATGCGCCGCCCCCCGGGCCTCCTGCCGGTGCCATGAGGCCCAGTGCCTCACCTGGTGGTGGTCCAGGCCGACTTGGCCCTCGGCTGCCTGGAAACACTCCTCCACGCTCCAGCGGGGGACGGGAAACGGAGCGACAGCCACCATGCCAGTTCCCGACCGTACTGAGCGCTGTTGTCGACCGGGTTTGGCCGACAACAGCGCTCGGGCATCGGGCAGCGTCGTCTACTACGTGGATTGTCCAGGTCTGGCCGAACGGAAAGCTGGAGGTCACAAGCCGTTCAGGCGAGCCAGTCGGCGTAGCGGGTGGGGGCGAGGTGAGCGTTCATGTCGGTGAGGACGTCACCCTTGACGACGGCGAACATGCCGGCGGTGGGGTCGGTAACGACGGTACGGTTGTCCCCCTTGTGGGACAGGGAGATCCGGCCCAGCTCGTCCAGGGGGAAGATCTCGGGGCCGGCGACGTTGTGCATGCCATTCAGCGGGGCACCTGCGGCGACCTCCGCCACTGCATGGGCCACGTCCTTGGAGGCGATCGGCTGGATCGGCGTGGCGGGCAACCGGACGGTGTCGCCGTCGGCGGTCCAGGACAGGACAGCGTCCATGAACTCCATGAACTGCGTTGCCCGGACGATCGAGTAGGGGATGGACCCCGCCGCGAGGATGTCCTCCTGGAGCACCTTGGCCCGGTAGTAGTCCAGTTCCGGCACCTGGTCCGCGCCGACGATCGAAAGGATGACGAAGTGGCCGATGCCGCCCTTCTGGGCTGCGGTCAGAAGGTTCTCCATCGACGTCCGGAAGAAGGCCGGAGAGGCTTCGTCGAAGGTCGGGGAGTTGGTCAGGTTGACGATGACATCGGCTCCCGCCACCGCCTCGTCCAGTCCCTGGCCGCTGATGACGTCGACTCCGGTGGACTGCGAGTGTGGTACCGCCTCGTGGCCGGCGGCGTTCAGGACCTTGACGACCTGCGACCCGATCAGCCCGGTACCACCGATGACTGCGAACCTCATGATGTGCCTTTCCTCGGGGGGTACATCAGGGGGGCATCCCTAATATGGCACATGGTCCAGATATGGACGCTCTATGAGGGGTCATGGACCGGCATCGCCGCCACCAGCTCGTCAAGGGAGCGTCCCCGGACGACCCCGCTCTGACGGAGTACTGGCACGTTCCGGTCCGGTTGGACGGAGGTTGCCACGCCTTCCGTCCGACCAGGGAACAACGCCCGCGACATGTCATCGTCGTCGTTTGTCCACACACCAACCGATGATCACGCGGTGGCCGTACCCGTTCCCGACCGGGTACGGCCACACGATCGCGAAACCGGACCGGAGCACGAGGTGCGTCAGGCGCGAGCCCGGCGTCGCGGGGGACGACCGGCTTGCCGTCGGCCGTGGTCCGTACGCATGAGGACGAGGACCTGTTCGAGGTCGTCGCTCTGGCACGGGTCGTCGGCCACGCGGTTCCTGCGGCGGGTGCCGCAGCCGGTGCACTGGTGGACGATCATGAAACCCTTTGCGGAGTGGCGCTCGACGGCCACCGGGCGCATGAGTGCCCGGCAGTCGTTCATGCGGTCTCCGGGCCTGTCGTCCACGTGCAGCGAGTACAGGCAGTGCGGGCAGTGATTGCGGTAGCTGCCGTTCGTCAGTGCCGCAACGTGCCTGCCGCAGTGCTCGCAGGTGAAGCCGGTGTTCTCGGTTGTTCTGCTGATGGTACTGCTCCCCAAGTCGAAGTGATCTTCAACTCGGAGGCGCAGGGTTCCGTTCGTTCTCTCCCTGGGTAAGCCAGGGTTCGCAGGCTGAGCTGGGGAGGGACGCGGTTCACCGCCGCTTCAGCGGCGATTACTTCCGGCTCCAGCTTCATCAGGTCGTGCCTGAATCCGGACCACGACCGGGTTTGTGTGATTGTCCCGGTCACTGTCACGCGGGCCTCGCCACGTGCCGCCGGTAGGTGTCGTCCAGCCTCACTGCCGTCGGCGCCGTCCCCCGTCAGGCAGCACCAGCAGCGGCATGCACCATGGTGATCACGCCACCTCCTTGCTCTCGGCGGTGCCCCGGCGCCTTGGGGTGCCGAGGTGTGACACCAAGTCTACGGCCGAGGGCGCGGGAACGGTGACCGAGCGGTTCCCGTCGATGGTCGCCCGGCGTTGCCACGGGAGGGAGGACGGAGCTACCGAAGGGCACAACGCGGGCGGGTAGCCGCGGGCCGGAGCGTAGCTGTCGTGGTGTTTCCGCAGCTCGCGCCGATCGGCCTCTGTACCACCCGTCACCTGCGCACCCGTCAGAAATCCGTGTGAGCCGGCAGCGTGCTGCGACGGCATGGGCCCGGGAGGGGCGTCCGTCGTGCCACGGGACCGACGACGGGGCGGTCGGTGTCGCGGCCGCCGTGCTGGCGCCCGCCCGGAACCCGGTGCTCACGGGCGCGTCCGCGGTGGTGCAGGTGGCCACTGACCACTCCAGGGACATCGAGCGCGTCGACGCGGTTCGTCCCGCCGCCGCCCCGGGCACGCGTCGCCACCGGGGCCCGGCCATGTTTCCGCGGCGATGCTGCACGGCCCGGGCCTGCGATTCACCGCGCCCCGCAACGGCACGGCGGCCGTGGCACGGTTGGTCCGAGCCGGAGTGGGGGGCCGTTCCACCGCCGATCGGATCCGCCTGTGGAGTCGGTCGGATGACGACCGGACGCCCGCGGGCCTTGATGAGGACCCAACCGCGGGCGACACACCGGCCCGTCGTTGACCGGCCTCGCAGGCGTCATCGGCGTGCCGCGCGAGCCGGATGGCGGGCCCGTGCGGACGGGAGCGCCCGCCGGGGGCTCCGGCTCCGTGCCGACCCACTGATGCTGCGGTCGACCGCGGTCCCGGGACCACCGATTGCGGATGCCGTCCGGTCCCCGCAGGGTGGAGGGGCTGGTTTTTCCTCAGTCGAGAAGGACGACCTCATGGGCAAGGCAAGGGCGAAGGCCAAGCGGGTGAAAGGCAAGATAAAGGAGAGCACCGGCAAGGCCCTGGGCGACCCCGAGCTGCAGGCCCAGGGGCGTGGCGAGAAGCTGATGGGCCAGGCGTGCGAAGCCGGGTTGAAGGCGGCCCGGCAGGCGAAGAAGCCCGACCGGTAGATCATTTGCGAGACCTTCCGCTCTGCACCGAGCGGGTTCCTCCACAGCGGAGGAACCCGCTCGGTGCGGAGGCACCTTCCGCGTGGCTGGTGGCGCGGGACTCCGCGAGGAGGCCCCGCCGTCGTGAGCCGGGCTCGGCCGCGTGCGTGGGGAGCCGCCCCCACCCACCGTCGGCCCGGCGCCCCGTCCGCTCGTCCGCCCCACTGTGGCTTGCCCGTCGCGCCTCAGGGAGCACAACGGGGCCACGGTCACGGGGGGCGTCGCCACCGGCTGGGGGCGGCTACGGTCCGGCCCTGAGCCGACCGCGACGTCCGCGTGTCCGCCGCCCCGACGGGTCTCGCCGGGCCGGGCGGGGACGACACGGCAGGGGTGCCGACGCACCTACACTGGTACGTCACGTGTGGGTGACGGTGACCAGGTCGGGACGGGAGTGGACCGTGGTGAAGAGCGTCGGTGGCATGGAGGACCCCTCCGCCGAGGTCCTCGCGGAGGCGGCTGCCACCTTCGGGTTGCTGTCCGCGGCGCACCGGCTCCACATCGTCTGGGCACTGGCCCAGGGCGAGAGTGACGTCACGAACCTCGCCGAGCGCGTGGGCGGAGCACTTCCCGCGGTCAGCCAGCACCTGTCGAAGCTGAAGCTCGCCGGTCTCGTACGATCCCGCCGCGAGGGCCGCCGGCAGGTCTACTACGTCGACGACCCCGATGTCGTCAGCATCGTCCGGATCATGGTCGGCCAGCTGTCCGCTCGCGCCGAAGAGGCTTCCGGCTCGGTGCACCGACTCCGCGGGACCCGTGCTTAGGACTGATACCGCCGCGGGAAAGGGCGCCGGAGCACCGGTGCACGCAGCCGGTGGGGCAGCCTGTGACGGTGCCACCGGACTCGATGCGGCGACGGTGCTGCAGGTGCTCAGGCAGCTGGACTGCGGCCCGCGCGGACTGACCGAGGCCCAGGCGGTACGGCGCCTGGAGCGCTTCGGCGACAACGCACTCCCGGCGCGCCGAAGCCCGACCTGGCCGAGGTTGGTCGTCCGCGGACTGCGGGACCCGTTCACGGCCGTGCTGCTCGGTCTCGGAGTGGTGGCCGCGGCCGTGCAGGCCTGGGGGACCGCCTGTGTGATCCTCTTCCTCGTCGTCGTCAGCTGCGTGTTGCGCGCCGCCGGTGAGCACCGGGCGGACCGGTCGACGGCCGCCCTGCGCCGGCTCGTGAGCACCACGTCGACCGTGGTGCGGCGCGCAGGCGAGGACGCGCCCCCGACGGCCAGGGAAGTCCCCGTGGATGAACTGGTACCCGGTGACATCGTCCGGTTCGGCCCGGGGGACGTGGTTCCCGCGGACGTGCGGCTGCTCCGCGCGAGCGGTCTGTCGGTCCACCAGTCCACGTTGACCGGCGAATCGACGCCGGTGGCGAAGTACGCCGTCGACGTCCCGGCGTCGGGCGACGGCGGCGTGCTCGCACAGCCCCAGCTGTGCTTCCAGGGCAGCAGCGTCGCCTCCGGTACCGGCACCGCCGTCGTCGTCGGGACGGGAGCGCGCACCCGCCTCGCAGCCACCGGCGGGGCTTCGGCGTGGCAGCGGGAGTCGAGTGCCTTCGACCGGTCGGTGCACGGCATCTCGTGGATCCTCATCCGTTTCATGCTGCTCGCCCCGCCGCTCGTGCTGATGGCCAACGCGGCACTGCGCGGACGCGGTCTCGAGACGCTGCCGTTCGCCGTGGCCGTGGCGGTGGGGCTGACCCCGGAGATGCTGCCGGTCATCGTGACGACCTGCCTGGCACGCGGCGCCGCGCACCTCGCCCGGGCACACGGAGTCATCGTCAAGCGGCTGCCGGCGTTGCACGATCTCGGTGCCGTCGAGGTGCTGTGCCTCGACAAGACCGGCACCCTCACGCAGGACCGACCGATCGTGGAACGGGCTCTGGACGCGGAAGGCCGCGAAGACCTCGACGTGCTGCGCTGGGCGACCGTCAACGCCTGGTGGACTCTGCAACTCGCCGAGGTCCCCGAACCCGACGCCCTCGACGCGGCGGTCCTGGACGCGGCCGTCGAGGACGACGTCCTGGCGTACGACGGCGTGGCGTCCGTGCCCTTCGACCCGCAGCGCCGACTCTCCACCGCGGTCGTCCGCACCCCAGGTCGCCTCGGCACGCACACGCTCGTGGTCAAGGGAGCGGTCGAAGAAGTCCTCGCGCGCTGCACGCCGGAGCAGGACGGACACCGACGGCTGTCGACCCTGGCGGCGGCCGCGGCCGAGGAGGGTTTGCGCGTCCTCGCCGTCGCCACGTCAGAACGCCGCGCCCGTACCGGGCCGTACACACCGTCCGATGAACGCGGACTGACCCTCCGCGGCTTGGTCACCTTCCGCGACGCGCTCGCGCCGACCGCCGCCGGCGCGCTCGGCGTGCTCGCCGAGCACGGCGTCTCCGTCAAGATCCTCACAGGTGATCACCCGGGCACCGCGGCCCGCGTCTGCCGGGACCTCGACCTCCCCAGCGGTCCGGACCACGTCCTGACCGCGGACCGCATCGACCGCCTCGGCGACGCCGACCTCGCCGGCCTCGTCCGCCGGACGACGGTCTTCGCCCGCTGCACCCCCGACCACAAGGCGCGCATCACAGCCGCCCTGCGGTCCACGGGCCGCACGGTCGGGTTCCTCGGGGACGGCGTCAACGACCTGCCCGCCCTGCGCGCCGCCGACGTGGGCATCGCCCCGCGCGGCGCCACCGACGTGGCCCGCGAGAGCGCCGATGTGATCCTGGCCGAGAAGGACCTCACCGCGATCGGCCACGCTGTCAGGTCCGGCCGGTTCAGCGGCGGCAACATCGCCACGTACCTGCGCGTCACGCTGTCGTCGAACCTCGGCAACGTCATTGCGATGCTCTCTGCCGGTCTGCTCCTGCCCTTCCTGCCGATGCTCCCCACGCAGGTGCTGGTCCAGAACCTGTGCTTCGACACGGCTCAGCTCGCGTTCGCCTACGACCGCCCGGACCCGTCCGTGCTGCGCCGCCCGATCCGGCTCGACCCCGGGGCCCTGCTCCGTTTCCTCACCGGCTTCGGAGCGCTCAACGCGCTCGCCGACCTGGCCACTTTCGGCGCCCTGGCGCTGTCCCTCCGGAGCGCGGGGACGGGCGACGACGAAGCGCTCTTCCACTCCGGCTGGTTCACCGAGAACCTGCTCACCCAGGCGCTGGTGATGGTGATCCTGCGCACCGGCCACCGCCGCGTCGCGCGAGGCGCGCTTGGACCGGTCCAGTGGGCGGCGGCGGCACTGGCCGTCGTGGGACTCGTCCTGCCGCCCTCACCGCTCGGGCCGGTGCTCGGCCTGAGCGCCCTGCCGCCCAGCTACTACCTGCTTCTCGGCTGTGTTCTCGCCGTCTACGCCGCTGCCCTCCTCGCGGCCCGGGCACGTGACGAGCGCCGCCGCGCCGAGGCCGTCCGCCGCAGCGGGGCACCACCTCCTGCGATGTGAACGGGGCCATCCGTTGCCGTGACGACCGGACGACGTCGGGGGACGGGCGGGCACAACGCGCTGTCCCGGTGGACGGTGCGCCGTCGACCGGGCCTCACCCTCCTGACCCGAAGGTCAGGTCCGAACATGGATCGTCGTCCGCCGAACGTGTGCTGTTCGCCACCGACGGCGGGACGGCGTTCGGAGCCTGTGCACCGGCGCCCGGGGCCGTGTAGTTCCGGCCGAGGACGACCGTGATGCCCGCGCCGGGAACGGCCGTGAACTCGGCCCCGGGGAACAGGCCGGCGACCTGTCGGGCCTGTGCCTCGAAGCGCGGGTCGAACTCGACGACGGTGGTCGAGTGGTCCTGGGCGCTGGCGTTGGCGGTGCGGGTGACGGTGAACCCGTGCTGGGTGAGCGTCGAGGCTGCGCGGGCAGCCAGGCCCTCGGTGGTGGTTCCGTTGTAGACCGCGACGTCGACGTTCTTCGCGGGCGTGTCCGCGCGGGCCCCCGGTGGCCGGGCGGAGGCCGTCCCGCCCTTCGTGGCGCCCGCGTCCTCGCCGTCGACCGTGCGGTCGGCCCTGAGTGCCGCCCACAGTTCGGAGGCGTCCGGCTCGACGATCGCGACCCGCGAGCCCTGGTACCGCCAGGGTATGGTGACGAACTTCGTGTTGTGGAGGTCGATGTCCTTCAACGACACGGCGAATGAGACCAACTTTTCCACCGTCCCCAACCCGGGGTCGACGGTCAACGACTTGGTGGCGGCGTCAGCGAGGGGCAACAGCTTGGTCGGGGTGAGCCCTTCGCTCTTCACCTTGGTGAACAGACTCGCCATGAAAGCCTGCTGGCGCTTGATGCGCCCGATGTCGGAGCCGTCACCCATGCCGTGCCGGATGCGTACGTAGTCAAGTGCCTTCTCCCCGGACACGGCCTGTCGCCCCTTGCTGAACAGTCGCTTGCCCCGGGTGGCGCGGTGGGGATTGAGGTCCCTCTCGTAGACGTCCTTCGGCAGGCAGACCGTGACTCCGCCCACGACGTCCGTGAGCGCTGCGAACCCCTTGAAGTCCATCACCACGGTGTGGTCGACGCGGAGCCCCGTCAGGTTCTCGACGGTGTTCTGGGTGCACGCGGGGTTGCCCTCGGGGGCGTTGCCGACGGAGTACGCCGCGTTGAACATCGCGTTCCGCTGCGTCTTCGTCCAGCTGCCGTCGGGCCGCCTGCACGGGGGAATGGTGACCAACGTGTCGCGGGGAATCGACACGGCGACCGCGTGCCGGTGGTCGGCGTAGACGTGCAGAAGCAACGCGGTGTCGGAGCGACCCACGTCGTCCCGTTCGCCGCCACCGAGTGCGTTGTTCCCGTTGGTGCGTGCGTCGGAGCCGATGACCAGGACGTTCTCGCCCTTCGACGTATCGGCAGCCGGACGGTTCTTGGAGACGCCGTCCGTGTCGAAGGTGTCGACGTTGCGGTCCAGCTTCAGGTAGACCCATCCCAGCCCGGCCGTACCGAGCACCGCCATGGCCAGCACGACGAGGAGTGCGGTGCGCAGCGGGCGGCGGGGGCGACGCCTCCGTGCACCGGTGCCACGGGACCGTCCGCGGCGGGGTGGCTCGCTGCCGCCCGCGCGGTGGGACGGGACGGCATGGTCACTCGTCGGCATGGTTGTGCCCCTCATCCGTCGTACTGCTACGGAGGGAAGACGCCCCCCATCGCTTGTATAGTTGCGCAATGTAGCAATCGTTTGGATGGGGATACCGCCCGGGTGTCCCGTCCGAGGAGAGGAAGGGAAGGTGGCGCGATGCTCCGCAACGGCCTGGAACCCTGGCACCTGCTGATCGTCGTCCTCGTCGTCGTCGTGCTGTTCGGATCCAGGAAACTGCCCGACACCGCACGTGCGTTGGGCAAGTCCATGCGGATCCTCAAGAGCGAGGCCAAGGCCATGAAGGCCGACGACGCGACGTCGCAGCCCGCGGCCTCGTTCTCCGATGACGGGGGCGGGACGCCGGTCCCGCGCGTGGTCAAGGACGCCCCGGGGGCGAGTGCGACCGGCGCTCCGTCCGTGGGTGACCGCAACGGTGCCCACTGACGTCGGGAATCTCGCGGGCTCGACCGCGCAGGGTGTGTCGTCGTCCGTCGTCCGTCGTCCGTCGTCCGTCGCCCGGTCCGTGGGTCGTGGGCCGGGGTGGCGCTGGCGGTCTTGTCGCCGGTGACCGCCGAGTCCGTGGTGACCGTCGTCGCGCGGTGGTCGCCGTGGCGTACGCGCGCCGTCCGTGCCGCAGGGGTGAGGGTCGTTGCGACCGGCAGGGGGCAAGTGTCGGCGCCGATGGGCCGCGGATCGTGCGTCCGGTGCGGGGATCGACCGGCTCGGTCCCGGCTGCAGGGTGGGAGAGGGGTGGGGTGGAGACCTCGGCGCTCGACGGTGCGGTCCGCGTGGCGCCGCGACCTGGAGTCGAGTGATCTCTGGGGGGACTCGGCACCGGTTGGCCGGATGCATCCCCGCCAGAAACTTGCTATATTGCGCAACTGAAAGAGTGTAGTGGTGGGGGTGCCCCCTCGTCATGCGTCGGATCGACGAGGGGCTCCGCTGCGGACACGAGCCGGAGGGAGCAGCACCGCGTCCGCGTCGCGGTTCTCCCTCCCTGCGATGGCAGCAGACCGATGTCACGCGGACCACCGGAGCGACACGGCGCCGATACGGACGGATGCGCCGTCCCCCGGCCCTTCGACGACGGGATCTCCCATTGCTCTTCTGCGCGCCCG
This sequence comes from Streptomyces sp. NPDC059169, assembly GCF_042755225.1. Taxonomy (NCBI): domain Bacteria; kingdom Bacillati; phylum Actinomycetota; class Actinomycetes; order Kitasatosporales; family Streptomycetaceae; genus Streptomyces; species Streptomyces sp. NPDC059169. Next base: position 9,928 of record NZ_JBHZCF010000028.1, on the reverse strand, counting down.
TGGCGCGCCCTGCACACCTCTGGAGGAAATCCCAAGATGCCCACCGTTCGACGGGGTGGTGCACGTACGTGCACGATCGCCGTCCTGGCCGTGCTGCTGCTCGCCGTCGCGGGTCTCCTGCCTGCACCCGCTCATGCGGCGAGCGGTGTGGAGGCCGTCGCCGACGCGCTGAGGAAGAGCCCCGTCTACGTCGACCCGCGTGCCGCGGAGCAGTTGTCCGCGACGGACGCCGAAGCCCTCGCGGAACGCATCAAGAACGCGAACAAACCGGTCTTCGTCGCGGTGCTGCCGAGCACCGCCGAGTACCCCCGAGGATCGGTGTTGTCGTCGGTGCGGGCCCTCACGGGCATCACCGGCGTCTACGCCATCCACCTCGGTGACGGCTTCAACGCCGGTGCCGACCCGAGCGTCATGTCCCGGAACGCGGTCGACAACATCAAGAACGCCGTGCGCCCTTCCGCGCGCGATCCCAAGACCGAGCTGAACGCCTTCGTCGACCAGGCGCTGCAGCAGGCCAGGGGCAATGCTCCCGCCTCCTGGACGAACGGCAGCGGGGAAGACCGCTCCGGAGCGGCGGCGGCATGGATCGCCGGAGGTGTGCTGGTGGTCTGTGGCGGTGGTGCCTACGCCCTGTACCGGCGGGCCAACAAGAAGCGCGCCACGCGGGAGCGGGCCGAACTGGACGCCCTGCGGACGCTTGTGGACGAGGACATCACGGCATTCGGAGAGGAGCTGGACGGGGTCGCGTTCTCCCCTTCGCACCCCGGTGCGACGGATTCCATGCGCGATGACTACACCTACGCGCTGGACATGTACGACAAGGCCAAGGAGCAGATCGCCGGGGCCGCCCGCCCGGCAGACGTCCAGCCGGTCACGAAGACGCTCGCCGAGGGGCGGTTCGCGCTCGCGACGCTGGAAGCCCGCCGCACCGGCGCCCCGCTGCCCCAGCGCCGCCTGCCGTGCTTCTTCGACCCGCGTCACGGCCCCTCGGTCACGGACACCCTCTGGTCCCCGCAGGACGGCACCGCACGGCCGGTGCCCACCTGTGCCGCCGATGCGGCACGCATCCACTCGGGACAGGACCCGGCCGCTCGCATGGTGGTCACCCAGCAAGGACCACAGCCCTACTGGAACGCAGGTCCCACCTATGCCCCTTGGGCCGATGGCTACTTCGGAGGAGTAGGCGGGGCCCTCACGGGACTCCTCGTGGGTACGGCTCTCGGCTCCGTGCTCGGAGCCCCGGCCGCCTTCGGGGCAGCAGATCGCCTCGGCGACCAGCACCTTCCGGACGGCGGGGAGTTCAGCGGAGCGGACTTCGATCCGGCCGGCTTCGGCGGAGGACCGGCCGACGCCGGGTTCGGAGCAGATACGGGAGGCGGGTTCGGGGGAGGGGACTGGTGACCGCGTGCCCGCCCAGCGCTGCGGACGCCGAACGCCGTGTTGTCAGCATCGTGGCCACGGCCGTCGGACCGGTCGAGAGGAGCGGGACCCGGGATGTGGCGTATGGCCCCCGGGCGTCCTCGGCGGCCGCGGAGCAAGGAGCGCGTGGATGCTGACCGATCTGAGTCCCCTCAAGCTCCTCGTCCTGGCGGTCGTCGCCGTCCTGGTCCTCGGGCCGGAGCGACTGCCCGCGTTCGTCCGGAGCGCGACGGCGGTGCTGCGGAAAGTGCGTTCCTTCGCCGACGACGCCGAGCGTGAGATCCGGAGCGAACTGGGACCGGAGTACCAGGACTTCGCCTTCGAGGGCCTGCATCCCAGAGCCTTCGTGCGCAGGCACCTGGCGGAAGGCGGTGACGGGCTCCGACTCGCCGAGGCCGCGGACCACCTCGACGTGCGCAAGGACCTCACGGAAGTCGGCGACGCCCTGGGCGAGGTCGCTGCCCCCTTTCTGGGGGACACAGGCCAACGACCCGGCTCGTTCACCAAGGCCGCACCGCAGACGACACCGACCGGACCGCGGTTCGACGACGAGGCAACATGAGAGTTCCCTGACCGGTTGAGTTCGGCCGCTCCGGTGCAGGTGCGCGGTTGAGGGCCCCGGACGCGGTCCGGGGCCCTCAACACACCCGCCAGGGTGCGATGTCCGCCCACTGCCCGGTCACGCGATCGAACGTCTGTAGGGGATCGATGCGCCTGTCGGGCTCGCGAGGCGACCGGAGCCGGCTCCCTACGAGGAGCCGAATCCGTCCGGGCGCGACCCCTGCCCACCGTGCGTCGGCGAAGGGACCGGACCCGTCAACGTTTGGCTGACCCGTCGCGGGTTCTGGTGCTGCACTGCGTCAGGAAGCACAGGTGTTTCCGATGGACGGGTTCAGCATGCCGACGGCGGTGAGGGTGTTGCCGCAGGCGTTGACGGGGATGCTGACCGGAACCTGGATCACGTTCCCGGAGAGCACCCCCGGGGAGGACATGGCCACGCCCTCGGCCATGGCGCCCGTGGACGACATGCCGTCGGACGCGGTCATGGTGCCGCAGGCGTTGCCGGCCGACGGGTTCAGCATGCCGATGATGCTGAGGGTGTTGCCGCAGGCGTTGACGGGGATGCTGACCGGAACCTGGATCACGTTCCCGGACAACACCCCGGGCGAAGCCACGGCAACGCCCTGCGCACCGCTGTCGGCCGACGCGACGGACGCGCCGCCGATCACTGCCGCACCGGCCGCCACGACGATGCCGGCGTTCTTGAGCAGACGGAACATCACTACCTCCACAGCGCTCACTGAGCCACCCGCGGCTCGGGGAAATCGGCAGCGGGCCGTCACCACTGCTTCCACGCCTGAACGGGAACTGGTGCGCAGAACGCGGGAATTCGCCTGAAAGGACCAGCGGACCGCTTCAACGTGGCCTCTGTTGGCGGATGTCATGCCACCCCCGCGCGCTCGCGTGCTCGACGCGTACCTCCGTTCCTCGTCCCATCCGATCGTCCGCGCCGTGTGTCATATGATCCGCCCATCGTCCCGAGAATCCCCCAACAGGCGCCGGAAGTCTGATGTTATGAGGCTGGCTCGCCCGTGCTGATCCGCTCCGGGCGCCCGGCCCTCGCACCGCGGGTGCGGGTGTCGGCGGCGCCCTCGTGAAGGCCCGTTCGGCCGTGCTCCGCGAGCCACCGGCGAAGATCCCGGCCGTACGACATCTCCGTTCGCGGGGTCGGGCCCAGGGCGGAAGTCGATCACGGTCTTGGGACGGAGGCCCGTGAGGCTGCGTTGGCATGCACAAGAATGCTTCGGTGGTCACTCGTCCGCTCCGGACCCGGACCGGCCCCGATCGACGGCTCGGGACACGTCCCACGACAATCCGCCCAGCAGGAACGCCGTTCCGTGCTGATTTATCGCACCGGAAAGCCGAAGACGTAACCCTGCTGTCGGAGCCACGGCAGGACCTCGCGCAGAGCAACGACCGTCTGGCTACGGTCTCCCCCCGCGTCGTGGAACAGAACGGTGGGACCGTTGGAGATCTCGTTCTTCACGGTCGCCACCATCGCGGCCGCCCCTGGTCGCTTGAAGTCCTTTGAGTCCACGTTCCAGCCGAGCGGGCGCATGCCGTGCGCGGCGGCGAGCTGGCGGCTGTACGGCGTGAAGGCGCCGCCCGGAGCACGGTAGTAGAGCGGCTTGACGCCTCCAGAGGCCTCGGTGATCATCCGTGCCGCGTCGAGGATCTCCTGGGACTGGCGGGCACGTGACGCGGTGCCCATGGTCGTGTCGTGGGAGACGGAGTGGTCGCACAGTCGGTGGCCGCCCGAGACCACTGCCTTGACGAGGTCGGGATGGGACTTGGCCTGCGTTCCGACCATGCAGAAGGTGGCCTTGACACCATTCTCCTTGAGTACCGAGAGGACCTGGGGTGTCCACCTCGGGTCCGGACCGTCGTCGATCGTGATGTTGACGCCCTTGGCGCCCGCTTCGGAGGCGTGCGCGATGTCCATGCTCACGGTGGGCGCCGGGAGTTCGGGATCCGGAACCGACGTCTGGCTCACGACCGGCCTCGGCTGTGGTTTCGTGGACGAGGCCGACTCGTCGCCGGTCGGGACGGCTTGGGTCGTCCACGCCGCGGCCAGGGCCGTCACCCCCGCCACACCGATGGCCGCCACCAGTACGCGGCCGTTCATCCCCAGGCTTCGATGGCGTCCCATGTCGGTTCCTCGCTCTCCCCTGTGCCTGCACCCGACGTGCACCCGGGAGGACGGGAGCGACGGCATGACGGATCCACCTGTTACCGATCCCGGACATTTCCGTGGGGCGACGCCGACCGGCACCTCGGCATCGGCCGCCTTCCGGCTGCTTCCGCCCGGGGAACGGCCCCCTCGCCAGAAGCGGTTGACGCACATTCGGCCGACAACGGGGTACCGGAGTCACGAGCACGACCCGAAGCCCTGGGTCGCCGCATCGAGACCGGATGCCGAACGCACGAAACGAGGAGGGCATTCCGACGGTACGGTCGGTCCCGCGGCCGTGTGCAGCACACGCAATCCCGGTATCCGCCGGCAGGTTACTGCGCCAACATTCCGCACAGTCGACGGCCCAGCCCCGCCGGTCGGCAGAGCCAGTGCCCGGCATCGGCACACCGCCGGCAAAGCGATGCGGTGAGAATCCGTCAGAGACGGTCCAGCTGACCCGGACCAGCACCACTCGGCACCGAGGGTGCACCCGTCCTTACGGCAACCGGCGCGCCCGCCTCGGTCTCTCCGAGTCCCCACACACGTCCGGTTCGCCATCGCCCGACGTGTCGGGTGGTGACCCGCCGCGCAACGCGCCGAGGACGTGGGGCCAGGCAGCCTTGCCCAGGAGCGCATCCGCTTCGGGCGTCCCGCCGTACTCGAAGTGCGGGGATGCCGGTGCGGGACCCTCATCGGGGAGACGGGGCCGGTGGCCGGCGTCGTCGCAGGCGATCAGACGCACTGTTGCCGCCGCCGACATCCGACGCCGCACCAACTGGTGCGCGAACGGAAGTGACGGCCACATCGCGTCGTCCCCACTCGCTACCAGTAGCAGGTCGGCTCTGGCCGTTTCCACGGGGATGGTCGCCGCCTCAAGCAGGTGAGCGTAGGTCCGCTCGCTGAGTTCGTACCATGGACGGATGGCGGAGGGGCCCTTGTCCGACTCCGCGGCCGTCCAACGATCGTCCATCGGAACGAAGGGCAGCGGCCGCCCCCGCCACGTCCAGGACGAGCGGTACGGGCGCAGCGCGCCGTCGCGCCCCGGGCCGATATTGCACCAGACCCGCGAGGTCGGCGACAGCGCGATGGCCACGTCCACGCGGCGATCGTGCACAGCCGTGAGCAGCGCCGCCTCGGCTCCCTTGGAGGTGCCGAGGATCCCGATGCGTCGTGCTCCGCTCCGACGGAGGAAATCGACGGCCAGGACGAAGGTCTCCAGCGGAACCTCGCAGATTCCCTGAGGCTGTCCCGGGCCGCCGAACCAGCGGATCGCCAGGGCTGCGAAGCCGTGTCGAGCGAAGATGCGCGCACGCTCGCGCTCGATCCGCCCACTGGATCCTGCGAGGACGAGAACGCCGATGTCGCTGCCACCCGCCGGGGCGGCCACTACGCCTTCCCAAGGGCTGGTCAGCTCCCGCTCGGTGACGCCCACCCTGCTCTCCCGTTCGTCCGCCGTCCGAAAACACCTGCTCGGTTGCGCCGCGCGGACCGGGTCCACGGCATGCCGTACCTCGCCCTGCTCAGCCTAGGATCTCCGGCACAGCGCGACGCTGCGTCGGTCCGATCGGTGCGGGGAAGTGCGCCGGGCCGGTGGTGACAGTCCGTTCGTCGGTGGGATGTTCTATGAGGTTCGGGCAGGAGAAGCCCCGCCGTTCCCGAGGCGGAACCGGGTCCGCGGAGCGTCACTGCCCCCTGCGGATGGTGTCGAGGTTCTCCGTGAAAGCCTTGGTCTCCGCGACCAGGTGGTCGTGCGCGTTCCGCAGCTGCTCGTCGCCCTCGTCGTCGAACCTCGCGGTGAAATGCGGCCGGAGCTGCGTCCACCAGCCGAAGTCCAGCATTGCCCAAGCCTGCGGACACAGTGGGGCGCGTGTCTTCGGCAGGTAACCCGTACTGACCAGGGGTTCGCGAAACTTCCGCGGGTCGCTGCCCGCCACGTAGCACAGGATGTGGAAGACCCGCTGTTGTGTGACGGGATGGTCGCTCGACAGACCCTCGAGGGTGAGCTTGCCTTCCATGCGGGCGATTTCGTCGAACAGGACGGCAGCCGCCAGCGATGGATAGGGCCCGACCTCATTGATGGTGTAGAACGACGCGAACCCGTCGGCGGCGTCCTCCTCAAGGCCGAGGTTCGCCAGTAGCAGCTGTCGTTGCAGGGCGTGCCCCATCTCGTGGCCGAAGACGAACTGAGTGGACAGTGCTGTCAGGCGGTCGGCGTTGTACTGGGCCTCGGGGAAGACGGCGGGGCGCTTGACCGTCTTGACGACGTTTCCGAGGGCGTTCTCGATCTGGGCCAGGAACGACGGGGGCACGAAGATCGTCCTGCCGTCGGGCTGTGTCACCGCGTCCGTCACACCTGGCGGTACTTCGTCCGTGACCCTGACCACCATGTCGTGCGGAAGCGCGACCGACTCGTTCACCCAATCGGCTACCTGCTCCAGCACGCGGGACTTCTGGACCACGGACACCGCGTGCCGCTCCTCTGGCGTGTTCGCGTCGGTCCGGTAGACGACCGTGACCTTGCCGTTCTTGGCGTCGGCCCCATGACCGTCGCCGCCGCACGACGCGACGGCGAAACTGGCGACGAGCAGCGCCCCCGCGCAACCGGCCCGCCACATGGCCGAGTACCCATCACTGCTCAGCACCTCTGGTCAGCTCACTTCCGTGTGGTCAGACGTGTTGGCTGCCCGTGGCACCTCGATGGCCAGGGGAGCCGTTTCCCCGTGCCGGAGGAGCGGCCGGGGCTTCGCGAGCCGGGATGGGGGCCGTACAGCCCGCGACCGGCCCCGCCGTCGGTCGAACGCCCTGTGCAGGAACCGAGCGTGACCCATCACCATGGTGGACGACATACATGTACACCATTCCCCTCTTTGCCTGAGTTTCCACCTCGGTGGCCCCGTCCGGTCGCGACGGTGCGTCCAAGCGAAGCACTCGGAGGTGTGGGCTCCCGTGTCGTTCGCCCCTGCGTTTCCCGGTTGATCGGTTCGCATGTCCCGCCCCGAATACGGTGGAAGGCAGGCCGACGATCGCCGTGCATCGCAGAAGCCGCGGACGATGGGAGGAGGGCGTATCGCACCGCTACAGAAACAGCCCGAGTTTTGACTCAACTCCAGCTGAATTAAACGGAGTTGCTCTCGTCAATGCCACTCGGAGGTGGTGTAGGCGCGGCAGGCGAGCTTGAGGAGCGTGGCGTCGCCGTGTGGACGCGCTATGAGTTGCAGGCCGACCGGCTCACCTCGTGAGGTGGTCCCGGCTGGCAGGCTGACGGCCGGATGCCCACTGACGTTGAAGGCCCAGGTCAGAGCCACGCTCATGCGGGCGCCGGGGCCGTCGTGACCATGTGGGGGGTGCGGTGTGGTGGGGGTCACGATGAAGTCCGCTCGTGCGAAGTGTTTCCGCAGGCGGTGCGCGTTCGTTCGGATGGTGGCGCTCACGTCTTCTCCCACGGGCTCTCCGGAGCGCAATCCGCTCCAGGCGGCGGCCGGATCGTCCAGAACCAGGTCAGGGGCGTCAGCGAGCGAAAGCAGCCCGGCGTCCGCCAACCTTCGTGCCGCTCGGCGGGCGACGTCGGCAACCTCGGGGTCGGTGTTCGCAAAGCCCAGGGTGGCGGACCACGTTGCCCTCGGCACGGAAGCGCCGACCGTGCGCGCGTGCGCGGGGGCGATCGCCTCGAGGTACGCAGCCGCGTCCTGCGGGGTGCGGGTCAGGGCGCCCGGGCAGTTCAAGCCGGCCCGGTCCCGGGCGGGCAGCAGGCCGTTGGTGGTCTTGTAGCCGAAGACGCCGCACCAGGCGGCGGGGATCCGCACGGACCCGGCGCCGTCCGAACCACTGGCGACCGGGACGAGCCCGGCGGCGACAGCCGCCGCAGACCCGGCCGACGATCCACCGGGCGACCACTCGGGATGGAGCGGGTTGAGAGTGGGACCACGATCCGTGTGACCGTAGGTCTGCCATCCGTGGCGGCCACGAGGCACCGAGGTGGCGCCGACCGGTACGCATCCGGCGGCCACCAGGCGCCGGTTCTGGAAGGAGCCGGGCCCCTCAGTGGCCTTGACGCCGATCGGTACACCGGCCAGCGGCAGGACGACACCGCGGGTCACCTGATCGTCGACTTCCGAGGCACGTCGGAGGGCTTGCTCGGGCCACACGGCGGTGAACGCGCGTAGCACTCGATCGTGTTCGGATAGGCGTGCGAGAGCCGCCGAGACGATTTCACGGGCCGACAACGCGCCTTGTGTGACGTGACGGGCGATGTCCAGCGCGGTCAGCGTCGCGTACTCGGTGGAAGTGAGCATGGATTTCCTCGTCTACCGCCTTCGTGCCGGTCCGGCGTGCGTCCGTCGACCACTGGGGGTTCGCGACGCTCGCGGACGGCTGGAGCTCCGGCCGAGGCCGTTGCCCGGATGCCGCGTCCGTGCCCCAGCGTCGCAGACGGGCGGATGCCCTGGCACGCGCGAAGGCGTCGAATCCAGCCTTCGGCACTCAGGAAATGAGCGGGGGCCGTTCCGCTGTCGGCATCCGGATGGGCGCCGACGGGCTCTCGTCACGGCGATGGTTCGGTGAAGCAGGAGAAGGCCGCCTGCTGCGGAAACCCAACTGTCTGGCTTCATCGATGTGTGCTTTGGACCTGATGCCGTCGGACACCGTGGAGACCTCGCCATAGTAGACCAGGATCCCGCGCTCGGGGTGCCCAAGGGCTTGGTTGCCGTGCGGGTCGGGGTCGATGACGGTCAGGCTGCGGAAGCGGACGGCTCCGCGCCAGTTGGAACGACGGAGGCTGATGGGGCGCTCGTGTCGGGGCCGAGTGGCTCATGGCGGCGCAGACGTCGAGTCGGGGTTCGAGAGCCTTGGGCTGGCTGGTGGTACGACGAAGCCGCACGTCAACGCGGAACCGCCTTGGGCACCGCACTCCCCGCGCTGCTCTTGTCGGACGAGCCGTCGGCGTCACCGGACCTTGGCGATGCGTGGGCAGCGCTGGAATTGCCGTGGCCGTCGGCAGGGTCCTGCAACGAGGCGTGCAGGGCGGGTGTGGTGGGAGCTACTTCGACGGTGCCGCCCTGCGTTGCCGCATGGGCCGCCCTGCAGGCGACGAGCGAACTCCACAGGGCAGTGCGGAAATCGGCGTCGGGGACGGATCGACCCTGGACGAGGCCGACGAGCGCCTGCATCTGCTCGGCGTGGCCTTTGGAGGCGCCACGGTACCTGGTGGTGGCCGGCTTGCCGCCCGTCCACCGGGTGAGGGTGTGGAAGTCGCTCAGCGTTGCCGCTAGGCCGTCGGCCGCGACTTCGAGGGATTCCTTGGGTGCACCGGGGGGTGTGAGCCCGCCGTAGAGGATGGAGGCGGTGGACCCATTGGCGTACGTGATGTGAAGGGTGGTGCTTTGGGCGGTGGCGGGGTCGTGGCTGTCGGGGCTCGTGGCGGTGACGCTGTGGGGTCGGCTCCCTGTGAGGAAGGTCGCCGTGTCGATGAAGTGGCACACTTCACCGAGGAGCCGACCGCCGTGGTGGGGATTGAAGTACCAATGGTCCGCCGGGAGTTTGCCGGCGAAGACGCGATAGGTGATTTGCAGCGGGGCGTCGGGGAGGAGGGAGCGCTTGAGGTCCTGTACGGCGGGGGCGAATCGGCGGTTGAAGCCGGCCATGGCAGGGGCGCCGGAGGAGAGCCAGGCAGCGGCGATCTCTTCTAGGGGGCGTTTCGAAAGTGCTGGTCACAGCCACTCGTTGATGGCTGCGACCAGCACGGTCGCTTCGTAGCGGACGGCGAGCTTGTCGTATCTC
>NZ_JBHZCF010000027.1:0-79689 GCF_042755225.1 Streptomyces sp. NPDC059169 | reverse complement strand
GTGGGGAATCTGGGGAGCGAAGAGCGCGTGTGAGGGCCCGGCGACCGAAGGTCGCCGGGCCCTGAGGATCGGTGAGGCTCACGGCTTCCGAAGCGGCCGGACTGTACCGCTGGTCGCATCGGCGATCTGGCCGCGGAGGGTGGCCGCGTCCCCCTCCAGCTCGGCATTGCGTAGGGCCAGGACCTGGATCTGATTCGCATAGGTGGCGACGGTGGCCTTCAGCTCACGGACCTCCTCGGCCTTCTCCCGACGGAAATCGCGGAGCTCCTTCCGCAGCCGAATGACCTCGGCCTTAAGCTCGTCGACCTCTGGCCGCTTGGTACTGGGGGCGGCGAGGACTTCCTTGATGGCGCCGGCGACCGGGGACCGGTAGTAGGACGCTCGGGAGACGCCCGCCTCGGTGGCGATGTTGACCACGTTGACGGAGCCGTCGGTGATCTCTGGGCGACCGTCCAGCAGCTGCTCGAAGGCCCGCATGATGGCGCGGTCCTTGTCGGACAGCTCATGCTCGCGAGAGAGCCGGGCGAAGACGGTCTGGGTGGTGCGGGGACCGGTCACAGGGGGCTGCCTTCCTCGGCGTGCAACTCGGCGATCATGGCATCGAGGGTGGTTTCGAACTCTCGGATGGCGGCTTCCTGCAGCACCGGGACGCCTTGGATGTCCTTGAACTCCTCGTGAGCCAGGTCGCGGGTGAGCCGCATCCGCGGAATGTGGACTGCCGACCGGCGCGAGTTCGGGCAGCTCAAGCACATGTTCAGCATCGGCAGCGGCTGCCTGACGTTCTTGGCCCGCTTGCCGCACACGGCGGTCTCCGCGTGGTGGAAGCAGTCGTTGAGCGCGCCTGGGTGGAGGGTGCGGGTCAGGTGCCGCAGCATCGTCCTCAAGCGTTCTGGGCTTGCGACGGCCCCTGGCAGGTCGCCGAGCTCGGCCCGGATCCGGTCGAACTCGGCCTCGACCCGCTTGACGGCGCCGCCGGCTGACCGGCCGCCCTCGTTCCAGTCGTGGTAGAGATCCTCGACGTAGTCCAAGAGGGCGACGGCCTTGTCGGCTGCGACCTCGTCGGCGAAGCCGGAGGCTGATGTTCCGGCGTATCCCTCGAAGATCGCGTGGCTGGCGTGCTTATACTGCCGGGTTCCCGCGACGACCCCGAACGGCTGGTTGGCGATGTGCCAGGCGAGCGTACGGCGGAACTGTCGTGTATCGAAGCCCCAGGCCAGCAGGTCCTCGTTCTTTTCTTCGTCGCTCTCATCACTGTCGGCGGGCTCTGATTCAGTGTCCAGACCCAGATCCTCCGCGGCCAGGGCCGGGATGTAGGACTCCTCTGAGGTGCTGAACAGAGCGTTCAGGTGATCGCGGAAGTTCTTGAGTCGTCTCGGCATGTTGGACAACAGGACGTAGTCCGAGGGCAGTCGGTATCCGAAGAGGTGGGTAGGGTCGTCGTTGATGAGCTTCAAGACCTCGACAGCCTCGTGGACGATGTCCAAGACCACCCAGTCGGCTTCATCACCGGACATCTTGCGATTCTTTAGACACGCCCGCGGATCTTGTATCGGGTTCGCCCGTCGGCGCCGATCTCCGTGACCGCGCAGTCTCGTCCCAGCTCACGCACCTCCATGTCGCGCATGCCGGAGAGGTAGGCGATGACGACCCAGCAGGCGACGCGCAGGTGCACGGTCTCCGCGTTCACCGAGGTGGGACTGAACTCGGCTCGCCAGGGCCGGCCCGTGGCCGGCCACGGCGTCCGCGGAGTAGGAAGGCCGCCTTGTTCCCAGCCCAACTCGTTCCCGGCCTCCGTGAGGAGGTGCCGCAGGTGGTGGATGTGTCGGGTGCCGGTCAAGTGCCTGATCATGGCCAGGTTCGGGGCTTGGACTACTCCGTCGATCACGGTCACGCCGGGCACGGTGTGAACATGCTCCAGGGGGAGGGCGGGCAGGCCGCGGCCCTCGGCCCTGCGATGGGCGATGAATCGCTCGATCTTCGCGCGGGTGGGGCTGCCATCTCGGCCGAACGGCGCCGGCACCGGCTCGGCCTTCGTCGTCTCCGCCAAGCGGGCAAGGTCGTCGCGGGCAGCCAGGATGTCACCGCTGGCGTACCGCACGTAGAACACAGCCGCGGCCAGGAAGGGCCGCATGATCTCTTCGGGGATGCGGGGCGTGCTGTTCTCGTGGTGGTTAGCGAGGCCGGAGATCTGCCTGGCGGTGCGGTACGGCCAGGGCCTGAGGGTAAGGCGGTCGTAGGACAGGAAGGGGCCGAACTCGGCCAGCCGCTTGAGCGTAGTGACCTGGTCCTCGACCATGTTGGGGCCCGAGCGTCGCATGAGCGGGAGCAGGGCCTCCAGGTGCTCGCGGCGTACGTCCTGCAGCCGCTCGATCCCCACCGTGCGCAGGTTGGCCCAGACGCGTCTGAGGGTGTGGATCTCCTGGGGGAGAGTGGTGGGCTTGACGGGCCAACGCTGGTTGCCGGGTGTTTCCCGGAGAACCGCGAATGCGTACTGCTGTGCGGTGCGCCGCTGCAGGCCCTCGTCGAAGACGAGGAAGTTCACCCGGCCGCGCCGCGTGGTCCGTGGCAGAAAGGGCCGCAGATCCCACACGTCGTCACCGAGCCGGGGCCCTCGGTTCGCCTTGCCCTTCGTGTACTTCTTCGGCAGGACGAAGTCATCCGGGGCCGGGCCGGGCTGAACCGGGAGCGAGGTCTCGAACGTGAGGGTCACCGGATCGTCTCCAAGAAGGAGGTGGGCAGGGCGAGCCGTGGGCCGCCGGCCTCGGCGATCGCGCGGGCGGTGGTGATCTGGCGGGTGCTGAAGCGGTTCAGGACGCCGGTGGTGATGCGCTCGTGGGCCAGGCCGAACCGGGCCTGCCACTCAGGGACCGAGAACTCCTCGCGCTGGCGCTCGAGAGTGTCCAGCACCGACAGCACGGCCGGCAGGTGGCGGCTGGCGAACACCGCGTTCGGGCACTCCAGGCACACCCACGGCGGGACGGGGCACGCAGCCCCCTTCTTCGCCGCGTACGGTGAGGCGAAGAAGTCTCTGCAGGACGACAGCCACACGTCCGTCGCGCCGGACAACGTCTCCTGCACGACTTGGGGCGGCAGTTCTTCCTCGCCGTCGTCCAGCCGGCTGCCGTCCTCGTCCAGCACCACCGGCGGCGGCAACGCGACGGCCAGGGCCTCAGCGAGCCCCGCCTCCACGGCCTGGTCGTGGATCTCGTCGTGGGCGGCGATGTCCGCGTAGTGCCTGGCCGCGACTTTGGGCGTGTGCCCGCTGACGAAGTCGGGCAGGATCCCTCCCGCGCGAAGGTACTGCCGGGATTTGAACGTCTTACGAACCCGACGAAGGTCCAGCGAGACGCTCCCGCCGTCGTGGTCCTTCATCGCATCGATCTTGTGCGCTGCCAAGAACGCCCGCCGCGGAAACGTGTCCACCGCGACGGTGCGGGTGAATCTGGGGGCCAGTTCCCCCGTGGTTCCAGAGGGAGCCACCCACAGTTCCTCGGCTCCGATCATGTCCCGCGCTCGCTGGGTCAGCCGCAGCGCGAGACGGATGACACCGCCCGGGCTGCGGAGCGTGCCGCCGTCACGCGCCCGCAGCGACTTGTTCTGAGCGCCTCGGGAACGGCGCTTGAGGTAGCTCACGGTGACGTAGCCGCGAGCTGGGCTGACCAAGCAGTCGGCACGCAGTTCCCTGATGGCCTCAGGCTCCAGGCCGGTCTGGCAAGCCAGGAGGACCTGGAAGCGGACCATGTCCCCAGGGGTGAGGAACAGGCGGGAGTTCAGGGCCTTCATGCCGCCGTGGTCCCTGACACCGCGGATGGCGAGGTGGGCGGGGGTGAGCGGGCCGCGGTTCGACAGGTACCAGCAGATGTTCTCCAACCGGTCCCACCCGTGCCCCTCGGGGTCGTGGCCGCTCTCAGCGAGCCGCTCGCCTTCCAGAATCCGGTCCCGGATCTTGCCGAGATCCGACAGAGCCGCAGCCTCCAACGCCTCGAACACCGGGAACGGGTAGGCGTTCAACGGCCGGGCCGCGACGCTCTCCTCCGAGGTGTGCTTGGCGTTGATCCGATGGGCGAACTCCAGCTCGAACTGGCCCGGATGGGACTCATCGACTCTGCGAAGCATCCGGAGCAGCAGCAACACCTCCGTTCTGGGCCCCTTGCTGCCAGCGGCGTACCGCCGCGTCAGGGCCTCCTCGAAGGCATCGATCAGGCCCGGTTCCAGGTCGTCCAGCGCCAGCTCTCCATGCCCCTCCAGAGCGGCCGCGGTGAAGCGGACGAAGTCGCGGACCGTCTGCACGGCTTGCTGTAGCCGGATTCGCTGTCTCACCCCGCCCCGGGTGCCGAGTTCCTCGATCAGGGCACTCGCCAGGGGCCGGACCAGTCGAGGGTGGCCAAGATCGGACAGGTCCACCACCTCTTCCGTGCCCAGCACCAGCACCGGCACGGAGAACACCAACGGCCCGACGCTCGGCACCGGCTCCGCAGGCGGCGGGGTGGCGGTCGCCGCGAACCGCACGCGCTTCGGGCTCACAGGTCAGCCTCCGGTATCTCCAGGCTGTCCAGGACGGCCGCCTGCTCGTCCCATTCGGCCAGCGCCGCCAGGACGATCTCCTGGGCCTCGTCCAGGACGTCCAGGTAGAGGTAGACCGTCTTCTCGCGACTGTGCCCGAGCAGCAGCTGCAGCTTGCGCATCGGATTGCCGATCAGCATCCGCTTGATCTGCGCCAACGTGAAGCGGCGGTCCTCGGCCATCCCCATCGCCCGGATCGTCTGACGCAGCAGCAGCCCCAACATGTGCACGGCGAACGTGTGTCGCAGGGTGTGCGGGTGCACGTCGAAGTCGAGGCCGAAGCTCGCGCACCGTTCATTCGCCCGCCGGAACGCGGACTGCCACGTCGAGCTCTTCAGCGGCTGCCCGCCTTCCCCCAACCACAGCCACAGCGGGCCCAGCTCGCGACCGCGCGCGTCCACCGACACCAGCCGCAAGCGGTCCTCGTATCCGATGCCCTCGTAGGTCCAGGCCCGCGAACTGCCCTCAACCAGCATCGCCTGCCGGGTCGAACGCACAACCCTGTGCCCGCTTGCCCAGTCGTAGCCGCCGGCCTGGCGCGTGCGCTGGACCAGCTCGTCACGCTCGATGGCGAGGTAGTGATGCAGATCGCGCACCACACGCCGGCGCGCGTAGACCTTGCGGGCCTTCTCCCGCTTGGTCGCCGATTTGGACAGATGGAAGGCACCCTGGCCGTGGGCCAGCGACGGAACCTCGGGCACCAGCAGGCACGAAGCCTCTGTCAGCCGCATCCCCGTACACACCAGCAGGTCCGCGAACAGCGCATTGCGCTCGCCGTTGCGTCCCCGCCATTTCGGATCACGCCCGCCGTCCGGGAGGAAGCCGCGCAGACCAACGTCTCGCCACAGCAGGTAGTCCTCGTACGGCAGGAAGGTGATCGGCCGGTCGCTCTGGCCCGGCTCCGCCTCGGCGTTCACCCGAACCTGGATGGGACCCTGCGGCGTCATCACCACCTTGTCGACGTACCGGAACGGCTCCTCGGCCAAGAGCTCCGCGTCCAGGGACCACGCCACCCACTTGTCGAGCGAGGCCAGCATCCGGTTCCAAGTAACAACCTCGATCCGTTCGTCGGGGTCCGCCGCGAAGAGTCGGGCTTGCTTGAGAGCACGTAGATCCGCTCCGGTCATCTCCCAGATCGTCTTGCCGCCCCTGCCTTCATGGAGGAATCGGCAGACGAGCGTCAGGTCCGAGCAGTACGCCTGTTGGCCGTTAGCCGAACGCACACCCCAACTCGGCAGGTCTCGGATCATCCGATTCAGATCCAAGTCGTAGGAGCCGTCCGGCCCGAGGATGAATCGCTGCCCCTCCTCCACACCGGCCCGGCGCAGGACCCCGGCTGCGTCGGCGCGGTCCACGGCTGCCAGACCCACAACGGTGCGATGCCTGTCAACCACCGCCTCAGCGACTGCTTCCTCCACGGCGTGGGACAAGCCGCTCTCCTGACTTCCGATGAGACACGTAGAGAGACCGCATAATTTCGCGATCTCTGAGACACCTCATCATGCCGAGATAAGCTGCGGCACCCACCTCGTGGCAGTCGCCGATGGCTCAGACATGGTCACGGTAACCGGATTCAGCCTCAACGATCACCGCGGCATCGAACCCGTCGGCCACTCCTCCCGAGAAGAAGCCGCGCCGTGGATGACTATCACTCTCTCGCCGAACTAGACCGTCATGAAGTGAGGCAGTGGATTGGGCCATGGCGGCTCCGGCGTACACGGCGTCCTCATGCGCGGCGCAGCATTTCGCCAATCATCGGGGCGGCGCGCTGACAGGCGATTCCGCAGGCCAGTTGACCTTCCCTCAAGTGCGCCATTCAGCGTTCCGTGCGTCGGAGCCCACTGGGCAACACCCCATCGAGCGAGGTCAGCGGCTTGCGGGTTCCAGTATCAAACGGGGCGTCGTCGTCACGCTGTGCATGGCTGGATGCAGTTCTGGCCGGGCCGAGTTCCGTGATGATCCATCAGTTTCTGTCAGTACGCGCTGCTACACCGATTCCTAGGAAGGGTCGCACCACGCGGCCCTTCCCTGACGGGAGGGATTCGCATGGCCAAGATTCCGGATGGGTTCCACTATGTGCGCGGGCATGTTCGCCGTAACCCGAAGCCACGGAGCACGAAGCGGATGAGCGGGTGGATGATCGCCGGACTACTGGCGGGTGTCTGGCTGTGGGGACAGCTATTCGGGTTCGGCCAAGCCGCGACCACGCCTCCTCCAGCGGATCCGAAGCCGACGCACAGCGTGCCGGCCGCCCGCTGATGAGCCGCTGGCGCCTGCGGCGGCCCCGTGGCGGCATCGAGGTGGCCTCGGCCATCGTCGTGGCCGTGGCCGTTCTGGTCCTGGTCGTCCGGGGCGCTGTCCTGGCCGCCGTCGCCGCTCGGGATGCATGGCCGGTGCTGCTGGTCGTTGCGGTTCTCGGCGGGCTCGTCGCTGTCTGGCGCGTCAGGCAGACGGCAAAGGAACGGCAGCGCGCGAGGGAACGGCTCGCCGTACTTCGCTTCACCCTGGACGAGTGCGACGCCATGGACGACAGGCAGTTCGAGTACGCGCTGCGGGACCTGCTGATCCGGGACGGCTGGCCCGCACGCAGGGTGGGCGGCAGCGGTGACCAGGCCGCCGACGTCATCGGTGATCACGCCCAACGCGGCCGGATCGTCGTACAAGCCAAACACACCCGTGTCGGCGGGCGAGTCGGCTCATCAGTGATGTACGCGGTCAAGGGCACGGCCGGGCCCGCCCACCGCGCCGATCACGCTGTCGTCGTCACCAACGGCACCTTCACCCGCGACGCCATGGCCTGGGGCGACCGGCACGGAGTCCGCTGGATCGACCGTCAGAGGCTGCAGCGGTGGGCAAACGAGGGCATCGCCCTCCATGAACTCCTCGCCTTGCCCGCTCGCCAACGACGGGCCTTGCGCCGCACTGCCTGACCACGCGCACAGGTTCCCGACTCAAACCGAGGAGCGGCATGTTCGAAGAGGACGGCAGTCTCGACCCATTCCTTAAGTTCCTGCTGTACGGCATCCTCACCCTCGCCATCGGCAAGATGCTCTGGCAGTGGCTCACCGAGACAGCGGTTCCGTGGATCGTGAACGAGCCCTGGGCATGGGTCACAAGTCATCTGTGGTGGACCGGAGCCATCAGCGCCGGCCTTCTGCTGCTCGTGGTCGGCAGTGTCAAAGCGGGCCTGCTCGCCCTCGACTACACCACAGGCCACAGTGCCCCCCTTCCCACCGCCTCCACCTCCCACGTCGAGCAGGAAGCTCCCTGCGAACCGACCTTCCGCATGTGGCAATTGGAGACGATGACCCCAACCGAGTTCGAAGAAGCATGCGCCGAGCTTCTGATCCGCGACGGCTTCACCGAAGTGCAGCGTGTCGGCGGAGCCGGCGACCTCGGAGCCGACGTCAGAGCCCGTGACAGCGACGGTGACCTCGTGATCATCCAGTGCAAGCGCTACCGGGCCCGGGTCGTATCCGGCCACGTGCAGCAGTTCAACGGAACCGCGCGCCCCCACCACGGCGCCGACGTGGCTATCATGATCGGCCTCGCCGGGTTCACCGACCCTGCCGCCGCGTTCGCCGACCAACACCGCATCACGCTGCTCGGGCGACGGGAGATCAAAAAGTGGGCACACGGCACCCACCTCTACAAGGCCGCCACCGTCCGTACCTGATCACCGTCCTGCCGCAGCATCGCAGGCTTCGAGCACTGCCGCATCGCGGTCTCCCGGAAATCGCCGAAAGCATGGCCCACGAGCTCGCCCCAATGAGGCTCATGTAGGAGAACGCTGCCCGCGCCGGGAGGCACAGCCGTCGTCGGGCGTCAACGGCCCGGCACCGACTATGCGCTAGACCGCTCAAACATGCTGGGTGCGCTCTTTCGGCAGCGGTTGGCCCAGCTCGAGGCCCGTCAGATTGGAGATCGCTCCGTGATCCGATTTGGCTTCCGAGAGCTCAGCGAAGAAGAGTGAAGACGAGAGCTGAGATGGAACCGAGAGCGGTTCCGCAGACGAGCTGGGCAAGGGTGTGGGCCTTGAGAATGCGGCGGGACCATCCGACGGCCAGTACGAGAGGCACGGCGGGCAGCATGGCCGGCCCGTAGGCCAGCAGGAGGATCATCACGGTTCCACCGGCGACGGCGTTGTGGACGGAGATCTGCCACCACACGGTTACCGCCAGGCTGCTCGCAAGGCCGACGAGCATGGCAATGACGAGCGCGAAGACCTCGCTCGGAGCCCGGAGGACGTGCAGCAGCACGATGCCGGTGACGACGGAGATGAGGGTGGCGATCAGGGGCGCGATGCGCTGCTTACGTATGCGTATGTGCTTGTCGGTGAGCTTCCCGCGCCGGACACCCAGGCGGATGATCGCGAGGGGGATGATGCCGCAGAAGAGTGCAGCGAGTAGGCCCCAGGCCACACCGGCGAAGCTGGTGGTGCTGTGCCAGCCGATGAGCAGGAGAAGGCCGATGACCAGGTGGCCGGGTGCGAGGACGTCGGTGATGGCTTTGGCGACCTTGACCCGAGGCGAGGCTTCAGCGTAAGTCGGGGTCGGTTGCGCGGTGAAGGTGCTCATGCCTGCGGCTCCATCTGATCGTCGTGCGTGAACTCGTCGGCGAACTCCCGGACGAGCTCGGAGTGATACGCGTCGGACAACTGGGTCAGCGCGGTGATCTCGGTGGTGAGGTCGGTGCCGCCACCGGCCGGCTGGTGCTCAAGGTGCTCTGCGGGAGAGACGCCGGCCAGCTTGGAGTGGCGTGCGACAGCCAGCCAGCATGCCTCTGCGGCGGTTGCTGCCTGGGTGCCGAACAGTCCGTGCGACTGAACGTGGTGCATGGCCTCCTCGCGGAGGTACAGGGGCGCGTAGTCGCTGAGACTCAAAGCGGCATCGCGGATCTCGATGGTGCGCCGGTAAAGGCGGCTGTGGACGTGGCGCGGATCGAGACGCTCGGCGGCGCAGGAAGCCATCGGGTTGAGTCGCACCGACGGGGTGGCATCGGTGAGTTCCCGCCAGAGCGGGCGTAGACGCAGGAGCGTCGTTCGTTCGGCGTGCCAGGCGCGCAGTTTGACGGCGGCGGGAAGGCTGCTACCGGTGACGATCATCAGGAGGGCCGCCATGAGCAGATAGGTGCTCACATAGTCGTCGACGTCGCCGCGGAACACCCCGTCACCGGTGACCCGCGTGACGATCGCCGCGATACGAGTGATGCAGTAGGCGACCCCGGCGGCGAGTCCCCCGCCGATGATGCGCAACCCCCAGCCGAGGGAATGGCTGTCAGAACCGCCGCTCCACCGCCAGCACACACGGATGCCTCCCACGAGTGAAGAGCTGAGGTAGCCGAGGAAGACAACGGTGTAGGCGACCAGTGCCCAGCGGGCCGTGGGGTCCCGGAATATCTTGTTCGTCTCGTAGGGCTGGAGCTCGGCCAGAAAGAGGGCGGTCATGATGACAGCGGTAACGAGCGGAATCGCGATTCGCAGCGTTCGTGCCTGCCGGCCTTTCGGCGATTGCCCGGACACCCCTCGGAGGAACGCCAGGAGCGTTGCCGAGGAGAGAACGCCGCCGAAGAGATGCTTCAGCAGGTAAGAGAGATCAGTGATCCCAGTCCATTGGTCCAGCACTCGACCTGCCGGTAGCCGGAGCGTCATCATGACGGCCAGTCCGAAGAATGTCCACCACAATGTGCGGTCGACGCCTTTACGCCAGACTCTAACTGCCCGCCACACTGTGGTGATCCACAGCAGCAGGGCGATAACTGCCGCGAAGATAGGGCTCATTTAGGAGCCCTCCCCTCTCAAAGCTGCATCCAGACGGTTGAGTTCGGGTGCACGCGTTTCGGGGGTTCGCGGTCGGAGCTTGGCAACTTCCGCTATCCGGGTGGCCAGTTGCTCTGCTTCGCGCTCTTGTGGGCTACTGAAGTTTGCGCGGCCGAGGACGCTTCGGACGGTGCTGGGATCGATGCTGGTGAAGAGTATCCCGAGGTCGGCACCCGGGTCTGTACCGGCTACGGTCGAATGTCCGAGGAGCATGTGGCTGATCTCGTGCAGGACGATGTGATCGCGGTGGAGGGGGGATGTCGATGCCTCGTAGAAGATGCAGTCGGCGTTGTCGAGTTCCACCCACAGGCCACAGAGCTGATCGTCGTTGCCATTTACGCCTTCCACCGCCTCCACCAGGAGAGGCCGACCACGATATGCAGCGACGGCGTCGCAGAACTTCCGCAGATCGAAGGGTGAGGGGATGTGGATCCCTGCCAGGGGATCGCAGATCCGTTCTCGCGGGCTTCTAGTGAGTCGTCCACGCAGCCGCAACGCTTCCCCCGGGGTGCTACCAATACCTTCGCCCTGCATGCCGTGCAGGGCGAGGTAGAGAATATGCGACCCCGTTCATGATCAATTCACGCGTGCCACGTCTCGGAAATTCATGATCGCCACACTGCGCGACGCCTCAAACGCGAAGTCACTCAAGTTCCCGCGCCCCAGCGATCCGAACGTGCGATTTTCAACTTACTGACTGTAGTCGCCTTGTGGCGCGGTTCACACATTCTTTTCCGTCGGGTTGCCGCCGTTCAGCCCCTCCATCTCTCGCGCCCGCTCAATGAATGCCTGGATAGTGCTGAGCGTTTCAGGCGAAAGACCCGATGCCCTGAGGGCAACAGAGCGAACCTGGTTGTCGCGCATGCTTTCCAGAAGCGAGAGTTCCGCGTCGGCTCGGCGCCCTTCCTCGTTATCGAAGAAATACGCGGGGGGAACGCCGAAAAAGTCAGCGATCGCCTTAAGGTACTTAATGCCCGGATTGTCTCGCTGCCCCGTGCGCAAGTGATGGAGGAAGCTGGCCGACATCGCGGGGCCGCCCTTCTCGGCGATCCCATTGGCCACCTCGCGCAGGGAGTATGGCCCCCGACCTTCCGGGTGGATCACCTTGAACAGTCGGTCGATCTTCTCCGCGAGGAAGCGACCCTCCTCGCTCACCTCACCACCCACGGCACCCTCCTTCGCAGCACTCTTCCCCCTGTGCCCGTTTACAAGTGTGGACGATACACGATGCCACTTGATCAACTGTTCTTCTCAGTTGACAATCTGCGCTGCTGACGTCGTAGTCTCCTCCTGCACCCGTCAACAGGTGTTAACAGGGCGGGCCGAGCGGCAGATGCCGCCGCCAGTTCGGAGAGGGGGAGGCGGCATGACAAAACGGCTATATCGGTCATGCGAGTTGCCGGACGCGTCCGCGCCTTCCGCTCCCGGCAACGCCCATGCGCGCACGAGTGGCGGCCTGGGCGTCGACCGCACCTCGATCGCGCCCGATGGCTGCCACCGGCGATGGATGTCGAATCGGGGCGGGCATACGGTCTCGCAACTTCTACAGAGATTAAGAACCAAGTCTGGATCTTGACACGGGGTACGTGCCATGTTCGTCGTTCCCTCGGGCAGCTACGCCCGACACCACCAGACCAGCATGGGAGACGGCGTGCACCCCAGCCACGACGGATAGACCCCCTGTAACAGCAACGGCGCCCGAGAGCGGTAACTCCCGGACGCCGAACGCTGAATGGCACGACCGCCCCGGCAAGGGCGGAGGTTGCCCACCATCACCGCGCTGATCCCTTCCACGGGGCGTCTCAGCGCGACAACACTGCAAAGGAGATTGTTGCATGCAGTCTGCCCTGCGCAAAAGGCCGGAGTCGGCCTGCGCGGCAATGGACCGCTGCTTGGTCGGCGGTGGCCGATGAGCAAAAACACCCGCGACTGGGTGTGGGAGCACAGCCGCAGCCGGGGAACCGCCCGCCTGGTGCTTCTCTCGATCGCCGACCGGGCAGCCGACGACCAGTGCATCGCCTGGGCTTCCGTCACCAGCCTGATGAAGAGGACAAACGCTTCCCGCAACGCGGTACGCAGCGCTCTGACCTCGCTCCTCAACAGTGGTGAGCTCAAGCAGCTCGACGAGTACGAGGGCCCGCAGCGCAGCTCGGTCTACCGGCTGCCCCTCGCTGCCGCGTACCTGGCCAAGCTCGCGGTGGCCAAGCGAGACGAGTCGGACGTCGAACGCGTCGATCCGGCATCGGAGTCCGATCCGGTGCCCGACCTGGATGAAGCCAAGCTCCGGCGGTATGCCATCTACCGCAAGAAGGGGGCAAATCCCGACTCTTCCTGCCCGGATCTGACCGGGGCAGATTCCGACCCCTCGCGTCAGAATCCGACCCCCCGACGGGTCAGATTCCGACCCAGGGAAGGGTCAGGTTCCGACCCCCAGAACCGTAGTGAACCGAAGGTGAACCGTAGGTACAGCAGCAGTGGTGGTGGTGCTGCCGTCACCTCGGCCAGCGAGTGGCAGCTCGACCCAGCCACCCACACCTGGGCCCTCCGGGAGGGCCACCTCAGCCGCCTCGGCCAGGGCGGCCTCGCCGCCGCCGACGCGAAGTGGCGAGCACACCGAGCAGCCTTCGCTCCCCGCGCCTCCACCGCGTGGGCTGCCGACTGGCGGTCATGGATAGCCCGCGAGCACGCTCCCAGCCGCCCGAAGCTCTACGCCCCGCCCGGCAACAACGACCACGGTGGCCCTGGCCGGATGACCCGAGCCGAGGCACACACCGCCGCCCTCCTCGCCGCCCTCGAAGAGCCGACCGGAACGGAGTAGCCACGCCATGGACCGTCGCGAAACCGCGGCCCTGCTGGCGTACATCGGCCGGCTCGACCCGAGGACCATCCGCACCGACAAGGGCGAGGCCGCCGACCAGATCGCCCAGTGGCACGAGCTGCTCGGCGACGTGCCCTTGAGCACGCCGCACGGCTGGGATGCCCGCGCCGCCGCCCTCCAGCACATCCGCACCTCGCCGTACCCGATCGTGCCCGCGGACATCGGACGCCCGTGGGAGAGCTACCGGCGCGACCGCATCGGCCGACACACCGACCCCACCCCTGCAGCCGACCCGGACGACCAGGCGGCGTGGCAGGCGGAGCTGGTGCGTGCCCGGCACGCGGTCGCCACCGGCGCCGCCGAGCCAGCCTCCCACCGGCAGCTCACCAGCGGCCGGCCCGACCCGAGGCTCGAGGCGCGGCTGAAGGCGATCGGGTCCTGCATACCCCCGGCCGTCCGCGCCGAACTCGCCCCGTACCGGACCATCCGTGCGGCGCGCGAGGCGGCCATCGCTGAAGGGCGGCCTGACGCACTGAGCGTGCGATGCGACTGGTGTCTGGCGCAGGTCGGAGAGCCGTGCCGCCGTCGCCGCGTCGGCCTCGACGGTGGAGCACGCGGCTACACCCCACGCGCCAGCCCGCATCCCAGTCGGCTCGGCCTCGCCGCGGCCAGGCACTACGGGCAACAGCCCGCCATGGCCTGACCCACCCACTCCACGTCCCGCCTGGCTGCGAGTCCCGGCCCCGCAGCCGCACCCGACCGCCGCCTCCCCACCGCCAGGCTCCGCACCCCTGGCGGACGCGGCCGCACCTCGGAGACACCATGCGCCACATCACCACGCACGAAGCACCACCCACCGGCCTGCGCAGCATCGCAGACACCAACTGGCAAGCGCACGGCGCGTGCCACTGGTTGTACCCCGAAGACGCCGACGAGATCTTCTTCGCCTCTCCCCGGGACCACGCGGCCATCGCCGAGGCGAAGGCCCTGTGCGCCCAGTGCCCGGTCCGCCGCGAATGCTTCACCTACGCGCTAGAGAACGGCCTCAAGGAGGGCATCTGGGGCGGACTTACCAGTGCCGAGCGCCAGCCCTGGCACGACAAGATCGCTCAGCGCCTCGACTACCGCCGCATAATCGCGATCTTCAACGGCCGGGACGTGCACCTCACGGCCACCGAGCGGGACATCGTCGTCGATCACGCCTACGCCCGAGGCTGGCGCGCCGACCGGCTCGCGATCACCCTGCGGGTCAGCCAGGACCACGCCCGAGACCTGCTGACCCAGGCCGCCCACAAGCTCGACGACCGTGACCGGGGCCTGGGCGTCCCCCCGCCGCCGAAGCAACGCAAGAGCCGAAAGCCCACCACCAGCGAGCCCGCGCAGAGCCAGACTCCCGACTGCCAGAAGGCGACCCGACCGGTGAAGACCATGTCCGCGAACGCCCCTCTCGGAAAGGCCGCATGACCCACCACGCCCTGTCCCTCACCGTGCCGGACCTCCCCCTGTCCCTCGTGCTCGGCATCTCCGCGGTGCTGGCTCTGGTCCTGGCCGGCTGGACCGTCCGGCGTCGCGCCGGTCGCAAGCCCGCGTCGGGGAGCCCCGCGGTCAGGGTCGCAGCCCTCGCCGCGCTCGGGTGCACCGCCTACAGCGCGGACACGAGCTGGCGGTTCGCCGCCGACTACCTGGACATGGGCAGCACCGTCGAACGCGCGGCCATGTTCGCAACGGCCGAGCTGGCGCTGTTCGCCACCGCGCTCATGGCTCGCCAGAACCTCGCCACCCAAGGCGCCCCCGGCCTGCCGGGCACTCTGGTCTGGCTCATCACCGGAGTGCAGATCATCCCTGCCTACGCCGAGTTCGGCCCCGTGGGAGGCACCGTCCGCGCCCTGATCGGCCCCGTCATGGCAGCCCTGCTGTGGCACCTCGCGATGGGCATCGAACTCCGCCTGCGGACCCCCGGCGCAGCCTCCAGGGGACTGCTCGCCACCCTGGGACGGGAGATGCGTGAGCGGCTGCTGTCCCGGCTCGGCATCGCCGCCCGGGACCGCGACGCCGCTCAGATCACCCGCGACCGGGCCACCGCCCGCGCGGTCACGCTCGCCGCACGCCTGGCCGAACGCACCGCCGAGCGACGTGGCACCTGGCGCGGCCGACGCCTGAGCCGGCGTCTCTCCAAAGCCATTGGGCAGGCCGCCGTGGGCAGCGACCCTGTCCAGCGCGCGCAGTTGCTCGACCAGCTGGCTGTCCGTCGCCACGCGATCGACCTCGCCAGCGTCGCTCTCCCCTCGCCCTGGTCCCGCCCTCAGCACCCGGAAGAGGAGGGGACGGTCCACTCCTCCACCAAGGTCATCACTACGCCGGTCCCCACGCTCCCCGACCGCGGTCCCCACATCAACTCCGAATCTGTCGGGGACCTGTCCCCGGATCTTCGGGGACAGGTCCCCGGGACCGCCCCCGCATCAGCGCACGTCGTGGACCCTGCTTCCGGGGACCGGGGACCGGGAGGGGGGGACCGTTTCCGCGAGGACGGCCGGCAAGTCGCCCTCCCCGAAGACGGCGAGTCCGGGACCGCGAAGGGCAAAGCAGCAGCTCGCACCACCGGGGACCGGGGACCGGCCGACTCCGAGTCGGGGACCGGCACCACCGGGGACCGGGGACCGACCAGCACCGACGCGGGGACCGACACCACCGAGGACCGGGGACACACGGTCCCCCTCCGGCGGAAGCCGACCCCGAAATCCAAGGGCATGCGGAACCGGACGCGGGGACCGCAGGCGCAGCGGGCTTCGCGGGAACTGCAGGAATCCGCGGAGCAACTCGCGCGAGAGGTCCTTCCCCATGTCCCGGCAGTGCTGGAAAGGGACGGAAACGAATCCCTGACGCGCGTGCAGCTGCGGGAGATCCTCCGTCGGGAGGGCCTGACCGGCGGTCGGAACGAGCGTCTCAGCCTCGTCCTGCAGCAGCTGCGGAGCGAGGCGACCACCACGACGACAAGGAGCAACCGATGAGAACGTGCCGCCGCTTCACACTCATCCGAAGACAGTACGAGCGCGAGGTCGCCTTCCTGACCGCTCACTCCGAGCGACATGCAGGCAAGCCGTCGGCCAGGTCCAGCGCCACGCACGCCGCCTCGGCCAAGGCACGGATGGCACGGGCACTGGCGGGGCACGTAGGACACTGCCCCGAGTGCACATAACACGCAAAGACACAGGTCAAGGCCCGTTGTTGCTCTGGTGGCCCGGTTCTGCGCCGGGCCACCGCCCCGCTTTTCGGAGAGGACCGCACGGCCGCTCATCCCCCGCACTTGTCCACCCTCCCCGCTGAGGCCGGCGCGTGGGCGGACGTCCTGGTCCGCCGCCGGCTCCTCGACCCCTGTCCGCGTGTACGGGCCCTGCCGATCTGCTCGACCTTGCCGCCACCATCCAGCACCGACTCCGCACCATGAGGCCCACCATCCGATGACAGAACCGACCGCACACCGCAACGCCCCGGAACCCACCTCCGACATCAAGTCGGTCTCAGGGCGAGCAAGTTGGGGCGGAAGCGTAGCTTCCGCCGAACCCGCCCCCAAGGGGGCGGGAGAGGACCTGCACCGGGGGGCGCAGGTCCATCTGGCTTCGACCGAGGGCGGATCGAAGCCAGAGCAGAAGGAGAAGCAGTCCGAGCCGCGCAGCCGCCGCGACCGTGCCGCCCGCGCTCGACAGCGCCCACGACAGCCGCCCGAGCGAAAGCGCCTGCACCAGCCCAACACTCGTTTCAACGAAGAAGAGTTCACCCTGATCAAGTCCGCTGCCGCCCGGTGCAACGTGTCCGTCGCCGGTTTCCTCGCGCGCTCCGCGCTCGCCGCCGCCCGCGACCTCGACCGCACGAGTGCCGAGATCGCCGACGAACGCGAAGTGATCACCGCACTGTTCGACAGCCGCCGCAGACTCGGCTGGGCCGGCAGCAACCTCAACCAGGCGATGAAGGCCCTCAACTCCGGTGCCGACGCCCCGCAGCTCGAAGCAGCGGTCGCCGCCGTCCAACAGGCGGCCGGCACCGTCCACGCCGCCGCCTCCCAGCTCATCGCGCACCGATCCTCATGATCCCCAGCGTCAACAAATCCGGATCACGCACCATCGGCCTGCTCGCCTACCTGTACGGGCCGGGCAAGCACGAGGAGCACATCGACCCGCACCTCGTCGCCTCCTTCGACGGCATGTCCCCCGACCCCGGCCGCGACCCGAACGCCACCCTCAAGGGCCTCCAGCAGCTCCTCGACCAGCCTGTCGAGGCCCTCCCGACCCACGCGCGGCCGGCCAAGCACGTCTGGCACACCTCCGTGCGCGCCACCGCAGACGACCGTGTCCTGTCCGACGAGGACTGGGGCGACATCGCCCGCCGCATCGTGGCTGCCACCGGCATCGACCCCGGCGGCGGCGAACCCGGCTGCCGCTGGGCCGCCGTACGCCACGCGGACGACCACATCCACATCGTCGCCACCCTGGTGTGCGAGGACGGCAGCCGCCCCGACGACTTCCGCTCCGGCAAGCGAGCCCAGGCCGAATGCCGCCTCATCGAGAAGGAACTCGGCCTGCACCAGGTCGCACCCGGCGACGGCACCGCCGCCCAGCGCCCCACCAGCGCCGAGCGCCACAAGGCCGAGCGCCAGGGCCGCGAGCGCACCGTACGGGAGGAACTGCGCGAGACCGTGCGCCGCGCGGTGGCCGGCGTGCAGAGCGAGAAGGAGTTCTTCGAGCGGCTGGCCGCCGCCGGCCTGCTCATCCGCAAGCGGGTCGCGCCGTCCGGTGACCTCCTTGGGTACAAGGTCGCTCTGCCCGACGACCGCAACAAGGACGACGAGCCTGTGTTTTACCCCGGCGCGCGGCTCGCCCCGGACCTGTCCCTGCCCCGCATCCGGGAGCGCTGGTCCGCCGACGCCCCCGGCCGGAGTGGCACAGCTACTACGGAGCCGCCCGCGCAGCCGGCGCCGAGCAGTCCGGCCGTCGCGCGCCGGCGGACCGCATCGGCAGCGTGGCAGGCGGTGCTCATCGTCGAGGACGGCGACGACGCGGTCGCCGCCGCGTACATCGCGGCTGCCGGTGAGGTCCTGGACGCCCTCGCCAAGACCTCAGCCGCCCACACACGCAGCGAACTGCGCGAGGCGGCCTGGGCGTTCGAGCGGGCCTCCCGCTCCCACGTCCGGGCTGAGCGCGGGCACGACCGGGCTCTGCGGCAGGCCGCCCGCGACCTCGTCCACAGCGGCCCCGCGCTCGGCCGCGGGGAAGACGGCGCGACCACCGCGATGGCGATCGACATGCTGTTCTTCCTCATCACCGCAGCCGCCCGCTGGCACGCCAAGAAGAACCACGCCCAGCAAGCCGCCGCCGCACGCCAGGCTGCCGAGCACCTGCGCGCCGCCTACCAGACCGCCGCCAACCAGCCTCTCGGCGCGCTCTACCAGCGCGGCCAGCACCTCACCCGCCCCCTCCAACAACGGCAGGCCGCTGTACTGCGCGAGACGCTGCCGGAGCTGGCCGAAAAGATCCTCACCGAACCCGGCTGGTACGCCCTGGCCGCCACCCTCACCGACGCCGAGACCGCCGGCCACGACCCTGCCGCGCTCCTTACCGAAGCCGCCGGGCGACGGGAGCTATCGAGCGCGGAGTCGGTCAGCGACGTGCTGGTGTGGCGGCTGCGCCGCACAGCCGGCCTTCCCGCCGACACCACCGGCATGGTGCCCACCGACCACGCAGTGGAGCGGTCGGCGCAGCGGACAGAGCGGCCCGCGCATGGGCGCACTGGGTCCCGGCGCCGCAGGCCCTGACTAGCGACTTTGTGAATTGAAGCTGGCCGAGGACCTGGGGCACGATCATGACGCGTGCTGGACAAGAGCGGGAAGGACCACAGGATGTTTCACCGGATACGCCGCCGTCGCGCGGAGCAGGAGATCGCCGAGATCATGCGGTGGCACGCGGAGGCGGAGGCACGGATGGCCGACCAGGTCCCTCCGTTCGACACCGCGCAGCGCGGTGCGGCCGGCTCGCAGCCGGCCTCCGAGCCGGCGGACTCGGTAGACGACTTCCTGCCGCCGGACCTGCGGGTGCCCAGTCATGATCAGGTGGAAGGTCGGATGATGCCCTGGCAGCAGCCGTTCGTCCTGGACGGCGAGGTCGTCGCCTGCGCCGAGTGCGGGATGTACCGGGACTGGCTCATCCTCTCCACCCGCGACGAAGTGTGGCTGCGCTGCCGCACCGGGCACCAGCAGCTCGAGCCGCGGCTCGACACTGCCTGGTTCAACCGTGCCTTCGGCCCCGTGGACGCGACGCACGCCACGTTCGAGGACTGCCTGCGGCACCTCGGTCACTGACCCCCACTCCTGCAAACCTCACCGGGCCCAAGGGCCCGCACTGTCCGACCTGCCACCTAGCACCAAGGGGTCACACATGCGCGTTCGCGTCGCCACCGCCCTCGGCATCACCGCCGTCACCCTCCTCGCCCTGCCCGCCTGCTCAACCGACTTCAGCGACGCGAAACCAGCCTCCTCGTCCGCCGCGCGCGCCGGGAATCCGGCGAGCGCCGGCCAGAAGGAGACGCCGCTGTCGTCGGCCGCGCTGGAGACCCGCCTGCTCGATCACGGCGACCTCGGCAGTGGGTACAGCCGCAAGCCCGAGCGCCCCGCCCAGCACGAGGACGTCACCGTCCTGGGCTGCCCTGCCCTGAACGAGCTGGGCGGCGACGCGGCCACGGGAGGCTCGCTCGACTTCCCCCGCCAGGCGAAGGCGTCCTTCACCTACACGGGCAGCAGCGACTCGGAGGTGTCCGAGGAGCTCTACAGCGACACCACCGACAAACTCTCGGACGGCACCAGCCGGATCTTCGACGCGATGACCGGCTGCCCGGAGTACCAGGTCCTCGTCGGCAGCACTGCGATTGACATCACCACACACAAGACGGCCGCACCCCAGCTCGGCGACGAGCAGTGGAGCCAGCTCCTCACCTTCTCGGCCGGCGGCAAGGACAGCGTCGTCAAGCAGACCGCGGTCCGCAGCGGGAACGTGCTGCTCGTCGTCGCCGGCTCGCCCGCCCTGGTCGACCGGCACCTCGACAAGGCCCACGCCAAGGCGACAGCAACCCGCTGACACGCCTTCCAGCGGCGGCCCCCGACCACCGGTCGGGGGCATTGCCGTACCCGGGCTCTCTGAGCTACCTACCTACTGGGCAGGTGCCTGGGCCGTCACCACTCTCGCAACGAGCCCCGCTGAACCTCGTACGTCCAGCCACGAGGAACGGGATTCCCCTCGTCGAGACGCAGGGCCTCGTATGCGTCGCACACCAGCCGAAAGGCAGCCTCCTCTGCCGCTACAAGGTCGACTCTGAACGGCCCGGCGGCATAGACCGGCCGGCGTTCGCCGTCGAGCTGATCCCATTCGAGCCGGTGATTGAACATCTCGGACAGCTCGTCGTCCGGCGTCCGGTCCTTGGCGTATCGAACCGCCGGCTGCTGAAGGTTGCCGATCCCCATCGCGTACTCGTCGAAGTGCTCGATCACGTCCCGTGCCTTCTTGCCGCCCGGCACCGCTTTGTCGAAGTCGGCGAGCGCTTCACCAAGCAGCTTCCGCGCTTCCTCGGTCTTCAGGTGCGTGCGGGTCATCTCGACGCCGCGGAGAACATGTCGGAGAGCCATCACCGTGTACGGGGCGTCCATGACAGCACGGTCAGGGTCGCCCTCGTTGAGTATCCGGTGAAGGTCGAGCGCCACTTTCCGGTGTGCCATCCACGCCGACGTGTGGCCGATATTGGCGCCGTGCTCCGTCGGTCGCCATGCTCTCGTGGCCTCGCTCATGCTCCGAACTCCCTCTGCGTGCTGGCAGAACAGGCCAGACTACGGCCCCGGCGACGACCGGCGAGAGGCTTTTCGGATCAAACGCCAGCAACGGTCACCTCCCGGGACAACGACGAAGCCCGGCCACTCCGAGAGGGGTGGCCGGGCTTCGTGAATCGGACATGGAGGGGCGGCCAGGACCATTCCCGTGCAAGGGCTCACCAGCAGCCCGGCGCGTTCCAGGACCTCGGTAGTTCTCCTTATCTCTCGGGGTGCTCGTGTGGACTCCGGCCGTCAGCCGGCCGGGGCGCGCAGGAGCCGATCCCGTGTGCTCTCCGGCAGCTTCCGTCGCAGGACCGGAGCGGTGGAGCTGAGGGAGTCCGCAAAGGCCGCGACGAGGTCGTGCGGCACGCTGGCCCCGAAGGAGGCGGCCCACAGACACGGCGCACCCAGAGCTGGCTCGGCCCACGCCTGCCATCCGGCCGGCCCCGCCCCGTCCGGCTCGACCGTCAGGGCGCGGGGATCGCCGTCCTGGATGAGGGGCGGGACCTCGCCGAAGCTGAGGTGGGAGGTGAAGGTCGGGTCCGTCGCCCCTGCGTCGGGCTGGTCGATGTCGCGGAGCCAGCCGTGCGCGGTGACGGCGTCGAGGACCGGCGCTTGCCCGGTGATCGCGGTGGTGGGCTGGTCGCGGGCGTCGAACGTGACCAGGAAGTCCGCCAGGGCCTCACCTGGGACGTCGGGGGTGAAGTAGGCGGACCACTGCGCGAGCGGGCTGCTCGTGTCCGCGCGGGCGGAGATCTGCCAGGCGATCGGCAGTTCGCCCAGGTGGAACGGCTCGTCGGGCAGGACCCATTGGGCCCACCGGAGGGTGTCGGGGCTGATGTGGAGGACGGTGCTGCGCAGGACCTGCCGGTCCTGCGGTGCCTCGTCGGGCTCGTGGCGTCCGCGGACGATCGCAAGGCTTGTCCAGCCGAGGCCGGCGAGCGTGTCGGCGACGGTGTCATACAGACGTCCGTCGTCACCGGCCAGGTGCCGCGGGCCGACCCAGTACGCGCACTGGGCCAGGTTTGGGGTGAACGGGTCGAGCGGGGAGTTGCGGTTCAGGGGCGCCTCCAAGGGCTGCGGCGGGGCTACTGTCCGCTGGCGGGGCGGGCAGAGCGGCGGGGGCGGCGCGGTGGCACCTGGACAGGACCCTGCCAGGCGAGGGCGACGGCGACCTCGGGGGGCAGATGTCCGAGCTGTGTGTCCGCGTCCCGTCCCTCGGCCAGGTAGACGACGGGGCGCCCGGTCCCGTCCGTCGCTTCGATGACCTGTTCCAGGCGGTGGGCCATCGGGAAGAACGGGTTCATGGCCAGCCGCAGGGGCGAGGCCGGGTCGCAGGCGGACAGGCGCTTGATGAGGTCACCGACGGTCATCTCCGTGGGCTGCACGGGAAGTCTCCTTGTTTGAAGGGTGGGTTTTCGGGCCGCCCGGTGTTCGGGCGGCCGAGCATCATCCGGTCGAATCTGCGGAAGCGGACACGACTGTCACAGGGGCCGGGAGGTCTCCAGCACGCGGGCCACGGCGGCGGCGACGATATCGGCCGGCGTCTCGGTATCAAACGAAACGTGATACCCGGGCACCCTTGCGGTTCCCGTGACGGCGATCTTCCATCCCTCGCCGTCGGTCCCAGGCCGGCCGTGTGGGAACCAGCCGAGGTAGAAGCGCCCGTCGCGCGAGTTGATGTGCACGTCCGCTCGGTCGTCAACGACCATATGGAAGTCATCGGCGGAAAATTGATCGATGACCAGCGTGGGCTGGCCAGGGCAGAGCTGCCAGTCACGCAGCCTCAGGGCCTGGACGGTGGTGGAGAATCCGGGGCTCACGGGAGCCACGGTCACGGGCGATCACCTCTCTGACCTGTGAGTTTTCCGGGAAGGTCGTCTACGTTGACATGCCCCTGCACACGTTGGCCAGTCTTTCGTGGATCTTTCCTGTCTGCTCCCGGCGAACCGCTGCGGAGCCCGCGGTTGTGGGATCTCAAGTTCGGCTGCACAATCTCACCGCCCGCTTCATCTCGACTGCACTCTCCGTGCTTCTCGACGAACTTGCCCACCGCGCACGGCACATCGACCTGGCCCGTGAGCCCGGCCGCAGCACCTCCCACCTTGTCTGGGGTTACGCCTCCCTGCCCGTCTCACTCTCCGCGCGCGGACCATGCGTGAGCTAACCTGCCCGCATGCGCGGACAGTTCACCGGCTGGCCGGAGCAGGCCATGGACGTGTTGTGGCAGCTCCAGGGCGAACCGACCCACGCGACCCGCGAGCGCTACCGCGCGGACCGCGAACGCCTGGTCCGGCAGCCGATGATTGCCCTACTCAACGAGGTCGCGGACGCCGACCCCCGATACGAGGACTTCTCCGTCTGGCACTACCGCACCGACTCCTGGTGGTGGCAGCACCAGAGCGCGGTGGTCCGGCTCGGCCGCAAGATCGAGATCGGTCTCCGGTTCTCACTGGACGGCCTGCGGGTCCAGGGCGCCTGGTGGTACCCCGATCCCGGCCAGGTGGACATGTTCCGCAAAGCCGTGGCCTCCGAGGGGAGCGGCCGCGAACTGTCCGCCATCGTCGAGGACGTGCGGAAGAAGGGCTACGACATCTCCGGGGACGTGATGAAACGCCCCCCGCGCGGCTACCCGACGGACCACTCCCGTACGAACCTGCTGCGCCACCGTTCGCTGATCGCCGCCCGTTCCCTCGGCTGCGAGGAGTGGCTGCACGCCCCCGAGGCGGTCGACCGGGTCCTCTCGGCCGCCGCCGACCTGGACTCCCTTCTGATGTGGCTGGTCCGCCACGTGAAGCGCGCCGCCTGACATCACGAGAGCTCCGCGCGGCACGGGAGCAACCACACCCGTGCTGCCAGCCCCCGCGCTCAGCAAGTGATGTGCACCGTCCATCGCCCGATAACCGTTCGGCACCTCGGCAAGGGGGACGGCCCGGTCGAAGACGGGCCCCGGATCGAGGGCCGATTGGCCACGAATCCGAGACCGACTGGTCAGCCTGTTCGCTCTACGGAGTCAGTCGACGCGAGATCAGCTGAACCTGGTAGGGGTGGGGCAGCCACACCTCCAACTCGGCTCTCGTCAGCTGCGATTCCCGGTGTTGCCGCAGATAGGACCGGCGCCGACTTTGATCGATATGGCCCCGAGATCGCACGGTTTCGATACCGTCATGGGCGCGGTCGCCGTTCATGACGTCGTTGTACCGGAAAGTGACGAATGTTCATCGAGAAGCTCGTAGTGGAGAACTTCAAGTGCTTCGGGCCGGGGCGCACTTCCCTCCGCCTGGACCGGGGCATGACTGCCTTCATCGGGGCCAATGGTTCGGGCAAAACCGCGGCCTGCGAGGCGCTGCTGCGGTTGTTCGGGATATCTGGGCAGGAGCGGTCTGTACGTGTGGACGACTTTCACGTGCCCGTCAGCGAGACTGACCCGCCCGGTAGCCGCGAGCTCACAATCGAAGTAGTGCTCGCCTTCCCCGAACTCGACGGCAGCGGGGAGAACGACGAAGTCGGAAAGGGCGACGATGGTGATGCCGCGGAGGATGCGAAGCGCCAGCAACAGGCCGGCGCGTCCCGAGCGGTCCCGGAGTTCTTCCGGCGCATGGCCGCCACGGAGGATGGCGACCTGAAGGTCCGGGTGGCGCTCCGGGCCGAATGGGTCGATGACGGCACGGTGGAGGGAGCGATCACCGAGTCACGCGTGATCGTCAACACGCTTGCCGAGGAGTACGACGAGGACGACTACGTGCAGCTGACTGCTGCGGAGCGCAGCCGTATACAGATGATCTACATCCCGGCCTCTCGTGACGGCGTCCGCCAGGTGACGGCCTTCCTCCGCAGCCGGCTGTGGCGGGCTGCGCAGTGGTCAACTGGCCTGCGTGACCTCGTCAGTGGCCACGCGGCTGAAGTCGCCGAGAACTTCACCGAGGAGCCCGTGGTTCAAGCGGTCGAGGGCGCACTGACGGCCCGGTGGCAGGAACTGCACGACGCTGGGATGCACTCGGATCCGAAACTGCGACTCCTCGATGGCGACTTCAACCAGCTGGTCCGCGATTCCGAACTCGTCTTCGAGCCGGATCACAACGGTCGCCCCAGGCCGGCCCGCATGCTGAGCGACGGGCAGCGGTCGCTACTGCACCTCGCCCTGGTGGCAGCTGCTACCGACGTCGAGGCCGCGGTCTGCGCCGGCCAGCACATCGACGATTTCACGCTGCAAGCCGCTCATCTGCCGCACCTGACCCTGATCGCGGTCGAGGAACCCGAGAACAGCCTTTCGCCGTTCTTCCTGTCCCGGATCGTTGGCCAGCTGCAAGGTCTGAGCAGCGCCACGGCAACTCAGACGATCCTCTCTAGCCACTCCGCCAGTGTCATGCCCCGCATCCGTCCCGAAGACGTCCGATACTTCCGCGCGGAGTCGGCCACCGCGACCGCATCGGTCCGCGAGATCACCCTCCCCGACGACTCCACCGAAGCGGGCAAGTACCTACGGGAGGCTGTGCGTGCCCACCCGGAGCTGTATTTCGCTAAGTTCGTGGTGCTCGGCGAAGGCGACACCGAGCAGCTCGTCATCCCCCGGATCGCCCAGGCCCACGGGGTGCAGCTGGACCCGTCGTTCGTAGCGATGGTGCCGCTCGACGGCAGGCACACCAACCACATGTGGAAGCTACTCCACGACCTGGACATCCCCCATGCCACCCTTCTGGACCTCGATTACGGCAAAGTCGGCGCGGGCCCGGCCCGACTCCGTGACGCCTTCAACCGCCTCATAGACAATGGGCTCGACCCACTGGAAGATCTCGACGACTATGACAACGTCGACGACATCCACGACGGCCTCCTCCTCAAACACATCAGGCCGATCCTGGAACACCTGCGCACGTTCGCTGTCTTCTACTCCGAGCCGCTCGACCTCGATTACGCCATGTTGTGCGCGTTCGAGAACGCCTACAGACACCTCGAAGGCAAACAGCGCGGGCCTGACTCCAGTGACCCCACCACCACGGTCCTGGGAGAGAAGGCGACCAGGCCGGGCTACTGGAACGACACACGGGCCGAGTGGCTTAGCTGGTACCGATACCTGTTCCTGACGCGGTCGAAGCCGAGCACCCATATGAGCGCGCTCGGCCGCCTCAGTGACGAGGAACTCCGACTGAACGCGCCGGAGGTCCTCGTGGCCCTCGTGGAACACTTCCGCAAGGAGGTCTCGCTGTGAGCGCCTCCGACCACCTCGCCTCGACCACTGTTCCAACGCTGCGCCCAACGGCCCTGATCCCGGTGGAGGATTGGCGCCCGGCAGGCATCGAGGATCTGGAACCGGCCGCGTGGCAGGCCCTCCGGGACACCGGCAATGTGGCAGTCGTGGCCGGGCCGGGCGCGGGCAAGACGGAGTTCCTCGCTCAGCGCGCCGCCTATCTCCTGCAGACCGGGCTGTGCCCGTGGCCGCAGCACATTCTGGCGATCTCCTTTAAGCGGGACGCTGCCGCCAACCTCGGCCGCCGGGTCACCGCCCGCGTTCCGGACCACGCCAGCCGCTTCGCATCGATGACCTTCGACGCATTCACCAAAGGACTGGTGGATCGGTTCGCGCCGGCCCTTCCGCCGGACTGGCGGATGAACCACGGGTACGACATCCGCATGGCGCCCGACTCCGAAGTGAGGGCCTTCCTCAACACCGTCGCCTTCTCGGCGCCACAGACGCTGGCAAGGCAGCTCGGGTTCCAGCCCGGACGCTTCGTCTCCGACATCGTCGGGGGATGGAACCTGCCCGAGAGCGTGCCAACGGATGACGCCATCGACGCCGTCTCCTACGCCGCACGCGAGTGGTGGCGCGGCCGCTACCTGCGGCCGGGAAAGGCGGAAGTCGACTTCATCATGCTCAACCGGCTCGCCGAGCTGCTGGTCCGTGCGGTGCCGAGGCTCCGACGCGCCCTACGGATGACCTACCCCATAGTCTTCGTCGACGAATTCCAGGACACCACCAGCGCGCAGTTCTCCTTCCTCACATCAGTGTTCGGCGAGGAGACCGCGGTGACCACGGTCGGGGACAGCAAACAGCGGATCATGGGCTGGGCTGGCGCTGTGCCCGAGGCAGTCCAGCGCTTCACCAGCACGTTCCAAGCCACCACCTACTGGCTGGCGTGGAACTTCCGCTCCAGCGACGCCCTAGTCGAACTACAGCACGTGATCGCCAGCAAACTCGATCCGACCACAGTGCGGGCCACCTCGAAAGCAACTGCCGAAGACGGGCACGAACCGGCCGCGCTGTGGACGTTCTCCGGCGGAGACAAGGAAGCGAGGTTCATCGCCGACTGGATCGCCCAGGACATTGCCAACTCGGACCGTACACCAGCAGACTTCGCGCTCATCGCACGACAGAAGATCAAAGACTTCGAGCCGCTGTTTCGGGCGCGCCTCGCCGCACACGGCATCCGAGTCCGCAACGACGACGCACGGGTCGGCAAGATGACCCTCCAAGACCTACTGAAAAGCGAGACGACTCGCCTGTTCGTGGGGCTGCTCCGGCTGGCGCACCAGCCCCGTGGCCTCCCCGCAGTGTGGCAGGAGGTATCGGCGACGCTGGAGCGTGTACACGGCGCAACCGACGATGAGGCTGCCCAGCAGCGTGTCGGCCAGGACCTGAGCGACCTGACCACCCGGCTCCGTGCCTGGCTTCAGTCCCACCCGCCATCCGCCACGTCCGCGGCCGACGCCGTCCGAAAGGTGCTCGATCTCGTGGACAGCGCGACCCTGCGCCGCTACGTGAAGGCCACGGCACCTGGTGAGGAGTTCGATCTCATCACCGGCGCATTCGAGGCGCGCCTTGAGTCGGTGCTTGACGGGGCGGCCGACTGGGGTGTGGTGCTCGACGAGTTCGAGTCCGCCGATGCCGTCGTCTTGCTCACCACCCACCGCAGCAAGGGCCTCGAGTACCACACCGTTTTCTTCCTCGGTATTCACGGCAGACAATGGTGGGCGCTCGGAAGCGACCCACGTGAAGGGACATCGACCTTCTTCGTGGGTTTGTCCAGGGCAGCTCAACGGCTGGTCTTCACCACGGACCGGTCCGAGCGTGACGGCCCCATCGCGGCCCTCTTCGCGATGCTCACCGAGGCGGGCGTGCCCGAGATCGATCAAGGATAGGGACAGGCCCGTGAGACTCCCCCATCCGACACAGTGTGAGACGCCTTGAGAAGCCGCAGGCCCCGGCCTCGTTGTAGGACGCACGCTATGAGATCCCACAGCGGTAGCAGGCATCGTCAGTCCGCGATCGGAACGTAGCGGTTTGCAGCCACGTCCAAGCGGCGTCGCTCGACCGGTCCCACCCCGCGCGCCCGGTCCCATCGCATCAAGGTCATCTCGCCCTGGTCCCACTCTATGCAGCAGGCGCCGGTAAGACGCGGGGCGAAGAACTTCCAGGAGCCCGAAGGGCGCCATCCACTCGTTGCCTCGACCGCTGCAGCGGTCGCCCCGCGCTGC
Source organism: Streptomyces sp. NPDC059169 (assembly GCF_042755225.1). Classification (NCBI taxonomy): domain Bacteria; kingdom Bacillati; phylum Actinomycetota; class Actinomycetes; order Kitasatosporales; family Streptomycetaceae; genus Streptomyces; species Streptomyces sp. NPDC059169. The sequence continues at coordinate 51,171 of NZ_JBHZCF010000027.1, read as the reverse complement.
CTTTCATCCGTGTCCGTCACGTGACCCCGCAACCGAAAGGCGGTATGCGCAGCAGGCCCGCCGGAATTCCGGCGGGCCTGCTGCTCGAGTTTGGGTTAGCTGGTCGTCTCTTCGTCCTGCTCAGGCTCGGAGGCCGTCCGCCTGCGAGCGGCGACGACCGCACCCAGGCCAACGGCGAGGAGTAGTCCGGCCCCGCCGAGAATCCACGGGGTGGCGTCGGCGCCCGTGTGCGCGAGGGAACCGGCGGGAGTGTTCGGCGGTGCCGTGTCCGCCACGTCTACAGCCGGGGCGGGAGACGAATCGGCGTCGGACGCGCCGGTGGCCACGGTGTCCGGCTTCGACTCGCTGGTGGCCTCTTCGCTCGGCTTGTCCGCAGGCGAGGACGTGCCGGTCGGCTGCTGCGTCGGCTTGTCGGTCGGCGTGGGCTTCGCAGGGGTGCCGGTCTTGGCGTTCGTGACGGTCACGGTGACCGGGGCGCCGGGCCCGACAGTGAAGCTCTTGGTGGGCTTGTAGAGGTCGTAGCCCTCGGGTGCCTTGACCTGCCGGACCCAGCACTCGGTCTTCCTGCTGGCGACCGGCAGTTCGCCGGTGGTGGTGCCCTTCGGGCCGGTGGTGAGGGTGAGCAGGGTCTTGTCGCCGCAGCCGATGTTCACGGTCGAGCCGGGAAGGAGCTTGCCGGTCTTGTCGTCCTTGGCCTTCACAACGACCTGGGCAGGCTTGAACGGGTCGATGATCGTCAGGCTGGCGGTGGCGCCGGGGGTGACGATCACGTCCTGGTCGGCGACCACATTGTGGAGGGGACTGCCGGAGGAGGTCTCCTTCAGCCGGTAGACGCCGGGAGCAAGATCGGTGAAGGTCAGCTTCCCCTGGGCGTCGGTCTTGCCCGTGCCCGCTTCCTGGCCGGTGGCGTCGAGGAGGAGGAACGCCGCGCCCTGAAGAACATCGCCGGCCGGGTCCTTCTTGATGATGGCCACGCTGCCCGCGGCAGGCTCGGTCGCCTCGGTGGGAGCGGTGGACGGCGTCGGCTCGGGCATCTGAGCGCTGGCGGTCGGGGCCCAGGTGAGCGTGCCGGTCACCGCTGCGGCGACGGCGACGGCAGCGGGCAGGCGGCGGACGGGGCGGATACGCAAGAAGGACTCCTGAACGAAGAAATGAGGACGAAGGGGGTACGGGGGTGGGTTAGCGGGGTCGGCTTCCGCTGCGGGCGGGAGGCGGGACCGGTACCTTGCGCGCGCTGCGGCCAGGAGCGCGGGACGATGCGGTCGTCTTCCAGGCGCCGGGGAACCAGACGGACGCGTACTGCTCGATGGCCTCGCGTAGTCCGCCTGTGTGGGCGCCTTCCCATGGCACCCAGTCGGGGCGGTCGCGGAACTCGTGGAACGTGCCGTACCCCGACTGCCTTGGACTGCGCCCCTGGGCCGCGTCGCGGTGGTCGAAGGTCTTGTGATCCTCGAACCGCAGTATCACGACGTCGAGTTCACCGCGGTCCTGGTGAATGGTGGCGAGACGCAGACCGTCGTACTCACCGGCACGGATCGTCCCGGCGAAGTCGATGCGCAGCCGTAGCGGGCTGCCGGGGACAGGGGTCGCGTAGTAGGCGTTGCCGACGACGGCTGCCTCGGTGAAGGGGAGCTTCAGGTGGTCCACGAAGAACTCGTCAGCAAATAGGGCCAAGCGGATGTCTCCGGTCGTAGGGCGAGGTGGCGCGGGTCAGCGGCGGGGTCCGGGGAGTGCCGGACGGCTGGTGGTGCTCCAGCGCGGAACGCTTTGGGAGGTGGTCAGGGCGGCCGGGCGACGTGCGGCGCGCTGGACGTCGAGCGGGGTCGGGCCCGGCGGGCGTGGGGGCACGACAGGCGTGAGTCGGGCCATGCCCTGGACGTAGCTGTACGTTTCCTCCCGCCATCGCGGCAGGGGTGCGGGATCGGATACGCACTCGGTGACGGCCTTGATCAGGACCACGGGGGTGTCGGTACTGGCGGTGGCGTACCAGGCGGGGCGGTCGATGGAGGTGCCGGCCCACAGCTGCCAGCGGGCGTCGTGGGTGGTCAGCTCGGCTTCCGGGTCGAGGCGTCCAGTGGTGAACTCCAGGCCGGCGAGCCCGTCGGGTGACTGGATCGCGAACGCGCCCCAGCGGGGGCGGTCGATCTGCCAGCCGCGGTTGATGAGCGGGACCACGGCGAGGAAGGGGTCGCGGTCCGCGCTGCCGGTGTCCGGTGCCGCGAGATAGGCGTCCGGGCCCTGCTCGTACGCCTCGGCGAGTGCGGTAGTGAACGCGGTAACGAACTCCGTCGGGCACGAGTCGTTGAAGCAGACGCCCCAGGTCGGCGGGCCGAAGGGGTCCTTGTAGGCGTTGATGCGCCACAGGCCGTCGTCCTCGCCTTCCGGGAGGAAGCCGAGGCGGACCTTGCGGTCGGGGGCGGTCAGGTAGGCGTTGCCGAGGTCGTCGTGTTCCAGGTCCCAGCCGAGATCGCGGAGCGGTGCGAGGCCGGGGTCGCCGATCGCGGTGGTGCCGGCGAGGTAGCGCGGGGAGACATAGACGTCCCCGTCGATGGTGCGAAGGTCGTCGTCAGGTGACATGGGAAGTCCGGTGGGCAGGAGGGGGCGGCGGCCGGTTCGACGCGGGTGACGAGACGGCCGAGGGCAGTGGCGGCGCGGGCGCGGGACGCTTCTGCGGTTCGGCCGGTGGTGATGAGGTAGCCGATCCGGGCGGTGAACATGTCGCCCCCGTCAGAGGGGAGGAGGAGGCGGTCGCCCGGGCGGCGCTGGAAGTGGACCCTGTCCAGCCACGGCGGGCGGGGGCCATCGAATCGCAGGGCGGTGAGAGTGCCTGAAGTCTCGGGGTAGATCAGCTGGATCGCGGCGGCCGAGGACCTGGTCGGGGTGAGGTCGGGGGCACAGTCGCATGCGAGATCGGCGGCGGCACGCGGCAGGTCGATGCCGGTGGCGAGGCGGACCAGGTGGCCGACCATGTCCCCCGCGAGACGGCCGTTGACCTCGATGAGCCGGGGACGGCCGTCGACGAGGCACATCTCGACGTGGCTGACGCCGTCGGTGATCCCGAGCGCGCGGATCGCGGCCCGCGCGACGGGAGCGACCACATTAAGAAGAGGGTCGGCAGCGTCGACCGAGTGCGCCAGCTCCTCGAAGTACGGCTCGCTGACCGTCTTGCGGGTTACGGCCACCACGGTGGTCTCGCCCCGGTGCGTGACGCACTCGACTGAGACCTCCGGGCCGTTGAGGTACTCCTCGACAAGCACCTGCATGCTCTCGACACCCTGGCAGGCGGCTCGAGCGGCGACATCGTACGCAGCGGTGAGCTGGGCGGGGGTGTCGACGCGGATCACGCCGATGCTGGCGGCGTTCGCGGCGGGTTTCAGGACGACCGGGTATCCGATCCGCTCGGCCGCGAGCTGCGCCTCCTCGCGGGTTCGCAAGCTGACCGACGTGGCCGACGGGACACCGTGGCGGGCGAACAGGGTCCGCGCGGTGGCCTTGTTACGGCATGCCTGCATCACCTCGGGCGCGGTGGTGGGCAGACCGAGCTGGCGTGCGAGGCGGGCGACGGGGGCGAGGTACCACTCGGTCCACGTGAACACCCCGGCCAGGTCGTAACGCTCGGCCAGGGTCCGGCCGGCGGCGGCCAGTGCCGCCTGGTCGGTGGGATCGGTCACGACCACGCAGTCCCTGATGAACGGCACTTCCCACGAGGGCTCCTCGCCGGTGATCAGGACAACGTCGTAGGCGGCGGCCACGCTTTCCAGGCAGTAGCCGCGATACGCCTCGGCTTCCATGTCGGCCGCGGCCACGACCAGGACGACGGGTCGGTCGGACAAGAACGTGCTCCTTGAAGAATCAGTGGTGGAAGGCTTCTGCGGGTTCGCGATCAGGTGCTGCGCCGACGGCGGACCTCGATCGCGGGAGCCCACTGCGGGTGCTCGGCGAGCAGCCGTCTCGCGTACAGGGCCGTGTAGTTGTTGTTGAGGCCCTTCACGCCGTGCGGGTGGCGCCAGCGCAGGGTCTCGAGCAACGCCTTCATCCCGACTCTTTTCGCGCCGGCGGCGAGGCGCTGGGCAACGAGCTGCTCCAGGGCTCGGTACACCCATGGGTGTTGGGCGTCGAAGGCGTGGAACTGCTCAGTGATCGAAGGCCGTACGTCCCGGTGCGGGAGGTCAAGTCCGGGCAGTCCGTCCTGTGTCGTGGTCGCGGGCATGAGCGTCGAAGGCTCCTCTCGTAACGGGAAGGTCAAAGGGGCGATGCGGGCAGGGCGGGGAGTGTGCGCAGCCGCGCGAAGGCGGCTGCGAGGCCGAGTGCCTGGAGGACGGCGGCGATGGTGATGAGGTGCCCGAGATCGGCGGGTGGCACGGCCGCGACGAGCAGTCCGGCGGCGGGGAACGGCAGCAGGAGCAGCAGGATCGTCAGGCTGAGGGTGCTGCCGAATACCTCGGGCGGGATCAGGTGGGAGCGCAGGGTACGCAGGACAACGGTCAGCCCGCCTTCGCCAGCCATCAGGACGGCGATCAGCAGCAGGTAGCCGCGGTAGGTATCGGCCTGGGCGACGGCGAGCGTCGCGCAGGCCGCGACCGAGGCGGCCACTGCGCCGACCGGCCACAGGCCCCAGCGGTCGATCGCACGGCGGGCGGCGGTGATGGCGAGCAGGGAGGCGGTGGCGGCTGCGGACCAGACGAGTCCCGCGTCCGCGCTGGAGTGCCCCAGTTCGGTGACCACGATGACCGGCATGGCGGCCTGCAGGAGGCCGATCGCGCAGTTGGAGACGACCAGGCCCCCCACCAGCCAGGCGAGAGCCGGCAGCGACCGCAGCGTGGCCCAGCCCTTGCGAAGCCCGCCTGTATCCGCAACGACCGCCCCCCTCGGGGCGTGCCGTGATCGGGGAGCGAGCGCGGCACCGAGGAGGGAGAAGCCTGCCAGCGTTCCGAGCATCCCCGCCGGCCCGCACCACTCCAGGAGGAGACCTGCGGCGAGGGGGCCGGCGAGGGTTGCGGTCTGGTCGATGCCGAGCAGGACGGACTGCACGCGGTGCGCGCCGGCGCCGGCCTTCCTGCTCGCTTCGCCGCCGGCGGTCTCGGCAGCGACGTAGCTGAACTCGGTGAGCACACCGGTGGACGCGGCGAGCAGCATGACGGTGACCGTCGCAGTGAGCGTCTGCGCCTCCAGCGCGGCCAGGGCGCCGGCGGCGATGAGCACGACCAGGGCTCGGGCGAGGCACGCGGCGCGGAACACTCGGGTCGTGCCGTAGCGGTCGACCATGGTTCCGGCCACGGTGAACGCGCCGATGCGCGGGAACCACTCCAGAGCGAACGCCAGCCCGGTCAGCGCCGCGGACCCTGTAGTGGCCAGGACGAGCAGGGGGATGCCGTACGTGGTCATCGCGAACGCGGCGCCATCCGCTGTACGGGGGAGGTAGACGGCGCGCAGCAGACTGCTGGCAGGGCGGCGCGCGTACCGCGGTCCGATACGTGTCGTCACGCGGCAAGCTCGCCCTCGGCGATCTCGACCGCCTGCGGATTGGCGTCCAGCCATTGGGCCAGCGCATTCCACGGCTGGACGAGTTCCGCAGCGGCCTTTGCAGTCGACAGCCTGCCCGCTGCCGCGAGGTGCGAAGGGGCTTGTGCTGCGGCGAGGGCGGCGAAGACCTGCGGTTCGGCCAGCAGTGCGAGGGTGTGCCGGATCCGGCCGGTGAAGTCACCGGACCGCGCCGGATACTCGTGCCGCCGGGCCCAGCGGGCGGTCGCGTCGTAGACGTCAGCCAGGTCCGCGCCGGACTCGGTAAGTCCGAGACTGGCCCCGCGGCGGGCGTGGACGAGGCCGAGGGCGTGGGCCTGCTCGGTGGCGTGCCGGATCTGGTGCGGCGTGAGATCCGAAAGGGTGCGCGCCAGCCCCCTTGACGGGATGGAGCCGTTGTCGTCTATCTCAGAGATCAGGCGGATCAGGGCCGCGGAGGACAGCGCCGTACAGACAGGCTGGAGCTGCTCGGGGGACAGCGAGGTGGTCATCGGCGCACACCTCCGGCCCGAAGCGCGACCTGCGGGCGGGCCGGGGTGGCGTGGGAGAACAGGTCGCGGTTGTGCCAGGTGGGGCGGGTCGCCCCGGCCGGTGCCGGCACCACGGTTGGGGCCGGCAGGCGCGACTGGGCGCTGACCCAGGTCTGCGGAGCAGTGGGCGTGTCGCCGTCCGCTTGTCCCCAGATCGGGTGCCGGGAGGCGTGTGCGAGAGGCCGCCCAGCAGCCCACGCGGACAGCGAGGCGAACACGGCGTCCAGAGCGTTGCCGGACTCCGACAGACGGTAGGGCCGGCCGGGGGCGGTCACCACCAGGGCGTCGGCGGTGAGCTGGCGCAGGGGCGGATAGATGTTGGTCCACAGGCCGCCGGGCATGACGATGCTGGCCAGGGCCCGCGCGCTGGTCTCGTCACGGGACTTGAGCGCCCACAGGATCGCGGGGGCGTGCCGGCGGGTGAGCAGGGTGAGGCTGTCTTCGACGTGTTCGATCGCGGACAGCGGTGTGTCCGGCTCCTCCAGAAACTCCTTGCCCCAGGCGGCGATGACGGGCAGCACCGGCAGCAACGCGGTCCCACGTGCGGTGAGGCCGTAGGTGACGTGCCGCACGGAGTGTTCGGTGCGCTCGACGAGACCGTCCTCGCACAGCGAACGGAGCTTGGGATGCAGCTGGCCGCTGTGAAGCCACGACAGCTTGTTCGCGATCTCCGTGTAGCGCAGGGGACGGACGCTGAGCGCCAGCAGTACCTGCACGTTCCATCGCGGGGTGATCATGCCGAGGACTTCGGTGACCCGAGAAACGTCGGCATCGACAGCCGGGGGCAGACCGGTGGTGGCCAAAGGGGAAACTCCTGGGTGAAGAGAGGGCGCTGCCCGAGAAGGGTCAGCGGCTCGGCGCAGTGCTGGCGTGCGGCACGGGGCGCGCGGGCAGGGCGGGTACGGAGGCGGCCGGCGACTTGGGCGCGGATGTGCGGCCGAGGCTTTTCAGGACCGCGGTGACGGTCTTGGCCTGGGCGTCGCGGACGGCTACGGCTTCGGCAAGCCGGCGAGTGCAATCGAGGAGGTGGGATACCTCGTGGGGGCCGATGCTGCGGTCGGGGTGGGCGAGCCGCAGGAGCCGGTCTCGGTGGAAGGAGATGCTCTGCTCGGCGAAGGCCAGGTCGTTGTGGCTGGCGATGAGGGCGGCGAGCATGCCGGGCGGCTGGTCCTGGGCGTGGGCTTCGAGGCCGCCGAGCGGGGCGCCGTACAGGTCCTCGATCCGCGCGGCGATCTCAGCGGACGTGGGGTGGGTCAATCGGCAGGGCTTTCAGGGTCGGCGGCTGCGGGCCGCCCCGGCACGCGCGGGTGCCGGGGCGGCGGAGGAAGGAGGCAGGGCGGTGACCGTCCGCTGGACGAAGCGGACTGGCCGGGCCCGTGCCTGGAGCGGCGGCATGGTGCGCAGCAGGTCGTCGAGGGCGGCGCGGTAGCCGTCGCGGGCCTCCAGCGCCGCCGCCAGCCACTGCGTGTCCATCCGCAGCTCGTCCGCGGACAGCTCGTCCATGTCGCGCTCGGGTGCCATCGCCTCGTGCACGCGGTCGCGGATCCGGGCGACTTGTTCCTCGGCCAAGGCCAGAAACGAGCGCAGTCCGAGAGCGCGGGGCATCGCTACGGGGGCGTCCGGGCACGCGGCCATCTCGTACAGCTCGGCGACCGGGGCGCCGAAGACCTGCTGGAGCCGGCCATCCTGAGTGCAGGGCTGGTCGCGGACGCTCACCGCAGGACTCCTCGGCCTGTTGCCTGCGCCGTCGCGGGCCGGGCTGGCGGGCTGGTGGACACGGCCGGGCCCTGGCGGGCCCCGCGGCGGAGACGGGCCAGACGCTCGGCGGCGAGGTCCTGCTTGCCGGGCGCGTCAGGGTCGAGGAGCCAGCGCACGACCATGGCCGCCCATCCCGTGCGGTCACGGCTGCGTTGACGTGGTGGGCAAGGGCCATGGTGGGGTCGTCGACCTCGCCGGGCTGCGTCTCCAACGCGGCCAGGAGAGCGTCCTCCGCCCGGTCGAGCGCTGCCTGGGACTCGACCAGAAGGCCGTGCCACTTGACGACGTCGGTGGCGTCAGGGCTGGCAGCGGGTGCCGCAGCGACTGCGGCCTTCAACTGGTCCATGCCCATCCCGAAGCGGGCTTCAATCTGTTCGGTCAGCACGCCCACGACATTCTCTGTGCCGTCGGGTATGTCGTCGGACAAGGAGAACTCCTCTCCGAAAGGGGCACAGCGGCCCGGTTGTTCACGGGGGTGGGATACGGCGAAGGAGCGATTACTACGCCACGGGCGGTTTGCCCAGAACGCCGGTCAGCTGAGGCACATTCGGACGTCGCGGTAGACGTAGGTGCCAGAGACCCAGCCCTTCACGCCGGTGGTCTTGTCCGTGATGTAGAGCCAGTTCCCGCTCTTCTTGTGAACGGTGAACTTGTGGCTGCGATAGAGCACTCCCAGCGCGGTGGACTTCGTGGTGGCCTTGGACCGGATGGTCACGGCCTTGGCGTGGACCTCGTACGGCAGCGGCGGGAGAGACGAGCAACTGCTGGCGGGAGCCGCGGTTACGGCGGTGGCCACGGGGGCGGCGCTCGCGGTGGTGGCAGACAGCACCGGGAGAGCGAGTGCTCCGAGCATCGCCGCGGAGATGGCAATTCGGGTGGAACGCATGCGGAAGAAACCTCCGTAAAGGCACAGGGATTGCGTGGATGGCGCCGCGGGGTCGTCCCGGCGGCTGTATAAGAGTCCGGAGAAACGCCGGTTTGGCTAACCGGCGATCGTCGGCTATGTTTCGCCGCGCCCGCCGTCCTTGGCGCTTAGCGCGATCGGCCGGGCGGGCGCGGAGCAGGAGCCTTCGGCTGGGCAGTTGGGCGGGTGAATGCGGCTGCCGGGCGGACCGGCGGGAGGGGGCCAGCCGTGCCGGTGAGCCGGTCGTCGCACCACTGCAGGGCCTCGTCGACCGTGTCGAAGCCGCCCTCGCGCAGGGTGTGGGTCCACGCGTCGGTGTCGACCTCCTCGACAAGGACGCGGAACGGGCTGGGAGCTCGCTCGTCCAGGGCGCGCAGCACCACGATGGTGAACATGTCGTCCGGGTCGTCGCGGGTGTAGGAGTCGCCCATGGCGTAGTGGTCTCCGTCGCTTGCGAGACGGTGCTCCAGTGCGCGCGTCGCCTCGTCCGCCGACGGCGGCCCAAACTCGGGGTTGAGGCCGATGACCTCGTGCGGGCAGCCACGGTGGATGAGCCAGGACTGCGCCATCGAAGGCAGCGGCAGCCGCTCCCCCTCGAAGGCGAACGTCCCGTTCTCCCGGTCCCGTTGGAGATGCACGGCCATCAGCTGCGGCACACCGGGGACCCCCCAGGTGACAGAGCCGTCGAACAGCACGTAGTAGCTGTGCACGCCGTCGGCGGAGTGGTGCTCGGCGAGAGGGATGAGCATGTCCCGGCTGACGGCGACCTGGCGGTAGAAGTCGAGGTAAACCTCTTCGTCAGCGTCGAGGTCGTCCAGGTCGAAATCGACTTCGGGGATGGACTTCCGGCCAGACGCCGGTTCCGTGGAGGACAACAAATGCCTTTCGGTGGAGTTCAGCGCCGCTGCACTGGGGCGGACGGCCATACGCCGGGTCGAGCCGGAGGCTTCGGCACCTGGGTGGTGGTGGGTGGCCGGCGGGCGGCGAACAGCGTGGCGCGGCCGGCGTCGGTCAGAGCGACCGGCTGACCGGCGTGCACGGGGTGGCTGGTGTCCCGGGAGACCAGGCCGGCGTCTTCCAGCGGCTGCAGCTCGGCATAGGGGATGCGGGTGCCGGACGCAGTGGTCACCGACATCCGGCTGGTTAGGAGATGCTCGTAGAGCTTGGCTCCGCCGGCGATGGCGAGCAGCAGCGCCTGAGTGGCAGCCGAGATCGGTCCACTCTTGGCCACCGGTGACGTGCTGGCGGCGGCCTCGATCGGCTCCAGGGCCGCGATCACGCGGGCCGCGGCGGCCTCGCGCACGGCAGCGGTCTCCTCCAGCTGGTCCACCGTGCGGTCGATGCGCTCGAACAGGGCGGCATCGACGGGGAACTCGCCGCTGCTGAGCCGGTGAAGAAGGGTGCGGTAGAAGGTCACGCCGGTCTCGGCCGTGACCAGCTCGCGATGCCGGTCGACCAGGCGGGCATGGGGCTCGTCGAGGACGCCGCGGTCGCGGTGGGCCCACAGGGTGTCGACGTCGTGGCCGGTCACGGCCTCGACACGGTGGTCGAGCGGGGAGACCGTACGCCGGGCTCCTCCCGGCGCGGGATCAGGGGGCATAGGCACGTACTCCTTGGGTCAGCGGACGTGATGGTGCGCGGCGCCGAGGGCAGGGCGGGGCAGCCCCGGCATCGCTGAGGGCAGCGGTCCCGGCTTCGGGGCGGGCTGGCGCGTCGTGAGCTGCGGCGAGCGGGAGCGGGCAGCGTGAGTCCGGGCGCTGAGCGGCCGGCGCGTCATCCCCAGCCGTTGCCCGACGGTGTCGTACACGTCGTTGCGGGCCCTCGGCCGTACGGCAACGACGTGGATCTCGTTGCCATGAGCGGACGTCGGCGGCGCCGGACGCAGGGCGTACACGACCCTCCACTCCTTGCGGGAATCGACGACGAGCTTGCGGTAGCCCGACAGGTCACCGGTCAGCTTCGTACCGAACAGTTCGGCGTTCACCACGTCCTGCAGCTGGGCGAGGGCGAGGTCGCGGATGTCGCCGGGGGCCTGGAGGAGGTCGGTCAGGGCCCGTGGGTCGAAGCTGAGGCCGAAGGCCGGCTGCTGCCCGGTGTTCATGACGTCGGCTCTCCTGGCTCCCCGGAACCAGAGGTGTCTCTCTCAGCGGTGTTCGTCTTCTCAGCGCGTGCCGACGGCGGCGGGCCGGGCAGGATCCGGTGCGCGGGACGCTCCGGGGACGTCATGCACGCCGACAGCGGGCCGCCGGGTGCGCGGATCGCCGCGATGGCGTGAGTGAGGAAGTCCCGGTGCCACACGAACAAGCCAGACAGCCCCGCTTCGGGGTCCTTGTGCTGCTGGTAGGCGAGCCACAGCGCGTGCAGCCACGCGACGACGTCGTCGTGCTCCTGCCACTGCAGGCACCAGGGCGCGGCCGTGGTGACCTCGGCCCCGTAGACCGGCAGGAGGAAGTCGTCGACCCAGTCACTCAGCGAGTCGATCTCGTCCTCGTACTCCTCGCCCTCCAGCTCCAGGATCGGGCGCGGCTCGGGCGGAGTCACCGGGGCCGGCCCGCTCAGTCCCGGCATGCCGAACGCGGCGAACGGTGAATGACCTGGGGGCGGCGCGGAGGCGAGGTGGTCGAGCTGCTGGGCCTGCTGAGCGGACTGCTCCATCAGCCGCCGGACACTGGCCTCGATCCCTTCGAGGTGGGGGTCGGGAACACGAACCGGCTCCAACTGCCCCTCATCATCGGGTTCTACGGGTTCAGGCATGGAAAGGCAGTCCTCCTATGAGCCATGGGAGATAGGGGTGAAGCGCAATCACCGGTGCGGACCGGCCTTCCGGCTTTCCGGATATCCACGGAAGGATCGGGGCTCCGGACAAAGAAATCCCGAATGCCCGCTGCAAACCGGGGTTGAGACGTCAGACGGTCAGGCCGACGTCGTCCTGGCTGAGGGTCTGGCGGACGGTGTCGGTGAGCCGGTCGGCCGCGATGGAGGCGTAGTGCTCGGTCTTCTCCACGCCGACGAAGTCACGGCCTTCGAGCATGGCCGCGACTCCGGTGGAGCCGGAGCCGGCGCAGAAGTCGAGCACCGTGCCGCCCGCCGGGGCGATCTTGACCAGCTCGCGCATTACCTCCACCGGCTTCTGCGTGATGTGCTGACGCTTCGCGCCCGAAGGCTGAGAGGCGCTGTACAGACCCGGCAGGTAGACCGGGTTCCGGGAGGCGTCGATCGGCCCATTGGACGCCCAGACGATGAACTCACAGTTCTGCGTGAAGCGGCCCTTCTGGGGCCTGGCCTGCGGCTTGTGCCATGCCAGCACCCCACGCCACAGCCAGCCGGCCGCCTGGATCGCGTCCGTCGTGACGGGCAGCTGACGCCAGTCGGTGAACAGCAGCGCCGTCCCCCCGACCTTCGTCAGCCGATGGGCCTCGGTCATGATCTGCGTGAGCCAGAACCCGTACGAGCGCTGGTCCATGTTCTCGCCGGTGAAGTCGGCAAGGCCGTGGCCGGCGTCGGCGGAGGTGTACTTCTGCTTCGCGCTGCGCGAGGTGCGTTCCTTCGCCGTCCTCCCGCCGCTGTTGTACGGCGGGTCGGTGATCACGGAATCGACGCAGTCGCCCGGAAGGCCGGCAAGGACGCTGAGCGCGTCGCCCTGGTGCATGGAAAAAGGCAAAGAGAGACCCCGATTCGGGTGTGAAGGTCCAGGAAGAAGACCCCGTCGCACAAGGAAAGCCTCGCGGGCCGGAATTGGGCATGTAGGAGCCCAGGGGCCACAGACCGAGGAAGGGCGAGGGGAGTCCCAAAACTGTAGAGGCCAATGCGCCGCCGACCAAGAAGTGCCGTGCCGAGGTGTCGGTTTCCGACCCCTCACGCCGACTTTTTGGTCGGCCGCCAATCCGGCCCTACTGTTTTGGAACTGCCCGGCGGCCACCGCCGCTGGCCGAATCCCACCCTGCCTAGCGGAGGTTTCCCCCTGCCCCGGCACACCTAGGTCACCCCGGCACGCGGACCGAGCGGCAACTCGCCCGCACGCCGGCACACCTCGTTCGCCCACCCCGGCCGCCGCACCCTTCCACCACACGCGCACGCGGCAGGCCGGACACTGCATCCCCAAGGACATGTCTATGACGCCTCGTTACCCGCTCCAGCCCGTAAACGGTGACCTGCGAGCAGGCCGTACCGGTTGAAGGCGCTCGCCGCCGGCATCGGCGTCGTCTTCCTCTCCCCCCTCCTCCTCGGCGGCGCGGCCATCATGATGGCCTCCTCCAGCGAAGCCGCCACCGGTAGCAGCGCCACCTTCCAGTGCCTGCCCGACCTCGACACCGGCAAGGTCACCGAACAGGTCACCAAGGTCCTCGACGGCACGGACGCATCCAAAGTCCGCGTCGAGGGCCTGGACCTGCCCGGCGAGCAGATCCCCCACGCCCAGACCATCGTCGCCACCGGCATCAGCCTTGATGTTCCCAAACGCGGGCAGATCGTCGCCCTCGCCACCGCCATGCAGGAGTCCCGGCTGCGCAACCTCTCCTACGGAGACCGCGACTCCCTGGGCTTGTTCCAGCAACGCCCGTCGCAGGGCTGGGGCACCGCCGACCAGATCCGAGACCCCGTCTACGCCAGCGAGCGCTTCTACAAGGAGCTCATGAAGGTCAAGGGGTGGCAGCAGATGACCGTCACCCAGGCCGCCCAGGCCGTGCAGAAGTCCGGCTACCCGGACGCGTACGCACAGTGGGAGCCGCTCGCGACCGCGCTGCAGAAGGCCATCGCCGCGACCTTCCCCGGCGCCGGCGGCAAAGACAAGCCCGCCAAGGGCACCGACCCATCTCCCGCCCCCTCCGGGTGCGGCGAGGACGGCTCGTCGTTCGGGAAGATCCCCGAGGGCGCCGTCCCGAAGGGCTACGAGATCCCCAAAGGCACCGACCCGCGGGCCCGTAAGGCGATCGTCTGGGCGATGCACCAGCTCGGCACGATGTACCAGTGGGGCGGCACCTGCACCGCCCCGCATGGGCCCGACCCGATGGGCCGCTGCGACTGCAGCTCACTGATGCAGCAGGCATACGCCAAGGCCGGCATCAAGCTCACCCGCACGACGTACACGCAGGTCAACGAGGGCAAGGCCGTCTCCCAGAAGGCACTGCAGCCCGGTGACCTGATCTTCAGCCGCGGCACCGCCGCGCGCCCCGAGCACGTCGGCATGTATCTGGGCGAGGGACTCGTCATCGAGGCCCCGCGCACCGGCAAGCCGGTGCGGATCACGCCGATCAAGGACTGGACCGTCCTGAGCGCTCGCCGCGTCCTCTGACGCCGCCCCGCAGCCGTTCTGCGGCTGGCCTTCTCGCGCCCCTCGCGTACTCCCCTCTCTCCTCTTCTGCCCTCTCGCGCGTGCCCTTTGGCCCGCGCATGCAAGGAGCCCTCCATACCCATGCCACCGCTCGCCGACCGGATCGTCTATCTCGCCTTCGACCCCGGCATCACCCCCAAGGGAGGCGGCCTGCCGGGCCTCGCCGTTCTCAAGAACGTCGTCAGCTCGATCAACATGTTCGGCATCATCGCCGTCGTCGGCGCACTCGCCGTCTCCCTCGGTGTCTGGGCGTGGGGCCACCACACCGGTGGCCACCAGGCCGAGGCGAACGGGAAGAAGGGTGCCGTCGTCGCCGCAGGCGCGGCCCTCGGCCTCGGCGCCGCCAACGGAATCGTGGCCTTCTTCTCCGCCCTGGGCTCCCAGGTCCAGTGATGAAGAAACGATTCTCACTGTCCGGATACGGCGTGGGCTGGTCATCCACCCGCCGCACCCTCCTGATCGCCGTCGTCCTCGTGGTCCTGCTCGCCGTCGCCGGTGCGACCGCCTACTTCACCGGCCGCGGTGAACAACACCGCGCACCCTCCAGCACCCCGGCCCCGGCCTCGACGAGCAGCTCGCCGACCCCGGACGACGTGCAACAGCCCGCCAAGGTTGGTTCGGTCCCCGCACCTCCGCGGATCTCCGACCCCCTCGCGTACTCGAAGGAAGCCGCGGCGATGCTCTGGTCCTACGACACCCGGAACACCAACCACGCCCAGCAGCTCGCCGGCATGGAGGCGTGGATGACCAAGGAGTCGCAGTACAGCGACTGGGCCTCGGTCTCCGCGCAGATGCCCGACCCGGTCCTGTGGTCGCGGATGGCGGACCAGAAGCAGCACGCCACCGCCACCGTCACGGGGGCGCACTACCCGGCGGCGTTCAAGCAGGCCCTGGCCGAAGACCCTTCCGCGATCACCGAGGCGTACATCTACGCCGTCACCGTCACCGGCAAGCAGACCATCGCCTGGTCCAAGGGCGGCGGAGGAGCGGAGGACCGCTCCATCACCCTCGCCGTGCAGTGCCGGCCCTCGTCCGACTGCTCGCTCGTCGCCATCGCCCCGCGCGTCGCGCCCTGACCGTAAGGAGGTAGCTCCCCCATGGGATTCTGCGACCTTCCCCTCGCGGACAAGGTCTGCGCGGTCGGCGAGGCAGTGGACTTCGCATCCGACCCCGGCAAGGCCATCGGTGACTGGATGGCGAAGTCCGCCGGCGAGCTGGCCGCGGCCTCCGCCGACCTCGCCGCCAAGGCGGTCGACGCCACCACCCGCGTCGACCTGAACGCGACATGGTTCCGCGACAACTACGAAACGATTCTCCCCATCGGCCTGATCGTGCTCGTGGCCACGTTCTGCGCCCAGCTCATCCGGGCCGCGATCAGACGCGACGGGCAGGCACTGACGCAGGCATTCACCGGGACGGCGTCCGGCGTGATCTTCGCGTTTGCCGCCATCGCCCTGACCACCGTCGCGATCGAAGTGATCGACGCCCTGTCCGCCGGACTCCTCAAAGCCTCCAACCTCTCGATCGAAAGCGCGGTGCGCCGGATCGTCAAGGTCGGCCAACTCGGCGCCCTCACAGGTCTCGGCTGGCTCGTGACGGTCTTCGCCGCACTCGGCGCCGCGATCGGCGCGTTCCTGTACTGGTGCGTGATGATGGTCCGCAAGGTCGGCATCCTCGTCATGGTCACCCTCGCCGTGTTCGCCGGCGCGGGAGGCGGCTGGGAAGCCGCACGCCGCTGGCGCAAGGGCTGGATCGAAGCAACCGCCACCCTCGTGGTCAGCAAGCTGCTGATGACGATCGTCTTCGTGCTCGGCATCGCCGCGATGGGCAAGACCGAGAGCAAGGACGGGCTCGCCGCGCTCGCCGACGTCATGGCGGGCATCGTCATCATGGTCTTGATCTTGCTGTGCCCCTACGCCACCTTCAAGTTCGTCCACTGGGCGGCTGAAGGATCCGACGGCGAGTCCCTCCACCGTGCCGGCGGCGCGGGTGCGCAGCTCGCGAAGCAGCACGCGGAGAAGGCGACCCGAAAGGCCGCCGCGATGGCGGCCACCGCCGGAACCGGAGGTGCCGCCGCCGGAGCCGGTGCTGGAGCGGGGGCCGCTCCCCAGGGACCGGACTCCATTCCTGGTGGCGGGTTCCCCGGTGACATCGCCCCCAACTCGACCGGCGGAAGCGGTGGCCAGGACAGCGGGCAAGGCGAAGGATCCGGCGTCTCGCCTGGTGGCGATGCCGTCAAGTCCGGTCTGGAGAAGGCCGTGCAGCCCCCGCCGACCAGCGTCTCCGACGACACCAGCGGCCAGGTCGGCGGCACCCCGGGCACGGGCGGCTCCGGACCGGCGAGTTCCGGAGCGGGCGCTGCGGCCGGGCAGGCAGGCGGATGGCAGTCCGCGCCGGCGACCACGACCCCGCCTCCGCAGGGCGCCCCGCCCACGTCCACCCCGGCGGCCGGGAGCAGCGGCACGGCCTCCCCGCCGCCTGCGCCGACCGGCACCTGATCGGCCCTTCCCACACCCCCTGGGCGGGAGGCCCCCCCGCCTCCCGCCCTCGGGGCCCCGTCCCGCGTCCCCAGGAACCAATCCTTATGTCTGACCTCTCCGTCGCCCCGGTCACGGTGAAGTTCCCCCACCGCTCCCGCCGCGGCATCCTCCTCGGCCTCTCCCTGCCGCAGCTCGTGCTCGTGTCCGCGGCCTTGGCGCTGCTGCTGGCGACCGTGGTCTCCGCCGGGCTGCTCGGCGCCATCGCGCTCGCCCCGCTGTGGGCGGCGGTCGCCGCGCTTGTCGCGATCCGCCGGCACGGCCGGTCACTGATCGACTGGGCTCCGATCGTCACCCGCTACGCCCACCGCCGCCGCACCGGGCAGACCCTCTGGCTCGCCCGACCGGTCACCCGGCCCCGGCAGGACGGCATCCTTCACCTGCCCGGCACCGCCGCCTCCCTGAAGGTCGTCACCCCCGGGGACTCCGCCAACGGCGCCGCCGCCGTTCACGACCCGCACCGGCACACCCTGACCGCCATCGCCCGGGTGAGCAGCCGCGCGTTCGCGCTGCTCGACCCTGCCACGCAGAACCACAACGTGAACGGGTGGGGGCGCGCTCTGGCGGGCATCGCCCGCACCGGACACGTCGCCACCGTGCAGGTCCTGGAGCGCACCGTCCCCGACTCCGGCGACACCCTCGCCCGGCACTGGGCCCAGCACGGACAGCCCGAGGCTCCGGTCGCCGGGCAGGTCTACTCCGAACTGGTCGCCTCCGCCGGACCCGCCGCCGCCCCGCACGAGACCTACCTCGCCATCTCCCTCGACCTGAAGGCCGCCAAGCGTCTGATCTCCCAGGCCGGCGGAGGGCTGCCGGGCGCGTTCACCGTCATGGAGCAGACCACCGCCTCCATCGCCCAGGCCGCCCGCAACGCCGGTCTGATGGTCACCGGGTGGCTGAGCGCCCGGGAGATCGCCGCCGTGATCCGCACCGCCTACGACCCGGGGGCGCTCGCCGCGCTCCAGCAGTGGTCCGACACCGGCCGTGCCGAAGCCGACCCGGCAGCCGCGGGGCCAGTCGTCCAGTTCGAGGAGTACGACCGGCTCGCCACCGACACCGCCCGCCACGCCACCTACTGGGTGGAGAACTGGCCTCGCACGGAAATGGGAGCCGGATTCCTGCACGGGCTGATGTTCACCGCCGGAGTCCGCCGCAGCCTGTCCCTTGTCTACGTGCCGCAGGGACTCGAGTCCGCGCTGCGCGACGTCCAGCGCAAGAAGGCGGCGATCATCGCCGACGCCAGCGAACGCGCCCGCCGCGGACAGGTCGACAGCGAGGAAGACTCCGTCGAGTACGCCGACGTCAAAACCCGCGAACGGCAGCTCATCGCCGGCCACGCCGACGTCGCCCTGACCGGCCTGGTCACCGTCACCGCCGACACCGACGCCCTCCTCGACGCCGCCTGCGCACAGATCGAAACCGCCGCCGTCACCGCCGGAGTCGACCTGCGCCGCCTCAACTACCAGCAGCCCGACGCCTTCACCCTCACCGCGCTACCCCTCGCCCGCACCGCCCTGTGATCCCTGTCCCCGGCGGCAGGAAGGAACCTAGCCCTTTGACCTCTCTTCCACGCGCCGACGACGCGCACCCCTATCTCCGCGCCGCGACCGCCGGAGTGCACCACCACACCCTCGCCCTCAACCGGTCGGCGCCACGCGGGCCGGCGGACCGAGTCCACCTCGACGTGCTCCACGCCCACCTCACCGCCCTGCACCAGCTCCTCGACCAGCTCGCCGAGACCACGCGCCCCGCACATCCCACCGCGGGCCGGCACCTCGCCACAGCGAACACGCGGCTGTGGCAGGCCACCGCCGAAGTCCACACCGCCTTCCACCTCATCCCCGCCGCTTCAGCGAACGCCACCGATTGCCGACCCGAGCGACTTCCGGAAGGACCGCCGGTCCTCACGATCTGCCAGCGCCACCTCTCCGCCGGACACACCATCCGCCGCAAGACCACCCCCACCGACCTCCGTTCGCACACCACGACGTGCGTCCGATGAGCACCATCCGCCGAAACGAGGGCCCCCGATGAGCCACCGGCCCGCCCGCCGCGCCCGCCGTGCCACCGCCAGCCCCCTGTTCACCCCGCACGGCACCGACCGGGCCAGCCGCAAGGCTGCCCGCCGCCAGCTCGCCGAAGCCGCCGCCAAGGCACGCGCCGAAGCAACAGCCCACCACGCAGAAGCCGCACCGGCGGAACGTGAAACTCCCGCACCCCTCTACCCGCCGAACGGACGCCCCGGACCTGCATCCGCACGCGGGAACCGCCTGAAACTGCCGGCCCACCGCATGACCACCGCCATCGCAGCCGGCGCGTACCCCTTCCTCGCCGAAGGAGGACTCGGCGCCGAAGGCATCTACATCGGCCGCGACGTCCACGCCGAAGCATCCTTCGTCTTCGACCCGTTCGCCCTGTACGGCAAAGTCGAAGGCTTCACCAACCCCAATGTGCTGCTCGCTGGCGTGATCGGCCAGGGCAAGTCCGCGCTCGCCAAGAGCTTCGCGCTCCGGTCGGTCGCCTTCGGCTACCGCATCTACGTACCCTGCGACCCCAAGGGCGAATGGACACCCGTCGCCCACGCCCTGGGCGGTACATCCGTCGCCCTCGGCCCCGGACTGCCCGGCCGCCTCAACCCGCTGGACGCCGCGCCCCGGCCGGAGAGCATCACCGAGGCGGACTGGGTCGGCGAGATCCGCAAGCGCCGGCTCCTCCTGCTCGGCTCGCTGGCCCGCACCGTCCTCGGCCGGGACCTGCTGCCCATGGAGCACACCGCCCTCGACGTCGCCCTCGACGCCGTGGTCACCAACGCTGCCGCCGCCGGCCGCACCCCGCTCCTCGGCGACGTCGCCGCCGCCCTGAACAACCCCGACCAGCTCGAAGAAGCCGCCGGGATGATGTCCGGACGGCTCGGCGACGCGGCCCGCGACCTCGCCCACGCCATGCGCCGCCTCGTCCACGGCGACCTCGCCGGCATGTTCGGCGCCCCCTCCACCGTGCGCTTCGACCCGCATGCGCCGATGCTCACCATCGACCTGTCCCGGCTCGGCGGATCCGGCGACGACACCGCCCTCGTCCTCGCCATGACCTGCGCCTCCGCTTGGATGGAATCCGCACTCACCGACCCCCGCGGCGGCCGGCGATGGATCGTCTACGACGAGGCATGGCGCCTGATGCGTCACGTCGGCCTGCTCCAGCGCATGCAGGCCCAGTGGAAGCTGAGCCGCGGCCTCGGCATCGCCAACCTCATGGTCATCCACCGGCTGTCCGACCTGCTCACCGCAGGCGACGCCGGATCACAGGGCCGCGCCCTCGCCGAGGGCCTCCTCGCCGACTGCTCCACCCGCATCATCTACCGGCAGGAAACCGACCAGCTCCACGCCGCCGCCTCCCTGCTCGGCCTGACCTCCGTCGAATCCGAAGCCATCGCCCACCTCAACCGCGGGCGCGGCCTCTGGAAGGTCGCCGGAAGATCATTCATTGTTCAACATCTTTTGCATGGGCACGAGCTGGCGCTGTTCGACACCGACGCCCGCATGCACTGACGGCGCCCGGGCGCCCGGAGAACCACACCCAGCAGGTACTACGCCTTCCCCGACGGAGATCATCATCGAATCCCACCCCACGAACTCCCTCATCCCGCCGCTCGACGAGGACGACCTGGCTGTCCTCATGCACGACATCCAGGAGAACGGACTTCTCCAGCCCATCGTTCTGGACCGCTCAGGCCGGATCCTCGACGGTCGCGGCAGGCTCGCGGTCTGTGAACGTCTGTACATCGAGCCGGCCTTCATCACATACGACGGCGCCGGGGCCGACATCTACAGCCTGTCCGTCAACCTCAAACGCCGCAGCTTCACCAAGGGCCAGTCCGCGATGATCACGGTCAAAGCCCGGGCGACCATGGGGTACGAAGCCTGTCCCGAGAAGGGACATGAGGCTTGTCCCGATGGGGGACACGAAGCGCGTCCCGAAAAGGGACACACGGTCAGGGACATTGAGGAGCAGCTCGGAGTCGCGCGCGCCGTAATCGGAAGGGCGAATGTCGTGTGGCAGCACGCACCTGAACTCGTCGATTCTGTGATCAGCGGCGCCGTCGGGCTGGACCGCGCCTACGAAACCGCCAGGCAGAAGAAGGCGCTGACCGACTCGGCGGAAGCCCAGCTGGCCAGACTCCGCAACGAGGATCCGGCCCTCGCCGCCCGCGTGGTGGAGGGTGAGCTGACTCTGCAAGGTGCCTGGGCAGAGCGCAAGGCACGGCAAGAGGAAGAGACGCGACAGCGACGGGTTGCCACGCAGCTCCTGTGCGAAGTTCTGCCGTCCCTCGCGCAAGTCCGCGGCAGCAAGACATTCGCCCTCTACGACGCGGAGTTCGCTCCTCCAGGACGCGCCGTGACCCGGGAGGTCATCGCACACGCGGCGACGGCACTGCAGGAGATCGCGTCGGTATGGAAGGAGCGTGACCTTCCCTGAAGAACCCTTTCGACCCGGCACTCCGAAAGCTCGCTCTCGAAGTAGCCCTGCAGGTCACCACAGACGTCGGTCGCATACACACATCAGAATTCCAGGAAGCTCTGGCCAAACGCCTGTGCCAGGACCAGGAACTGAGCGATGCAGCCTTCCACAAAGCTTCCCAAGCCGTCGCGCGCGACTTCGGCGAACGCCGCAGTCCCCGGCGCCACCGCAGGACCGGCGGGCTGTACCACCCGCACAGCGTCCTCCGGCTCGGCCAGGGCATCTGGGTGTGGATGAAGGACGCCACCCCCACCGACACAACCCAGTGGGCCCGCATCTCCTCCCGGAACACCGCCCAGGTCATCGCGGCAGAGGCGGAAAAGCAGCAGTACGCCCTCGACCGCACAGACGCCTTCCGTGCGAACCCCTCCTGCGAGCGGCTCTCCCAGCTCGAAGAGACCGTCTTCCACTACCGGCAGGGAACCCTGGACGATCTCGCCTTCGATGAGCCGTAACCCGTCGGCAGGTCCCTGGTCGCGAACGCCTCCCATATGCGGCCCTGACCAGCGGAGAGCACTGGCCCAGCAGCGCCATGGACCACCTGGTCAGCAACGGACCATCGACCTGAAACCGCTCGCCACGAGCAACCAGATCGGACCTCTCCTTGCCGTACCCAGATCCCGAACAGCATGACGCCTCACCCAGCACACTTCACCGCTATGCCCGTCGCGACGCCGAGCCCTTCCTGGCCGCGCACCCGTTCCCGCACGAGCCGCTACCGCTCCCCGATCTGACTCCATACCTCACCGCACTCGCCGAGGCCGAGACGCCCGCCGAGGTCAGCGCCGTCACCCACCGGCTCGTCGACGCCACCGCGCCCCTGCTCGACCACATCGCCGGCCACTTCGTGGCCGTAGCCCTCTGGGCCGGCCACGAGCACCGTCACACGCCACAGGCAGTGCGCCTCCTGCGCGACGCCGCCCACGGTGTCCGGTCGGCCTCGACGCAAGTCGCCCAGGCCGACCTGGAGAATCTGCTGGCCCACTACGCCCCGCCCGCAGGGAGCCCAGGCGAAGAACAGCCCGCCCGGCCGGCCGCAGCACGCCCCTCGCCCTTGGGCCCTTCGGCCGCCTCCAGCCCGCCGCGCTCCCGCCGCTAGAAGCGCACCCGCCCCTTCATCGCCTTGGGAGCACATGCTCACACCCCGCACGGATCTCTCCGCGTTCGCCACCGCCCTGGCAGACCGGCTGCCCGGCCAATGGAACAGCGAGTACGTCCGACACAACTCCTACGACGAGCAGTTCGGCACCGGCGAGAGACTCTGGGACGTCGGCCACGTCGATTACATCGTCAGCCAGTACGTCCTCGGTCACCACGCCGTCCTGCACGACCAGGATGGACGACAGCTCTACGTCACCGACCGGCCCTTGTACCGGCACCAGTTCGTCGTGGCACCGCTCGAGCCCGATAAGCCCGGCATCAAGCCCCACCACTTCTCCGGCGTCAAGGAACCAAACGGCATCGCCGTCCCCGACCAGCCGGCACAGGCATCCGCCCAGGTCACCCTTCGCCTGCTGCCCCGCTACCAGCAGGCCCTGGACACCGTGCTGCGCAACGCCGCCGGCCAGCCCGAACCCCCGCTCCGGCCCGGACCGCCGCAGATGGCCGACGTCGTCACCCTGACCTGGTACGAGGACGGCGCACTCGGCACTCCGTACAAGAGCGTCCCCGCGGACGCCCGTACGACGCTGTACGCCCTCGGGTTCCAGTACCACCCGCACCAGGCCGCGTTCCTGCTGCCCGCCGCGTACGGCGAGGACGGCCGCGCGCTCCGCCTGCGGGCACTGGTGCACCACCTCGCCCAGAAGGGCATCGGCGTGAACCTCCGCCACACCACCACACCGACCACCACGCCCCCGCGCCTCCCCGTTCCCTCGCCGACCAGCGCCGCTGCCGCCGCGCGCCACCGGTAAACCGACACCGGACCGGAGCCCCGACACCGGCCCCGCCACCCCCTTCCCCTTTTCCACAGCACAAGGAGCACCCATCCCCCACGCTCGCCATCGCCGCACCCTGCCCTTGATCACCGCGGCTCTCGCTGTCGCCCTGGCCGCGACCGCCTGCACCAACGCCGACAGCAACCCCTCAGCCAAGAAGACGGCCCCCAGCGCCAGCGTCGCGCCGACGCCCGCCCCCGCACTCACCCCTGCGCAGGCACGCGACGCCATCACCCACTACTCGACGACCAACAACCTCGCGCACGCCGAGAAGGACCGCGCGCTCCTCGACACCGTCGAGGGCGGCCCCCGGTACGCGATGTCCCTGGCCGACCTCAAGCAGGACGAAGCCCTGCCGAACGCCGACCAAAAGCCGTACCGGCCCTGGTCGTACGACCTCTCGGCCACCGACCTCTACATCCCGCGCCTGAAGGACGGACAGCAGCGGTGGTTCGCCGCCGTCACCCGTGCCGACAGCCAGCAGCAGTACGCCCGCGTGCTGATACTGGCCGAGAATACGAAGTCGAAGCAGTGGGAGATGGTGGCCGCCGTCGACCTCGACGATCCGAAGCAACTCCCGGAAATCGTGCTCGACAAGGACGGGTACGCCACCGCGGTCGACGCCTCCTCGAAGTACCTGGCCGCACCAGTGGGCGTGCTGCGCTCGGCCGTGACCGACAACTTCGCCACCGGCGGCGAGACGACGGGGAAGAAGGTCTTCAACCCGTCGGAAGCCGCCCAGCGTCAGATCAAGGTCCACGACGAGACGACCCGGAAGTTCGGTCCCCGCGGCACCACACGGTTTGCCGCCGCCGATCCTGAGTTCACCGACGCGTACGCGCTGAAGACGACCACGGGCGCGCTCGTCGTCTTCTCCCACACCCACACCCAGCACGACGCGGTCACCGCCCCGGGCCTGGGGATCGTTCCGGAGAAGCACGACCGGGCCTGGCTCGGCACCAGCCCCAGCCCCGCCTTCACCTACACGTTCACCTGCTCGGACATCGCAGCAGTCCCGAGCGTGCCCCAGCCGTCCAGCCTCCTGGGCTACGGCTGCCGCCGCACCGACGCCGAGGCCGTCGGCCCCAGCACCTCCGTCTAGAAGGTCCCGTGCCCCAGAACCCCGACTTCGAGTTGTACGACAACGTGGGCCGCGACGCCGAACAGATCGCCGCCGCCCGCTACGGCATCGCCACCCGCGGTGATCTGCTCCGCTGGGCCAGACGGGACGCCGAGCCGTTCCTGGCCAAGCACCCGCTGCCGGACGAGCCGCTGCCGAGCCCTGACCTGACCCCGTATCTCGCCGCACTCGCCGCCGCGCAGACCCCGGCCGAGGTCAGCGCCGTCACCCAGCGCCTTCTGGACGCCGCCGACCCCATCCTGCGTGCCGTGAGCGAATACCTCTTGGCCGCCGCCCGGTGGCGCGGCCAGCACCGGGGTGCGGAGAAGGGTTCGCCGCCCAAGCTGCTGATGGAAGCGGCCAGCCGCAGCCTGTCCGTGACAGCCATCGCGGACCAGGCCGACCTGACGATCCTGCGCGCCGCATACGACCCCGCGCCAGCACCCAAGCCGCCGCCGCCGGGCCGGCCTGAGACAGCGCCAGGGCTTCCTCCGGCTCCGCCGCCTGCCTCGCCCGCCGGCCCGACACCCGGCCGGTAGTCCCGAAGCCTTCTGGAGGCCCCTTCTGTCGACTTCTTCCTTCATCGCCCGCCCCACCGACACCGGCTACACCGGTATCTACGTCCATTTCGACGGCCAGCCGAGCGAGAAGCTGCCCATGCTGCTCGCCGCCCACCAGTATCGGTTCGGCCATGACGTCGAGGCGATGGCGCGGCATCTCGTGGATGGCGTCGCCGTCGGCTGGGATGAGCTGGGCACCGATCTCCTCGACGGCACCCCGCCCCAGATCGTGGCTGCCCTGACCGGCGGAGAGCACTGGCCCAGCAGCACCCTGGACCACCTGGTCAGCCCCGACGGCTCACCGCCGGTCCGCATGACGGTCACCGAGAAGACCGCAGCCGATCAGAACCTGCACTGGGGCTATGTTCTGCGCCCCCACGGGATCGAAGTGATCAGCGTGCTCCACGCCGAGGCCGGACCCGTCGTCGCCTGGAACACCGACCCTCGCCTCGGATTCAGCAACCACCCGGCTCACTGGCCCGCC
The DNA here is from genome assembly GCF_042755225.1 of Streptomyces sp. NPDC059169. Lineage (NCBI taxonomy): Bacteria > Bacillati > Actinomycetota > Actinomycetes > Kitasatosporales > Streptomycetaceae > Streptomyces > Streptomyces sp. NPDC059169. The sequence continues at coordinate 25,977 of NZ_JBHZCF010000027.1, read as the reverse complement.
CCCTCGAAGGCACCCGTCACCACTCCCGCCCCGGCCGCTGGGCCCAAGACCACTCCCACGTCGAGCCCCTCCCGTTCAACATCTCGCCGCTGACCCCACCACCTGCCCTCCCCGGAGAATTTCCCCTGCCCACGCCCCCGATCACCGTCGTCATCGCCACCCGACTTCGCGAGGACCGCCTCGACTACCTGACCGCCATGCACGCCAGCCTCAGCCGGCAGTCCGTGCCGTGGGAGGCAGTGATCGCCCTCGACGGCGCCGACCCGAGCCGTCTGCCCGCGCCTCTCACGGCCGATCCCCGCGTCCGCACGCTCGCACTGCGCCGCCCGGTCGGCGCCGCCTGCGCCCGCAACCTCGCCCTCACCCACGTCCGCACCAAGTACGTGAACTGGGCAGACGATGACGACGAGTTCACCGACGACGCCATGGCCGTACGGCTGTCCACCCTGGAATCGACCGGTGTGGGCTGGTGCGCCGGGTGGAGTGAGGACCTGCACCCCGACGGTACGACCGCCCTGTGGCGGTGCCCGGTGCCGCCCGGCCGGCACGAGGCCGGCGACGTCATGAACTACTGGACTGACCCGCAGGACACGATCCCGATCGGGCCGACCACGATCCTCGCCCGCACCGACCTCGTACGCGCAGCCCCGATGGGCGGCCTCGTCCAGGGCGAGGACTACATGGCGGCCGTCGGCGTCACAGCCCTCGCCCCGGGGATTCTGTTGCGCCTGCCGGTGTACCGGTACCGAAAGCACCCGGGGCAGATGACACAGCAGACGTCGTACGACCAGTTGGAAGCAGCGGCCCGCGAGCACGCGCACGCCTACGGACTCAGCCTGCGCTCGGCCGTACGAGCCGGTCAGGCCCTCGCCCGTGACTGACGCACACATCACCCTCGCCTACAGCCGGGATTCCGGCATCGTCGCCATCGCCGGCGGCGAGCAATACCGCTGGGCCCACACGGCGTTGGAGGAGTCCGGCTTCCGCCGCGGCGAGGCCGGCGTCTACTGCCTCGCGGCCGACGACCCGGACGCCTCCCGCACGACGGTGGCTGGTCTGATCCGCTGCGCCGAGCGGCACCGCACCAGCGTGTCCACCAGCAGCCGGCGCTTCATCGGCGACGCCGCCCGTGACATCGCCCGTCTGCTGCCCGGCCAGTGGAAAGCGCAGGTCGAGGTCTACTCCCACCCCATGTGGCAGGGAGACCTCGTGCCCTGGCTGTGGGACAGCGGCGAACTCGGCCGCGCCGTACAGAGCTGCCGCATCCCGTACGCCGCCACCCTCACCGACACATCCGGGACGACCCTGCTGCTCGTCGAACGGCCCGGCCAGCAACTCGGCTACCTCGTCGGCGCCTTCGTCCCTGAGTTTCTTGGAGAAGGCTACGGCGACCGGCACGCCCCGGCGAGCATCGTCCTGCCGCCCTTTCCCGGCCGGGCGGCGAAGGCGATCACCGAGCGGTACCTGCCCGCGTACGACCGCGCTGTCCATGCTCGTCGGACCACGGCAGTTGCCGACGCGCTCGACCGCATCCGCACCGAGCACGACACCTGGGCGGCCATGGTCGCCTCCGGCCGGTACAGCGACGCCACGCCGCTGGCCATCGACGCGCTCGGGGCCGCGACCGATCAGTTCCTCGACGACGCCTGGCGCGAGTTCCTAACCGTTCTGGTCCACGCTCCCGCCCTGCTCGACCGGCGCGGCCCCACCGACACCCACCGTCCCGAGGACACCGATGCCCTCGCGCGGCTGGCCGGCGCGCTCGGCGACGCCGAGACGGTGCGCGAGGAGCTGATAGCCGGCACGCCGCTCAGCCGCCCGGAGCGCAACACGCGGACATGGTCGGCCATCGAAGCCTGGATCACCCACGGCGAACCGTTCCTTCGCCAGGCACGAGCAGCAGTCCCGCACCAGCGCCCCGCCCTGGCCGTCTCGGCGCCGCCCCGCCCTCTCCCCCCGGGTCGGCCCGCACCATGCCGCTGACCTGCGGCACCGCCACCGTAAGGAAACTCCCTCTTTGGATCCTGGCACTCACTTCGCCTTCGGCACTCACGAGCAGCACGGCTTCGTCGCCGCCTTCACCGCCTCCATGCCCGCCCACCTGGCCCACTGGTTCCTCGTGCGGGAGCAGTTCGAGCCCGTACCCGACCAGCCGGGTCTCTTCCGGCTCACCGAGCCCGAGCGCGACGGTCCGCGCCGCACCCGCCAGGCCGTCCACGACCTGCGCCGCCACGGCTACACGGTGCAGGCCGACGTCGCCCTCGACCCCGCAGCCTCGGCGAGCCCGCCCCGCCCTGTCCGGCCCCACGGGCTGATGGAACGGCGCAGCCGCATCGCACAGGCCGCCGGCAGGTCATCCCAGCACGGTAAGGCGCCCACCACCACGCCGCCGGCAGCCCGGCTGCCGATCCCGCCGAAGCCCACCTACGCACCCACCGTCCACCTCACCGCCTCCGCAACCGGACGGTCCCGATGAGACCTGACAGCAGGCCGATCCGCATCACCCGCGGACAGGGTGGCGAGGTCGAAGTCGACGGCGCCTTCGATGCCTTCGCCGCCGACGTCCTGCGACGGGCGGGCTTCCTGTTCGAACCGTCCCTGCGCGGGCACTGGATCCGCCTCCCGTTCGACCTGGGCGAAGCGTGGGAGAACGAGCACGCGACCTGGGCCGCCGAAATGCTGTCCGCCGCCCGCTACCGCGTCGACCTCGACCCGTCACTGCGCACACCCACCACCAACGCGCCGCCGGCGGCCAACCGCCTCACGAGGACAGCAATGACGGCCCAGGCACCGCCGCCGCCCGCACCCCGCCGACCCCGCTCCTGAGCGGCCCCGGCCTGACTACCAGCGCTGGCCGTCACCGCTGACACCGACCCCCTGGAGGAACTGATACCCGACACCTCAGCGACTGCCGTGGCCGACCTCGTCTCACGGGCCCGCGACTTCCGTTTGCGGATGGCTGTCATCGACCGCGCGGCCGAGGCCGCACTGGACACCACCCGGGACCGCTACGGGCGCACGGTCCACCACGACGCCGCGTCCGCTGCCCGTGCCCGGCGCAACCAAGCCGCTGTCGAGGCGTACGCCGCGTATCTCGCCCGGCATGCCGATCAACTGCTGGACGCAGCGGGCCGCGCTCTCGACGAGCTGCCGCCCGCCCGACACGTCCCGGCGTGGCGAGCGCTGCTCGACGGCCTCGCCGCCTCCCACACGGAGATCGTCCGCGTCCTCGACCGGCCCGCCGTCCCCGGCTCGGACGCCGAGCGCGAGCAGCACACGGCCGTGTGGCCGCACCTCGCCGTCTGGGCGGATCACAGCTCCATCGCCACCGACCTCGCAGACCAGCACCACCAGCCCGAACGTGAGCTGAGCTGCGAGGAACGGCAGATGTGGACTGCGAGGGCCCAATCGGCGCAGCTGCGAGGCGCACTGGACCTGATCGAGTCGTGGTACGTGGCCGACGGCCGCCGCATCACGCTCGCCCATCTCGTCCAGGACGACGACTCCACGGTGGTTGCTCTCGCCGGCGACCCCGGCGCGCCGGGCTGGGAGGTCATCGGGCACTACGAACACGAGTACGCGGCCGGGCAGGCGCTGTCGCGAGCGGTCCCGCCCGGAGTCCTGCGGCCCGATGCCGCGTCCCGGTTCAACCGTCCCGAGCCTGCTCCCGAACGGCCCTTGCAGGAGCTGGTCCAGGAGGTTGTCGAGGCCCGCGCCGCCGGCGACGTCTCCGAGGTGCTGCTCAGTGCCACGCAACAGGGCTACGGCGCCGGTCCTATGGTCCGCCTGCAGCACGTCCTGTGCGCCGCAGCCGAGTTCTCGTACGCGCTCGACACCGTCCAGGGCCGGCAGATCGGTGCCCGGCTCGACGTACTCGGCCGGCAACTCGACTTCCTCGCCCGCGAGGTCCACGACGCCGCAGAGGACCTCGGCGCCACCGTCGCCGTCCTTCCACCGCACCGCGCCCCCAAGCCCCCGCGGATCCGCCCGCGCCCCGCCCTGGGCACCACGCCCCCGGCGCCTCCCCGCACCACGGCACCCGCGCGCCACCCATAAAGCTCCCTGACAGAAAGCTCCCGTTGTCCCTGACCGCTCCCTCGGCGGCCCCGGCACCGCGCATCACCTACCGCGCGGTGCTGGGCAGCCCGTACGTCGCCCGCCTCCTCGGCGGCACCCTCACCGGCCGCCTCCCCAACGGCATGGCGCCCATCGCGATCCTGCTGTGGATCACCGCGAACGGCAGCAGCCTCGCCTTCGGCGGCCTGCTCAGCGCCCTGTACGGGCTGGCCTCCGCGCTGGCACAGCCGGTCAAGGGACGCCTGATGGACCGCTACGGACAGACCGCCGTACACGTCCCCACCGCCCTGCTCAACTCCAGCCTGCTCCTGGCCCTCCCCCTGGCCGGACCCCACGGGGAGCGGGCGCTCTCCACGGTCATCGTCGTCGCGGCCGGTCTGAGCACGCCTCCCCTGGAAGCCGGCATGCGAGCCCTGTGGCCCAGCGTGCTGCCCGACCAGCGACTTCGGCACGCCGCCCTCGCCCTGGACACCGGCACGCAGGGCCTGCTGTACATCGTCGGCCCCCTGCTCGCCGCCGCACTCGCCGCCGCACACAGCCCCTCCCTCGCCCTGGTCGCCACCGCCGTCCTCGGCCTGGCCGGCACGACCGTCGTCGCCACCGCGCCGCCGTCGCGCCGATGGGCTCCCGCAGCGGGGAACCCCGGCGGCACACCGGCACAGCGGCTGCACTCCCCCGGCCTGGTGCTGCTGTTCGTCTCCCTCGCGGGTATCGGCTTCGCGATCGGCGCCCTGAACGTGTGGGCCGTCGCCATGGCCGAGGCCCATGGCCAGGACATGCTGTCCGGCCTGCTGCCCGCGGCCTTCTCCACCGGCAGTTTCCTCGGCGGACTCCTCTACGGGCGCCGCACCTGGCCTGGGTCCGCCACCCACCAACTCCTGGCCGGCACCGCCGCCTTCCTCGCGGGGTGGCTGCCACTGCTTGCCCTCCCGGGGCCGTACGGCGCCACCGTCGCGGTCGTCGCGCCCGGCGCGTTCCTCACCGTCGTGGTCGCCTGCGCCTACATAACCACTGACACCCTCACCCCCGCGGGCCGCACGAGCGAGGCGTACGCGTGGCTGATCCTGTCGATCGGCGCCGGGCAGGCCGCCGGCACCGCCCTCGCCGGCCACCTCGCCGACCACCCCCTCGCCAGCGCCGCACTGCCCGCCGCCGGAGCAGCCTTCGCCGTAACCGTCCTGCTCCTCGCCCGACCCCGCCTCTCCCCGAGCGGGCACGGCACGCACCGCCGCCGCCTTCGGCCGACCCGGTGCGCACGCACCTGAACGGTCGGCACCCGCAACTCCCCCCTTCTGCAACCGATCAAGGAGATTCATCCATGGCTGTCCGTACGACCTGGAATGTTGTCCACACCTGTGGACACAGTGTGGATCACGACCTTTCGAACCGTCCCGCCGACAAGCGCGCCGGCTTCGCCCGCTGGCTCGGTGGCCGGGACTGCACCGACTGCTGGAAGGCATCGCGCGAGGCCGACACCGAGTCCAAGGAGCAGTGGCTCGCCACCAAGCGAGCCGAGGAGCAGCAGGCCGCCGCGGAGTGGGCCGCGAAGTTCGACATGCCGACGCTGGAGGGCCCGGAGCGGGCTCTGGAGTGGGGTGAGCGTTCCCGCCACCAGCTGATGTCTGCCGCGCATACCGCTCTCGTCGTCGAAGGCACCTGGGACGAGGCGGACTGGGCGGAGCTGGAGGAGAAGGCCCGCATCATCAGCCGCGCCGGATGGTGGATCGACCAGCGGGACACGGAAGGCTCTGACCTGCTCGAACTCCTCGACGCGGCCACCGAGACGGATAAGGGGACGGAGAACCCGTTTCGCTGACAGCGGCGGAACATAGCCGAGGATCGCCGGTTAGCCAAACCGGCGATCCTCCGGACCATTGATCCTCCCACCGCCACCCCCGCCCCGTGTGAGGATCCACATGAGCCTGCCCCCGACCACCCCGGCGTTCGCGCCGACGCCCGACCCGCTCACCCCGGCCCGGGACATCACCCACGCCCACTTCCAGGCCGGCGACCAGGTCGTCGTCCTCAAGGGAGTCGCGGGCGGGGAACTGTGGGGGGATTCGATGCGCATCGTCGCCCCGTCCTGGCACACCCCGACCGACGAGGACGGATGGCGACTGCGCGACGCGACCGGCGGCGCCCAGACCTACATCACCGCGCACCCCCGCTACCTCGTGCATCTCTCCCGCCGGTGCCCGGACTGCCTGATCTACCTGCGCGCCATGGAGGACCACCTCCTGCCGAAGCACAACGGACACGACACGCTGATCGACTGCGGCTGGTACACCATCACGGCGCTCAACCAGCTGGTCCACGTCGCCGATGCCCGGGGGAGTCGGTGATCCCGCGCGTCAACGAGCGCGCCATCGCCGCCCACGAACCGCTCGGCGACGCTCTGGCACGCCCGGTGTCAACCGACGAGGGCCTCACCGAGCACACAGTCGTCGCCTACTGGCCGGGCATGGACTTCTACACCCTGGACGACGAGCAGGCCACCTGGACGTCCGCCCAGTGGGCCGGACACCTCGACGATCCGCTCATCGAGCACCCTTTCGCCGCCAGCCCCTACGAGGACCGGCGGGCGATCTTCCACCTGGGTGTCCGGCTCCACCCCGACGACCGTGATCTGACCGGTGCGCAGTGGGCCGAGGTCGCCCACCGCCTCGCCCGAGCCGCCGGGATCGAGATCCCCGGCAACGAGAACGGCTGCCGCTGGATCGCCGTCCAGGCCCAGCCGAGACGCCTTGATGTGATCGCCAACCTGATCCGCCTCGACGGCACGTGGCAGCAGCAGCCTGCCGATCTCCTGCGACGGCTTTCTGATGAAGCCAGCCGCATCGAGCAGGACCTGCACCTCCTTCCCGTACGCACACCTCCGGAGCCCCGGATCGCCGCCCGGCCGGCACCGACCGCCTCGGCACCGCTCGCCACGGTCCTCTCGCAGCTCGCCGACGAGCAGTCCGGCCCGCTGGCCACGGTCCGCGGACTCGTCGAACACGCCGCCCACCGGATCGCCTTGCAGCCCGGCGCTACCGGCCGCGACACGGCGCACGCCCTGGAGCTGATCGCCCACCGTCTCTACCGCATCCAGCAGGACCTCGACGCAACGGCAACACGCCTGACCGCCCCGCCCCTTGTCACCGCAGCGCCGTCCCCCGTGCGGCACACCGCACATAGATCACTCTAGGAGAAACGTCTCTTTGCCCCTGGCCGACCGCTTCCTGCTCATCCGCCGCGACCCGCACTCCGCAGAGGTCCTGGCCCGCGGCGGCGACGGCGAGGCCCACAGCGTCCTTCAGCGCGCGGGCTTCGTCCCGGTGGTCCGCGTCCATGAGACCTACCACCGCGCTCCCACCGGCCTGGACGGGCACGACGAGGCGCGTCTGGCCACCGAAGCCGTGGCCCGGCTGCGGGCCGTCGGATACCACGTCGAATGCGACAACGACTTCGACACCGAGCGCCGCCCGGCCCGCGACCTGCCGCTGGGTGCCTCCATCGCCCATCTCGCCGAGCGGATCCGGCACGCCACCACCACCGAGGAGGCAGCCGACGTCCTCACCGAGCTGACCGCCTCGCACGACGGCATCCTCACCGCCCTCGACGACGTGCTCGTCACGACAGCCGAGTTCCACGACGGCCTCGGCGGCGCAGCCGACCCACACATCGCCCGCCGCCTGCGCTACCTCGCCGACGAGCGCCTCCACATCATCCGCAGCGATCTCGCCCACACGCGCACCGCCCTCGCCGACCGGCACGCTGCGCACCCCGGCCGCAGCACCTGCACCCAAGAGGTCCCTGCCGGCGAGCGTGAACGGTCGGCCGTGTGCGCCTGCCCACCGCCTGCACGCACCGTGCCCCCGCCGCCCCCGGCCAAGGCCGGGCTGCGCCGCTGACCCCTATCTCCCCGCCCAAGGACACCATGCACGACCACGAAGATTCCGAACGCCTCGCCTCGTTCGCCGACGTCCTCGCCGGCGAACTGCCCGACACCTGGGCCAGCGCCTACCACTCACCCGAGCACAAGGACGACCTCGCCGAACTCACCAACCGCATCTGGGATATGGACCTCGTCGCCGAGTCCCTCGCCGAGCACCCGCTGCGGCACGCCGCCGTCCTGACCCGACAGGACGGCGCCCAGGTGGCCGTCATCGACCGGCACGACGAACTCGGCGGCTTCCTCATCGCCGCCGTCGGCCCGCGCGATGTGCCCGACGAGGCGTACCGCGGCATACGGGAACCGTACGGGATCGCCCTGAGCGACGACCCCTTCCTGAGCGCCGAGCTGGTCGCCGGCGACCTGCTCGCCCGCTACGACGCCGCGCTCGCCCAGGCCCGCCACAACGCAGCCGCCGCCGTCCGTCCGTCCCAGCCTGACCGTGTCGTCCTGACCTGGCAGGTGGACGGCAGCCTCGCCGCCGCCCCGGTCGGCGAGACGGCCTCCGCCATCCTGGCCGCGGGCGGCTTCGTCCACGACAAGCAGACCAACATCTACCGGCTGAACGGCGACGACACCGCCGAACAGGCCCGCGCCGTTCGCGAGACCGGACAGCAGCTGGCAGCCCACGGCATCACCGTCGCACTCCAGCACCCCTCCGGCTTCATCGCGCCCACCGCCACCGCGCCGGCCACGCCGCCGGCCCCGGCCAAGGCCCGGACCACGACCGCCAGGGGCCGATGAGCCAACAAACGAAGCCCGACTTCCTGGTGCGGCCTTGCGCTGGTCCGCTGAAGCCACCGACCGCCCCCACTGCGCGCCGCCGCTGAACAGGAGCACCACCTTTGGGCAATCGTGCCGACGATTGCGGCACCGACGTCGAGATCTACACCAAGGCCCTGACCACCACGATCTACGCGGCCACCCCGACCGGAGCGCCCGAGCAGCTCCTCGACCTGCTCGACCACCTCGGCCTGGAGCGCCAGGAGGTCCGCACCGCCGGCCCCTGCTACGTCTGGCACATCGTCCCCGAACACCTCGACGACGCCGACCAGAAGCGCCTGGCCAGCCGCGCGATCCCCTCCCTCCTCATGGCCGGATACAAGGTCAACATCGACCCCGATCTGTTCGACGAACCCGCCTACCAGCAGGCCGCGCACGAGGTACGCGCCCGCCGGGCCCGGCCCGCCGCGCAGAGCCCGGCCTCGTCCGCTGCCCCAGCTCCCCGGGCGAGGAGCCGACGTAGCCCGTAAGCCCGAACGGCGGCCCCGGCGCCCACGTGCCGGGGCCGCCCCCGACCGCACCACCGACTGGAGCTCCCGCAATACCCCGCACCACCCCGCCGATCTCCCGGCGTCTCAAGCCCAGCCTGGCCACCGCCCTGTTCCGCCGCTACCTCCGGGCGTGCATCGCCACCGGCCCCGACCGCGTCTCCCCGCTGGCCGGGACACGCCCGGAGGCCGTCCTCAGCGAAGCCCGGCGGATCGGCCACCGCCACCACCACTGACCCCACCCGTCCTGGAGGAGCATGCCCCACCCCACCCCGTACCAGGTGCGGCTGGCCGACGAGATCGCCCGTCAGCTCGGCCAGCTCGCCGACCAGCTCGCCATACTTCCCCCTCACAAGGCCACGCAGGTGATCGCACGCGTCGTGGACCCCGCCGACGGCGTCCTCGGCGGCGTCACGCACCTCGTTGCCGTCAGCAGCATGTTCGCCAAGGTCCAGGCCGAGCGCGGCGGGCTGCCGCCCGAGGTGTGGCTCGCCCTGGGGCGGGCCACGAACGAACTCGACGCCATCGGCGACGACCTGGACGAACACCGCGAGACTCTCCAGCACGTCGGCGACCGTCCCCGCACCGAACCGGCGAAGCCGTCGTCCCCTGCCCCACTTGTCATCCGGCGGCACCGGTGAAGAAGAAGCAGTGGCAGGGCTGGGGCCCGGGCGAGCAGGCCGAACAGCACTACCTGGTCGAACCCCGTGCGCTGGCCGGCGGCGGCGACCTGCGCCACGTCTCGGAGTTCCTGCGCGCCTCCGGCTGGCGTGACAAGTCCAAGAGCGGCGGTCCGCTCTTCCTGGAGAGTCCCGACCGTACGGTCCGTATCTCCTACGACCCCTACGTGCTGCCGGGCGGGTGGACGATCCACGGCAAGGCGGCCGGGCACCAGGAGGAGTGGCGGGTGAACCTCGGCCGGCAAACCCCGGTGGAGATCGTCGCCGGTCTGACCGATGCCCTGACCCGCCCCCGCTCCGCCCACGCCCCCAACGTCTGGGCACCTCTGCACGAACAGCGTTGGCGCACCCCGCCCAACGCTGAGCACGTCACCGCAGTGAGTCCCGACGGATCGGCGTGGATGCAGTTCCACCAGGACCCGAACGGCGAGGCGATGTGGTGGTCCGGCGCCAAGGACCAGCAAGGCAACGGCTGGACCGCCAGCTTCACCGCCACCACCCCGATGCACCTCGTGCAAGCCTTCTCCGCCGCGCTCGCCAGCCCCGAGCGCGTGATGCGCCCGCGAGGACGCGTCCCGCACAGCGGACAGATCCGGACCACGTCCGTCTCCGTCCTGCCCTCCCAGCTCAGCGCCTGGCAGCAGGCCCGCATCACCGCCGCCCGCGCCGCCACCTGGGCCCGCAACTCCTGGGCCGCCGGCCGGCCCCGCACCACGACCCGCCCCCACGCCACCGCCGGCGGCGCCCGCGCCCGCCGCTGAACCCACCCCCGACGACCCAAGGAGCCCTGTGCCCGCACTGACCCCGGACGCCATCCGCACCGCTACCGAAACCCTGACCGACCTCACCGAGTACCTGCGCGAGCACCCCGACCCGGCCAAGGCGCTCGCGCTCGTCGAGCCGCTGCTGGACGAGTACACGGGCGTGCCCGTTCAGCTGGCCGACATCCTGCGCACCCTCGCCCGCACTCTGCAGGACCACCCGGCCATCCCGCGCACCGCAGAAACCGACCTCCTGATCGCAGAGCTGCGCACCGCGGCGTGGGAGCAGTCCGACCAGCACGTCCTCCACTACGTCCTCGACGGCTTCCGCGATCACTTCGACAGCACTCCTTCTGACGTGTCGGGGTGCGGCCGGTGTCGGTGAGCGAACGGCAGCTTGCCGCCTTCGCCGACACGCACGCCTGGCGGATCCCGTTCGACACCACCCCCCGTCACCTCGCCGGCCCCGGGGACGCCCGCCACGTCACCCACGGTCTGGCCGCGGCCGGATGGACCCGCACGTCCGACCCGCTGAGCCCCGAGATCGTCCTGCGCGGCCCCGACCACCGTCACAGCCTGCAGTTCGACCCGCAGTCCGCCACCTCCGCATGGTGGCGGCTGCGGGCCGAGCCCACCGACACCGAGCCGGGCTGGTACGCCGAATTCGGTGAACTCGTCCCCGCCGAGATCCTCAGCGGACTCACCGACGCCCTCATCGCCCCCACCCCGGCCCAGCGCATCGAACCGTTCCAGGTGCTGGAGTCGGCGGGCTGGCTGCTCGACGGACACAACGCTGCTCACACCCCTGACGCCATGTGCCACGTGGAGCAACGCTCCGAGCGGGGCGAGAGCACCGCGTACTGGCATGTGGAGACCTGTGAGCCGGGACACGGCACCGCGATGGGCCGCCGGATCTGGCACGCCTGGTTCGACGGCCGCACCCCTGCCCATCTGGTGAGCGCCTTCGTCACCGCGCTCGCCGACACCGCCCCGCTGCAGCGCGGCATGTACGACCGAACCGCCCACCACAGCGTCGTGCAGAAACCGAGCCCGCTCACACCCGAGCAGATCGTCGAAGCGCACACCGCCCGACTCGCCGGCATCCGCCGGCAGGCACGCGCCGCACACCGTCGGCACCGGCTGGACGCCGTGACGGCGCCGCCGAGGGCCGGCACCGTCCGTTCACCCGCTCGCCGCTGACCCCGACAGGACACCCCACCATTTCCTTCGATCCCTCCGCCCACCGCGCACTCCTGCGCCACCTCGACGGCTTCGTCCGCGACAGCAAGAAGATCCTCGACGCCTGGGACGCCTACTCCGACGAGCACACCGGCCTCGACGGATGGCCCTACGACGACCACGCCTACGGACTCCGCCAGAGCCAGCGCGACGCCGACACCGCCGAAGCGTTCGAAACCGTCCACGCCGGCGCCCGCCAGCTGCTGGCCACCGCCGAGACCCAGCTCGCCCAACTCCCCGCCCGCGCGGCGCAGAACCACTGGGTGTGGCAGCTCGGCGTCCTACGGGATGCACTGGACCGCCTTGACGCTCTGCGTGAGGAGTGGCTGCAGACCCGCGACAGCCTCCCCGTCGCCGCCCGGCCCGGCACCCCGGCCTACGACGACGCTCTCGCGGAGTACCACGCCGAATCGTGGAGCTACCTCGACGACTGGGCCTGCCACGGCCAGACCGTCCTCGACATCAACTCTGCGGCCCGGCACGCCCCCTCAACCCTGGCCCCGCCGCCGACCGCGACCACGGTCCCCGCGTCCGGCCGGACCTACACGGTGCGGAAGTGACCATGCTCAAGACCCCCGAGATCGTCGATGTCAACTTCATCGCGCCGCGTCACCTGGCCGGCGGCGGGGACCCCGCCTGGGTCACCGTCCCCCTGCACCGGGCCTGCGGCTGGAGCTACGGCCACGACCCCCTGATGCCGCGCGTCATCCTCTCCAGCCCCGACCAGAAGGCCCTGCTACGACTGGAGCCCGACCCCGACGGGCAGTGGTGGACCCTCCACCACGCCCACCAGCCGGACCGGCCCGCCTGGTACGCGAGCTTCGGCGCACGCACCCCCGTCGAGATCATCGCCGGCTTCATCGACGCCCTGACCGACCCCGCGGCACACCACGCTGCGAGCGCAGACCCGTACGAGCCTCTTCTGGACGCCGGCTGGATGCCGGCGCCCGGCCGGGATGGGCTTGTCTCGCCCGACGGCAAGGCTCACGTCGAGCGCTATGTCAGTGCAACGTCCGGGTGGGCCACCACCACCCTCAGCGAGACCGAGGGCCCGGTATGGCAGGCCCGCTTCGGCGAGCACGCCCCGCCGCACCTGATCGCCGCGTTTACCCGCGCGCTCGCCGACCCCAGCCCGCTCCCGCGCACCGGCACGCCGGTCAGCATCCCGGCCTACGGCACCAAGCTCGTCACCCGCACGCAACGGGAACTGCCCGCCGTGCAGGTCGCCGCCGCGCTGGAAGACCGCGTCGGCGTACTCGCGGCACGCCGCCCGGCGCCACCGGCGAAGTCGCCGAACCCGCGACGCCCTCCGGCCAGCCCGGGCCGCACCCGCTGACCGCCACCGCCCTCCCCCACCCGGAAGCACACATCCCCCTTGCCTCCTTCCACCAACAACTCCTCCGACGGATACGACATCGCCTTCCGCCTCCTGCTCGGCGTCCTCGGCATCGTCATCCCGCTGTCCCACCTCGCCTGGTTGTCCGGCAACATCACCGCGTGGCTGACCGGCAACGACTGGGCGCCCTACCAGCCAACCGCCGCCCTGCTCCACCCCGACCAGCTCTGGCCCCACATCGGAGAAACGTCCCTGCTGGTCGGCGCCCGGATCGTGCCGATCGCCGCCCAGATCGCGCTCGGCGCCGTGGCCGGCGTCCTGTGGTCTCGTCACAAGGTCAGCGGCAGCGGCCGGAAGAAGAAGATCACCGGCATGGCCAAGGCCCGGGACATCGAGCCGCTGATGGCCAAGGCGATCACCGCCAAGGCCCGCGCCCTGCGCCCGAGCCTGAAGACGGCCAAGCACATCGACGCCAAGGACACCGGCATCCTCCTCGGCAACCTGCAGGGCACGCGCCACGAGGTCCGCATGGGATACGAGGACGTCGCCGTCGCGATCATGGCCCCGCGCTCCGGCAAGACCACGTCGCTGGCCATCCCCTCGATCCTCGCGGCCCCCGGCCCGGTCCTGCTCACCTCGAACAAGGCCGCCGGCGATGCCTACACCGCCACCCTCGACGCACGGTCGGCAGTGGGGCGGGCCTGGTCGATGGACCCGCAGCAGATCGCCCACGCCGAACGCTCGATGTGGTGGAACCCCCTTGCCGACGCCAAGACCCTCGACGGAGCGGGCCGCCTTGCCGGCCATTTCCTCGCCGCTTCCGTAGACGCGAGCCAGCAGGGCGACTTCTGGTCCAAGGCCGGATCCAACATCCTGTCGCAGCTCTTCCTCGCCGCCGCGCTGGACAACCGGCCGATCACCGACGTGATGCAGTGGCTGGCCTTCCCCGCCGACCGCACCCCCCTCGACATCCTCCGTGATCACGGCTTCAGCGCCGTCGCCGCACAGCTCAAGGGCACCGTGGAAGGCCCGCCGGAGACACGGGACGGCATCTACGAGACGGCCCGCCAGTACGCCGCCGCGCTGCTCAACTCCGAGATCGCCGCGTGGGTCACCCCGCAGAAGGACGTCCCCGAGTTCCGGCCGCCCGAGTTCGTGACCTCCACCGACACGCTCTACCTGCTGTCGAAGGACGGCGGCGGAGCCTCCGCGCTGATCGCCGCGTGCGCGGACTCGGTGATGCGGGCCGCTACCGCACAGGCCGAGCGCGCCGGCGGACGCCTCGACCCGCCGATGCTCGCGATCCTCGACGAGGCCGCCAACGTCTGCAAAATCTCGGACCTACCGGACCTGTACTCCCACCTCGGCAGCCGCGGGATCATCCCGATCACCATCCTCCAGTCCTACCGCCAAGGCCAGAAGGTCTGGGGCGACGCCGGCATGGACGCCATGTGGTCCGCCTCCACCGTCAAGGTCATCGGTTCCGGCATCGACGACCCCGACTTCGCCGACAAGCTCTCCCGTCTCATCGGCGACCACGACGTCGAGACCACCAGTACGTCCCACTCCGAGTCCGGCAAGTCGACCTCCGTGTCGATGCGGCAGGAGCGGATCCTGCCCGCCGACGCGATCCGCGCCCTGCCCAAGGGCACCGCGCTGTGCTTCGCCACCGGCATGCGCGCCGCGATGCTCGACCTGCGCCCCTGGTACCTGGAGCCCGGTGCCGCCGAACTGTCCGCCGCCTCCAAGCGCGCCTCCGACGGCATCACCAAGCGAGCCGTCGCCAAGCACGCACCGCGGCAGACCGACTTCGGGACCGCAGCATGAACCCGATACGGCTCCCGGACGGAGCCCGGCTCGCCACCTACATCGACGGTCCCGCACACGCCCCTACGACGGCAGTCCTCGTCCACGGGCTGTCGGTCACCGCGGACCTGTGGCGCTCGCACGTACCGCTCCTGGCCGGTCAAGGGATCCGCGTCGTGCGCTACGACCAGCGCGCCCACGGCCGCTCCACCCGCGGCACCGCCGCGCTGGGCCTGGACCAGCTGGCCGACGACCTCGCCCACGTCCTTGCGACGACGGCGCCACGCGGACCACTGCTGCTCGCCGGCCACTCCATGGGAGCGATGACCCTCATGCGCCTCGTCGCGCGCCACCGCGAACGCGCGCCACGCCTCCGCGGACTGCTGCTGATCTCACCCCCGTACGGCGGGATCAGCACCCGCACCGGCACCGGCCCGGCCCAGTCGCTCCTCACCCTCAGCCGCAACCTGCTCGCGTCCGCGTGCACGCACACGCCGCACCTGCTCGACGCCACCCGGCGACGTCTTCCCACCAACAGCCGGTGGGCCCTACGGCCAGACACCCACCCCGCATCCGACGGGCTGCCCCCGTCGTGCCGGAAGGGCCTGCACGCCACAGCGACCAGCGACATCGCGGCCCTGTGGCACGACCTCGCCGGCCAGCAGCCCGACCCCCGTCTGCTGCAGCACCTCGGCAATCGGGTCCACCTTCTGGCCGGGAGCCTGGACACGCACATCCCGCCCGAACAGACCCGGCGCCTGGCCGCCTTGCTGCCCGACGCCCAGCTGGAGATCGTCCCGGACGCCACCCACTCGCTGCCCCTGCGTCACGCACAGCTGGTCACCGACCGAATCACCCGCCGCGCCGCCGCCCTGTTCACCTGCGGATCGGAGTCTTCCCGTTGGGTCTCCTAGACCACGCCGACATCACGTTCGGCACCACCGACACCGGCGGCACCTTCGCCGTCGTCAACAGCGACCTGCCTCAAGCCCACACGATCCTCGCCAGCGCGGGCTTCACACCCCGCGAGTACCAGGGCCAACTGCTCTACCAGCTGCCCCTCGGCACCTCCCCGGAGCATCACCTCGACGCCGTCGGCGAGGTGTACGACACGCTCCTGCGTTACACCCCCCGACATCGCCTACCTGTGCACGCCGCCGCTCGACGGCCCCGGCGAGCACGCCCATAAGCCGGATGTTGAGATCCACCTGCCCTCGCCTGTCGTGACGGCGACGGCGCATCAACCGCACGTGCACGAGGTCCTGTTGCGATACGGCTGGCAGCCCGCCGACGCGCTCGGACTCCACGTGTACGCGCTGCCAGACGAGATGAGCGACGCCGACAGGCTCGGCGTCGTGGTCATGACGAAGGCGAATCTCTACGCCATCGGCGAGAGCGTCCGAGTCGACTGCGGCGTCCCCTGCCTGACCGCGGACTCGCTGAGCGGTCGCGCCCGGCCTCCTGCCCTGGCCTCTTTCGCCGCCGGCCTGGCCGCGCGGCTGCCAGGGGAGTGGAGCCTCGACTACCAGCGCCATGGAACCTGGGCCGACCGTGCACTGAGGGCCGACCGGGTCTGGACCGCCGGCGAGCCCCGCCCCCTCGCTCGGCCGTCCCACCGTTGACGACGCCGTTCTGCAGAACGCCGACGGCCTGCAGCTGTACATCGTCAACCACCGGGCCAGCCGCTTCCTGGTCTGCCCGCTCATCCCCGCCGACATCCACGAGGACACCGCCGACCGGCTCCCTGCCCCACCCGTGATCGGCGCCCATGCCGATCCCCGCCGCCCAGCCTGGCGTGTCGCCGATCGCCTTCTGCCGCACTACCTCGCCGCAACGCGCGAGGCCCGCCGCACCACAGCCAGGGCCCGACATCAGCCGCGAACCGCCGCGCTACCGACAGCCGCACAGCTCCCCTCCGCGCGCCGCCGCTGAGACGGACGCACATCTGCCCGCCGACGCCACAGGCTCCGCTCCCCAACCTGCCGGGTCACCGTCCGGTAGCCGCCTGACTGCAGGCCGCCCGCCCGTCCCCGCCCCACACCGCCACCGCCCCGGACCCCTGGAGTTGCCACGTCCTCCGAAGCCCTCACACCTCATGACCTCGCCCTCGCTCTCGCTCTCGCCCACCGGATCGACCCCAACGCCTCACCCCGGGACGTGATCGTCAGCTTCCGCGTCCGGCCCCAGGCGGCAGCCGAGTTCGGCCACAAGTCCACCGGAGGGCCGGCCACTTCGCTGGCCCAGGTGCTACACGCCCAGCTCTACGGTCTGCCCGCGGATCCCGACCCGCTGCCCACCGCGCTGGACGCCCTCCTACAGGCCACGCACTCCGCGCGCACCGGAGAGCAGAGGGCAGCAATCTTGCAGCGGCTCGCCGACCAGCTCCGCAACGCCGCCGAGATCCTCCAGCGCTTCCAGTACGAAGCCCAGTGGGACCGCCTCCCCTCACACGCCGCCGCCCAGCTCCGCCAAGCGCACGACCACGCCGAGCAGATCGCCGATGCCCTCGAAAACGTCGCCCCCGTGTTCACCGATGCGCCGCCCAACGCGGCCTCATCGCCGCCGCAGCAGACCCCTCCGCCGATGGCTGCTGCTCACGCACGCACCACGGCGCCACCGCCGGGCCGCCAACGCTAGCGCCCCTTGGCGACCTGAAGGCACGGGCCGCCGCTGTGCAACGCCTCCGTTGTGCCGACCCTGCCGAGCCCAGCGGCGACGCCCGTGCCCCTTACCCCCCGCCCCCGCCGTCTCACCTGCCAGGAACCACTATTTCCTCCACCCCGCAGTTCCGCGCTATATCCCTGGGCGCTGGAATTCAGTCCAGCAGCATGCTCGCCCTGTCCGCCGAGGGGATTCTCCCCAAGGTCGATTACGCGATCTTCGCCGACACCGGATGGGAACCCGCCGCCGTATACGCACACCTCGACCGACTGGAAAAGGAGATAGCCGAACCCGCCGGAATACCCGTCCTGCGAGTGTCCTCCGGTAACATCCGAAACGACGCACTCGACCCGCATCACCGATTCGCGTCCATGCCGCTCTACATCCTGAACAAGGACGGGAAGCAAGGCATGACCCGGCGGCAATGCACGGGCGAATATAAAATCAAGCCAATCAAGAAAAAGGTCCGCGAACTTCTCGGATACCCGTACCCACAGCGCATCCCCAAGGGCGTGTTCGTCGAGCAGTGGGTCGGCATCTCCACCGACGAATTCCACCGCGCCAAGGACGCCGACGTCCGGTACATGCGCAACCGGCATCCACTCCTCGACCTGGGCTGGTCGCGCAGCGACTGCGTCCGCCACCTCACCTCGCTGGGCCTGGCGGACACGCCCAAATCGAGCTGTCTCGGCTGCCCCTTCCACGGAAATGCGCAGTGGCGGAAAATCCGCGACAGCAGCCCGGACGAGTGGCGGGACGTCGTGGAATTCGACGCCGCCATCCGGCAGGGAAACGCCCGCGCGAACGAGAGCGGCAACCCGCTGCTCGGGCAGGCGTTTCTCCACCGCTCCCGGGTGCCGCTGAGCGAGGCGCCGATCGACCACGTCACCGCAGCCGAGTGGGCCGCCCGCCAGCACGAGCTGACCGACGCCAATGAGCTGGAGCAGGGCGCGGTCGACGGCTGCTCTCCCTGGGCATGCCGCGGTGACGCCGAGCCGGTGCAGGACGACTTCGGGCTGGCTTCTTGATACTGGACCTCTTCGCGGGTCCGGGAGGTTGGAGTCACGCGCTGACCGTGCTCGGCGTACGGGACGTCGGCCTGGAGTGGGACGAGTGGGCGTGCAAAACCCGCGCCGCGACCGGGCAGTTGACGATCCGGACCGACGTGGCGATGTATCCGGCATGGCCGTGGGTCGGCCGGACGCAAGGACTGATCGCGTCTCCGCCGTGTCAGGCGTGGTCGATGGCCGGCAAGCGCCTCGGACTGGTGGACCAGCCACTGGTGCACCAGGCGGTCGCCGACCTCGCCGCCGGACGCGACACCCGCGAGCAGCTCCTCGCCGCCTGCCGGGACGAGCGCTCGCTGTTGGCCGCCGAGCCCATGCGCTACCTCCACGCCCTGAACGCGGCCGGGGAGCCGGAGTGGGTCGCCATGGAGGAAGTACCGGACGTCCTGCCGCTGTGGAAGCAATACGCGGCGATCCTGCGCCGCTGGGGATTCTCCGTCTGGACCGGCATCCTCAACGCCGCCGACTACGGCGTCCCCCAGACAAGGAAGCGGGCGATCCTGCTCGCCTCACGGGTCCGCCCCGCCGAGCCCCCGCCCCCGACCCACGCCAAGCTCCCGGAGCCCGAGTCGCTGTTCGGGCCGGGCCGCGCCCGGTGGGTCTCCATGGCTGAGGCCCTCGGCTGGGGCGCGACCGACCGGCCCGTTCCCACCGTGTGCGCCGGCGGCGGCCCCGGCGGCGGACCGGAGCCCTTCCCCTCCGGCTCCCGCAAGATACTCTCCGACGCGCGCGACCGCGGCACCTGGACGCCCCGGCCGGACGGAATCGTCCTGCGGTCCCGCAGGGAAGGGGCCGGCTGGGCAGCCCGGCACGGCACACGCGACAACCGGCCCGCCGACGCCCCAGCACCCACGTTCACCGCTGAAGCGCACCGGTGGTCGTGGTCCCTGCGCAGCAACAACCAGGCCAATGCCACCGTCCGGTCCATCGAGGAGCCGGCCGGGACGCTGCTCTTCGGGCACCGCGCGAACGAGTGCACCTGGATCGCCGAACCTCGCGCCTACCAGTCGGACACAGAGCCCCAGGCCACGCCGGAGCCGATCCGGATCACCGCCCGAGAAGCGGGCCTGCTGCAGACCTTCCCCGCCGACTACCCCTGGGCCGGCAACAAGGGCCCGCAGTTCTCCCAGATCGGCAACGCCGTACCTCCGCTGCTCGCCGGCCACCTCCTCGCCCCTCACCTCAACCGGACCCTCAACCCCGACGACTTCACCCTGGCCGCCTGATGGCACCCACCTCCGACCCCTACGAGGACGACGACCTCGACACCGTCCCGCCGCCGCAGCCGGTGTACTACGCCGAGCAGGCCCTCCTCGGCGCCCTCCTCCTCGAGCCCCAGCGCCTGGGCGACGTGCCCGGCATGGGTCCGGACGCGTTCTCCACCGCCGCGCACGCCGCATTGTTCGCCGCGATCCGCTCCCTGCCGGTCCCCGATCCAGTCCAGCACGCACGGAACGCCAGGTGGCTCGACATGGTGCTCACCGCTGCTCGCGAGCAGGCCCGCGGTCTGACCGCCTCCTACCTCCACACTCTGATCCAGGTCTGCCCCTGGCCGCGGCACGCGCCCGCGTACGCGCGGATCATCGAGGCAGAGCACGCCCGTCGGCGCCTGCGTGCCGGCGGCCAGCGCCTCGTTCAGACCGCGCGGGACACCTCGCTCCCGCACCCGGTCGCGACCACCCTCGCAGAAGCCGACGCCCTCGCCGGCGTCGTGGACGACCTCGCAGCGCGATTCCCTTCGCACGCCGGCTCCCTGCCCCGCACCCCCCAACCCGCGCCGACCACCGCCCCGTACGACGTCGAGGAGGCGGTCGACGAGGAGCGGCTGCTGCTCGCCACCGCGACAGCGCACCCCACGGACGTCGAACAGATGCGGTGGCTGACCCCGGACGACTTCACTCACCCTCTGCACGCCGGGCTGTGGCAGTGCCTGACCGCCCTGACCCGGCGCCGGGCCCCCGTCGACCCGGTCACCGTGCTGTGGGAAGCACAGCAGCGCCACTTGCTCACCGCAGGCGTCGAACCCAGGGAACTGCTCGACCTCCTCGGAACACCGGCCGGCTGCCCGCAGCACTGGGGCGAACAGATCCTCCAGCGCGCCGTCCTCACGACCGCGCACCAGGTAGGCCGCCGCATCGAGGCGTTCACCGACGACCCGGCAACAACGCCGTATCAGCTCGTCATCGGCAGCCGCCGCGCGCTCGCCGACCTGTCCGCAGTACGCACCCGCTGGCAGCACGCCACCTCACCCGCACCCACGACCAAGCCCGCACGGGCCAGGGCAACGCCCCCGCCCCGGGCCGGCCCGCCGCCGTCCACGGCGCCACCCGCTGCGCGCATCTCCCGCTGACCCCGACCCCGCCGGTGGCCGGACCCCTACGGCCCGGCCACCGGCAGAAACGAGCGCCCCTTCGTGCCGACACCCGCCACCGACGCGCATGTCCGCCTCGACACCCACCCCATACACCCCAGCGCCGTAACCGCCACGGTCACCGGCCCCCGGCCACACCTCGCCCGCGCTCTGCTGACCGCCCGCGGCTTCGAAGCCGTCAACGAGCACACCCTGGTCATGGCCCGCATCGACCACGAGGAGCCCTACTGGGCCGAGAAGGCCGCTCAGGCGATGACAGCGGATGGAATCACCACCGAGATCAACCCCCGGCTCCGCGAGGCGATCGACGAGGAGTGGACCTGGGCCAACTATCCGATGCCCTGGTGCAGCCGAGACGAGATCCGGGAGGTCTCCAGCGAAGCCCAGAAGATCTACGACGACATCCGTCGCGGGCGCCTGATCATCCACGCTCATGCTGACGACAGCGGCACCATGGTGGCTGTCGGCACCTACCCCGACAGCGGCAAGAGTGTCTACCTGCACGGCGAGAACCACCTGCGGCAGGTCGCCGACACCTACGACTCACTCGCCCAGGCCCTGACAGCCTTCGAACGCCTCCACGGCGACACCATGCGTCCCGGCCCCGCACCGCTGACCGACACCGAGCGCCACGCCGCCGACGCCCGCACCACCCTCGTCACACCAGCCGCACACCCGGCGCCCGCCGCCCAGAAGCCGGAGATCGTGCCGGCCTACGCCGCCGACCCCGGCGACCACGACTCCATCCTCGACCTGTTCCTCGCCGCACACGGCGACTGGGAGAAGTGGAGGACCTGGTCCGACGACACCACCCACGCGATCCACGAAGCCCAGACCCTGCGCATCGAGCACGTCCACGAAGCCCACCCCCGCGATACCGCCTGGACCGTGGCTGCGTACGAGACCCCCGTCTCGGAACGAATGTGGCACCTCACCGCGACCGGCGCCACCCCAGCCCCCGTGCTCCAGACGCTGCTGCACCACCTCGCCCACGAAGAGAGTTGGGGTACAGCCATCGGCGGTGCGGTCGACGAGCAAGCCGTCACCGCCGCCACCCGGCCCCTCACCGACGCCGGATGGAAGCACACCGTCGACGGCCGCTGGATCCGCTGGACGAACCTGGCCGGGGACGCCGGCGTCCAGTTCGACGCCTTCGTCGCCCAGACGCGGCACAGCACCCTGGCCACGTGGACCGTCTGGGCCGGCCCCAGCATCGACCATCCCACCTGGACGCTCACGGCGTCCCCGAACACCCCCAGCTCGCTGCTCGCCGACCTCACCGAAGACCTTGCCCACGGAACCGGTACACGCCAGCCCAGCGCCGCACGGACCGCACGCGCGCGACTTAGCAGCACACCGCCATCTATCCCGCCAGCAACGGTTAGCCACACGAGCAGCCGCATTCGCTGAGTCGGGCCACTAGGCATCGACGTTGTCCACCCGTGCCGAGCACCTTAATGTCCGCCGATTGTCAGCGCCGCGTGACATCCTCACCTGCCATGATCATGGTCAATGGGATTCGTCGAGTACGGCGCACTCGTGCCCGACGCCGGATGGACAAGCAGGTGGCCGATCTGCGCGCAGCGCTCGATCGCCTCGGATACGACTGGTGGCCGATACCGCGCGGATTCCGCGTGGCCCTGCGCAAGCACGATGCTGCGGGATTGGGCTGGTTCATCAACCTGCAAGCCTGGGGTCTGGTCGCGTGGCTGTTCCTGAGCTTCGAGGCAGCGGCCCTCTGGTGGCCGGAGGAACTCCTCCATGACAGGGTCATCTTGGCCTTCCTCGGGGTCGGGATGGTCTTGGCGGTGATCGTCGGGCAAACAAGGGGCTCGGCATGTACGACACGCCGCAATCGCCTGGCCTGGCTCTGCGCCGAGGTGATCGAGAGTTGCGCCGAGGCCCACAGGCGCGGCGGAGACCGCCGGCACGAGGCTCTGGTCGAGGTGTCGAGGAGCCTCCGGAGACTGGAGGGCGATGTGCTGGCGGCGTATCGCAGGCGTGGGTCAGTGCTGTCCTTCTCCCCTCCTAACGCAAACCTGCGGCGCCATGCCGGGCAGGTGGTCGCCAAACTCCGCACAGTTGAGGAAGAGATGCACGGCGACCATTCGCAGCACGCATTGGAGGAGTTGGCGGGACTGGTAGCGACGATCGCGGAGCAGTACACGAGTAGCAAGGTCGCAACCCTGCTGCCAGTGGGGTCGATTTCGGACCTTGAACCCGTACGTGACCGCGAACCGATTCTCGTGGGCGTCACCGTGGTGGTGATCGCCGGCGGGGCCGTCGCTGTCTCCTTGCTGAATCTTCCCGACATAGCCTCAGGCGCTGTGATCGTCGCGATGGCAGTACTGGTGCTGCTGGTCCTGTTCGGGCGGCGTTGGCACCGGTACCTGCCGATCATCGACATGTTCAAGCCCGGACCATGATCCGCACTACCGTTCCTCGTGTCCGCTATCGCCTTGATCGCACCGGTCGTCCACGACCGACGAAGCCCCGGCCTCTACACCCCGTACCCCTCGGCTGCGACCGGGTCGAAGACCCCGACTGCGGTCCCTCTCCCGCTGGATGGTCGTCCGCCTGCCGCCGGTCGGCGGACGGCACTGGGACCGCCTCTTGGCCCACGTCCAGCACCATTCGAACGCCGTCGGTGAGGTCGACTGGTGGGTCGCTGGTGTCGCTACGACTCGTCTGTTCCCGTTCGGGGCGCGTCCCCACCGAACCCAAGACTGGCCCCCACCCGTGCCTCGCCTGGAGGGGCAGCACGGGATCGGTCTCTTCGGCGCTACGACCGGCTACGCCTTGCCCCGAATCTCGCTCGTAGCGGGGCTGGGACTTGGTACGTTCGGGCGCATGACACCGCGTTCAGTGGATCTGCGCAAGGAGCCCGTGGAAGCCGTGCTGGACCGTGTCGAACGGTCGCTTGGGGTGCGCCTGAGCCGGGAGGCTGTAGTGCGTAAGCGCCGGTCTGTGGGGGCGCGTACGGACCGCGATACGTGGGTGCGGATCGAGCGTCGTGGACTCGATCGGATCGGGGTCCAGGGAGGGGATGGCACCGCGTCCGCCGAGGCTCTTCGCGGGATCGCGAAACCTGCCTGGCTCACAGGCGTCGCGTGGCGGGACGACACGGAGCTGGTGATGTGGCGGGCGGACGAGACGGGGTTGCTGCCGGCGGCGCCGGTGAGCAGCGCCGTGGTGGCGGAGGATCCACAGCTGCCCGAGGAGTGGTGGAAGGCGCTGAGCACCTCGCTGGATGCGCTGGCCGCGCAGCACACCAACCGTATCGCGACATCGGATACCGAGACCCTCACGCAGGAACTGGTCACGGGAACGATCCACAGCGTGTTCCCGGGTGTCGATACGGCCGTGGCCGAGTGGCGGCCGGCCCATGCGGATTTCAACTGGGCGAATATCACGGGGCCGGTGTTCTGCGTGTTCGACTGGGAGGACTGGGGCATGGCCCCCCGCGGCCTGGACGCGGCAAGTCTGTGGGGGGCCTCCCTCGCCGTCCCGGCTCTGGCCGACCGCGTCCGCAGCGAGCGGCGTGAGGACCTGGAGAGCCGGGACGGCATGCTGATGACGCTGTTCGTCGCCGCGAAGATCCTCGGCCCTTACGCCGATCCTGAGGACCCCCGCCTGGTCCCCGCGCGGAAGACGGCGGAGCAGCTGCTGCAGGAACTTCAGGCGGCCTGACGGGCTTTGAGGAGCTGTCTGTACTCCCGGACCACGTTCTCGTCGACCTCGTACGCCAGGGCCTCGGTCAGCTCCCGCAGATGGTCGACGTCGTCCGTGCCGACCGCGACCGCGTCGACCCGGGGCAGGCCGTAGGAGGATCGGAAGGCGGCCTGGATCTTCGTGGCCGGCGGGGAGTTTCGCAGGAAGATCCTCGGATCGAAGCGTTCCCACACCGCCTCGGCCGTACTTCCGCCGAAGGGGCTCATGCCCCACACCTGCGACGGGCACCACCCCATGACCAGGGCCTCGGCCGCATCGAGGACGTCGACCCCGACCAGCAGCCCCGCTCGGACCATAAGGACATCAGGGCTTGGCACGTCGAAGTCCAGGAGCGAGCGCGGATCCCAGGTCGAGACGCCCCAGGAACGGCAGAGCCCGGCCTGTGCTGCATCGGCCAGGGCCGTGCACGCCTGTTCCAGCGTTTCGGCGTCGGGTGCCGAGTGTTCTGGGTTGTGGAGAAGTACCAGATCAGGCTCCCGCCCCAGGTCCTTGATGGCTTGCTCGGCGGCTCTGCGGAGCCGGGCGGGAGCGAGGCTGTGTCCCTCGGGGAAGAACCCGACCTTGGTGGAGACCGAGAATTTCGGCAGAAGATCGCCGGCCGTCCTCTTCAGGACCTCGTGGGAACGATGGCGGAGGTAGTTGGACGCGGTGTCGAGGCGTGTTACGCCGAGGTCGGCGGCTGCTTCGAGTAGGTCACGGGCGTGACCAGACCGGTGTAGCCCGAGGACGATAGTTCCGTCAGCGGTTCGCACAGCCCCTCCGTGATCAGCAAGTCGGCC
This sequence comes from Streptomyces sp. NPDC059169, assembly GCF_042755225.1. Lineage (NCBI taxonomy): Bacteria > Bacillati > Actinomycetota > Actinomycetes > Kitasatosporales > Streptomycetaceae > Streptomyces > Streptomyces sp. NPDC059169. The sequence goes on along the minus strand of NZ_JBHZCF010000027.1, from coordinate 263 downwards.
AAAGTGATGATGTCGTCGGGGGCGCCGTCGAGGTAGACCGGGTGACCCGACAGGAGCGCCCGCAGGCTTGGTTCTGCGCGCTCGTGGAAGGTCAGCCGCTTGCCGCCACCGCACACTTGGACGGTGTCACCGGAGCGGACGATGGAGGGTTCGAACTCGGTGACGGCTGCGACTCCGTCCGGCCGGCCGAAGGCGGCCACGTGCGGCATGTGGCGTGCGGGCGGGGTGCTGGACCGCAGTTCGTCCAGGTACCGCTCGGGGCT
>NZ_JBHZCF010000026.1:0-100469 GCF_042755225.1 Streptomyces sp. NPDC059169 | reverse complement strand
TCAGGCGTATGCCGCTGGTGCGGCCGTGGACTGGGAGCAGACCCTCCCCGCCGACGCTCGTGTCGTCGACCTGCCGACATATGCCTTCCAGCACACCCACTACTGGCTGCAGAACACCGGCAGCGCCGGTGACGTCACCTCCGCCGGTCTGGAGGCCACCGAGCACACCCTGCTCTCCGCGTCCCTGCCGCTGGCAGAGTCCGACCGCGTGGTGCTGACCGGCCGGATCTCTCTTCGTACGCATCCGTGGCTCGCAGACCACGCCGTCACGGGCACGGTCCTGCTCCCGGGGACGGCCTTCGTCGAGATGGCCGTCCGTGCCGGTGACGAGGTCGGCTGCGCCGAGATCGTCGAGCTGACCCTCCTCGAACCGCTGGTCCTCGAGCCGTCGGAGGCCGTTCAGGTGCAGGTCACCGTCGGTGCGGCCGACGAGAACGGGCGTAGGCAGGTGGACGTCCACTCCAGGGCGGCGGACCAGGACAACGGCTTCGGCTCCTGGAACACGCACGCAACCGGCGTGCTGGCCGCCGAGCCGGTCGCACCGTCGGCCGGCCCGGCCTCCTGGCCGCCCGCCGGGGCCGAGCCGGTCGAGCTCGGCGGTGGCTACGACGACCTGTTGGCGCAGGGATACGAGTACGGCCCCGTCTTCCAGGGCCTGAAAGCGGCCTGGCGGCACGGCGACGACATCTACGCCGAGGTGGCGCTGCCCGAGGGCGCCTCCGTCAACGGCTTCGCCCTTCACCCCGCGCTGCTCGACGCGGCGCTCCACGCCCTCGGCACGGTCGGGGCGACCGAGGGAGCGGACACCTCCCAGGGGGTGCGGCTGCCGTTCGCGTGGAACGGAGTGTCGGTCCACGCGGCCGGTGCCACGTTCCTGCGGGTGCGGTTGACCCCGGAGCCGGCCGGCGACCGGGTGCGCGTAGGGGTCTTCGACGGGGCCGGGGCTCCGGTGGCGACCGTCGAGGAGCTCGTCCTGCGGGCGATATCCGCCGAGCAGCTGTCCGCGGCCGCCGGGACGGCGGGCGACACCCTGTACCGCACCGACTGGGTCGGGCTCCAGACCGCACCGGGCGTCTCCGCTGCGTACGACGGTTGGGCGGTCGTCGGCGCCGACGCGCCCGGCCTCCAGCAGGCCCTCAAGGCCGGCGGTGAGGACGCAGCGCACCACCCGGACCTGGCCGGGCTCGCTGCGGCGGTCGTCGCAGGCGCTCCCGCACCGGCCGTCGTGCTCGCCCCCCTCGCCACGAGCGGCACCGTCCTGGCGGCCGCCGATGCCCGGGCCGACGTCCCGGGTGCCGTGCGGGCCGCCACCGGCCAGGCGCTCACGCTCGTCCAGGAGTGGCTGGCGGAGGAGACGTTCGCCGAGTCCCGCCTGGTACTCGTCACCGGCGGCGCGGTGGCGACGGAGCCCGGCGGCGCGCCGGACGACCTGGGGCTTGCCGCGGTATGGGGGCTCGTACGAGCCGCCGAGGCGGAGAACCCCGGGCGGTTCGTACTCGTCGACCTCGACGACGACCCGGCCTCGCGCCAGGCGGTCCCGGTGACGCTCACCACCGGGGAACCCGAGGTGGCCGTGCGCGGTGGCCGGCTCCTCGGCCGGCGCCTGCACGCGGTGACCCACGGGGCGCCGAAGGGCGCGGCAGGGACCGCCGAGCCGACGGACTCCGCACGTACCACCGAGCCGACGGACTCCGGACCTACCGCGGAGGCGGCGGATTCGGCGCGTATCGCCGAGGCGGGGGACTCCGCACGCACAGCCGCCCTCGCGCGCCCCGCCTTCGACACGTCCGGCACCGTGCTCCTCACCGGCGGTACGGGCACGCTGGGCGCGCTCCTCGCCCGGCACCTCGTCACCCGGCACGGCGTGCGGCAGCTCCTGGTGACCAGCCGCCGCGGCCCCGCGGCCGAGGGCGCCGCCGAGCTGCGGGACGAACTGACCCGCCTCGGCGCGACCGTGACGGTTGCCGCGTGCGACGTCGCCGACGGCGGGGCGGTGCGGCGACTGCTCGACGGCATCCCGGCCGAGCACCCGCTGACCGCTGTCATCCACACGGCGGGAGTCACCGACGACGGCGTCGTCGCCGCCCTCGATGCGGGACGCCTGGACGCGGTGATGCGCCCGAAGGTCGACGCGGCCGTCCACCTGGACGAGCTGACACGGCACCCGGGCGTCGGGACGTTCGTGCTGTTCTCCTCGGCCGCCGGCACGATCGGCAGCCCGGGGCAGGCCAACTACGGCGCCGCCAACGCCTTCATCGACGCGCTCGCCGCCCGCCGCCGCGCCGCCGGACTGCCCGCCGTTTCCCTCGCGTGGGGCTTCTGGGAGCAGCGGAGCGAGCTCACCGCACGGCTCGGTGAGGCAGACGTCGCCCGGATGAACCGCTCAGGGGTGACGGCGATGCCGTCGGAGGCGGGACTCGCCCTCTTCGACGCGGCACTCGGAAGGGAGGAGGCCGTCCTGGTTCCGGTGCGCTTCGACCTCCCGGCCGTCCGCGCCAGGCTCGTGGAGCACGGCACCCCCGCCGTGCTGCGGGACCTCGTGAGGCTGCCGTCCCGCCGGAGCCAGGCCCAGGCCGCGCTGTCCCGGTCGGAGGCCGAGGCGCTGCTCCAGCGGCTCGCGGCACTGTCGGCCGAGGAACGGACCAAGGCCGTGCTCGACCTTGTGCGTACCCACGTGGCCGCCGTGCTCGGCTTCGCCGGACCGCGCGCGGTGGCCGCCGACCGCGGCTTCCTCGAGCTCGGCTTCGACTCGCTGACCGCGCTCGAACTGCGCAACCGGCTCACCGCGGCCACGGGATTGCGGCTGCCCGCCACGTTGATCTTCGACTACCCGTCGGCGGACGCGCTGGCCGGCTTCGTCGTCGGAGAACTGCCGTTCACGGAAGCGGCGGCGGCACCCTCTCCGGTACACGCCGAACTGGAAAGGCTGGAGAAGGCCGTCGCGGGCGCCACGGTCGCCGAGGACGAGAAGGGCGAGATCGCCGAGCGGCTGCAGACCCTGCTGGTCGCGCTGGGCGGCACCGGCGGCGAGCTCGCCGCACGGATCGACGAGGCCAGCGACGACGAGATGTTCGCGTTCATCGACAACGAACTCGGGCTGTCGTAGCGGCGATCAGGTGCCGTAGGGGCCCCAAGGCCGTTGGTCCCTTGGGGCCCCGGCTCTCCCGGGCCAGGGCCATCGCCGACAAGGCGGTCCACTTCGGCCCCATCAGGGCACGTGCCAGGTCCTGGCCCCGATGTCCGGCATCGGGGCCAGGACCGTGGCCCGCGTCCTCATCGACGTCGGCGACGGCCGATGGGACCGCGACGGGGGTGCCCGCCCTTCCCGCGGCAGGGCGGGCACATTTCCGAGGGTCGGGGGCCACGCTCGTATGACCGAAGGGGGAGACCATGCGCGTAGAATTGGCCCAACGGGGCCTCACCTGAGCCGAGTCGGTCCGCACCGGGGCCTCCGGGTGCCTCGACGAGTCCAGAGTGCGGGTGACGGGCCCGGAGTCCGGCACCGCCCCCCCCGACGAAGGCGGCACCGTCATGACGGCACAGCAGCGCGACCAGATCACGCAGGGCAGCAGCCCCCCGGCGGCGGTAAGAGCCGCCTGGATTGCAGGGGGACTCCTGATGATCGTCCTGGGCGTCGTCCTGATCCGGGTGACCCAGGTCCAGGTCGCGGACATGTCCGAGGGCGTGCGGCTGACGGCGACCGTGGTCATGCGTGGGGCGACCGCCCTCTTCGTCGGAGGTGGTGCCTGGTGCCTCGTGCGCGGCTGGAGGCCCCGTACGTGATCCGCGGCACCGCAGTAACTGCGGGACGTCCGGCGGATGTTCCGTGGGGCGCCCGCTGCGCAAGCCGTCGCGGGCAGCGCGGCGGGTGAATCGGCGGTGCCGTCCGCGGTCCGGGCGAGGCGGGACCGACGGGCGACCGGCCCCCGACGGAATCCGCCCCAGGCGCACGGCCCGACCGCACACGACGAAAGCCCCGGCCACTCCCACGCGACCGAGGCTCTCTCTGTCTTCGGATCCGGCTGCGGCGGTGACACTCCCCCGAGTGTGGCCATCCACGCCGAGCACCGTCTCACCGGATCCGACGTGGATATCCAACCAGCCTCCGCCAACAGATCGCTAACATGTGGCCAACGGTCAGCGCAGGAGGAAGGCATGCGGTTCGGCCTGCTCGGTCCGCTGACCGTGCACGATGCCGCGGATGAGATCCGCACGGTGGGCAGCGCGAAACTCCGCACGTTGCTCGGCACGCTGCTGCTGCGTGCCAACAGGGTCGTACCCGTCGAGGAGCTGAAGTACGCACTCTGGAGCGGGGAGCCACCCGCTTCCGCCCAGGCGTCCCTGCACAACCACGTGACGCGGCTGCGGCGGCTGCTCGCCGAGCCCGACCGGCTGCGGGCCGTTGCCCCCGGTTACCTGCTGCGCGTCGAGCCGGGGGAACTGGACGTGGACCTGTTCGAGCAGCACGTGGCCGCGGTGCGCGCCGCACACGCCCGCGCCACACGCGTCGACGAGCGTTCCCCGCACCAGCCTGGGGAAGCGGTCCGCCGCGACCTCGAAACCGTCGTCGTCGGCTCGCGGGCGGCGCTCGACCTCTGGCGCGGGGACCCGTTGACCGGACTGTACGACCCCGAGGACGGTGTTCCCGCCGCCGCACAGCGGCTGCGGGAGTCGTGGCTGATGCTCCTCGAGTGGCGGTACGACGCGTTCCTCGGCCTTGGCCGGCCCGACGGGCTCGGTCCCGAACTCGCGGCCCTGACCGCACAGTTCCCCCTGCGCGAGGTCTTCTTCCGGCAGCTGATGCTCGTTCTGCACCGCACCGGCAGGCAGCCCGAGGCACTGGCCGCCTACCAGTCGCTCCGCCGCACGCTCGCGGAGGAACTCGGCATCGACCCGGGACCCGCGGTCCAGGAGGCCTACCAGGAAGTCCTCCAGGGCCCTGCGCCGGCGGCGCGCGGCGGCCCCCGCCACAGCTCCTCGCCGCGACCCGCGCAACTCCCCTCCGCCCCGGCCCACTTCATCGGCCGCACCCGGCTCGTCAAGGAACTGCGCGCGGTGCTGATCGGCCCCACGCGTCCCGCGGTGGCCGTGCTCAGCGGCATGGCGGGCGTCGGCAAGAGCGCCCTCGCCCTGCACGTCGCCCACTCCCTCCGGGACGCGTTCCCCGACGGCCAGCTCCACCTCAACCTGCACGGTGCGACGCCGGGCGTGAGCCCCCTGGACCCCCGGCGGTCCCTGCCCGCCCTGCTCGGTGACCTCGGCGTCCCGCCCAGGGCCGTACCCGAGGACCCGGATGCCGCAGCCGCACTGCTGCGCTCCACCCTCGCCCCCACCCGCACGTTGCTGGTGCTCGATGACGCGGCGTCCGCCGCGCAGGTGAGACCACTGCTGCCTGCCGGTCCGGGCTGTGCCGTCGTGGTGACCAGCCGTTCGCCGCTGACCGCGCTCGACGGCGCGGCACGGTTCGCGCTGGCACCGCTGAGCGCCCGGGACAGCACCGCCCTGCTGCGGGCCGTGTCCGGCCGTGGACGGAGCCTCGACGACGATGCGGACCCCGCCGAGCTCGACGAAACCGCCGCGATGGAAAGGCTCGTCGAGCTGTGCGGCCGCCTGCCGCTCGCCCTGCGCATCGTCGCCGCCCGCCTCGCGGCCCGCCGTGCGCTCACTCCCTCCGCCCTCGCCGGACTGCTCACGGCCGAGGCCGACCGCCTCGACCACCTCGAGTACGACGACCTCAGCGTGCGCCGCTCGCTGTCGGTCGCGCACGATGCGCTGGACCCCGACGCCGCACTCGCCCTCCGCAGGCTGGGAGCGGTCGACCTTCCGGTGTACGACGCCGTTCTGGTCGCCCAGCTGATGGGGTCCGCCACCGACGAACGCCGGGCCGTCGCCGCGGTCGAGCGGCTCGTCGACGTCGCCCTGCTCGACGAGGTGGCCTACCGGAGGTTCGCCCCGCACGACCTCGTACGGGACTTCGCACGGGAGCTCTCCGCGCGGCTCGACGGGGAGGAGGAACGCGCGGCGGCCGCGGAGCGGGCGTTGCGCTGGTACGGGGAGAAGGCGCGGCAGGTCGGGCTGGCGCTCGTACCGGCGCATCTGGCGGGAACCCGGGTGCCCCCGCAGATCGGTGAAGCCGTCCCCTTCGCCGGGGAGGCCGAGGCCCTCGCCTGGGGCGACCGGGAACTGCCCAACATCGTCGCCCTCGTCCAGGCGTTCGCGCCGCGGTCGGTCACCGCCCTCCGGGTGGTTCGCGCCGCCTTCACCTACCTCCAGCGGCGCGGACGACTCCAGGAGCTCAGCGTCCTCAACGAGATCGCCCTGGAGGCCGCCCGTGGGTCCGGCGACCCGCAGGCCGAGGCGCACGCGCTCACGGACCTCGCCGGGGTGAACTTCATGCTCGGGCGCAGCGAGCGCTCGCTCGCCCTCAACGACGAGGGCATCGCCCTCTGGCGCCAGGTGGGCGAGGACAGTTGGGTCCAGCGGGGCCTGTCCAACCGGGGGCTGCTGCTGGAACGCCTCGAACGCTACGCGGAGGCCGCCCGGGCCCTGGAGGAATCACTCGTCATCGCCCGCAGGCTCGGCGACGACTATGCGGAAGGCATCATCTTCAGCCACCTCGGCAACCTCCATGAGCACACCGACGCCCGTCTCGCCCTGAGCTACCACGAACGCAGTCTCGCCGTCGGCATGAGGCTCGGCAGCATGCTGTTGAGGGAGAGCGCCCACTGCAACATGGGGTACGCCCGCCTCACGCTCGGCGAACCCGCCCAGGCCCAGTGCCATTTCGAGGCGTGCCTGAACATCGTCGGCACCGGCGACGACGGCGACTGGCAGAGCCAGTCGCAGGCCCGCCTCGGCTTGGTCCGTGCCCTGCGCGAGCAGGGTCTGCACGCCGCCGCCGTCCGTGAGTGCAGGCTCGTCCTGGAGCGCGCGGCGCCCAGGGGAGACCTGTTCACCGAGGGCCTCGCCCGCCATGAACTCGGTCTGTTGCTGCGCGCGGAGGGGCGTGGCGGGGAGGCCCTGGTGCAATGGCGGCGTGCCCATGCGGCACTGGAAGGGACCGACGCCAAGGTGCTGCCGGAGCTCCGCGAATTCCTCGACGAGCAGGACGGCGGCCAAGCCGTCTGAACCGCGGCCTCCCGTCGGCGCCCGCCGGCCGGGCGTGGTCACTTCGCGTCGGAGTACCTCCGGACCACCGCCGTGGTGAACGGGAACCGAACCGGCGTGTCGCCGAAGGTGATGCGCCCCGCCGTGTCCCCCGCCGCGCGGACCGCCGCCACCACTTCGTCCGCCTCCTCCGCCGGGCAGTGCACGATGACCTCGTCGTGTTGGAAGAACACCAGCTCCGCTCGGAGTTCCGCGATGGCCCTGCGCAGCGCAGCGAGCATCAGCAGGGCCCAGTCCGCAGCGCTGCCCTGCACCACGAAGTTGCGGGTGAACCGGCCCCGGGCACGCGCGTCGCTCGACGCGTAGCCGGGGGCGAACCCGCCCTGGGGCGGGCCCACGTCCGGCTCCTCCTGCGGGATGCCCGCCTCGTCGTCGTCCCGGGTCCCCGCAGCCCGCGGGCTGGTGCGGCCCAGCCACGTGCGGACCAGTCGCCCCTCCTCCCCGGCGCGGGCCGCGTCGTCGACGTAGCCGACGGCGAGGGGGAACCTGCGTCGCAGTGCCGCGAGGTTCTTCAGCCCGTCGCCGCTGGTCTGGCCGTAGATCGCGCCGAGCAGTGCGAGCTTGGCGTGCTCCCGGTCGCCGGAGAAGGCCCGGTCCGAGAGCCGTGCGTAGAGGTCGTCCGGATGACCGGCGACCTCCATCAGCCCGGGATCGCGGGAGATCGCGGCGAGGACACGCGGCTCCATCTGGTCGGCGTCGGCGACCACGAGCCGCCAGCCCTCGTCGGCGACGACGGCGCGCCGGATCACCTTCGGGATCTGTAGTGCGCCGCCGCCGTTGGTGGTCCACCGGCCCGAGACGGTTCCCCCCGGTAGGTAGCCGGGTCGGAAGCGGCCGTCGCGGACCCAGTCCTGGAGCCAGCTCCAGCCGTGGGCCGTCCAGATCCGGTACAGCTTCTTGTACTGGATGAGCGGCTCGACGGCCGGGTGGTCGATGCCTTCGAGCTCCCACCGGCGCGTGGAGCGGACCCTGATGCCCGCCTGGGTGAACGCCTTCACCACGTCTGCGGGGAGGGCCGGTCGAACCCGCCGCCCGAAGGCCGCGGAGACGGCGTCCGCCAGCTCGGCGAGGCGCCGCGGCTCGCCCCCGCCCGCGTATCGGTCCCCGAGGAGTTCGTGGAGCACCTCCCGGTGGACGTCCGCCCGCCAGGGCAGCCCGGAACGGTTCATCTCCGCGGCCACGAGCATCCCCGCGGACTCGGCCGCGGTCAGCAACCTCATCCGCCCCGGGTGCTCGGCGGCGTCGTGCCGCCGCTGCTGGTCGGCGTAGACCTCCAGCAAGCCGTCGAACGGTACGGGTACGGGCTCCGGGTCGAACAGCGACGACTGCGAGCCGGGCTCCGCCGCCCGCAGTGGCTGGTCGGGCGGTACGGGGGCGTGGTGCAGGCGTGCCCACGCCGCGGCGGCCGAACGGGGTTCGCCGAGGCGGCCTTGGTGCGCGAGCAGCAGCTGCTCGGCGTCCTCGACGTCGTAGCACCGCTCGACGCGCACGCCGGCGTCCAACAGCCGGGGGTAGATCTCGGCGGTGGAACGCCACACCCAGCGTCCGACCCCCGGCCGGGCGCGCACGGCCGCGGCGAGATCGGGCTCGTGGTGCACCTCGCCGGCGGGCCGCCCGTCCTGGGCGAGGGGTGCGAGCAACGCGCCGCCGCCCTCGGTCGCGGCCAGAGCCCACCTTTCGCTCATGGGTGCGAGTGTGGCACCCGGCGCTGACAACGGCGGGTGTGTTCCCGGCGCGTCCGCTGCGGATCCTCGTAGGGGGCGTCGGCGGCCGTGCGGTGCAGGACGTTCCCCGGCCGGTGCGAGGCGTCGCCGGGGTTCGCGCCGCAACGGGGCCTCTGCCGGGGCGTTCGACCGTCGAGCCGACCCGTCGGGCCGGTTCGGTATGCGTGGTGCCGGGCCCTGTCGGTTCCGGGCGCACGGACGGTAGCGCACTGGCGTGCGCAGCGGGGCGGGGGACGCCCGGGGCACGTTGGTGATCAAGCCCTGGCTGCGCCGACCCGGCCCCGGCCCTATGTCAGGGTCCGCACCACCCGGGCCGGATTGCCCACCGCCAGCACTCCCGCCGGAAGGTCCTTGGTGACCACGGCGCCCGCTCCCACCACCGTGTCCCGTCCGATCGTCACCCCCGGACAGACGATGACGCCGCCGCCGAGCCAGACGTTGTCCCCGATCGTGACCGGCACGGCCCGTTCCCAGCCCTCGCGTCGCCGAGCGGCGTCCAGCTCGTGGGTGGGGGTGAGGAGTTGGACGTTCGGCCCGATCTGGACGTGTGCGCCGACGGTGATGGGGGCGGCGTCGAGGAACACCGCGCCGAAGTTGACGAAGGTGCCGGCGCCGATGCTGATGTGACGGCCGAAGTCGCACTGGAACGGCGGTCGGATCCGTACGTCAGGGCCGACCGAGCCGAGGAGTTGGGCCAGGATCGCCGCACGGTCGGCGGATGTGGTGCCGGCGGCGTTGTAGGCGGCGCAGAGCGCAGAGCGCCGTTCGGTGTCCGCGCCGAGCTCGGGGTCGTCGGGGAGGTACCAGTCCCCGGCCAGCATGCGCTGCTTGTTCTCGCCCATGGGCCCCACCGTACGGTCCCCGGGCGGCCCAGAAGCGCTAACCGCAAGCCCCGGGCCGTGCAGTCGTTCGATATCCACAGGGTGTGGACAGAGGTCGGGGCACGGGCCGGGCGCGCTTGCGAGGGCCGACGGGGGCGGTCGCCGGGCGGGGTGTCACCCCGCTCGCGTAGGCTCCGTGGCCGTGGACGTGGTGGAGCGAGCACTCGGCGGAGCGCTGTACGCCGAGGATGACGAGGCGCTCGACGCCGGCGCCTCGCTGCTCGCCGCAGAACCGTTGGCCGACGCGGAGCTGGCCCGTCGTGGCGCCGAGTTCGTACGCAGGGCCTGGGAAAGAGGCTGGCAGCCCGCCGACGTCGTGCGGATCGTCCGCCGAGAGCTCGGTGAGGCGCAGGTACGGCTGGTCGCCGGGCTGATCACGGCGGAGACCCGGCGGTACGGCTCGGCCCTGCCGCCGAGGTGGGCCGCGCAGCTGGCGGACCTGCCCGAGGAGGACGTCCCGCGTTCCGCCGACCGGTTCTCCCACGCCACCGCGGTCCTGCAGCTCTACCGGCTGCTGGTGCGCCTTCCTCCGCTCGAGCCGGTCGGCCCGGTACCGGGAACACCGGCGCACCGGCAGCCGGTCTCACCGCGGGCGGAGCCGCGCGTGCTCACCCGGATCCGCGGGCTGCTGGCCAAGGCCGAGGCCACCGGATATCCGGAGGAGGCGGAGGCGCTCAGCGCGAAGGCCCAGGAGCTCATGGCGCGGCACAGCATCGACGAGGCGGTGCTCGCGGCGCAGGCCCACCGTCCCGACGTCCCGGGCGCCTGCCGTATCGGAGTGGACGCCCCCTACGAGGCCGCGAAGGCGATCCTGTTGGACGCCGTGGCCACCGCGAACCGCTGCCGTGCGGTCTGGAACAGCGGTCTCGGTTTCTCCACCGTGGTCGGTTTCGAGGGCGACCTGGACGCTGTCGAGCTGCTCTACACCTCGCTGCTGGTGCAGGGTTCCGCCGCGATGACCCGCGCGGAGGCCGCACAGAGGGCGGACGGACGCAAGCGCACCAAGACCTTCCGCCAGTCGTTCCTGCTCGCGTACGCCCACCGCATGGGCGACCGCCTCGCCTCGGTGACGTCCCACGCGGCGGGGGAGCGGACCGGTGGCGACCTCCTCCCGGTCCTCGTCGCCCGCGACGTCGCGGTGACGGAGCACGCCGACCGGCTGTTCCCGGAGACGGTGAGGACCAGGGTGCGCGGAGCCACCGACGCGGCCGGCTGGCAGCACGGGACCAAGGCGGCCGACAGGGCGCGCATGCCGCCGCGGGGCGGGCGGGGCGAACTGTCCGGGTAGCGCCGCCGCACCGGCGGGCCGTTCGGGTGGGTGCCGGCGAAGACCCGCGGGGCGCGCCGGAGGTCGTGCGGGGCGAGGAGCACGGGCATGGGCCGGTCCGCACGGACCGGCCGACGCCGTCCCCGCCCACACGGGGACGGCGCCAGGCCCGCGGACGTCAGGAGGCCGGCAGTCCTGCGGTCGGCAGACCCGTCGGCAGGCCCGGCGGGAGGGCGCCCGGCTCGGTCTTCTTCAGGGTGTCCTTCGTGCCGCCGTCCCAGGAGATCACCAGGGTGCTGCCGTCGTTGGACTCGATCGCGCCCATGGCGCGGTCCTTGTTGCCGTCGGAGCACTTCAGCGCCAGCATCGGCTTGTCGTCCATCTCCGTCAGCTCGCCGTTGCAGACGCGCTGTTCGACGACGAGCAGGGCCTTGCCGCTCTTGACGGACAGGGCGATCGGCTTGCTGGCGGACGTGCCGACCCAGGAACCCTCGATGTCGCGGACCCTGCCCGCGTCCGCGCCGGCCTCGCCGCCGCCCGCGGTGGGTGCGGCGGACGCGCCCTTGTCCTTGCCCGCACCGTCGCCCTTGTCGCTGCTGCAACCGGTCAGCGCGAGAACGGCGGCGAGCCCTGCCGCCGCGATGACACCGGTACGTACGCGCTCGTGCACGTGTCTGTCCCCCTAGTCGGCTTGTCGGTGACCGAGACCGCGCCAAGCTACCAGCCCGACGGGGCGACGAAACGACCGTGCCGCACGGGGGCGCGGAGGGCTGGGGAACCGGGAGCCCGTGCCCCCGTCCGACCGCACCCTCAGCAGGAGGACCGGTTCCGCGCGCCCGGCGTCCTGACCCGGCCGATCCGGGTCAGCTGCGGGCGAAGGAATGGGAGCGGCCGATGACAGTGAAGCCCCGGCGCTCGTACCAGTGGCGGGGCCAGTCCGCCGCGTCGGCGGTCAGGAAGCGCGTTCCGCAGCCTGCATCGACGGCCATGCACAGGGCGGTGGTCAGGACGGCATCGGCGTGACCGCGCCGCAGCCGGCTCTTCGCGGTGACGAGGTCCTCGATCTGGGCCATGCCCGACTCCGGGTCCATGTAGAGGTCGGCCCACGCGGCGATGTCTCCCTCTTCGGTGCGCGCGCCGATGAAGTGCACGACGTCGGCGCCGCGACGGCGGGCCTCGCGCCGGTCCACGAGGTGTCGCACGACCTCGTCACCGGCGTCCGGGAGCAGATCGTGCCAGCTTTGGGTCACGGCGGCGCGGATCGCCTCGAGGCCCACCGGTCCGGCTCCGCCGCCACCGGCCGGAGCGGGGCCGTCGTGCAGCATGATCAGGTAGGTGGAGTGGGTGTAGCCGGCCCGGACGAGGGCCGGGGCGCAGGCCGTTCCGACCTCCTCGTCGAGGACGTGGACCAGCCGGTGCGGCAGATGCCCGAGGGACTCCTCGACGAGAGCCGGCAGCGCGTCGGCGTCGACCGCCCCGTCGATGACCACCTGGTTGTTCGCGTGGGAGAGCGCGTAGGCGTCGTCGTAGACGGCGAACCCGCCGGGGAGCTCGGCCGTGCGTGCGGCCTGGCGGCGGGCGAAGGCGGATATGAAGGCGTTGATCCGCTGTCGTTCGGAGCGTGGCATGGGACGGAGCCTAAGCGGCTGTGGCCCGGGGGGCCCGGGATTTTGCGGTGGCGGTGGACCCCCGGTCCGGGGGTGGCGGTGGGAGGGGTGGGGAGCTCCGTCCGGCGGGCGGCTGACGTGCCGCTGCCCGACCGTGTGGTCGTGCGTCGGATGGGGTGTCGGACCTCTGCGCATGGCGCTGGGAAACTGGATGGTTGTCTGCTGGGAACTCCTTTGTGCGGCGTATCCGTTCGACGGGAGTAACTCGCATCACCGCGGTAGGCGAACAGCTCCATATGGGCGAGTGGACCCTGCGGAAAACGCCTGGGGAAGGCGTTCTCCGCCGGACCGCACAGGGGACGCCGGGCCGAGGAAGTCGGCCGTTCGGCTCCGCGGCGGTCCGGAGGGGCGCTTTCCGCCAGGGAGCGGATGTTCCGCATCCGCAGTGCCGGTCAGCAGGGCCTATGTGTCGTCTGAGGGCGCGTCGGACACAAGGTTCCGGACGGGGTGGTCGGGCGGGGGCGCGGAGCCGGAACGGCGTCCGGCGCGTCTCTTCTCCGGGAGACTTCCGGTAGGGGCCGCCATCAAGGAACGCAGTCAAATGCACGTGCATCTGCTCATGCATGCGCATGTGAAACACCGCTATGATCCGAGACAGTTGACACTTGCACCTTGTAACTCGGGGAGCGTCCTGTGCACCACGTGTACAACGGCATGGCGGCCACGGAGCTTCACGGGGTCGTCTGGCAGAAGAGCAGACACAGCAACTCGCAGGGGGCGTGCGTGGAGTTCGCCAAACTGCCCGGTGGGGACGTCGCGGTGCGCAATTCGCGCGACCCGGAGGGACCGGCGCTCGTCTATACGCCGGCGGAGATAGCGGCCCTCTTGCTGGGGGTGAAGGACGGGGAGTTCGACCATCTCCTCGGCTAGACCGCTCTGCGCCCAGGGCATGGACGGTCGGCCCGACGGCGGGCGACGTGCGGCTCCGGGGCCGGTGCGGCAGGCCCGACCGCACCGGCCCCGGAGCGCACTCGTGCCCCTGGACGGCCGTTGTCTCGGGCGGCGTTCGTGCCGGGAGGTCGGGGAGCCGTCCCGACGGGGCCGAGCCGTCCGACCGGTGCGCGGGTGCGGCAGGGCCCGGGGAGGTGCGGCGGGGTGGCGGGCACTTCGCGGCCTCGCGCGGGGAGCGGGCGGGCGCTCCCGTGGACGGTACGGCGCCGCCCCGGAGGGGGTGCCGGTCCGTCCGTGCCGGCGGATCCCCACCGACGGGTCGCCGGTGTCATGACCGACGGGCGTCGATTGACGGTCGGGCCGGTCCCGGCGCGTTATCCGGCCGGCAGTTGGAACAGGGCCCAGACCACTTTCCCGGTCGCGGGCCCTGCCAGGGGGTGCCAGCCCCAGCCGTCGCTGAAGGAGTCGACCAGGAAGAGTCCCCTGCCGCATTCGGCGGAGTCCTCTGCCTCACCTGCCACCGGGCTCTCCCGGCTGGGGTCGCGCACTGCGCAGACCAACCGGTTCGACCAGAGCATCAAGTGGAGTCTCACCAGGGAGGTCCCCTCGGCGAAGAACCGGGGGTGCTCCTGGTCGTGCGGATCGTCCGCGGGCAGGGCGTGGCGAAGGGCGTTGGTGACGAGTTCGGAGACGACGAGTGCGACGTCGTCGCAGCGTTCGGTCAGTCCCCAGTGGGCCAGGGTTCTGCCGGTGAACTGCCTGGCGCCGCGTACGGCTTCGAAGCGGGCCGGAAGGGCGCAGGAGGCGGAGGTGGAGACGGCTGCGGGATCGATCGGGGGAAGCCCCTGCCGTAACGGCTCGAGCACGGTCGATCCAATCGTTCCCATGCGAGGCACTCCCGGGAATCGCGGCTGTGGCGCTACAAGACGAACAAGCACGAACGAGTACGCAGGTACGCGACCTCCATGGTTCCGAATGCCTACACCAGATGCAAGGGCAGATGCACGTGCACGCGCCCGATGTGCCCCTCCCGCTGACGGTTCACGGCCATATCTTCCCTCTTGCTTTTGCGTCGGCTTCCCCAAAGACTTCCCATTTCCGTAATCGAACGAGTACGGGCTGAAGCTTTTTGGTGGCACAATCCGGAGCTTGGGGTTCGGGGGGACTCCGACACCGGTGGCAATGGGGAGGGTTGGAGACGTGACCGCAGTGGAGTCGTGGGGCTACCCCCGGTCCGAAGGGCCCGGGGGCGGGTCAGTGGTGCGCCGCATCCTGCTGGGCTCGCAGTTGAGGCGTCTGCGCGAGTCGCGCGGCATCACCCGTGAGGCCGCGGGCTACTCGATCCGGGCGTCCGAATCCAAGATCAGCCGCATGGAGTTGGGAAGGGTGAGCTTTAAGGCCAGGGACGTCGAGGACCTCCTCACCCTCTACGGCGTCACGGACGAGGCCGAGCGCGCCGCCCTGCTGAGCCTGGCGAAGGAGGCCAACGTCGCCGGCTGGTGGCACAGCTACGGTGACGTGCTGCCCGGCTGGTTCCAGACGTACATCGGGCTGGAGGGTGCCGCCTCGCTCATCCGGATCTACGAGGTCCAGTTCGTCCACGGCCTGTTGCAGACGGAGGCCTATGCCCACGCGGTCGTCTCCCGCGGGATGCCGGGCGCACCGTCAGCCGAGGTCGACCGGCGCGTGGCCCTGCGCCTGGAACGCCAGAAGGTGCTCGTATCCGAACGGGCTCCCCGTCTCCACGTCGTCCTGGACGAGGCCGCGCTGCGCCGCCCCTATGGTGACCGCTCGGTGATGCAGGGGCAGTTGAGGCATCTGATCGAAGTCTCGGAGCAGTCGAACGTCACGCTCCAGGTGATGCCGTTCAGCTTCGGCGGCCACGCGGGCGAGTCGGGGGCCTTCACCATGCTCCGCTTTCCGGAGTCGGACCTCTCCGACATCGTCTACCTGGAACAGCTGACCAGTGCGCTGTACCTCGACAAGCGCGAGGACGTCGCCCAGTACGAACGGGTCATGGAGCGGCTCGGAGAGGACAGCCCCGGCGCCGCGGAGAGCCGTGACCTGCTCCGTGGTCTGCTCCAACTCACGTGAGACGCAAGTACGATGACGTGACATCAGGTAGTTGCATCTGCTTCTGAGGCGCTTAGGGATCTCATGTCCTCCTTCTTCAGCGATCTGGCACTCCAGTACATCGATGGTGAATGGCGCCCGGGCAGCGGCTCCTGGGACGTCATCGACTTCAATCCGTACGACGAGGAGAAGCTCGCCTCCATCACCATCGCCACGGCGCAGGAGGTGGACCTGGCCTACCGGGCCGCGGAGCGTGCGCAGATGAAGTGGGCCGCGACCAGTGCCTACGTGCGCCGGGACATCTTCGAGCGAGCCCTGCGGATCATCGAGGACCGCGAGGCGGAGATCTCCGACGCGATCGTCGCCGAGCTGGGCGCCACGCGGGGCACGGTCGGGTTCGAGTTGCAGCTCGCCAAGGAGTTCCTGCGCGAGGCGATGCAGTTGCCCTTCCGGCAGGAGGGCCGCGTCCTCCCGTCCCCGGTCGACGGCAAGGAGAACCGGGTCTACCGGCTCCCCGTAGGGGTGGTGGGGGTCATCAGCCCCTTCAACTTCCCCTTCCTGATGGCGATCAAGTCCGTCGCGCCGGCGTTGGCGCTGGGCAACGGTGTGGTCCTCAAGCCGCACCAGCACACGCCGGTCTGCGGGGGTTCCCTGGTGGCGAAGGTGTTCGAGGACGCCGGGCTGCCGCCCGGACTGTTGAACGTCGTGATCACCGATATAGCGGAGATCGGCGACGCGCTCATCGAACACCCCGTCCCCAAGGTCATCTCCTTCACCGGGTCCGACCGGGTCGGCCGTCACGTAGCGACCGTCTGCGCGGCCCACCTCAAGCACGCCGTCCTTGAAGTCGGCGGCAACAGCGCCTTCATCGTGCTCGATGACGCCGACGTCGACGATGCCGTCGAAGCGGCGGTCTTCAGCCGGTACCTGGACCAGGGGCAGGTCTGCATGGCGGCCAACCGCATCCTGGTCGACCGCACGGTGGAGCAGGAGTTCACGGAGAAGCTGGTTGCCAAGGTGAGGTCCCTCGTGGTGGGCGACCCGGCCGACGCGGGGACCCATATCGGCCCGCTCATCGACTTCCGGCAGGTAGAAGCGGTGATGGGCCTGGTCGAGCAGTCCGTCGAGCACGGTGCGACGGCGTTGCTCCGGGGCGGCGCGGACGGCAACGTGGTCTCCCCGTCCGTGCTGACCGGGTTGGCCCCCGACGCCTCCGTCCTGGCACAGGAGGTCGTCGGCCCGGTCGTGCTCCTCGTGCCGTTCGACGGCGAGGAGGAGGCGGTCCGGATCGCCAACGACACCCCGTACGTGTTGAGCGGAGCCGTCCACACCGGGGACGTCGAGCGGGGTATCGCGCTCGCCCGGCGGATCCACACCGGAATGATCCACGTCAACGACTCCACCGTCCACGACGAGCCGATCGTGCCCTTCGGCGGCGAGAAGGCATCGGGCCTCGGACGGCTGAACGGCGAGGCGATGGTGGAGGTGTTCACCTCGCGGAAGTGGATCTCGGTGCAGCGGGGGCGTTCCGTCGTTCCGTTCTGACGGTCGGCGCCAGTACGGGCGATCGCCGTTCTCGGCTCGTTCGGGGGGAACCGGAGTGCCGTGGGTTTGAGGACAGAAGCTGACCGCAAGGATCCGTAGCGTGTGTGGTGACAGGGCGGCAGGAGCCGTCGCACCGGCAGCTACCGGAAGGCAGACGTCATGGTCACTCACGTTCCCGCAGAGGCGCACGGCGACGAGCGCGGGGCGCTGCTCGGCTTCGTCGAGGCGCAGCGCGGCGCGATCCGCCGGTCCGTCCTCGGGCTGACCGAGGAGCAGGCGGCGAGCCGGCCCAGCGCGAGCGAGCTCTCGCTGTCCGGACTCCTCAAGCACGTCGCGGAGTGCGAGCTGAACTGGTTGCGGATGGCGCAGCAGCGGACGAACGAGCGGCAGCGCACCGAAGAGACGTGGAGCGAAGGGTTCCGGCTCGTGGGGGAGGAGACGGTCCCGGAGATGCTGGCCTTCTGGGACGGCGTCGCCAAGGAGACCGAGGAATTCATCCGCTCGGTGCCGAGCATGAACGACACCTTCCCGTTGCCCGAAGCGCCGTGGTTCCCCGAGGACGGGCGGGTCTCGATGCGCTGGCTGTTGGTCCATCTGGTCGAGGAGATCGGGCGCCACGCGGGCCACGCGGACATCATCCGCGAGTCGCTGGACGGTAAGACGGCCTTCGAGCTCGTCGACCTCGAGAGCAGCCGGAGCGCGGTCGACTGACCGGAAAAGGAAGCCTCCCCGTGCGTCCGCGGTGTCTCTGCCACACGCTAGGGAACATGAGTGAAGACGGAGTGGTCCCGGTCCCGGTGGTCGTCCTCCCCGTCATCCCCGGCGATCCGCCGTTCCGGCTGGTCGAGATCAACGGGGAGACGGTGGGGACCGCCCACGACATGCTGGATGTGATCAAGCTGGCGCTCGGCGCGGGGCTGAAGCACCTCGACCTCGACGATCCCGCGGCTGTGACGTGGGTCGGCGGGGGCAAGTACAAGTGGTCGCCGTAGCGGGCCCGCCCCTCCGGCGGCGTGGCGGGACGGGGAGACGCGGGGGCCGGCGATCCGGCGCACGGTGCCGGGGCGTGCGGCAGCAGGGGCCGTGCACGGCCGGGGGCGCCTTGCTGCACTCAGAGGTGGCGAAGCCGCCCGGCCGTGCCCTGCTGCCGGCACCCTGACCGTGTCCACCGCCCTCGGGACCCGGGGCGGTCAGGACCTGCTGCCCGCAGTCGGCCTTCCGGGAACGGCCGGGCCCGGAGCAGGTGCGGTGCGCCCGCGTCTCGTGTGCTCGGCCGCCGCGGCTGCGAGAGCGGCGCTCAGCGAGATCAGGCCGCCCGCGCACAGCCCGGACCGTGCGCCGAAATGCTCGGCGAGGAGGCCGACGAAGAGAGCCCCGAGCGGTGCGGAACCCTGCAGGATCAGGGTGTACAGGGCCATGACCCGCCCGCGGTACCGGGGATCGCTGCCCAGCTGGATCCGGTGGTTGGCGGCCTGCGCGAAGTACATCGAGGCGAAGCCGGTGAGGGCGAGCAGCACCATGGCGGCGCCGAAGCCGGGGGCGAGCCCGGCGGCCGCCTCCAGCACGCCGAACGCGAAGGCGGCACCGATCACCACCCGTTCGGGGGGACGGCCGCGCCGGGCCGTACCGGCGAACGCGGCCAGCAGCGAACCCGCGGCCACCGCGGTCGTGAGCAGACCGAAGGCGGCCGCCTCTGCATGGAACACCGTCTTCGCCATGAGCGGCAGCGTGAGCTGGAGGTTGAGGCCGAACAGCCCGATCACCGCCACCAGCACGAGCGGGGGGACGAGATCCCGACGGTCCCTCAGATGGGCGAGTCCGTCCAGGACGCGGACCCTGGAAGCGGGGCGGGCGCCGCGTTGCAGCTCGTCCGGCCGCATCATGAGCAGGGCGACGACGGTCGCCAGGTAGCTGGCCGCGTTGAGCAGCATGACCGGGCCGGTGCCCAAGGCACTGATCAGGAGCCCGGCCAGAGCGGGCCCGAGGACGCGGGCGGCGTTGAAGTACGCGCCGCTCAGTGACGAGGCGTTGGGGAGCAGTTCGGTGCCGACGAGCTCCCCGACGAAGGAGATCCGGGTCGGTACCTCGACGGCGTTGACGGTGCCGAGGGCGACGGCGAACACGTACAGGTGCCACAGGTGGACCCCGTCCGCCAGCACCAGCAGCGCGAGCGACAGACTCAACATCGCCGAGGCCAGGTTCGCGGCGGTGAGCAGGGCGCGCTTGTCGAAGCGGTCCGCGAGCCGGCCGCCCAAGAGGGTGAGCAGCAGCACGGGGGTGAACTGGAGGCCGGTCACCGTGGCCAGTGCGGCGCTCGAGTCCCGGGTGAGGCCGAGGACCAGCCAGTCCTGGGCGACGACCATCATCCAGGTGCCGGTCATGGAGGTGATCTGACCGAGCACGAAGAGCCGGAAGTTCCGCACCGACAGGGACCGGAAGGCGGTGGTGACGGCCTTGTGCAGGAACGATCCGCTCATACGGTGCCCCGTCGCAGCAGACATTCCTCCAGGAACCCCAGCGCGCGCAGGTGGTAGGAGCGTGCCGCGTAGCCGAGGCTGATGTTGTGGCCGGCGTCCGGTTGGCGGTCGACGACGACGCGCGGCGCCGAGGTCAACCGGGACGCGAGGTCGGCGAGCGTCCCGGGGTCGTGGCGCCACCAGTACTCGTGCTCCGCGAAGGTGAACCGGACCGGTACCCGGATCCGCGGCGCCAGCCCGGCGAAGCACTCGGGCCATTCCTCGGCTGCCAGGCGCTCGCGCGCCGGCATGGGTGAGAAGAGACCCTCGCGAGCCTGGAACGTGCCGGACGGGTAGAGGGAGAGCCGCCCCCAGTTCCTCTTCCAGTGCGCCCGTTCGAGAGCGTCGGGAAGGTCCTCCGGCAGTACGTCGTACCGGTGCCCGCAGCCCGAGACGTCCACCCCGAGCAGCCGGTTCGCTCGATCGCCCGCCGCGGTGGTCAGCGCCAGCTTCCCGCCGAAGGAGTGGGCGAGCAGGAAGAGTCCCGCACCGGTTTCGTAGCGCGAGCAGAAGTCGTCGAGCGCGGCCTGCAGCGTGCCGGTCTGCTCGACGAGGGTCTGCCCCTCGGGGAGCAGCTCGGCCGACTGCCCGTAACCCGGCCGGTCCACGGCCAGGACCGTGAAGCCGAGCGCCGAGCCCAGCTCGAGCAGCGACAGGTCCGGGTGCGCCTGGCCGTCGAAGTACCCGGCGCTCATTCCCGCGCCGTGCAAGGCGATCACCGTCGCCCGTGGAGCCGTACCCTCCGGCTCGCGCAGCAGCGCGGACAGGGCGAGGCCGGAGGCGTCCAGACTGATCGGGCGTCTGCCCCGGGACGGAGCCTGTGGGCTTGCGGTCATGGGCCTACCTCACCATCGGGGAGCCCGGTCGGCGACGTGGCGAGGCCGTGGAGTCCTCCGTTGTGCCGTTCCGTGGCCCGTTGCCGTGGCCCGTTCCTCGTCGCCGGGAGCCGGTGCCCCTGCGCCCCGGCACCACCTGCTCCGCTCCTGCCCCAGGCCGCGTGCGGGTGCCGCGGTCCGGTACGTCTCCGCCGGGCCGTGCTCCGGCCGTCCTCGACTCGAGCCGGCGGAGCCGCCCGGTGGTAATCCCCCGCAGGAAAAGGAGGTTGACCGGCTGTGGCGTGGCAGGCCGGATCCGCGAGCCTCGTGTGCATGAACCCCACCGGCAAGAGAAGAACCCCGTGGACCGCCGTCTCCGCAGCCGTCTCCGCGGCCCTCCTGGCGGTCGCCGCCCCGCTCGGCACGGCGGTCGCCGCCCCGGCGGCCGCACCGACCCCCGCCCTGGAGTGGACCGCCTGCCCGGGCCGGGGGCTGGACCCCCGACAGGAATGCGCGTGGCTCAAGGTGCCGATGGACCACGCCCACCCGGACGGTCCCCGGATCACCGTCGCCGTCTCCCGCATCCGCGCCGAGAAGCCGGCCGCCCGACGTGGAGCCCTGATGCTGATCCCGGGCGGCCCCGGCACCTCCGGGATCAACGACCCCTCGGGCAAGGGGCAGAAGCTTCCGCAGGAGGTCCGGGACGCCTACGACCTGATCGGTTTCGCTCCGCGCGGGCTGGCCCCGTCCACCACCGTCGACTGCGCGCTCGACCGGGCCGACCTGGCCCTGACGACGCTGCGGCCCTATCCGGCCGCGGACGGTTCCATCACGCAGAACATGACCGCCGCCCGCCGGATGACCGACGCCTGCGTACGCAACGGTGGTGAGCTGATGCGACACATCAGCACCGTCGACGAAGCCCGTGACATCGACCGGATCCGGGCAGCTCTCGGCGAACGCCGGCTCTCCGCGTGGGGCGTGTCGTACGGGACGTACGTCGGTGCCGTCTACAGCCAGCTGTTCCCGCACCGTACCGACCGCGTCGTGCTGGACAGCAACGACGACCCGGACCCCACCCGGGTGGCCCGTGCCTGGCTCGCGGGCTTCGAGACCGGGGTGGAGGACACCTTCCCGGTCTTCGCGGCGTGGGCGTCCGCGCCCGGGAACCCGGACCGTCTGGCCGGGACCGCGGCCGAGGTGCGGCCGCTGTTCCTGCGCCTGGCGGCGCAGTTGGACCGCGAGCCGGTCCCCTGGCCGGGCGCCAACCCCGAGGAGCTGAACGGCAACGTCCTGCGCCAAGCCGCGGTCGACGCCTTCTACGCGCCGGCGAGCCGCTTCCCGTCCCTGGCGAAGCTGGTGCGCGCCGCGCAGCACCGCACGGTGCCACCCGCGCCCCCGGCCCCCTCCGAGGCGCTGCAGCAGAACGGCGCCGCGGTCGCTGCCGCGACCCTCTGCAACGACGTGGCGTGGCCCACCTCGGCCGCCGGCTACCGCGCGGACGTCCGGAAGAGCCGTGCGGAGTACCCGCTGACCGCGGGCATGCCCCGCAACGCGCTGGTCTGCGCCGCCTGGCCCTACCCGCCGCGGCACGCTCCCGTGCGGATCACCGGGCGTGGGCCCTCCAACGTCCTCCTCGTACAGAACGCGCGGGACGTCGGGACTCCGCTGAGCGGCGCCCTGAAGCTCCGCGCGGCTTTCGGCTCCCGCGCCGTCATGGTGACGGTGGACTCCACGGGGCACGGCGCCTACCTGGCACACGGGAACGCGTGTGGCGACCGCACGGTGTCCCGGTTCCTGGCGACCGGCGAGCGCCCGCGCGGGGACGTCCGCTGCGGCTAGCGGACCAGCCGGAGCCGCGGGTGGGCAACGGGTACCGAGCCCCGCGGGTCCGGCGGTGCGGCCACCTGGCCGGTGCCCGTCCGCAGGCACCGGCCAGGTGGCCGTGGACCCCAGGAGCACCGGGTCCCGGGGGAGGGCGCAGCGGGGGTCGGGCCCCGGCGGCGCCTGCGGGGGACCGAGGCCGCCTGGGGCGTGTTGCGAAAGTCCCTCCTGGCCCGCGACGCCTGGCATGCACGCTCGCTGCGTTGTCGGAGTCATCCAAGTACGTCCAGTACGAGGATGATCCTCCGCCTTGCGATCGCACGCACCAGACGCCGCAGGCCCCGCCCTGCGGGCGGACGGAGCTACTTTCACAACAAGCTAGTGGTGGAAGCCCGTGGCCGCCGACTTGTCCGTGCTGAGCGGTTCGCTCTGGGCACGAAGCTCGGGCAGGATCCGCTCGAGGTCCTCCAGCAGCATGGTCGCCAGGTCGGCGGAAAAGCCGTTGCGGCACACGAACCGCAGCACGGACAGGTCGGTGCGGTTCTCCGGGAAGGTGTAGGCGGGCACCAGCCAGCCGCTCTCGCGCAGCCGTCGCGAGACGTCGAAGACGTCGAAGTTCGTGATGCCGGGCGCGGTCGTGAGGGCGAACACCGGCAACTGGTCGCCCCGGGTGAGCAGGGTGAAGTCGCCCAGGGACTCGATCTTCGCCGCCATGGTGCGGGCGACGTCCCGCGTCGTCTGCTGCACGGCGCGGTAGCCCTCTCTGCCGAGTCGCAGGAAGGTGTAGTACTGCGCCACGACCTGCGCCCCGGGACGCGAGAAGTTGAGGGCGAAGGTTGGCATGTCCCCGCCCAGGTAGTTGACCCGGAACACCAGGTCCTCGGGGAGGTCCTCGTGCGTGCGCCACAGCGCCCATCCGACGCCCGGGTACACCAGCCCGTACTTGTGCCCCGACGTGTTGATCGACGAGACCCGCGGCAGGCGGAAGTCCCAGACCAGTTCCTCGTCCACGAAGGGCGCGACCATCGCCCCGGACGCGCCGTCCACGTGCACCGGGACGTCCAGGCCCGTGCGCTCCTGGAGGGCGTCCAGTGCCGCGCAGATCTCGCCGACGGGCTCGTACGACCCGTCGAAGGTGGATCCGAGCACGGCGACGACCCCGATGGTGTTCTCGTCGCACAGCGCGGCGGCGGCCTCCGGGTCCAGGTGGAAGCGGTCGCCCTCCATCGGCACCAGCCGCGGTTCGACCTCCCAGAAGTTGCAGAACTTGTCCCAGCAGACCTGCACGTTGATGCCCATGACCAGGTTGGGCCGGGCGCCGGGCCCCGGGTAACGGTCGGCGTTCCGCTTGATCCACCGGCGCTTCAGTGCCATCCCGGCCAGCATGCACGCCTCGCTGGACCCCGTGGTGGAGCAGCCGACGGCCGTCTCCGGCTCCGGCGCGTGCCAGAGGTCGGCGAGCATGGCGACGCAGCGGCGCTCCAGTTCCGCCGTGCGGGGGTACTCGTCCTTGTCGATCATGTTCTTGTCGCGGCACTCGGCCATCAGCATCCCGGCCTGCGGCTCCATCCAGGTCGTCACGAAGGTCGCGAGGTTGAGCCGGGAGTTGCCGTCCAGCATCAGCTCGTCGTGGACCAGTTGGTACGCGGTCGACGGTGTCATCGGCCGTTTCGGCAGCCGGTGCTTGGGCGGGGCGGCGGTCATGTCGGTGACCGGGTTCGCCTCCCCGTAGAACGGGTTCATCGAGAGCCTGCGGAGCTCCTTGCTGTCCTCGCGGCCGGTGCCGCCCTTGTGCAGAGCCATCGGTGACTGCCTTTCAGTGCAGGGGTGTGCCGTCGGGGTGGAGTTGCATCAGGGGCCGTCCGGTGACCAGCAGCCAGGCGGGTACGACGGCCACGCACAGCAGGGGGAGCACATGGGGGTCGGCGGCCAGTACGCCGGCGGTGAACAGGCTCAGCCACCCGTGCCGGGTGATGGCCAGCAGCACGCCGAGCACACCGCAGACCGCGCCGAGCGTCGGATGGACCTCCGGCACGAGGGCGCTCACGCCCAGTCCGAGGGCGACCCCGACGAACACGGACGGGAAGATCCGTCCGCCGCGGAAGCCGCACGCCGCGGCGATGGTGAGCGCGGCCAGCTTCACCACGGTCATCAGTGCGAACTGCCCGGACGACCAACCCGAGGGGTCCCGGGCCAGCTGCCCGACTTCCGAGAGGCCCTTGAACAGGGTCAGCGGCCCGCCGAGCGCGCCGAGGAGTCCCAGCACCAGGCCGCCGGCTGTGATCATCACCGCGGGGTACCGGAGCCGCCGGAAGAGGGCGTGGATGCGGGGGAAGGCCCACACGGCCGCCATGCCGAGCAGGGCGCCGAGCGAGGACACCGCGAGCGCCGCCGGCACGTCGCCCCAGTGGAACGTGGAGAGAACGGGCAGGTTCAGGTCGAAGGTGGGGTGGGCGAGCAGGACGGTGGTCGCCCCGCCGGCCCCCGCGGCGATGACCGGTCCGAACAGCTTGTCCCAGAGCGCCCCAGGACCCGGTACTGCCACGATGCTCTCGGTCAGGATGAGCACGGCGCCCACGGGCGTCCCGAACAGTGCGCCGATCGTGCCCGCGCCGGCCAACGACAACCACAGCTGCGCGGGGGACGCGGGCATCGCCTTGCGGCCCAGCCAGTGGGCGAGCGCGATGTTGGAGGCTGTGATGGGGTTCTCGGGCCCGAGGCTGACCCCGCCGGCCAGCGCCAGTGCGGCCGCCAGCAGGAGTCCCGGCACCACCGGGGCGGGCAGCGGTGGATCGACGAGCCCCGTGGTTGCGGGATCGGGCCCGGCGTGCCCGTACACCTTCCACACCACGAGCCCCACCGCGGCACCGGTCGCCGTGAGCACCACGATGGTCCAGGGCGCCGAGTACCCGCCGATGCCGAGGGCGCCGGGGACGATCGACCACAGGACGTCCTTGAGCCGGTCCGCGAGCCAGGTCAGGGCCAGCAGGAGGAGGCTCGAGGCGACGCCGACGACGAGCGCGGGGACGATCAGCGGCAGGAGCGCGCGGGCCGGGGTGGCGGCCGGAGGCGCGTCGGTCGTCGTCACGGCCTCACGATAACGGGGCTAACTCTAGTATTTCGGTCATAACGCTCGGCGGCTCCGGGCGGGCGTGGTCGCCTCGAGGGCCGGGACGAAGAAGCGCAGGACGGCCTGCGGCGCGAGGACCGCGGCCAGCGACCGCACCCCAACGCCGCTGCCGCCCAACCCGCGAGCGCCCCACGCCGCTCGGGCGCGGGGGTGCGTGCGGCCGGCGGCGCCCGTGCCCGCGGGGCCTGCGTACCGCGGTGGTCGGCCCGACGCCGTGCGGAGAACGCCGTACCGCCCGTGCCCGCCGCGCGGGGGCGGCATCACTGCCTGGCGATCACCACGGCGGTGCCGTACGCGCACACCTCGGTGCCCACGTCCGCCGCTTCCGTCACGTCGAACCGGAACATCAGCACGGCGTTCGCGCCCCGGGTGCGGGCCTGCTCGACGAGCCGCTCCATCGCCTGGTTGCGGGTCTCCACCAGCGTCTTCGTGAGCCCCTTCAACTCGCCGCCGATCATCGACTTCAGTCCGGCACCGATCTGGCTGCCCAGGTGCCGCGAACGCACCGTCAGTCCGAAGACCTCACCGATCACCCGCTCCACCCGGAAGCCGGGCACGTCGTTCGTCGTGACGACCAGCACATCCGGCTGGGGGCCTTGTCCGCCGCCGTAGTCATCGATACCCATGGCCACAGCTTCGTGGTCGTCCGTCCGCCCCGCATCCGGAGGGAGCAGGTGGAACCCGCCTCCCTCCGGATGCGTTGATACGTTTGGGCAGCCGTTACGCCGCATCGACTACCACCCACAGGAGCCCGGATCTCGTGAACACCCTTGCTCTCGGACCGAGCTGGCTGGACCCGGACTACCTGATCACCACGTTCGGCCTGATCGGCGTGCTCGCCATCGTGTTCGCCGAGTCAGGTCTGCTGATCGGGTTCTTCCTGCCGGGCGACTCGCTGCTCTTCACCACGGGGCTCCTGGTGACGACCGATGTGATCAAGCAGCCCCTGTGGCTTGTCTGCACCCTCGTCGTGCTGGCCGCGATCATCGGCGACCAGGTCGGCTACCTCTTCGGCCGCAAGGTCGGCCCCGCCCTCTTCCGGCGCCCGGACTCCAAGCTGTTCAAGCAGGAGAACGTGGAGAAGGCGCACGAGTTCTTCGAGAAGTACGGCCCGAAGTCGCTCGTCCTGGCCCGCTTCGTGCCCATCGTGCGCACCTTCACACCGATCGTCGCCGGTGTGAGCCGGATGAACTACCGCTCGTTCATCACCTACAACGTCATCGGCGGCATGCTCTGGGGCGCGGGCGTCACGCTGCTCGGCTCTGCTCTCGGCAACGTGGAGTTCGTCCACAAGAACATCGAGCTGATGCTCATCCTCATCGTGCTGATCTCGGTCGTCCCGATCGTGATCGAGTTCCTGCGGGCCCGTTCCAAGGGCAAGAAGAAAGCGTCCGCCGACCCCGGGGTCCCGGCGCCGCCCGCCCCTCGCGGGCGCCACGCGAAGCGCTAGAAGCCCCTGGTGCGCTTGGCGGCGCGACGACGCCCGGCAACGGCCGGGCTGCGCAGGAACAGCCGGGCCATCTCGCCACCGAGGTTCACGCCGATCGCGATGGCCAGGGCCAGCGCCGCGGCCCGGGCCAGCGAGGCGAAGCCCAGGTCGGTATCGGCCTGGGCGATGTGCAGTACGCCGAAGTAGGTCGCGCTACCGGGCAGCAGCGGACCGATCGCGGCCGTCACGTACGGCAGCGACGAGGTGTGCTGGAACCGGGCGAGCAGTTGCCCGAAGAGGCCCACCACCCCGGCCGCCACCGCCGTCGCCAGGACCGCCGACCCCCCGGCCGTCACCGCGATCGCCGCGTACACCACCCAGGCGACCCCGCCGTTCGCGGCCGCGACCAGCACGGTGGAACGGTCCTGCTGGAGCAGCACGGCGAAGACCAGGCAGAGCACCATGGACGCCAGGATCTGCACCACGGGCCGCTGCACGGTGCCCAGGGCCCCCTCCGGATTGAGGTTCGCATGGAACTGCACGCCCACGTAGAGCACCGTGAGTACCCCGACGACGATCGCCACGAAGAAGTAGGCGACCTCGAGCAGCCGGGCTGAGGCGGTGATGTAGTAGCCGGTCAGGCCGTCCTGCACGGCCGCCACCAGCGCCCGCCCCGGGATCAGTGCGAAGAGCCCACCGGTGATGACCGCCGACGGGCGCAACCCGGCGTGGACCGCGCTCAGTGCCACCCCGATCGCCGCCGGCGGCATCGCCGCCACCACGAACTGGTAGAACTCCGGCAGCCCCCGCCCGGCGCACAGCCAGGCGAGCCGGTCGCCGAGCATCGCGCCGATGGCTGCCGCCAGGAACACCAGCACCCCGCCGCCGACCAGTACGGACGCCGCCCCCGCGAGGACGCCCGCCGCAGTGGTGAGCACCCAGCCCGGGTACGGGTGCCGGTTGCGGCGGATCTCGGCCAGCCGCCGGTACGCCTCGTCCAGCTTGATCTCGTGGTCCCCGGCACTGATGTCGGCGACCAGTTGGTAGACCGCGACCAGGCGCGTGTAGTCGGTGCCCCGGCGGCGCACCGTCCGGTTCGCGGTCACCGGATCGTCCACGAGCGACCGCTGGTACGTGATCGACAGCAGGGTGAAGGTCACGGTCGGCTCGCATTGGTCGAGCCCGTAGGAGCTGCTGACCGCCAGCATCGCGGCTTCGACGTCCTCGGCGCCCTCGCCGCCCGCGAGGAGCAGCTCGCCGATGCGCAGCGTCAGGTCGAGCACGCGCGGTACGGCGGGGCCCGCCTCGTCGGGCCGCTGCACCGGCTCCGGCGCCGGCCGCTCGCTCACCGGCATCCGCAGCATCGTCCGCATCCGGTCCTGCCACGGGGTGTCCTTGGAGAGCTGGACCACCGGGACGCCGTACGCCGGGGTGAACACCGGCAGGGCCTCGTTCGCGCGGTACGTGGACGGCGGAGCGAAGGCCGACCCCTCCGGCTCTGCCGGGGGTTCCGTCATCAGTCCATCCGGGACGGCGAACTCGGAGGTCGGGTGGTCCTCCTCGGGCAGGCCGGGACGGTCCACGCCCTCCGGCGGGACGAACGCGCTCCGCGCCTCGTCCGACTGCGGCTTCCGGTCCGCCTCCGGACCTTCGGGCTCCGCCACCACCGCTCCTCGACTCCTCCCGTGTGGACCCCGTTGCCGCGCCGCTCCGGCGGGCGTCGACGATCATGCCCGTCCGCCTACCCCGGGACCGTGTGCGCTCACCTCCCGGGGGTTCGAACAGTCGTCCGACCTCGTCTGCCGGGGGGCGTGCGGCCAGTATGCGACGAGGCGGTGCACCCCGTGTGGGGTGCACCGCCCGGTCCGTTCACGAGGAGCGCGTCAGTGGGCGCCGCCCTGTGCCTCCAGACGCTTGAAGGACGCCTCGATCTCGGCCTCGGCCTCGGCGCGGCCGACCCAGTTGGCGCCCTCGACGCTCTTGCCCGGCTCCAGGTCCTTGTAGACCTCGAAGAAGTGCTGGATCTCCAGGCGGTCGAACTCCGACACGTGGTGGATGTCACGCAGGTGCTCCACACGGGGGTCGGAGGCCGGGACGCAGAGCAGCTTGTCGTCGCCGCCGGCCTCGTCCGTCATGCGGAACATGCCGATGGCGCGGCACTTGATCAGGCAGCCGGGGAACGTCGGCTCGTCCAGGATGACCAGGGCGTCCAGAGGGTCGCCGTCCTCGCCCAGGGTGTTCTCGACGAAGCCGTAGTCGGCCGGGTAGCTGGTCGAGGTGAAGAGGCGACGGTCCAGACGGATCCGGCCGGTCTCGTGGTCCACCTCGTACTTGTTCCGAGAACCCTTCGGGATCTCGATGGTGACGTCGAACTCCACGGGTGGCACTCCTCCATGATCAACACATATGTAGGTGACGCGGCTATCCGCTATCCGCAGTGATTAAGTGTCCCCTACGCAGGTGGGTGATCGCGAAAGGGGCTGGTCAATGGTGCCCGACCGAGGAACGTGGCAGCTCACGGCAGGCGCGGCCGTGGTCGGCCTCGCCGTGGCGGCCGCGGCGGTGACCGCGACCGGCCCCTGGGACAACGGTCAGCGTACGGCCGAGCGTGAACGCGCCGCTGCCGCCGGGCGCACAGGTGGCGCACATCACGAGCCCGGCGGGCGGGGTAGGACGGCGGTCCCGGGGCCCGTGCCCGCACCCAGTGCCCCGAGTGTGCTCGCCGCTGCCGTCGGCCCCGCCACGCCGGCTGCCCCGGCCCTGCCGGCCGCTGTCTTCGCCAAGGCCCTCGCCCCGCTGATGGGCGACCCCGGGCTCGGCGCGGTGCACACCGCCTCGGTCGTCGATGCGGCCACCGGTGAACAGTTGTACGGGAACGGTGCGAGCACCCCGATGACTCCGGCCTCCACGATCAAGATCGCCACCGCGGTCGCCGTGCTCTCCGCCGCCGGACCCACCCACCGGATCGCGACCACGGCCGTGGCCTCTCCCGACTTCCGCACGGTCGTCCTGGTCGGCGGCGGTGACCCCACCCTCGATGAAGCGGGGTTGCGCACCCTGGCCGCCGGGACCGCCCGCGCCCTGCGTGAGCACGGCGTCAGCACCGTCCGCCTGGGCTACGACACCTCGCTGTACACGGGGCCCGTCCTGCACCCCATCAGCCCCAACCGCAACGTCGCACCCGTCAGTCCCTTGATGCTCGACGAGGGGCGGCTCGACGATTCGACCAGCGGCCCCGCCGACCGCAGCGCCGACCCCGCGGGCGACACCGCCCGCGCGTTCGTCGGCCTGCTCAACGAACACGGCATCAACACCAGGACCGGCCCGGATCCGATCAAGGCCCCCGCCAAGGCCATCCCGCTCGCACGGACGTACTCCGCTCCGATCTCGTCGCTCGTCGAGCGGATGCTGACGAACAGTGACAACGACATCGCCGAAGCCATGGCCCGGCAGACCGCGCTCGCCACCGGCCGTCCGGCGAGCTTCGCGGGGGCCGAAGCCGCCGTCACGGCACGCCTCAAGCAGCTGAAGGTCCCCCTGGCAGGGGCCCGCTTCGCCGACGGCAGCGGGTTGAACCGAGCGGACAAGGTCTCCGCGGCCTGCCTCACCACCCTGCTCACCCGCGCGGCCGACCCGGGCCACCCCGAACTCCGCACCGTCCTCACCGGCTTGCCCGTCGCCGGGTTCACCGGCACTCTCAGCGGCCGCTCCTCGGCCGGATCCGCAGGGCTGGTCCGCGCCAAGACGGGCACCCTCAGCGGTGTCGACACCCTGGCGGGAACGGTGGTCTCCTCCGACGGGCGGCTACTCGCCTTCGCCTTCCTCGCGGCCGGCTCCCCGTCCGCGGAAGCCGCCCGTCCAGCCCTGGACCGCCTCGCAGGAGCCCTGCTGCCCTGAGCGGCCCGGGCCGGCGCAGGTCCGACACCTCACCGTGCACCCGGTCGACAACGTACCGTTGACGCATGACGAGCATCGGTGGTGCCGAGATGGTCGACTGGAACCTCGCGGTCGCGACCGCGATCCGCCTCGTACGGCCGGGGCCCGACGTCAGCCGGGACGAGGCGCGCGCAGTCGTCGCCGAGCTGCGGCGGCACGCCAAGGCCTCCGAAGAACACGTGCGGTCCTTCACCCGCATGGTTCCCGACGGCCACGAGCCCGAGGACACCCCGGTCCTCGTCGTCGACCGTGCCGGCTGGGTCAGGGCCAATGTCGCGGGCTTCCGCGAGCTGCTCAAACCCCTGCTGGACAAGATGCAGCAGCGCCGCGCGGGCAGTGCGGGCGGCACCGTCCTCGGCTCCGTCGGCGGCAAGGTGACCGGTGTCGAGCTGGGCATGCTGCTGTCCTTCCTGGCCTCCCGAGTCCTCGGCCAGTACGAGACCTTCGCCCCGCCCACCCGCGAGCTGCCCGGCGCACCGGCGAGTGGTGGCCGGCTACTGCTGGTCGCACCCAACATCGTCCACGTCGAACGCGAGATGGACGTCGCCCCCCACGACTTCCGGCTCTGGGTCTGCCTCCACGAGGAGACCCACCGCACCCAGTTCACCGCCGTGCCCTGGCTGCGCGACCACCTGGAGGGCGAGATCCAGGCGTTCCTCGCCGAGACCGACGTCGACCCCATGACCGTGCTGGAACGGCTCCGCGAGGCCGCCCAGTCCCTCGCCGGCGGACGCCCCGAGGGGGAGCAGGACGAGGGGCGCTCCTTCGTCGAGATCGTGCAGACGCCCGAGCAGCGCGAGGTCCTCGGCCGGCTGACGGCCGTGATGTCCCTGCTGGAGGGGCATGCCGACTTCGTGATGGACGGCGTCGGCCCCCAGGTCGTGCCGTCCGTCGGGGAGATCCGGGAGAAGTTCCAGCAGCGGCGCGCCCGGGGCGCCTCCCGCCTCGACGTCGCCCTGCGCAAGCTCCTCGGTCTCGACGCCAAACTGCGCCAGTACCGCGACGGCGAGCGGTTCGTCCGGGCCGTGGTCGGCGAGGTCGGCATGGAGGGCTTCAACCGCGTCTGGACCTCGCCGAACACGCTGCCCACCAAGGCGGAGATCGCCAAACCGGCGGATTGGATCGCGCGGGTGCACCGCAAGGCGGACTCATGAGCGCCGAATGGCGGACGGCAGAGCGACTCCGCCCCAATCACCCGTCCGAGGGACCGTAGGCGAGGGGTAGGCGTGCAATGCTCGGGGA
The DNA here is from genome assembly GCF_042755225.1 of Streptomyces sp. NPDC059169. Classification (NCBI taxonomy): domain Bacteria; kingdom Bacillati; phylum Actinomycetota; class Actinomycetes; order Kitasatosporales; family Streptomycetaceae; genus Streptomyces; species Streptomyces sp. NPDC059169. Next base: position 68,362 of record NZ_JBHZCF010000026.1, on the reverse strand, counting down.
ACGGCGCGGTTCTGTCACCATCGACGCACTCTGAGTGACCTAACCCCCGTCTCGACTCCGACCGAGGCACCCCCCAACTTCACGAAGGGCACCGGACATGGGTCCCCATCCTGCGGTCGCGGCGATACGCCTGGCGGTCCGCCGCGTACTCCACGATCTACTCACCGAACGGAACGAAGTCCCTCCCGGCGCCGACGGCACCCGGCCCGGGTCCGGACGGAGCCCCGACCGGCCGCCCCTGGTGCTGGTCGCGTGCTCCGGCGGGGCCGACTCCATGGCCCTCGCCTCTGCGCTCGCCTTCGAGGCCCGCAAGCTGGACGTACGCGCCGGCGCCGTCACCGTCGACCACGGCCTGCAGGCCGGGTCGGACCTCCGCGCCGCCGAAGTCGCCGCCCGCCTCACCACCATGGACCTCGATCCCGTCGAGGCCGTCGCCGTCACCGTCGGACGGGACGGCGGACCGGAGGCCGCGGCCCGCGACGCCCGCTACGCCGCCCTGGACGCCGCCGCCGAGCGCCACGGCGCAGCCGCCGTCCTGCTCGGCCACACCCGCGACGACCAGGCGGAGACGGTCCTTCTCGGCCTCGCCCGCGGCTCCGGCATCCGGTCCCTCTCCGGCATGGCGGCCGTCTCGGGGGCGGGCCGCTACCGGCGGCCCTTCCTGCTGTTGGACCGGCAGACCGCCCGCAAGGCGTGCCTGGTACAGCACCTGCCGGTCTGGGACGACCCGATGAACGCCGACCCCGCCTACACCCGCTCCCGGCTCCGCCACGAGGGTCTGCCCGCCCTGGAGAAGGCCCTCGGCAAGGGCGTCGTCGAGGCGCTCGCCCGTACGGCGCAGCTCTCCCGCGACGACGCCGATGCGCTGGACTCCTGGGCCGCGCAGGCGGACGAGACCGTTCGTGACGAATCCGGTCTCCTCGAGTGCTCGAAGCTGCACGCACTGCCCCGTGCGGTCCGCCGCCGGGTGCTCCGCAGGGCCCTGGTCGCAGCGGGTTCACCTGCCGGTTCGCTCTTCGCACGACACGTCGAGGAGGTCGAGCGACTGATCACCGGCTGGCGTGGTCAGAAGCCCCTGAACCTGCCCGGCCGCGTCGAGGCCCGCCGCCAGGGTGGCAGACTGGTCATCCGGCAGGGCTGAGCCGGCACCGGTGCCAGCGGGCCGATGTGCCGACACGGCTAGCGCAGAGACAGGAAGCGACGCGGGTGAACGAGAAGGACATGGGCGCCGACCTCAAATCGGTCCTCATCACCAAGGAAGAGATCGACGCGAAGCTGGCCGAGCTGGCCGCGAAGATCGATGCGGAGTACGCGGGGAAGGACCTGCTCATCGTCGGGGTCCTCAAGGGTGCCGTGATGGTGATGGCGGACCTGGCGCGTGCGCTGTCCACCCCCGTCACGATGGACTGGATGGCGGTGTCCTCGTACGGCGCGGGCACCCAGTCCTCCGGAGTGGTCCGCATCCTCAAGGACCTGGACACCGACATCAAGGGCAAGCACGTCCTGATCGTCGAGGACATCATCGACTCCGGACTCACCCTGTCCTGGCTGCTGTCGAACCTCGGCTCCCGGGAGCCCGCTTCGCTCGAGGTCTGCACCCTGCTGCGGAAGCCGGACGCCGCAAAGGTCTCGATCGACGTGAAGTGGATCGGCTTCGACATCCCGAACGAGTTCGTCGTCGGCTACGGCCTGGACTACGCCGAGAAGTACCGCAACCTTCCGTTCGTGGGCACACTGGCGCCCCACGTCTACGGGGGCTGAAGCACGGGAACCCGGACCGCCCTCCCGCCGTTGGAGCATGGGAAGGCGGTCGCGGGACACCATGCTGAGGTACCGTCCGAAGAACAGTCTTTTCTCATAGCAGCATTTACCTACGGGCAGGAGGGACGGGGCGACATCGCTCCGTATGGATGGACGTGAAGCGATACTTCCGTGGGCCGGTCATGTGGATCGTGCTGGCCGTCCTCGCCGTGGTCGTGCTGATGCAGGTCGTCGGCTCGTCGGGCGGCTACAAGACGGTCGACACCGCCAAGGTTGTCCAGGCGATCAACAAGAACCAGGTCGAGCAAGCCAAGCTGACCACCGGCGATGAGCAGACGATCAAGGTCGAGCTGAAGGACGGCCAGAAGGTCGACGGCAGCGACAAGGTCCAGGCGAGCTACATCGGCGACCAGGGCGTCCAGCTGGCGCAGACCCTGCAGCAGAAGTTCGACGCCGGCGAGATCAAGAAGGGCTACACCGTCTCGCCCGAGCGGCAGAGCCCGTTCCTGTCGGTGCTCCTCACCCTGCTGCCCTTCGTCCTGATCGTGGTCGTGTTCCTGTTCCTGCTGAACCAGGCACAGGGCGGCGGCTCCCGAGTCATGAACTTCGGGAAGTCCAAGGCCAAGCTGATCACCAAGGACACCCCGAAGACGACGTTCTCCGACGTCGCGGGGTCCGACGAGGCCGTCGAGGAGCTCCAGGAGATCAAGGAGTTCCTGCAGGAGCCGGCCAAGTTCCAGGCCGTCGGCGCCAAGATCCCGAAGGGCGTGCTGCTGTACGGCCCGCCCGGTACGGGCAAGACGCTGCTCGCGCGTGCCGTCGCCGGCGAGGCGGGCGTCCCGTTCTACTCGATCTCGGGTTCCGACTTCGTCGAGATGTTCGTCGGTGTCGGAGCCTCGCGAGTCCGCGACCTCTTCGAGCAGGCCAAGGCGAACGCCCCCGCGATCGTCTTCGTCGACGAGATCGACGCCGTCGGCCGACACCGCGGCGCCGGCCTCGGCGGCGGCCACGACGAGCGCGAGCAGACCCTGAACCAGCTCCTCGTCGAGATGGACGGCTTCGACGTGAAGGGCGGCGTCATCCTGATCGCCGCCACCAACCGGCCGGACATCCTCGACCCGGCGCTGCTGCGCCCGGGCCGCTTCGACCGGCAGATCGCCGTCGACCGTCCGGACATGCAGGGTCGACTGGAGATCCTCAAGGTCCACCAGAAGGGCAAGCCGGTCGCCCCGGACGTCGACCTCTCGGCCGTCGCCCGCCGCACCCCCGGCTTCACGGGCGCCGATCTCTCCAACGTGCTGAACGAGGCCGCCCTGCTGACGGCCCGCAGCGACAAGAAGCTGATCGACAACAAGATGCTGGACGAGGCGATCGACCGCGTCGTGGCGGGCCCGCAGAAGCGGACCCGGATCATGTCCGACAAGGAGAAGAAGATCACCGCGTACCACGAGGGCGGGCACGCCCTGGTCGCGGCGGCCTCCCCCAATTCGGACCCGGTGCACAAGATCACGATCCTGTCTCGCGGCCGGGCCCTCGGCTACACGATGGTGCTGCCCGACGAGGACAAGTACTCGACCACGCGCAACGAGATGCTCGACCAGCTGGCGTACATGCTGGGTGGCCGCGCGGCCGAGGAGCTCGTCTTCCACGACCCGACCACGGGCGCGGCGAACGACATCGAGAAGGCCACGGCAACGGCCCGAGCGATGGTCACGCAGTACGGCATGACGGAGCGGCTCGGCGCCATCAAGTTCGGCGGCGACAACACCGAGCCGTTCCTCGGCCGCGAGATGGCGCACCAGCGCGACTACTCGGAAGAGGTCGCGGCGCTGGTCGACGAAGAGGTCAAGAAGCTCATCGAGACCGCGCACAACGAGGCGTGGGAGATCCTCGTCGAGAACCGCGACGTGCTCGACAACCTGGTCCTCGCGCTGTTGGAGAAGGAGACCCTGGGCAAGGAGGAGATCGCCGAGGTCTTCGCCCCGATCGTGAAGCGTCCGGCCCGTCCGGCGTGGACCGGCTCCTCGCGCCGCACTCCGTCCACCCGTCCGCCGGTGCTCTCCCCGAAGGAGCTCGCCCTGACGAACGGTGCGGCGAACGGCGCGGGGCCGGCGGTGACGGATCTCACGAAGGCTCCGACCGATTCAGTCCAGGACGAGCGACCGGAAGCCTGACCAGCGCGTTTGCGGGCGCGGGCGACCGCTCGTCGGAATGAACGCCGCACTTCCCAGGTTCTAACCTGGGAAGTGCGGCGTTTTCGCGCCAAGTCAGACACGAGGAACGAGGCACAGATGACCGACCCGGTGACGCTGGACGGCGAGGGCACCATCGGCGAGTTCGACGAGAAGCGCGCCGAGAACGCCGTGCGGGAGCTCCTCATCGCGGTCGGAGAGGACCCCGACCGAGAGGGCCTCCGGGAGACGCCGGCGCGGGTGGCCCGGGCGTACCGGGAACTCCTCGCCGGGCTGCGCCAGGAGCCGGAAGAGGTCCTCACGACGACGTTCGACCTGGGCCACGACGAGATGGTCCTGGTGAAGGACATCGAGATCGTGTCCCTCTGCGAGCATCACCTGCTGCCGTTCCACGGCGTGGCACACGTGGGCTACATCCCGGCCGACAGCGGCAAGATCACGGGGCTCTCCAAGCTGGCACGGCTGGTCGAGGTCTTCGCCCGGCGGCCGCAGGTACAGGAGCGGCTCACCACCCAGATCGCCGACTCGCTGATGCGGATCCTGGAGGCGCGGGGCGTGATCGTGGTCATCGAGGCGGAGCACATGTGCATGTCCGTGCGGGGAGTCCGCAAGCCCGGAGCCAAGACCACGACGTCGGCGGTGCGGGGACAGCTGCGGGAGGCGTCCACCCGCTCGGAGGCGATGAGCCTGATAATGGCGCGATGAGCGCCGTGCCGCTGCAGTGCCGGGCTCGCTCCGCGCCCCCGCGGCACCGGCACCACCCCGCCCGTACGACGGAAGCGTCCTACGGGGTCGGGACCTGCCCCTTGCCTTCGTCCTCGTCCTCGGGCAGCTTGCAGACCCGCTCAAGGAACAGCGCCGCCGCGACCACGGCGATGCCCGCCAGGACCGAGAAGCCGGCGTAGATCGCCTGGTCGCGGCGGGCAGGGACGTCGAGCGAGCCGAGCAGGAAGACACCGACGCCCGCGTACATCCCGCTGACGAGCGCGGCGACCAGGGCGCTCGCCTGGCCGAAGACCACCGCGCGGACCGCCATCAGGGGTTCGACGCCCTTCGCCTCAGGACGGCGTTCGCGCTGGGCGCGCAGCCGAGAGCGCAGGGAGAGCGCGGTCGCGGCGAGTACCGCCGCGATCGTGGCCAGCACGATGGGCGCGGCGAGCGGGACGCTGGGCAGGGTGCCGAGTGCGTCCCACAGCCTGGCGCCGCCCCAGGACAGCACCCCGGCCACGACGAAGAGCCCGGCCAACATCCTGAGCCGTAGTTGCTTCACCGAGAGTCCTTCGTCGTGGAGTGTGGGGGCGTGGATTGCGGTGTCTGCGGGCTCGCGGACCCCACGAGCCTAACGACTACTCGGGCAGGCGGAGTTCCAGGTCGGCGCGCGGCGCGATGCCTTCCCGGCCGATGTCGGCGAGCAGTTCGGCGACCCTGCCGTGACCCGGCAGCTGGGCCTCCGGGTCCACGTCGTGCCACGGGGCGAGGACGAAGGCACGCTCGTGCGCCCGCGGATGGGGGAGGGTCAGGACGGGGTCGTCGGAGACCTCCTCCGCGTAGGCGACGATGTCCACGTCGAGGGTGCGCGGCCCCCAGCGCTCCTCGCGGACCCGGTAGAAGGCCTCCTCGATGGCCTGCCCGCGCTCCAGCAGGGAGCTCGGCGGCAGGGTCGTCTTCACGACCACCACCGCGTTGTAGTACGACGGCTGGGAGCCCTGCTCGACGCCCCAGGGCTCGGTCTCGTACACGGGGGAGACCGCCTTGACCCGCAGGCCGGGCGTGTCCTCCAACGCGTCGACCGCACCCTGGAGCGTTTCCAACCGGTTGCCCAGGTTCGAGCCCAGGGCGATCACGGCCCGCTTCGGGTTGGACAGGGTGACGTCCGCCGCGTCGACCTGCTCGACCACGGCGGCGGGTACGGGCTGCACGGTGGGGTCGCTCATACTCGGCTCCGGGTGATCGTCACGGTCACGTCGTCGAAGGGCACGGTGATCGGGGCGTCCGGCTTGTGCACGACCACCTCGACTTCCTGGACGCCGGGGTGCTTCAGGCACTGCTGGGCGATGCGCTCGGCGAGCGTCTCGATCAGGTCGACGGGTTCGCCCTGGACCACGTCGACGACCTCTTCGGCCACCACGCCGTAGTGGACGGTCTTCGCCAGGTCGTCGTCGGCCGCAGCGGGGCGGGTGTCGAGGCCGAGCACCAAGTCCACGATGAAGGTCTGGCCTTCCTCACGCTCCCGGGGGAACACGCCGTGGTGCCCGCGGGCCCTGAGGCCGCGCAGCGCGACACGATCCACGCGAATCACTCCTGCTTTCGTAGGGCTGGCGCGCACGCGCCGCGTGCGGGCGGCAGCAATGCACGGAGTCGAATCTACCTGCGAGCACCGACACCGCCCGCCCGAGGGGCCACGGGCGGGTTCGGCCGCGGCTGTTGGCCGCGCCTACCCCGTGTGCAGGAAAACGAACCCCCACGAGCCCGTTTCCCCCTCAGGAGGGCGAATCGCCGCCCTGGTCGTCGTCGGACTCCGCCAGGACGGGCGACCCGTGGTGTGACCAGATTCTCCACCCTGAGGGGGTGCGGCGGAACACGTTCGTGGCGACGACCAGCTGCCCGACCAGCGGGCCGAGCTCGCCCGCCTCCTGGGCGGGCCCCCCGCTGAGGATGTTCTCGGTGCAGGTGACGACGGCGGTGTCACCTGCCACGCTCACCCGCACGTCGGTGAGGAAGAACTGGATGTACTCGGTGTTCGCCATGATCAGTGCGTAGCTGCGCAGGACCTCTCCGCGTCCGGAGAGCACCGGCCACCCCGGGTGGACGACGGAGATGTCGTCCGCTCCCTCGCCGTCCAGCCAGAGCGCGGAGACCTCCTCGAAGTCACCGCGTTCCACCGCCTCGTAGAAGGCGGTGTTGGCCTCCTCGACCCCCTCGACGTCCGTCCGCGGAGTCACCGCGCTCCTTCGACGGCCCGCGCCACCCGCACGGCGTCCGCGGTGGCCCGCACCTCGTGGACCCGGACGGCCCAGGCGCCTTCGTGCGCGGCGATGGCCGACACCGCGGCCGTGGCCGCGTCGCGCTCGCGGGCGGGCGGCGGAGTTTCGGCGCCGTCGGCCAGGACGTGGCCGAGGAAACGTTTACGGGAGGCCGCGACCAGCAGCGGCCGGCCCAGGGAGTGCAGCTCGGCGAGGTGGGCGACGAGCGCGAGGTCGTGCTCGGCCTGCTTGGCGAAGCCCAGACCGGGGTCGATGACGATGCGCTCGGCGGCGACACCGCCCGCGACCACGGCGTCCATCCGGTCGCGGAGCTCGGTGACGACCTCGGAGACGACGTCCCCGTACACCGCCCTGCTGTTCATGTCGGCGCTGAAGCCGCGCCAGTGCATCACGACGAAGGGCACCTCGGCCGCTGCCACGGCCGGGATCATCTGAGGGTCGGCGAGGCCGCCGGACACGTCGTTGACCAGCACCGCACCGGCCGACACCGCGCGGGCGGCGACCGAGGCGCGCATGGTGTCGACGGAGACGGTGACGCCTTCGGCCGCGAGACCCCGCACGACGGGGAGCACGCGGCGCAACTCCTCGTCCTCGTCGACGCGCGTGGCGCCGGGCCGGGTGGACTCGCCGCCCACGTCCACGAGGTCCGCGCCCTCACCGACCAGGTCGAGCCCGTGCTTGACGGCGGCCGTGGTGTCGAACCAGCGGCCACCGTCGGAGAAGGAGTCGGGCGTCACATTGACGACTCCCATGACCGCACAGCGGTCCCACTGCGGCAGGCCCACGGCCGTGCCCCGTCCGCGCAACGTCCTCATACGAACAGACTAGGCCCGTGGGCCGGCGGGCTACGCCGCGCGGACGTTGTGTCCACCGCCCGTGGCGGGCTGGATGTGCGCGCAGGGTCGGGGCGCCGGGGCCGGGCCACGGCGGAACGGCCGGGGCAGCGAGAGGGTCACGAAGCCTTCCGCCTGCATCACCGCGAAGCCGATGCGCGGCAGGTCACGGGTGTTGCGGAAGACCATGAAGCGGGGCTCCCAGCGGGGCTGGAACTTCGCGTTGAACTTGTACAGCGACTCGATCTGGAACCAGCGGGAGAGGAACACCAGCAGCCCCCGCCAGAAGCGCAGGACAGGACCGGCGCCGAGCTTCTCGCCGCGGGCGAGCGCCGAACGGAACATCGCGAAGTTCAGCGAGACCCGCTCGATGCCGAGCTTGGCGGAGGCCTGCAGGGCGGCCACGATCAGCAGCTCGTTCATTCCGGGGTCCGCGGAGCGGTCGCGGCGCATCAGGTCCAGGGACATGCCCTCGGCACCCCACGGGACGAAGTGGAGGACGGCCTTCAGATCGCCGTACGGGCCTGGCTCGCCCTCGTCCGCCTTGTGGGCGGTGGCTATGACGCTGTCGCCGTCCTGGGGGTCGCCGACCCGGCCGAGGGCCATGGAGAAGCCACGCTCCGTGTCGGTGCCGCGCCAGTCCTCGGCGGCCCGGCGTATCCGCTCCAGCTCGCCCTCGGAGAGGTCGCTGACACGCCGGACGCGGGTTTCGTAGCCGTTGCGCTCGATGCGCTTCACCATCTGGCGCACGTTCCGCATGGCGCGCCCGCTAAGCGAGAAATCCGCGACGTCCACCACCGCCTCGTCACCGAGTTCGAGTGCGTCCAGGCCGGTCTCGCGGGTCCACACCTCACCGCCGGTCTCCGAGCAGCCGACGACCGCGGGCGTCCAGGAGTGGGCCTTGGCCTCGTCCATGAAGCGCTCGATGGCGCCGGGCCAAGCCTCGACGTCGCCGATCGGGTCGCCGCTGGCGAGCATCACGCCCGAGATGACGCGGTAGGTGACGGCGGCCTTGCCGCTGGGGGAGAAGACGACGCCCTTGTCCCGGCGGAGGGCGAAGTGGCCGAGGGAGTCGCGGGCGCCGTGCTTGGCGAGCAGGGCGCGCAGCCGGTCCTCGTCGTCCTCGGTGAGGCGGGCGGCGGGGTGCTCGGGGCGGAACGCGAGGTAGATGGTGGTGACGGCGGTGAGCCAGCCGAGGGCGCCGAGGGAGTAGCCGACGGTCCAGTCGACGCCACCGTGGTAGCCGACCGGTCCTTCGAAGCCGAACAGGCCGAACAGGACGTGCTCCAGGCGGTCGGTGAGGCTCGGGTTGCCGACGACCTTGCCGGGGTGGGCGCTGACGATGACGAGGCCGAGGCCGATGGAACCGGCACCCATCAGGACGAAGTTGGCGAGGGCCCGCCAACGGCTGCGGGGGTCGGGCAGGGCCGCGAACTCGCTGCGGTGCCGCAGCAGCAGGGTGAGTAGCAGCAGCGACAGCACCATGCCGATGATCGAGTGCCGGTAGACGAACTGGGCGACGGCGCCCGCCGGCAGCAGGATGACGGCGGCGCGCCAGGCCCGCCGCTTGTGGCGCTTGAGGCCGTGGGCGAGCAGGAGGAGCAGGACGCCGGAGCTGAGCGAGAGGGCGGCGGCGAACGGGCCGAAGGCGCCCGGAAGGACCTCGGCGAGGGCGTGCATCCGGCTGTGCCGGAAGCGGGGGAAGACGCCGGCGGCGATGTCGATCAGGCCGATGAATGTGCAGGCCATGCCGACCAGCGAGGGTACGGATTCGGCGCGCGGGCCGCTCAGGATCCGGCGCACTCGGGCCGGAACCAAGCCCGACTTATCACCATCTATCGACACAGACATCGCTTCCCGTGACTCCGAGAGAGATCGTGGAGTCCAAGGCCGCATCACAAGCTGGCCTGGACGATTTGCGCTCTCTAGGACGGCACTTCCAGGCGGCGGGTTCATTCACCCTCAGAAATTCTCAAGGAAGAAAGCTCGATCGCCTCATGGGTCTCACCAGTAACAAGGTTCTGGCGCTGGCCGTTCTGGCCGCCGTGGCTCTCTTCGCCGCGACGATCTGGCTCTGGCCCCGGCTTTCGAGCCGTGGCTGGAGAGCGGTGCTCGGCAGGGTCGGGCTGTTGCTGGCCACCCAGCTGGCGCTGTTCGCCTCGGTCGGGCTGGCGGCGAACAAGTCCTTCCTGTTCTACGGCTCTTGGGCCGATCTCTTCGGCCAGGAGCAGGAGTTGGGCGTGGTCGTCGACCATTCGGCCGGGAGCAAGAGCATCAAGGTGCTCGACACGTTGCAACCGGACGTGGCCGGCGGCTCGAAGCCGTCGGCCGGCGGGCAGATCCAGAAGGTCGTGGTGGCCGGGGAGACGTCGAGGATCGACAGCCCGGCCTATGTCTACTTGCCGCCCGAGTACTTCCAGCCCGCGTACGCCAAGAAGACCTTTCCCGCGGCCATCGTGCTGACCGGCTACCCCGGCACGGCGGAGAACCTGTTCAAAGGACTGAAGTACCCGAGGACGGCGCACCAGCAGACCAAGGACGGGAAGATGCGTCCGATGGTGCTGGTGATGCTCCGGCCGACGGTTGCGCCGCCCCGTGACACCGAGTGCGTCGACGTTCCGGGCGGACCACAGACGGAGACGTTCTTCGCGAAGGACCTGCCGGTCGCCATCTCCGAGACGTACCGGGTCGGCAAGCACGCCCGCAACTGGGGATTCATCGGCAACTCGACCGGCGGCTACTGCGCGTTGAAGATCGCGCTGCACCACCCCGAGCAGTTCTCGGCGGGCGCCGGCCTCTCCGCGTACTACAAGGCCGCGGAGGACCCCACGACCGGCGACCTGTTCCAGGGGAACAAGGCGGAACGGAAGCGGGCCAATCTGCTGTGGAGCCTGGACCACCTGCCGCAGGGCCGCTCGTCCTTCCTCGTCACCACGTCCAGGCAGGGCGAGGGGAACCTCAAGGGCACCCTCGACTTCGTGAGGAAGGTGAGGAGTCCCGCGCGCGTGTCGTCCATCACGCTCCGGAACGGCGGGCACAACTTCAACACCTGGCGGCGGGAGATCCCGTCGGCGCTGGTCTGGCTGAGTGGCCGGCTCAGCCCCGCGTAGCCGGCTTCACGGAGTCCACGTTGTCCACGACCACGTCGTCGCGCGGGACCTCGCGGGCGTCCGCACCGACGGAGCGGCGCAGCGCCTCGTGTAGCCGCGCGGGGGTGAGCACGCCGAGGAAGCGCCCCGAACCGTCCCGGTCGGTGACGGCGATCCACCCGGCGTCGTGCTGAAGCATCGTGGAGAACGCCTGCTTCAGGGAGGCGCCCACGGGCAACCGGGCATCCATCCGCCTGGCGTGTTCCGCCACCGAGCCACCGCCGGCGGCGTGTTCGGCGGAGATCCAGCCGTGCAGCGCGCCCTGGCCGTCGAGGACGACGGCCCAGCGGGAGTCCAGGTCGCGGGGGAGCGGGTCGTCGAGGCGCACGACCGGGGGCTGTTCGAGGTCGCCCTCTTCGATGGGGGTCACCGAGAGCCTCTTCAGCCCGCGGTCCGCTCCGACGAACTGGGCCACGTACGGCGTGGCCGGTGCGCCCAGCACGGCTGCAGGGGCGTCGAACTGCTCGATCTTGCCGTGCCCGTAGACGGCGATGCGGTCGCCGAGGCGCACCGCCTCCTCGATGTCGTGGGTGACGAACAGCACGGTCTTGCGGACCGTGGACTGCAGCTTGAGGAACTCGTTCTGCAGGTGTTCGCGGACGACGGGGTCGACCGCGCCGAAGGGCTCGTCCATCAGCAGGACCGGAGGGTCGGCGGCCAGGGCCCGGGCCACGCCCACCCGCTGCCGCTGCCCGCCGGAGAGCTGCGCCGGATAGCGGTCGCCGTGCACGGACGGGTCCAGCCCCACGAGGTCCAAGAGCTCCGCGGCCCGCTCGCGGGCCTTGGCGCGCTGCCGGCCCAGCAGGCGCGGCACGGTTGCGGTGTTCTCCAGCACGGTCTTGTGGGGGAACAGCCCCACCTGCTGGATGACGTAGCCGATGCGGCGGCGCAGTTGGACGGGATCGACGGTGGAAATATCCGTTCCGTCCAGGAATATCCGGCCTTCGGTCGGCTCGATGAGCCGGTTGACCATCTTCATGGTGGTCGTCTTGCCGCAGCCGGACGGCCCGACGAGCGTGACCAGCTCTCCCGCGGCGACGTCGAAGGAGAGGTCGTCGACGGCGGTCGTGCCGTCCGGGTACCGCTTGGTGACGTGCTCGAACCGGATCATGGCCCCATTGTGGCGGGTCGCGGCGGATCGCGCGTGACGGGCCTGTCGCCGGACTGCGCAGCCCTTCGGCGATTGTCGGTCGCGGGGGTTAGGGTCGGTCTTTCGGAGTCGGAGGAGCACGACGAGCGCCGGAGCGGGGGTGGGGCATGTCCGGCCGGAACTGCCTGGTGGCGAACGACTGGATCTGCGGCGAGTATCTCCGTTCCCGCAGCCAGGAGTTGATCGACGCCACGGTCCAGCACGTCTGGATCACGGCCGCATCGGTCGCGATCGGTCTCGCCGTGGCCTTCCCGCTGGCGCTGCTGGCGCGCAGCAGGCCGCGCTTCGCGGGCCCCGTCCTCGGGCTGACGACGGTGCTCTACACGATTCCGTCGCTGGCGATGTTCTCGTTGCTCCTGCCGTTCTTCGGCCTGTCCGCGGCCCTGGTGGTCACGGGGCTGGTGCTCTACTCGCTGACGATCCTGGTGCGCAACATCGTGGCCGGCCTGGAAGGGGTGCCCGACGAAGCACGGGAGGCGGCCCGCGGGATGGGGTACGGGCCCGGGAGGCTGCTGTGGGAGGTCGAGCTCCCGCTGGCCCTCCCCTCGCTGATGGCCGGCCTGCGGATCGCCACGGTCTCGACGGTCGCCCTCACCACGGTCGGATCGATCGTCGGGCGCGGCGGCCTGGGCAATCTCATCGAGGACGCTCTGCCGAGCTTCTTCAAGGCCCAGGTGCTGACGGCGTCCGTGCTCTGCGTGCTCCTGGCCGTGGTGGCGGACCTGATGCTGCTCGGCGTGCAGCGGCTGCTCACCCCGTGGACCTGGCGGGTGCGACGGCCGCGCCCGACCGGAGCCGGGGCCGCCGACCAGCTGGGAGGCCACTGATGGACGTGCTGGCGAGGAGCTGGACGTGGCTGACCACGGGCGGCAACTGGTCGGGGGAGAACGGAGCCTGGCACCGGTTGGGCGAGCACGTCTACGTCAGCGGGCTCGCCCTGGCCCTGGCGTGCCTCATCGCCCTGCCGGTGGCGCTGTACCTGGGCCACGTCGGCAGGGGCGGGGCCCTCGCGGTCAACATCTCCAACGCCGGGCGGGCCGTTCCCGTCTTCGCGGTGCTCGCCCTGTTCATGGTGTCGCCGCTGCGCAGCGCCGGGTACGTCCCCACCATCGCCGCGCTGGTCCTGTTCGCCGTGCCGCCGCTGCTCACCAACGCGTACGTGGGGATGCGGGAGGTGGACCGCGCGGTGGTGGAGGCCGCCCGGGGCATGGGGATGTCAGGACGGCAACTGTTCGCCCGGGTCGAACTTCCGCTGGCCTACCCGATGGTCATGATCGGACTGCGATCCGCAGCCGTCCAGGTCGTCGCCACGGCGACGATCGCCGCGATGGTCGGTCAGGGCGGACTCGGACGGATCATCACGGCCGGGTTCAATACGTACAACACTCCGCAAGTGGTCGCGGGCGCCCTGCTCGTGGCTCTGCTCGCCCTCCTGGTGGAGGCCGTGCTGGTGGTGGTGGACCGCTTGTGCAGTCCCCTCCGCAAGACCGTATGACACTCACTTCGTTGGATGGTGAACCAGATGAGCAGGACCCTGCGCAGCGCGGGTGCGGTGCTGGGCGGCATGGCGCTCCTCGGCTCGCTCGCCGCGTGCGGCGGCGGCAGCCTGGAGGAGAAGGAGGCGAGCTCGGGCGGCTCCGGCGGAGGCGACAAGGGCTCGCTGGTGGTCGGTGCGGCCGCCTTCACCGAATCCAAGGTGCTGGCCGAGCTCTACGCCCAGGTGCTGCGGGGCGCCGGCTACGACGCCTCGGTGACGACGGTGAAGAACCGCGAGCTGTACGAACCGTCGCTGGAGAAGGGCGAGATCGACGTCGTTCCGGAATACGCGGCGACGATCGCCGAATTCCTCAACGCGAAGGCGAACGGGCCGAAGGCGCCGGAGGAGAAGCCGGTCGCGTCGAGCGACGCCGCCGCCACCGTCGCCGCCCTGGAGAAGCTCGCCGGTCCGCGCGGGCTGAAGGTGCTCGCCGCCGGTGAGGCCGTCGACCAGAACGCCTTCGCCGTGAGCAAGGAGTTCGCCGAGAAGAACAAGCTCACGACCCTGTCCGACCTGGGCAGGTCGAAGCTCAAGGTGAAGGTCGCCGCGGGCGACGAGTGCGAGGTGCGGCCGTTCTGCGCGCCGGGTCTGAAGAAGACCTACGGCATCGACGTCGCGGGCGTGGACCCCAAGGGCGTCGGGACACCGCAGGCCAAGCAGGCGGTGAAGGACGGTGAGGACCACCTGGTCCTGACCACCACGACCGACGCCACCCTCGACACCTTCGGACTGGTGCTGCTGCAGGACGACAAGAAGCTCCAGAACGCCGACAACGTCCTGCCGGTGGTCAACGCCAGGGACGCGGGGTCCCGGGAGATCGCCGACGCCCTCGGCAAGCTCACCAAGACCCTGACCACGCAGGACCTCGTCGAGCTGAACCGGAAGGTCGACGCGGAGCGTGCGAAGCCCGAGGACGCCGCCAGGGAGTACCTGCGGTCCAAGGGCCTCATCGACGAGTGATCCCGTCGACACAGGGGGCGAGGAAGGGGAGTGGGCCCGGCTCAGCGGTGTCGTCCGACCCGTTGCGAAGAGATTGCCGGTCCGACCCCCCATTCGTCACCTACGCACGGTAAATTTCAGGCCATGCCACGTGGACGCCACCGCCATTCCCCACCTCTGCACAGGCTCCTCCCGCCCTCCGCGGTCGCTGGAGCGTCGATCCTCTGTGCCGCGGGCGCCTGGCTCCTTTCGGATCCGATCCTGCTCCGTACCCTCGTCGCGGCCGCTGCTGCCAGCGCCGTCACCGGTGCGTTCCTCATGCGCAGTTGGGACCGGAGCGCAGGTCGGCGCGTCGCCGAGCTGACCCGCGCCCGCGCCAGCGACGCCTGGAAGACCGAGGAGCGCATAGCCGAGCTGGAAGCCGACCTGGAGGAGTCCCGCGAGCTGCGCACCAAGCTCGATGCGAAGCTCCGCGCGAAACGGGTCGAACTCGCCGGGCTGCGCAACGAGCACGCGGCGCTGCTGCGGCGCTACGCCACCGCGGAGACCGAGCGGGCCAGCGCGCTCGAGGGCCGCAGGCAGCTCGCGATCGAAGCCTCCGCGCCCAAGGAACTCACCGCGGGGGGTTCCACGCCCACGCCGTCCGCTTACCTGCGGGCGGCCAAGGCCCTGGAAGACCTCCCGCGCAACGCTGCCGCCCAGCAGGCCCGGCGCACCGTCGAGGAGGCCCGTAGACGGGACCTCGCCGACCGGGCACGGGAGGGGGACGAGCCGCAGGGGAAGCACGCGGCGGCCGCCGGGGGAGCCGAGGACGCTCACCCGTCGTCCGCCGTCCCCGCCGCACGCGTCCCGGTCGCTGCGGCGATCGTCCCCTACTCCGCGGAGCGCCGTAGGGCCCCGCGTCCCCAGGGCGGCTTCGACTTCTTCGGCACCAAGTCCGCGGCCGACGCCCGGCCCGACGACCACAAGAAGCCGGTGGCAGCCCTGGAGCCGGCCCGGATCGCCTCGGTCCAGGAGGAGGACCTCGCCGACGTGGTCGGCGAGGAAGCCCTCGCCGACGCCGGCGGTACCGACGGCGTGAAGCTCCCGGGGAACGCCGCCGAGCGCGCCGTCGGTGAGGTCATCGACCTCACCGCGCACGACGAGACCGAGCAGTTGGACGTGGCGGAGCTGCGCAGCGCGATCTCCTGAAGACGACCTGGTGGTCGGAGCATGGTGCCGCGTCCCACGGGGCGCGGCACCACGCGTCTTGCCGCCGCTCCTCACCGCAGCCGGCGGATGAACACGCGGTGCGCACCGGCGGTTCCGCCGGCACCGGGTCGCAGGTGTCCGACGCGGGGTAGCTCGTGCGGCGATCGGTACGCAACGAGCCACGACCACCGTTTCCGCCGTGTGGTCCGCGCGTGCCGGCGCCGCGCTCCCCCCGCACCGGGCGCGGGGTGCCCGCCGCTCCGGCGGCGCCGCGTCCCGGAGGGTGTGCGCGCCGACCCGGACCTACTCGGGCTACTTGTCGATGTCGCCGACGACGAAGAACATCGATCCCAGGATCGCCACCATGTCGGCGACCAGGGTGCCCGGCAGCAACTCCACCAGAGCCTGGACGTTGTTGTACGAGGCCGAACGGAGCTTGAGCCGGTACGGCGTCTTCTCGCCCTTGGAGACGAGGTAGTAGCCGTTGATGCCCAGCGGATTCTCGGTCCACGCGTAGGTGTGGCCCTCGGGGGCCTTCAGCACCTTCGGCAGTCGCTGGTTCACCGGTCCCGGTGGCAGCTCGGCCAGCCGGTCCAGGCAGGCGTCCGCGAGGGCGAGCGAGTTGTGCGTCTGCTCGAGCAGGCATTCGAAGCGCGCCAGGCAGTCGCCGTCGGCACGCGTGACCACCTTCAGGGTGTCCTGCAGCTCGCCGTACGCCAGGTAGGGCTCGTCGCGCCGCAGGTCGAAGTCGACGCCCGAGGCGCGTGCGATCGGCCCCGAGACGCCGTAGGCCTGCGCGACCTGAGGGCTCAGCACGCCGACGCCGCGGGTGCGCCCACGGAAGATCTCGTTGCCCAGCACCAGCCGGTCGTACACGTCCATCCGGGAACGGACTTCGGCGACCGCCTCCCTGGCCCGGCCGGTCCACCCCGCGGGAAGGTCCTCCTTGAGACCGCCGACACGGTTGAACATGTAGTGCATCCGGCCGCCGGAGATCTCCTCCATCACGTGCTGGAGGTCCTCGCGCTCCCGGAAGGCGTGGAAGATCGGGGTGATACCGCCCAGTTCGAGCGGGTACGAGCCGAGGAACATCAGGTGGTTGAGGACGCGGTTCAACTCGGCCAGCAGCGTGCGTAGCCACGTTGCCCGCTCCGGAACCTCCATGCCGAGCATGCGCTCGACGGCCATGACGACACCCAGCTCGTTCGAGAACGCCGACAGCCAGTCGTGGCGGTTGGCCAACATCACGATCTGTCGGTAGTCGCGCGCCTCGAAGAGCTTCTCGGCGCCTCGGTGCATGTAGCCGATCACAGGCTCGGCGTGCTGGATGCGTTCCCCGTCCAGCACGAGACGGAGGCGCAGCACGCCGTGCGTGGAGGGATGCTGCGGTCCGATGTTCAGCACCATGTCGGTGCTCTCCGCCGCGCCGCCGATGCCGACCGTCGTCTCCGTCATGGGCGACAGTATCCCCCGCCCGGGCCGGGGCCCGCGGTCCGGGCCGAGGGGTGGACGGCCACGGCCCGGGCGAGGCGCCGCCGGCAGATCACCCCGCGCGCCCGCAGCCGGCCCGGCTGCCGGACTGAGGTGGGTCCCGGCGCCTACGGCAGAGTGCTCCCGCGTCACTACGGCTCCACGGTGGCCGGCACGCGCGGCGGGCGGGGCGGGGCGCCCCGGGTGTCCCCAGGACTGCGGGATCCGCGACCGCGCCCCGAGCGCGGGAGGCCACTCGGCGACGGGGACGGCCGGGCACTGCCGGCGGGGCCGTCAGCCCGCGGGCACCGGCTGTAGCAGCCAGGTGAAGTCGCCGAGACCGCCCCGTGCGGTCAGCTCGGCCGCCTCACCCGCGGCCGCCAGGCCGCGCACGTACGCCGCGGGATCGGACGAGGCCAGGGCGAGCGGCGGTCGTTCTCCCGAGACGCCGAAGCGGTGCAGCGCCTCCCGTTGGCTGACCAGCTCCGCGCCCGGCCCCGCGCACGCGTCCAGTGCCACGTGCGCGGTGAGGTCGCAGCTGCCGTCCGGCACCGGCCGGGTCTCCCGGCCCGCTCGGAAGCCCGTCAGCGTGCCGAACGGGGGCCGGGCGTCACAGCCGTGCGCGTAGTCCACGGCCACCGCGGTACCGGCGTCCAGGGTTGCGACGGCGGCGGCCCACGCCTCGTCCCGCGGCCGCCCGATCTCGGCCCGGGTGCCCGGGCCGGCCGGCGGCCACCAGCGGTCCAGCCACGCCGCGTCCGCGCCCGTCACCGGATCACCGAGCCGCTCCTCGCCGTCCTCGCGCACCAGCACGTAGCGCGTGACGCCCGCGCCGTCCGTCTCGGCGACGTCCACGGGCACGTTGTCCAGCCACTCGTTGGCGAACAGCAGCCCCGCGACCCCCGCGGGAGGCTGCTCGCACCATTCGATGCGCGCGTCGAGTCGGGGTGGGCGCCCAGCGCGCTCCACCGCGTAGGCCCGCACCGGAAAGCCGTCGGGCAGCGCAGCGAGCACCCCGGTCAGCAGTTCTCCGCGCCCCGCGCCGACATCGACGAGGGCGACCTCGTCCGTGCCCCGGGGCAGCGACTCGGCAGTCTGCTCCAGCAGCCGGGCGACCGCTGCGGCGTACAGCGGCGAGGCGTGCACGGACGTGCGGAAGTGGCCCGCCGGACCTTCCGGGCTCCGGTAGAAGCCGTCCGGTCCGTACAGCGCCCGTTCCGTCGCCTCCCGCCACGTGAGCCATGCGCCCGCGCCGCTCCTGCCCGTCCCACCAGCCACGTCATACGTCACGACGCCCAGTCTCCACCTTGCGGAGTACGCGTTCCGCGACCGGATCGACCCTCCGGTTGACCCGGACACCCATGTGTCTTGCCTACTCTGGGTTACGTGCAGCGCCTCTACGACTTCCTCCGCCGACACCCGACGGGCGTCGACAGCTTCTGGGCTGTGATGCTCCTCGGGTTCTCCGCGCTGTGGGTCGCGCAGGAGCGGACCGGTGTGGCGCCGCTGGCCGCCGCAGCCGTGATCGTCGCGCTCCTCTGCCTCGCCGTCGCGCTGCGCCGCCGGATGCCGGAGAAGATGCTGTTGCTCGTGGCCGGTCTGGGGGTCGCCCAGGTGGCCCTGGACGTTCCGGCCAACCCGGCCGACCTCGCCATGCTGGCGATCATCTACACCGTCGCCGCCCACGACGGGCCGCGCTGGGCTTCGCGCTTCGCCTTGGTCGGCGGGCTCGCCGCGGCCTCGATCGCCGAGATCCGTTGGCCGGAGCCGCGCGTCGGGGTCGGCGGGCAGGTCTTCGTCACCGTCGTGATGACCGTGCCCTTCGCCCTCGCGTGGGTGCTCGGCGACTCGATGCGTACCCGGCGCGCCTACTTCGCGCAGCTGGAGGAGCGCGCGACCCGCCTGGAGAAGGAGCGCGAGGCACAGTCGAAGGTTGCCGTCGCCGCCGAGCGCGCCCGTATCGCCCGGGAGTTGCACGACGTCGTGGCGCACAACGTCTCGGTGATGGTGGTCCAGGCAGACGGTGCGGCGTACGTGATGGACGCCGCCCCCGACCAGGCCCGCCAGGCACTGGAGACCATCTCCAGCACCGGCCGTCAGGCACTGGCCGAGATGCGGCGGCTCCTCGGCGTGCTGCGCACGGGAGACGACCCGGAGAGCGGGGAGTACGTGCCGCAGCCCGACGTCGAGCAGATCGAGGAGCTGGTCGAGCAGGTGCGGGGGGCGGGCCTGACGGTCGACTTCAAGGTCGAGGGCACGCCTCGCCCGCTGCCGAGCGGAGTGGAGCTCACCGCGTACCGGATCGTGCAGGAGGCCCTCACCAACACCCGCAAGCACGGCGGTCCCGATGCGGGCGCGAGCGTCCGGTTGGTCTACTTCGACGACGGGCTGGGGCTGCTCGTGGAGGACGACGGTCGCGGCGCCGCCCACGAACTCTACGAGGACGGCGGCGCGGACGGCCGGGGGCACGGGCTCATCGGCATGCGGGAGCGGGTCGGCATGGTCGGCGGCACCCTGGACGCCGGGCCGCGGCCCGGAGGCGGCTTCCGGATCAGCGTTCTGCTCCCCCTCAAGACCGACCACTAGGCTCACCGGAACCCCGACATCGGCTCCCTGGACAAAGGACTTTCGTTCATGACGATCCGCGTGATGCTCGTCGACGATCAGGTGCTGCTGCGCACCGGCTTCCGGATGGTGCTCGCCGCGCAGCCGGACATGGAGGTCGTCGCGGAGGCCGGGGACGGGGCCGAGGCGATCGAACAGCTCCGCTCGACGGCCGTCGACGTGGTGCTGATGGACGTGCGCATGCCGAGGCTGGACGGCGTGGAGGCGACCCGCCGCATCTGTGCTCGGCCAGGGGCGCCGAAGGTCCTGATCCTGACCACCTTCGACCTCGACGAGTACGCCTTCTCCGGGCTGAAGGCCGGTGCGAGCGGCTTCATGTTGAAGGACGTGCCGCCGGGCGACCTGCTCGGCGCCATCCGCGCCGTGCACAGCGGCGACGCGGTCGTCGCACCCTCCACCACGCGGCGGCTGCTGGACCGCTTCTCGCCGATGCTCCCCTCGGCCGCCAACGAGCCGCAGCACAAGGAGCTGGAACGGCTGACCGACCGCGAGCGCGAAGTCATGATGCTCGTGGCCCAGGGCCTGTCCAACGGCGAGATCGCGGCCCGGCTGGTGCTGTCCGAGGCCACGGTCAAGACGCACGTGGGCCGGATCCTCACCAAACTCGGTCTGCGGGACCGGGTGCAGGTGGTGGTCCTCGCCTACGAGACGGGCCTGGTGCGAGCCGGAGGCGGAGCGGCGTCCTGAGGGGCGCAGTGGCGGCCGGGCGGTCGTCCGAACTGATCGCTTCCCGAGGCGGAGCCGCCGGCCGGCGCCGCGCCACGGCGTCCCGGACCGTGTGCCGCAGGTCCGCCCGGCCGTTCGGCGCTCGTGACCGAAACGCCTAGCGCAGGACCGTCTCGAGGAAGTCGCTGCCGAGGCGGGCCACGCTCGCGACGTCCAGCTGGTGCAGCACGTACCGGCCGCGCCGCCGGGTAGTGATCAGACCCGCCTTCTTGAGCACGGCCAGGTGGCGGGAGACCTCCGGTGCGGTGATGCCGTGCGCATCCGCGAGTTCGCCCGTGCTGTACGGCGCGCGGGCGAGGTTCCGGCACAGCCGCATGCGCATCGGGTGGGCCAGTGCGTCCATCCGCAGCTTGAGCAGCTGCACCGAGGCGGCGCCGGGCAGGTCGGGTGCATCGACGGGGTAGTGGACGACGGGCCGCCAGCCGGGTGCGTGCAGCACCATCAGGTGGGGCCACCCGAAGTGCGAGGGGATGAACGAGAGTCCGGCGCCGACCGCCGGGTCCACCGCGGTGGTGTGGCCCTCCGCCAGCTTGTCCGCGGCTATCCGCCCGTTCTCCTCGTCGAGGGTGAGCGCCGGGGACACGGCGTGCAGCGCGTCCGCCAGACTCTTGCGGCGCAGCAGCTCCGTCTTGTGGCGGGCGTCCGCGGCCAGCCGCTGGCTCACCCGCTGCCAGGTGTCGGCGAAGAACGCGTGGTCGCAGTCCTCGAACAGGCGACGCAGCCAGGCGCGGACGGCCGCGGGGTCGTCGAGGATCCGGCGCGCGAAGTCGAGCTGTTTCGGGCCGCGGGTGGCCGCCAACTCCAATGCGCGGTCGCGGTCGATGGCGCCGCCGCTCGCATAGGTGCGGGAGCACGTGAACTCCAGCGTGGCCGCCACGAAGCGCTCGTCGTCAAGGCGGTCGAGCATGTCCAGCTCCTCGGCCAGGGTGGCGCCGCTGCGGCCGTCGCCGCCGCGGATGCCGGTGTAGGGCATGAACACGTCGGAGAATGTCGTCGTCCAGAGGAAGTCGGCCTCGTGCAGCCGGTCGGCGAGGTGCGGCTTCAGGCCGGCGGCGGTCGCCGTGGCCCAGCCGTGTAGACCGGGGTGGTGCCCCGGCGTGGCCAGCGCATGCAGCGCCACGCCCAGCTCGGCGAGGGGCGAGATCTCGAAGACGATGCGTTCCCGCGGCAGTCCCGCGATGTCGATGGTGACGCTCACGCCCCCATGGTGCGCGGTGATCGCGGTAGCTCGCCGCCCCGTTTGACGCTGATCGTCAATCGGTGCGCGACCCGGCGCCGATCGGACGGAGCCTGGACCACATGGACGCCATCCAGCAACACATGATCGACGCCTACCGTGCCGCCCAGCACGGAGAACTGGCGCCGCCCCTGCCCGGTCGCCATGACCTGAGCGTGCTGAAGCCGGTGCGCGAGCACCAGCGATTCGTCCGGGTCCTGGACGGATGCCCCGTCCGCCCCAGCCTGCGCACGGCGCTCGCCCGGCTGCTGCGGAGGAGGCGCCGGGTGCCGCGCTGTCCGTGACCACGGCCGGGGCCTGCCCACCCTGCCGGCCGCCCCGGGCAGGCGGCGGGGCCGGCCACCGTCAGGTGGGTATGCGGGACAGGAAACCGGCGAGCGCCGCACGGACGTCGTCCCGAGTCCAGGACAGGCCTTGGGACGCCACGGTCACCTCCGTCACGGAGACGCCGGGCGGGCAGCCCGGGGTGGTGAACCACCGACGGAAGAGGCTGACGCCGGTCTCCTCCGCCAGGAGCACCGAGGCCTCGTCCAGCACCTGGGGAGGGTACGGCAGCCACACCTGGAACTGGTGGGTGTGAGGTGGTTCCGGGTGCACCCGGAACCACGGCGAGCCGGGCGCCTGGGCGAGCCCGTCCCGGAGCGCCGCCGCGACGACCTTCGCGTGCGCCACGTACTGCGGCAGCCGGGGCAGCTCACGGTCCAGTCCGACCAGTGCCGACAGCGCCGCCGGATACTGCTGGAACAACTGCCCGCCGTAGCGGTGCCGCCAGGCCCTCGCCTCCTCCACCAGGGAATCGGGCCCCACCAGCACCGCCCCGGACAGCCCGTCGAGGGACTTGTAGAAGGACACGTACACGCTGTCGGCGAGCCCCGCGACCTCGTCGAGGGCCCGCCCGAAGTGGGAGGTGCACTCCCAGAGCCGAGCGCCGTCGACATGCACCACGGCGTCCCGCTCGCGAGCCGCCTGGACGACCTCCACAAGCTCGTCCCACCCGGGCAGCACGAAGCCCGCGTCCCGCAGCGGCAGCTCCAGCATCAGCGTCCCGAAGGGCTCGTCGAGGGCTCGCACCTCGTCGGCCGTCGGCATCCGCGGTTCCCGGGTCGGGTGGACCGTGCGCAGTCCGCTGACCGAGCCGAGCGCGCCCCGCTCGTGCACCTCGGGATGGGCGAGGGGGTGCAGCGCGACCGTGGGGTTGCCGGTGCGCCCGGCCCAGCAGCGCAGTGCCACCTGCTGGGCCATCGTGCCCGTCGGGAAGAACGCCGCTGCCGGGAAGCCGAGCAGTGCCGCCACCCGGCCTTCCAACTCGGCCACCACGCCGTCCCCGTACACGTCCACGCCGTCCTCGAGGTCGTGGACCGAGCCCGCGTCGGCCGCGAGCGAAGCCAGGCGCTCGCCGATGAGCCCGTCCGTCGAGGCGCGCCACAGCGCGCGCTCGGAACCGCGCCAGGCGGCCAGTCTGCGCCGTCGCTGCGCCTGCTCGTCAGCCGGCCACGGGGCGGCCGTCCGGGGCGTCCCCAGCGTGGTGCCCGTCCGCGTCGTGCTCTGCATGTCGTGCGTCCTCCCCGTGCTCGGCGTCCCGGACCGACCGGTGTCCCCAGCGTTGTCCGCTCCCCTGGATCATCGCCCATGCCCGCCGTCGGCACGCCGTTGTCCACAGGCCCTTCTCCTCGCGGACCCCGGTGGCCTCCACGGCCTGTGGACGAGCGGGAGCCCGTCGAAACGCTGGCGTAGCATGACGAGGAATCGTCCGGTACCCCCTGCGGACTGGAACGGGAAGGCCGCGAGTGAACGCACCACCGCCAGTACCACCACCGGCACGTCAGCCTGCCGACCCCAAGGACCGTCCGGCCCGACTCACCGTGGGCGTCGTCGGGGCAGGGCGTGTCGGGCCCGTACTCGCAGCGTCCCTCCGGCTCGCCGGCCACCGCCCGGTCGCGGTCTCCGGGGTCTCCGACGCGTCACGCCGCCGCGCCGCCGCGCTGCTGCCCGACGTGCCCGTGGTCACCCCGGCCGAGGTGCTCACCCGCTCGGAGCTGGTGCTGCTCACCGTCCCCGACGACGCCCTCCCCGGTCTCGTCGAGGGTCTCGCGGGCACCGGCGCGGTCCGCCCGGGCCAACTGCTGGTGCACACGTCCGGGCGCTACGGAACCGCAGTCCTCGACCCCGCCCGGCGTGCCGGCGCGCTTCCGCTCGCCCTCCACCCGGCCATGACCTTCACCGGCACCTCCGTGGACGTCCAGCGGCTGGCCGGCTGCTCCTTCGGCGTGACCGCGCCCGAGGAGCTGCGACTGGCCGCCGAGGCCCTGGTCATCGAGATGGGCGGGGAGCCGGAGTGGATCGCCGAAGAGGCCCGGCCGCTCTACCACGCGGCCCTCGCACTCGGTGCGAACCACCTCGTCACCCTGGTCGCCCAGGCCATGGAACTGCTCCGCACCGCCGGGGTGTCGGCCCCCGACCGCATGCTCGGCCCCCTCCTGGGCGCCGCGCTCGACAACGCGCTGCGCTCGGGCGACGCCGCGCTCACCGGACCGGTGGCCCGCGGCGACGCGGGTACCGTCGCCGCGCACGTGTCCGAGCTGCGCAAGCACGCTCCGGCCACGGTCGCCGGCTACCTGGCCATGGCCCGTACGACCGCGGACCGCGCCCTGGCGCACGGTCTGCTGAAGCCGGAGCTCGCCGAAGACCTGCTGGTGGTCCTCGCGGACGGTTCGGACGCGGACGGAGAGTGCAACCGATGATCACCCCGCTGCGCACCGCTGCGGAACTGCACGCCCTCGCCCCCGCGGCCCCCGCCCGGCGGGCCGTGGTGATGACCATGGGCGCCCTTCACGAGGGCCACGCCACCCTGGTCCGCGCGGCCCGCTCGCTCGTCGGGCCCGAGGGCCAGGTGGTCGTGACCGTCTTCGTCAACCCGCTGCAGTTCGGGGCCGACGAGGACCTCGACCGCTACCCGCGCACCCTCGAAGCGGACCTGAAGACGGCGGCGGAGGCCGGCGCCGACGTCGTGTTCGCCCCGTCCGTGGAGGAGGTGTACCCGGGCGGCGAGCCGCAGGTGCGGATCTCGGCCGGTCCCGTGGGTGAGCTCCTCGAAGGCGCCTCCCGCCCGGGCCACTTCGACGGGGTGCTCACGGTCGTCGCCAAGCTGCTCCACCTGACCCGCCCGGACGCCGCGCTGTTCGGACAGAAGGACGCCCAGCAACTCGCGCTGATCCGCCGGATGACCCGGGACCTGAACTTCCCCGTGGAGGTCGTGGGGGTGCCGACCGTGCGGGAGGCCGACGGCCTGGCGCTCTCCAGTCGCAACCGCTACCTGTCTCCGGGGGAGCGGGAGGCGGCGCTCGCGCTCTCCCGGGCGCTGTTCGCGGCGCACGACCGGCTCGCGGCCCAGCAGGCCCTGCGGGCCCGCGCCGAGTCCGCCCCCGCGTCCACTGCCCGCGCTGCCGCGCTCTCTGCGCTCGGCGAGGCCCGTGCCGCCGCCGACGCCCACGCGGTGGCGGCCGCCCAGCCGGGCGGGGGCGCCGACGCCGTACGGGCCGCGGCCCTCGCCGTACTGGACGAGGCGGCGGGGGCGGAGTCACCTCTGGCCCTGGACTACCTTGCGCTCGTCGACCCCGCCGACTTCACCGAGGTTCCCGACGGTCACACCGGCGAGGCGATCATGGCGATCGCCGCCCGGGTCGGCACGACGCGCCTGATCGACAACATCCACCTGACCTTCGGAGCCGCTTCGTGACGAGCACCGGCATACGGCTGAACGCCCCCGCCCCGGGATGGGCCATCGACGCCGACGTCGTCGTGGTCGGATCCGGCGTCGCGGGCCTGACGGCGGCCCTCCGGTGCACGGCCGAGGGCCTGCGCACGGTGGTGGTCACCAAGGCGCTGCTCGACGACGGCTCCACCCGCTGGGCACAGGGCGGAATCGCGGCGGCTCTCGGGGAGGGCGACAGCCCGGAGCAGCACCTGGACGACACCCTGGTCGCGGGCGCCGGGTTGTGCGACGAGGCGGCCGTCCGCACCCTCGTCACCGAAGGACCCGACGCGGTACGCCGGCTGATCGCGACGGGCGCCCGCTTCGACTCGGACGAGGAGGGCGGCATCGCCCTCACCCGCGAGGGAGGCCACCACCGGCGCCGCATCGCCCACGCGGGTGGTGACGCGACGGGCGCCGAGATCTCCCGCGCCCTGGTCACGGCAATACGCGACGGTGCCGTGCGGGTCATCGAGCACGCGCTGGTGCTCGATCTGCTGACCGACGACGCCGGCCGCACCGCCGGCATCACCCTGCACGTCATGGGGGAGGGCCAGCACGACGGCGTCGGCGCGGTGCACGCGCCCGCCGTGGTCCTGGCGACCGGCGGCATGGGCCAGGTCTTCTCCGCCACCACCAACCCGGCCGTGTCCACCGGCGACGGCGTGGCGCTCGCCCTGCGGGCGGGCGCGGAGGTCAGCGACCTCGAATTCGTCCAGTTCCACCCGACCGTGCTGTACCTGGGCCCGGACTCCGAGGGCCAGCAGCCCCTGGTCTCCGAGGCGGTGCGGGGCGAGGGCGCGCACCTCGTCGACGCCTCCGGCACCCGCTTCATGGTCGGGCAGCACGAGCTGGCCGAGCTCGCGCCGCGCGACATCGTGGCGAAGGGCATCATGCGCCGGATGCAGGAGCAGGGCGCCCGGCACATGTACCTGGACGCCCGCCACTTCGGTGCGGACATGTGGGAGAACCGCTTCCCCACGATCCTCGCGGCCTGCCGCAGCCACGGCATCGACCCGGTGACCGAGCCGATCCCGGTCGCCCCGGCCGCCCACTACGCTTCGGGCGGGGTACGCACCGACCTCCACGGGCGCACCACGGTCCCCGGGCTCTACGCCTGCGGCGAAGTCGCCTGTACCGGGGTCCACGGCGCCAACCGCCTGGCCTCGAACTCGCTCCTGGAGGGTCTGGTCTTCGCCGAGCGGATCGCGGCGGCCGTAGCCGAGGCGGCCTCCGGGGACTGCCGGGCGGCCTGGGCGCACACCGGAGCGGGCCCGACCGACGCCGGTTGGCTGGACGCCTCGGATCGCGCGGTGGGCGACGGGAGGCCGGAGCACGCCGAGGACGACGCCCCCGTGCCGCTGCTCGCGCCCGAGACGCGGCACCAGATCCAGCGGATCATGACCCACGGCGCAGGCGTGCTCCGCTCCGCCGCGAGCCTCGACGACGCGGCGCGGGCGCTGGAAGCGCTGCACCTGGTCGCGCTGCACGACGCCGAGGACGCCCGGACTGCGGGTAGCCCCCGGGCCGCCACCGAGGAAGTCGAGGGCCCCAAGACGGCCGAACCCGGTGTCGAATCCTGGGAGGCCGCCAACCTCCTTCTCGTCTCCCGGGTGCTGGTGGCGGAGGCCCGGGCCCGCGCCGAAACCCGCGGCTGTCACTGGCGCGAGGACCACCCCGACCGCGACGACGCTCAGTGGCGGCGCCATCTCGTCGTACGGCTCACCCCGGACCGCCGTCTCGTGGTGCGCCGCACCGCGACCTCCGCATTTCCCCCCGCAACCCCGACCCTCACCGCCGACAGGGAGCCGTAACCGTGAGCACGTCCGAAGAACGTCCGGAGCCCGTGGACGTACCGCTGATCCAGATCGGCGCGCCTGCCGCCGCCGAGACCGGCTGCGGCGACGACTGCGGCTGCGCCGACGAGGTGTACGAGTGCGGGCTGGACCCCGCCCTGGCCGAACTGCTGGCGGAGGCGGGCCTGGACCCGGTCCAGGTCGAGGACATCGCGCACCTCGCGATCGAGGAGGATCTCGACGGCGGTGTGGACGTGACCACCGTCGCCACCGTCCCCGAGGACGCCGTCGCGACCGGTGACTTCACCGCGCGAGAGGCGGGCGTCGTCGCCGGCCTCCGCGTCGCCGAGGCCGTCCTGTCCATCGTCTGTACCGACGAGTTCGAGGTGGAACGGCACGTCGAGGACGGCGACCGCGTGTCAGCGGGCCAGAAGCTGCTTTCGGTCACCGCCCGCACCCGCGATCTGCTCACGGGTGAGCGCAGCGCACTCAACCTCCTGTGCCGCCTCTCCGGCATCGCCACCGCCACGCGCGCCTGGGCCGACGCGCTCGAGGGTACCGACGCGCGGGTCCGCGACACCCGCAAGACGACGCCCGGCCTGCGCGCCCTGGAGAAGTACGCCGTGCGCTGCGGCGGCGGTGTCAACCACCGCATGGCACTCTCCGACGCCGCCCTGGTGAAGGACAACCACGTGGTCGCCGCGGGCGGCGTCGCCCAGGCCTTCAAGGCCGTGCGCGAGACCCTCGCCGAGCTGGGCACCCCCGACCTGCCCGTCGAGGTCGAAGTCGACACCCTGCACCAGGTGCGCGAGGTGCTGGACGCCGGCGCCGACCTGATCCTGCTGGACAACTTCACCCCGACCGAGACCGAGGAGGCGGTCGCCCTCGTCAAGAAGCGCGCGGTCCTGGAGTCCTCCGGCCGGCTCACCCTGGCCAATGCCCGCGCGTACGCGGAGACGGGAGTCGACTTCCTGGCGGTCGGGGCACTCACCCACTCGTCGGCCATCCTCGACATCGGCCTCGACCTGCGGGACGTCGCGGACGCCGGAGAGGCACGGGGCTGATGCTGCTCACGATCGACGTCGGCAACAGCCACACCGTCCTGGGGCTCTTCGACGGCGCGGACATCGTGGAGCACTGGCGCGTGTCCACCGACCCGCGGCGCACCGCGGACGAGCTCGCGGTGCTGCTCAACGGTCTGATGGGCATGCACCCGCTGCTCGGCGTGGAGCTGGGCGACGGCATCGAGGGCATCGCCATCTGCGCCACCGTGCCGTCGGTACTGCACGAATTGCGCGAGGTGACCCGCCGTTACTACGGCGACGTCCCCGCGGTCCTCGTGGAGCCCGGTGTCAAGACGGGGGTGCCGATCCTCACGGACCACCCCAAGGAGGTCGGGGCGGACCGCATCATCAACGCGGTCGCCGCCGTCGAGCTCTACGGCGGCCCGGCGATCGTCGTCGACTTCGGTACGGCCACCACGTTCGACGCGGTGAGCGCGCGCGGTGAGTACGTCGGCGGCGTCATCTCCCCCGGCATCGAGATCTCGGTCGACGCGCTCGGCGTGCGGGGGGCCCAGCTGCGCAAGATCGAGCTGGCCCGGCCGCGCAGCGTGATCGGGAAGAACACGGTCGAAGCGATGCAGGCGGGCATCGTCTACGGGTTCGCGGGCCAGGTGGACGGTGTCGTCGAGCGCATGAAGCGCGAGCTGGCCGACGATCCGGACGACGTCACCGTGATCGCGACCGGTGGCCTGGCGCCGGTGGTCCTCGGCGAGTCCTCGGCGATCGACGAGCACGAGCCCTGGCTGACGCTGATCGGTCTGCGTCTGGTGTACGAGCGGAACGTCTCGCGTAGGTGACGGGGTCCCGACCGTCCGGCCGCGGACGGCCGCCGGGCGGGGCGGGGGTTGCCGCCGCGCCGCAAGCAGGGCATTAAACGAATTTTGTCCGATTAGCGCGTATCGTCGGCCCATGCCCACGCCATACGGATCCCGCGGCGGCATGGCGTTCAGCGCGGAGGAGCTGCGTGTGCTCCGCCGCGCCCTCGCCATCGCCCTCAACCCCGCCCCGTTCCGCACCGACGAGCCGGAAGAGTCGGGCGAAGCCCCCGACGGTCCCGCTGGGTTCGTCCGCGCATGCCTGCACCTCGCCCGGTCCGTGGACGAGACCGCCGGTGAGGCGGGGCGCCTGCGCGCGTTCCTCTTCGCCGACCTCGCCCGCTACCGGGACGCCCTCCCCGGGGCCTCCCGCGGCTATCTGGGCCTCCTCCAGGAGGCGCTGGACGCCGGGTACGAACCCTGCCCGGAAGACCTCTCCGCGCTGCGCTCGCTGCCCCGCACGCCGCTCTCCATCGTCCTGCTCGAGCACTGCGGAGAGCAGGCCGAGCGGTCCGTGCACACCCACCCCGCGGACCCGGTCGCCCCCGGCGCGCCCGCAGCGCCCCCGTTGCGCACCCGGCTGCGGGCGCTTCCCGGCGGCCGAGCGGCGGGTGACGAGCAAGAGCCCCGCCCCGCGGAGCCCAAGCCCGCCCCCGGTCCGGCCCCGAGGCCGGACCGGCCCATCCCGACTCCCGGCGAGGTCTTCCCGCCACGCCGCCGTCCCGCGCCCCCGCCGGAGAAGCAGGCCGTCGGATAGCTACTCTTGGGGGCATGGAATACGTATCCGCGCTCCTGCCCCCCGTGGTGATGGCCGCCTTCTTCATCGGCCTGGTGGTGACGATCGTCAAGAGTCAGGGCGGCCCCAACAAGGCCAAGGAAGACGCCGCGGTGGATGCGGCGATCGCGCGCGCGGAAGCCGTCCGCAGTCCCGCCCCGGACGCACGTCCCACCGAGGCCTGAGCCCCGACCCACCCGGTTGCGCCAGGACGTACGGCTCATCGCGGCCGTACGTCCTTTTTCGTAGCTGAACTACGTCAATAGCCGTCCATTACGACATCTCCTACTATGGTGGCGCTGTGCCCCGTCAATTGGGAGAGCTCGAAGACGCCGTCATGACGCGCATCTGGCAATGGAACCGCCCGGTGACGGTGCGCGAAGTCCTGGAAGATCTGCAGCAGGAACGGTCCATCGCCTACACCACCGTCATGACCGTAATGGACAATCTCCATCAGAAGGGCTGGGTGCGCAGGGAAGTCGAAGGCCGCGCCTATCGATATACCGCGGTCTCCACCCGAGCCGCCTACTCGGCCGCACTGATGAACGAAGCCTGGTCGACGAGCGACAACCCGGCCGCAGCCCTTGTCGCCTTCTTCGGCATGATGTCCCCGGAGCAGCGCGAAGCGCTCCAGGACGCGATCCGGGTCGTTCAGGGGCGCGCGCCCGAGGGGCCTCCCGAAGTCGCCTCGGATGGCTCTCTCGAACAGGACAGCGAGGGTGCCGACGGCGGAGGCGGCACGGGGCGATAGCGTCCGGTCATGTCGTCAGTGCTTCCGCTTCCCAATGCCGCAGCAAATGTCGTCACCGTCCGGCGAGCCAGGACCAGTGATGTACCGGCGGTACGCCGTCTCGTGGACCCGTACGTGAGCGAAGGCATCCTGCTCGACAAAGCAACGGTGACGCTTTACGAGGACATCCAGGAGTTCTGGGTGGCGGAACGGGACTCCGACGCCCGAGTGGTTGGATGCGGCGCCCTGCACGTCATGTGGGAGGATCTCGCGGAAGTGCGCACGCTCGCCGTCGACCCCCAGTTCAAGGGCCACGGGGTCGGTCACCACGTCCTGGACAAGCTGCTCCACACGGCCCGCTGGCTGGGTGTGCGCCGCGTATTCTGCCTCACCTTCGAAGTCGACTTCTTCGTGAAGCACGGCTTCGTCGAGATCGGGGAGACTCCGGTCGACGGAGATGTCTACAGTGAGCTGCTGCGTTCCTATGACGAGGGCGTGGCCGAGTTCCTCGGTCTCGAACGGGTGAAGCCGAACACCTTGGGCAACAGTCGCATGCTTCTGCACCTGTGACCGCCGCATCGCGGGGAAGCGGAGCCGAACGCCGGGGTGGAGTCCTATGTCCGAATCGCGTACGTTTCCCGCGTTCTCGAGGTTCTGAACCTCTGCCAAGGGTTTGTGTTTTCCAGAGAAAAGCGGTTTCCTTTCCGCGTACTGCATTTTCGATGAAAGGAAATCCGGTGGCACAGAAGGTTCAGGTCCTTCTTGTCGACGACCTCGACGGTGGCGAGGCGGACGAGACCGTGACGTTCGCTCTGGACGGCAAGACCTACGAGATCGACCTCACCACCGCCAATGCGGACAAGCTCCGCGGCCTGCTCGACCCGTACACCAAGAGCGGTCGGCGTACCGGCGGTCGTGCCACGACCAGCCGCGGAAAGGGCCGTGCCGCCGCGACAGGCAGCAAGGACACCGCTGAGATTCGCAAGTGGGCGAAGGAGAACGGCTACAGCGTCAACGACCGCGGCCGTGTTCCCGCGGAGATCCGAGAGGCATACGAGAAGGCCAACGCCTGAGCGTGCGCCTTCGGCGGGGCCGTGTTCGTGCGCAGCAGGCGGGCCCGGTGGCAGGCGTTCGCCGCCGCGTCCACCAGCCGCACGAGGTCGGGGGTGCCCCCACCGCCCCCGGGCCCGGCGCTGTGCCCGACGGGGGCGAGCGCCGGGAGCAACGGTTCCACGTCACGTCCCGGCTCCGGGGGCCGCAACCACACCGCGGCCCCCCGGGGGGCGTGAGGATCGGTGATCCCGGGCGGTGCGGGCGCGACCATTACCCCGCCCGGGCCGAGGGCGGAGAGGCCGAGGCCGATCCCGCCCCACTCCAGCCAGCCCAGCAGTCCCGGCAGCTCTTCAGCGCTGCCGGCGGCCACCAGCAGCCGCATCCGGTTCCCCTCGAGGGCCACGGGGCCGGTCCTTACCCAGCGCTTCAGCAGCAGGAAACCGGCGTCGGCCGGTAGCTCCAGAACGTCGAAGTGCAGGCCGGTGAACAGCTGCACCGGCGGCCCGTCGGCCGTCGTCCAGCCGAGCCTGTCCTCGTACCACCGCGCCCTGCGTCCGCTGTCGAGCGGCATCCGGGGTGGTGGGACGGTGTGGGCCATACTCCGGGAACTTCTCAGACCCCCGTGTGGTTACGCACGATGGGTGGGGCGTTGCACGGAGTGGTGGATGAGGGGGAGTCCGGGCCTGTTCGGGGGCGCAAGGATGTTCGCCCGTAGCTGAGGGAACCGCCCTGCTCGGCATGGAGTGTCCCCGCTTACGGGTAAGACATCCCTTGTGGGGACGGGCGACACGCAGGTTTCGGCGTCTCGCGTTCGCCATCGGCGTACTGATGGCGCGGGTATCTGCCTGGCCTGCGGGAACATCGTCTCGCACCATCAGGTTGGAGCATTTGTCGGCGTTCGGGGCAGGAGGCCAGCGACGGGTGTCGGCAGTTGGAATGAGCGGTCCCCGCTTGCGGGACTAAGCTGCGGAAGGACAGGGAGGGGATCGACCCCTAACTGACTGACCGCTCTGAGGAGCGATTAACGATGTTCGAGAGGTTCACCGACCGCGCGCGGCGGGTTGTCGTCCTGGCTCAGGAAGAAGCCCGGATGCTCAACCACAACTACATCGGCACCGAGCACATCCTCCTGGGCCTTATCCACGAGGGTGAGGGTGTCGCCGCTAAGGCCCTGGAGAGCCTCGGGATTTCGCTCGAGGCGGTCCGCCAGCAGGTGGAGGAGATCATCGGCCAGGGCCAGCAGGCCCCGTCCGGGCACATCCCCTTCACCCCTCGTGCCAAGAAGGTGCTGGAGCTGTCGCTCCGCGAGGCCCTTCAGCTGGGCCACAACTACATCGGCACGGAGCACATCCTCCTGGGCCTGATCCGCGAGGGCGAGGGCGTCGCAGCCCAGGTCCTCGTGAAGCTCGGCGCCGATCTCAACCGGGTGCGGCAGCAGGTCATCCAGCTGCTCTCCGGATACCAGCAGGGCAAGGAGGCCGCCACCGCCGGCGGCCCGGCCGAGGGCACCCCCTCGACCTCCCTCGTCCTCGACCAGTTCGGCCGGAACCTCACCCAGGCCGCTCGTGAGTCCAAGCTCGACCCGGTCATCGGGCGCGAGAAGGAGATCGAGCGGGTCATGCAGGTGTTGTCCCGCCGTACCAAGAACAACCCGGTCCTCATCGGCGAGCCCGGCGTCGGCAAGACGGCGGTCGTCGAGGGCCTCGCCCAGGCCATCGTC
The DNA here is from genome assembly GCF_042755225.1 of Streptomyces sp. NPDC059169. Taxonomy (NCBI): domain Bacteria; kingdom Bacillati; phylum Actinomycetota; class Actinomycetes; order Kitasatosporales; family Streptomycetaceae; genus Streptomyces; species Streptomyces sp. NPDC059169. The sequence continues at coordinate 34,864 of NZ_JBHZCF010000026.1, read as the reverse complement.
AAGGGCGAGGTGCCCGAGACCCTCAAGGACAAGCACCTCTACACCCTGGACCTCGGTGCACTGGTCGCCGGCTCCCGCTACCGCGGTGACTTCGAGGAGCGCCTGAAGAAGGTCCTCAAGGAGATCCGCACCCGCGGCGACATCATCCTGTTCATCGACGAGCTCCACACCCTCGTGGGTGCGGGTGCCGCCGAGGGCGCGATCGACGCCGCGAGCATCCTGAAGCCGATGCTGGCCCGCGGCGAGCTGCAGACCATCGGTGCGACGACGCTCGACGAATACCGCAAGCACCTGGAGAAGGACGCGGCCCTCGAGCGCCGCTTCCAGCCCATCCAGGTCGCGGAGCCGTCGCTGCCGCACACCATCGAGATCCTCAAGGGACTGCGCGACCGCTACGAGGCGCACCACCGCGTCTCCATCACCGACGAGGCGCTCGTCCAGGCCGCGACCCTGGCCGACCGGTACATTTCGGACCGCTTCCTGCCGGACAAGGCGATCGACCTGATCGACGAGGCCGGTTCCCGGATGCGCATCCGCCGGATGACCGCGCCGCCGGACCTGCGCGAGTTCGACGAGAAGATCGCCGGCGTCCGCCGGGACAAGGAGTCCGCGATCGACTCCCAGGACTTCGAGAAGGCAGCCTCCCTGCGCGACAAGGAGAAGCAGCTGCTGGCGGCGAAGACCAAGCGGGAGAAGGAGTGGAAGGCCGGCGACATGGACGTCGTCGCCGAGGTCGACGGCGAGCTGATCGCCGAGGTCCTCGCCACGGCGACCGGCATCCCGGTCTTCAAGCTGACGGAGGAGGAGTCCTCCCGGCTGCTGCGCATGGAGGACGAGCTCCACAAGCGCGTCATCGGGCAGAAGGACGCCATCAAGGCGCTGTCCCAGGCGATCCGGCGTACCCGCGCCGGTCTGAAGGACCCGAAGCGCCCGGGTGGTTCGTTCATCTTCGCCGGCCCGTCCGGCGTCGGTAAGACCGAGCTCTCGAAGACGCTCGCCGAATTCCTCTTCGGTGACGAGGACGCCCTGATCTCCCTCGACATGTCGGAGTTCAGTGAGAAGCACACGGTTTCCCGTCTCTTCGGATCCCCGCCCGGATACGTGGGTTACGAGGAGGGCGGTCAGCTCACCGAGAAGGTCCGCCGGAAGCCGTTCTCCGTCGTCCTCTTCGATGAGGTCGAGAAGGCCCACCCCGATATCTTCAATTCCCTTCTCCAGATCCTGGAGGACGGTCGTTTGACCGACTCCCAGGGCCGGGTCGTGGACTTCAAGAACACGGTCATCATCATGACGACCAACCTCGGGACCAGGGACATCTCCAAGGGATTCAACCTGGGCTTCGCCGCCCAGGGCGACGTCAAGACCGGATACGAGCGGATGAAGGCCAAGGTCAACGAAGAGCTCAAGCAGCACTTCCGGCCCGAGTTCCTCAACCGCGTCGACGACACGGTCGTCTTCCACCAGCTCACCGAGGGCGACATCATCCAGATCGTCGACCTCATGATCGCTAAGGTGGACGAGCGCCTGAAGGACCGCGACATGGGCATCGAGCTCAGCTCGACCGCCAAGTCGCTCCTGGCCAAGAAGGGCTACGACCCCGTGCTCGGCGCCCGTCCGCTGCGCCGCACGATCCAGCGCGAGATCGAGGACGTCCTGTCGGAGAAGATCCTCTTCGGCGAGCTCCGTCCCGGTCACATCGTGGTCGTCGACACCGAGGGCGAGGGTGAGGAGAAGAAGTTCACCTTCCGCGGTGAGGAGAAGTCCGCGCTCCCGGACGTCCCGCCGATCGAGTCGGCGGCGGGTGGCTCCGGGCCGAACCTCTCCAAGGACGCCTGAGCGGCCACCAGGCTCGAAGGGGCTGTCCCGGACCTCTGGTCCGGGACAGCCCCTTCGCCGTGATGGGGAGTGGTCGTGCCGCCGGGGCGGTCGGATCAGCAGGGCGCGGGCTTCCGCCACGCGCATTCGAGCTCGTCGGGAGCGGGGTGTGCGCCGCTCCGGGGGTGGGGCACCGGTACGGCGGCGATCTTCCCGCGGGCCGTGTCGGACTTCGCGAGCGTCACCACGATCGCGTCCTCGATGCCCTTCACGGAGGGAGCGAGGTAGTTGTTGAGGACGATGCTGAAGACGAGCCGTCGGCCGGCCGCGTCGTCGACATAGCCGGACAGGGCGGAGGCTCCCGTCAAAGAGCCCGTCTTGGCGCGGGCGTTGAGTGCGGCGGGGGTGTTGCACATCCTGGTGCGCAGGGTGCCGCCGATCGTGCGGTCGGGGTTGCACGCGACGGGCAGTGAGGCGTACCAGTCGGCGAACCAGGGCGCCTTGCGGACCGTGAGCAGCAGCCGGGTGAGCTGCTCGGCCGGGAAGACGTTCTTCCGGGACAGCCCGGAGCCGTCGACCTGGCGGAGCTGGGCGATGTCGACACCCTCCTCCTCCAGGTATCCGCCGATGGCTGTGAGGCCCGCGTCCCAGCTGCCCACGTGGGACTTCTCGTACCCGATCGCCTTGGCCAACGCCTCGGCGTGCATGTTGTTGGACAGCTTCATGAAGGGGCGCATCAGCTCCTTGAGCGGCATGGAGGCGTGGGTGGCGAGGAGCTTCGCACCGGCGGGCGTGGCGTTGCCGAGCCGCGGACTGCCGGAGACCCGGATCCCGTGGCCGGCGAGGGCGTCGGCGAAGACGGCGGCTGCGTAGCCGGTCGGCTCCCAGACGCTGATCCATTCCTTGGTGGCGGCGCCACCGACGGGAACGGCGCCGCTGACGACGATCGTGTTGGTGCCGTGCTCGCGCTCGACGGAGAGGGTGTCGGCCTGCCCGGCGGGGACCGTCGTGCCTCGTACGTCGACGCGCACGTATCCGGTGGCCGGAGTGAGTTTCACCCGCGGCCTCTCCCCCGGTCTGGCGCCCGGGGTGGCTTCGACGATGACCGTACCGGCGTCGTAGTCGGTGTCGGGGGCGACGGTCAGCGGTGAGATCTGCGCGGAGTAGTACGCGGACTCGTCATCGGCCGCCCAGGAACCGAGCCGGTTGCGGTCGAAGCGGGTGTCGTCCGCGACGATGCGCCCGGTCACCTTGCGGATGCCCAAGGCGCTCAACCGGGCGGCGAGCCGACCGTAGTCGGCGGCGAGTGCGGTCGGGTCGCCGGTACCGCGGAGGTAGAGGTCGCCTGTCAGGGTGGAGTGCTGGAGGCGGCCGGTGGTCAGGACGTCCGTGCGGAACCGGTAGTCGGGGCCGAGCAGGGCCATCGCCGCGGTCGACGTGGCCAGTTTGGTGTTGGACGCGGTCATGAGGCGGTCGCCGTCGGCGTGTTCGTAGAGCCGCTGGCCGGTGGTCGCGTCGGTGACGACGACGCTCGCGGCACCACCGTCCAGGCGGGGGTCTGCGAGGATCGCGTCGATGGCGCCCTTGAGGCCGGTGTCCGAGGGGCCGGCTCCGGCGGGCGTACCGCCGGCGTTCCAGGTGAGGGCGGCCACGAGGCCGAGGGTCAGCGACCAGGACCAGGTGCGGCGGAGACGGCCGCGGGGTCGGTGCCCGCGGCGGTTCGTGCTCATCACGGGTCTGCTCATGCCTCACGAGCATGACGGACGCGGGGTGGGGCGGGAAGAACGCCCGACCCGTGGCGCTACGCCGATTCCGTGAACCTATCCCCGACGCCGGGTGGGCCGTCACCGGACCTTTCGCCGGGGGCGGGTTGTCGTCGGCCCGTGGGGCACGCGCACGCTCCGGAGGCGGTGGAGACCGGACGGATCGGGGCGCCGATCCTCCCGAAGGGGGGCGGGCAGCGCACACCGTCTCGGATTTCGGCTCCGCGGGAGGGCGCCGCGGACGTGAACCGCAGTTGCCGCCGAACACCGTCGGTGTAGCGCCTCCTCGCTTGGCGGGCGCTGCCCGTGAAGGGGCGGGCGGAGGGCGGATGGCCCGCCGAGGCGTCCTCGGAGTTCCGTCCCGGTGACCTGGCGGGTCCGGACCTGGAACGGCCTCGGTCGGCGGGCTCCACGGGGGCGGCTCCTTCTCCGTCGAAAGCCCCGAGAAGCGTGGAAATGCACAGGTGGAGCGACCTGCGTCACACCGAGCGGCGAACGAAAGCAACGGGACGTAGGTCCCGAATCGGAAGGTCTTAGGTCCCACGGGCCGTGACAAGGCGCACAGACGATTCCGGCCCTACTAGGCGGCTTAGTGGGGAATGTGGGGCGGCGCGGGACGACCTCGCGCCCCCGACGGGGCGCGGCTTCGGCCTGTGTGATGTGCCAGAGGCGCCTTCCGGGGCGGATGTCGCGCCCCTAGGGCTGCTACGTGCGGTTAAACAGCTATGTGTCAGTAGATTCCGGACATTGCGGGACTAAAGGTTTGTCTTCGTCAAGGGTTCCGGTCACACTCCCCTGTCTACGACGGAATGTCGTAGACAGGGGGGTTTGAGATGGATTGTGGGTCCGGGTTACCAAGGTCTGGCCCGGTGCTCCTGCGCCGGGTCGATTCATGCCCGTCCAGCCCGGAGGTTCCCCCGCATGTCGAAGCGCACCACCAACCGTTTCCGCCCGTCCGCGCTCCGTACCCGTGGTGCCGTCGTCGCTGCCGGTCTCGGCGCCGTGATGGTCGTCGGAGCCGGTGCCGGTGTCGCGTCCGCCGACGCGCCGAAGACCGCCGTGGCCGCGACCGCCGCCGCCGCGAAGCCGAAGGCCGCCAAGAAGAGCTCGTCCTGGGTCAAGCCGGTCGTGGGTTACACCCTCTCCGCCAGCTTCAACCAGGGCGGTGCCATGTGGTCCCACAAGCACTCCGGCCAGGACTTCGCCGTCCCGGTCGGTACCACCGTCAAGGCCGCGCACAGCGGTACGGTCGTCAAGGCCGGACCGTACGGCGGTGGCGACGGTTCCGCGTACGGCAACGCCATCGTGATCAAGCACGCCAACGGCCGGTACTCGCAGTACGCCCACCTGTCGAAGATCAAGGTGAGCATCGGGCAGAGCGTGAAGACGGGCCAGACCATCGCGCTGTCCGGCAACACCGGCAACTCTTCCGGTCCGCACCTGCACTTCGAGATTCGGACCACTCCGAACTACGGCTCGGGCATCAACCCGGTGGCGTTCCTGCGCTCCGTGGGCGTCACGGTCTGATTCACCTACTCCGGGCGCCCGTGACGATGGGCCTGGGTCACCAGATCGACTGCGACCTCGAGGACGGCTTCGCGCTTCTCCTCGGGGTCGCCCTCGACGTTCTGCAGGAAGAACATGCCCGCGTGCAGGGTGAATAGGGCGCTGATGCAGCGGACCCGGTCGGCGGTGGCGAACTCGGGCTCCTGGATCAGCTGGAACAGGGCGAACAGGCGTTCCTTGAAGGAGTCGCCGATGCTCAGCTCGCGCACGGTCGCCTGGTTCTCCTGCACGAAGCGGAAGAGCGGCGCGGCCCCGAGCAGGGCCGCGTGATAGCGCCGGAGGATCTCCTGCTTGGTGTCGAGGGTGTGCGGCTGCTCCCCGGCCCAGGCGATCAGCTCGTCGATCGGCTGCGTCCCGTCCTCGAAGAGGCTGATGACGATGTCTTCCTTGGTCTTGAAGTGGTAATAGAGCGCGGCTTTCGTGACCTCGAGCTTCTCGGCGATCTCCCGGAGCGAGGTCTTCTCGTAGCCCTGCTCGGCGAAGAGTTCCAAGGCGACGTCCTGGATGCGCTGGCGGGTGTTGCCTCGGGCCATGGAGACTCTCCTGAAACGAATACTTACTTGACGACCGGCTAGTTACAAAGCTACCGTCCGCAAGTGTAGTCAACTTGCCGGGCGGCAAGTAAGTGCGTGTAGGGGGAGTGGAGCCGATGGCTGGACGCGAAGAGAAGGGGGCGGTGCCCTCGGGGCGCGTGCCCGGGGCACCCGGCGGGGAGTCCGTAGCCGAAGCAGCAGGGGTGACCGTCGCCCCGCAGGCCCGCAGTGTCCGCGTCGTCCTGCTCGCGCTCATGATCGCGATGCTGCTCGCCATGCTCGACAACATGATCATCGGCACCGCGATGCCGACGATCGTCGGTGAACTCGGCGGACTCGAGCACCTGTCCTGGGTGGTCACCGCGTACACCCTGGCCACTGCAGCCTCCACCCCCATCTGGGGCAAGCTCGGCGACATGTACGGCCGCAAGGGCGTCTTCCTCACCTCGATCGTGATCTTTCTGGCCGGCTCGGCGCTCAGCGGTATGGCCCAGGACATGGGGCAGCTGATCGGCTTCCGAGCCGTGCAGGGTCTCGGTGCGGGCGGCCTGATGGTCGGCGTCATGGCGATCATCGGCGACCTCATCCCGCCCCGGGAGCGCGGCAAGTACCAGGGGATGATGGCCGGTGTGATGGCCCTCGCCATGATCGGCGGGCCGCTGGTCGGCGGCACCATCACGGACCACTGGGGCTGGCGCTGGAGCTTCTACATCAACCTGCCTCTGGGGGCCGTCGCCCTGGCCATGCTCACGATCGTGCTGCACCTGCCGAGGAAGCAGCGGGGCACCCAGCGCATCGACTACCTGGGTACGGTGCTGCTCACGGTCGGCATCACTTCGATCGTGCTCGTCACCACCTGGGGCGGTACGGAATACGCCTGGGGTTCCGCAGTGATCATGGAGCTCATCGCGATCGGCGTCGCCGCGCTCGTCGGCTTCGTCCTCGTGGAGTCCAAGGCGTCCGAGCCGATCATTCCGTTGCACATCTTCCGCAGCCGGAATTTCAGCCTCATGTCGACGATCGGCTTCCTGACCGGCTTCGTGATGTTCGGCGCCGTGCTGTTCCTGCCGCTCTTCCAGCAGTCGGTGCAGGGCGCGTCCGCCACCAACTCCGGTCTGCTGCTCCTGCCGATGCTGCTGTCGATGATGGTCGTCTCGCTGATCGCGGGTCGGGTCACCACCAACTCCGGCAAGTACAAGATCTTCCCGATCGTCGGCGGAGCCCTGATGGTGGTGGGCCTCTTCCTGCTGGCGCAGATGGACACCGGCACCACGCGGCTCACCTCCGGCCTCTACATGGCGGTGCTCGGCGCGGGCATGGGCTTCCTGATGCAGATCACGATGCTGGTCGCACAGAACAGCGTCGAGATGAAGGACATGGGTGTGGCGTCCTCCGCCACCACGTTGTTCCGTACCCTCGGATCGTCGTTCGGCGTTGCGATCATGGGGGCGCTCTTCACCTCGAGGGTGCAGGACGAGATGGCGGCCCGGGGCGGAGCCGCGATCACCACGAAGTCCGCGCAACTCGACGCTGCGAGTCTGGCCAAGCTGCCGGAGCAGGTGCGTGAGGCGTACCAGTTCGCAGTGGCTTCGGGAACGCACGCCGCGTTCCTGCTCGGCTCGGCGGTCGCGGTGATCGGCTTCGTGGCGGCCTTCTTCGTCAAGGAGGTGCCGCTGAAGGGCGCTGGGCCGAAGCCGGCCGAGAGCAGTACGGCCGGCCGGGACCCGGAGGGCGGCGCGGTGGCGGACACCGAGCTGGCCGACCGGGTCTGACCTCTGGCGGTTCGGCCCCGCCCCTCGGTTCCCTCGGGACAGCGGCCCCGGTGCACAGGCGCCGGGGCCGCTGTCGGTGGGTGCCCGGAAGGGGCGGACCGCCGGGACGCGACGACGACCGCGCGACGGCGGATCGGCGGGCGCCTGAAGCGTGCGGCCGTTCGCCGACGTTCGCGCCCGACGAGGGGCAGCGGTTGCACGGTGCGTCCACGTCGCACCGCGCAGCGTTGTGGCGGACCCGCTCCGACGTGCCGTGGCAGCCCCGGACCCCGCCGGGGAGCCCGCTGCAGGGCGTACGGCGATGCTTCCCGCACGGCCCGGAGGGGGAAAGGCCGCGCGTCAGTCCTGGAGCAGCATCGGGAAGCTACCGGTGTTCGTCGGTGCGTGTTCGGGCAGCCAGAGGACGGCGATGGCCCCGCCCTGGTCCTCGCCCGGGCCGAAGACGCCGCTGGGGCCCGCGTTGCGGAAGGTCAGTCGGGCTCCGAGGACGCGTGCTTGCCCGGCAGCGATGGTCAGCCCCAGGCCGTGGCCCGTGCCGGCGCGGTCGCTCGCACCCGTGCGGAAGCGGCTCGGGCCCTCGCGCAGCAGTGCCTCGGGGAAGCCCGGCCCGTGGTCGCGGATCCGGACCACGCGTCCCTCGACGGTCACCTCGATCGGCGGCCGGCCGTACTTGGCCGCGTTGGTCAGCAGGTTGAGGAGGATGCGCTCCAGTCGTCGCGGGTCAGTGTTGACCCACGACTCGTGCACCACACGCACGTGCACGTCGGGGTCGAGCACGGTGACGCGGCGCGTGACGAACTCGCCGAGCGCGATCTCCTGGAGTTCCGCCCGCTCCGATGCGCCGTCGAGTCTGGCCACCTCCAGAACGTCCTCGACCAGGGTGCGCATGGCCCGCGCACGGTCGCGCACCAGTTCGGTAGGGCGTCCCGGCGGGAGCAGTTCCGCAGCGGTGAGCAGACCGGTCACCGGCGTGCGCAGTTCGTGCGCGATGTCCGCGGTGACCCGGCGTTCGGCCTCGATGCGTTCGTTCAGGGCGTCGGTCAGTGCGTCCACGGCGCGCGCGAGCTCGTCGGTCTCGTCCCGGACGACGCCGCCGACCGCCTTGCGTACCCGTACGTCCGTGTTGCCCTGCGCGACCTTGCCCGCCGCCGCGGCGGCCTTCCGCAGGCGCCGGGACAGTTGGCCGCCGATCAGCACGCCGAGCGCGCAGCCCCCGAAGACCACTGACACCGAGCCGATTACGAGGGCACGATCCAGATCATTCATGATTGCCGTGCTGCGGTTGGCGATGCGGCTGTGCATCGACAGCACGTCGCCGTTGCCCAGCGGCACGGCCGCCCAGATCTCGGGGGCTTCGCCGCCTTCTTGGACGAACGTCGCCTGGTGGCCACCCGCCAGCACGTGGCGGAGCGGCCGGGGGAGGTCGGGATCGTTGAGTTTGGCTCCGAGCTTGGGGTCGGTCTTCGGCTTGGTGGTCTCGTACATCCGCTGCGACAGCAGCAGCCGGCTCATCTGCAGGTCGCGCGCGTTGTCGAGCATGGACACGCGGGCCGCGTTGTGCACGACGAGGCTGAGAGCGAAGGCGATCAGTGCGCCGACCCCGGCGATGGCGATGCTGATCTTCCAGCGGACCCCGGTGCGCAGGGCGAGGCGCTTCATGCGGGGTCCTGTTCTGGGGTGTGGCCGGGGGGCCGGGGGGTGTCCCCCGGGTGGTGGAGCCGGCGGACCCCGGTGCGCAGGGCGAGGCGCTTCATGCGGGGTCCTGTTCTGGGGTGTGGGGAAGGCGGTGGGTGACGCGGGGCGCGGGTGCGGCCCCCGGGCCGTGCGGCCGGGTCTGCAGGGCGGGTCGCATCATGCCTTGAGCTTGTAGCCGAAGCCGCGGACCGTCTCGATGCGGTCTTGGCCGATCTTCGTACGGAGTCGCTGGACGTGGACGTCGACGACCCTCGTGTCCCCGCCCCACCCGTAGTCCCAGACGCGTTCGAGCAGCTTGTCCCGCGACAGCACCGTGCCCGGTGCGGACGAGAACTCCAGTAGCAGCCGCATCTCCGTCGGCGTCAGACCGACCGGTACACCGGCCCGCCGTACCTCCATGCCCTCGGTGTCGACTTCCAGATCACCGAAGGTGAGCACCCCGCGCTCATCGGACTCGCCCTGCTCGCCGGTGTCGCCGGCCGCGCCTCCGGCATGACCGAAGCGGCGCAGCACGGCACGGATCCGCGCGACGAGTACCGCGCCGTCGAAGGGCTTGGTGACGTAGTCGTCCGCGCCCGCCTCCAGGCCGAGGACGACGTCGATCGAGTCGGCGCGGGCCGACAGCATGATCACCGGCACGGTGGACTCGTCCCTGATGCGGCGGCACAGGCTGACGCCGTCCAGCCCCGGGAGCATCACGTCGAGGAGGGCGATGTCCGGCCTGTTCGCCCGGAACGCCTCGAGACCGGTCAGTCCGTCCGGCATGGCGGTCACCACGAAGCCGTCGCGCTCCAGCGCGAGCTGGGTGGCCTCGCGGATGACGTCGTCGTCTTCGACGAACAGGACATGTGTCTCGGCCATCCCGTAGCTCTCTCGGTTCTTCTCTCTCGATCAGTGATGATCAATGATGACGAAAGTCGATTACTTTCCCATCGACATCGATCATCTTCTGGTGGTCAATTGTTGCTTTGTGCGGTCGGTAGGGGCGTGTCCACTTCCTCGTCGCCGCCGACCGCCTTGCTGTACTCGTTCTCCACCCGATCGCTTTCGGTGAACTTGCTGCCCGCCCAGCGATGGGTGGTCACGATCTCGCCGGAGGGGTAGGACACCGTGTCGCCGTTGCCGTACACCTGCTTGGTGACGACGAGGTCCCCGCGATCGATCGTGGAGTAGACCGCCGGCTCCTCCTGCATGAAGACATTCTTGTATGCGTCGCCGTCCCTGCGGTAAACGTACGTCGCAACGCCCACGGCGTCACCGCACGTCATCACGTTCACCACCACGTCCGGCACGGGGCCGTCGGTCAGGCTCCCGTAGGACGTGTCGATCGGATAGGCGTCCGCGACGCACGGCTTGAGGTCGGCCTTCACCCGCTTGCTGACCTTCGGGTCCTCCTTGAGGAGCCGGACCACGTCGACCTTCTTCACCGACGAGGTGGAGCTCGAGGGCGTCGTGGTCGCGGGCGACTTCGCCACCGGGTCGTTGCGGGCGACGCCCTCGTCGCGTACCCCCGTGACGCCCGCCGAGCAGCCGGCCGTGAGCAGCCCGAGGGCGGCGAGCCCGGCCATCGCCGTGCCACTCGCCGCCCACGGGCCGAAGCCTCCCCGCCTGCGGGTGCCGCTGCCGGCGGCTATCCCGTCCCCGGGGCTGCTGTCGTCACTGGCTAGGCCGCGCAACGCTCCCGCCCCCGTTCCTCGCGACGTGCGTGCGTCTTCTCCGTACGGTTCATGCGCTCCAGGGTCCGGGCGTCGAGCTCACGGCTCTCCAGCTCCTGGCGGAGCCGGGCGAGCGCCCGGTGCAGCGTGCTCTTCACCGTACCGGTCGACATGCCGAGTGCGGCAGCTGTCTCCTCGGTGCTCATCTGCTCCCAATGCCGCAGCACCACGACGCTGCGCTGCTTGGGTGCGAGCACCTTGAGCACGTCCATGAGCAGGGCCCGGTCGGCGTGCTGCTCGGTGGCGTCGTCGACGCTCGCGTCCGGCAGCTGCTCCGTCGGGACCTCTTCGAGCTTGCGGGCACGCCACCACTCGGTCCGCGTGTTGATCATGACGCGGCGCAGGTAGGCGTCCGCGAGGGACTTGTCGGCTATGCCGTCCCAGCGTCCGTAGGTGCGCACCAGCGCGGTCTGGAGCAGGTCCTGGGCGTCGATCGGGTCGGGGACGAGGCGCCGTGCGCTGCGCAGCAGCGCCTCCTGTCGTGTACGCACGTACTCTTCGAATTCGAGCACCTCGCCGTGCGCCATTCCAACCGCCTCCGTCCCCGTCCAAGCCCCGTGACAAGCCGTGTGTTTCCGTGGTCGTTCTTACGAGCAAGAAAGCTACGGACGAGTTGTCACGGGGCTGTGCGCAGAAGCCGTCGGAGGGCGCACGGCCATCCATCGGTTGTGTAACAGGCGTGTCGCCGGTGATTCTCAGGTGAGAGGCAAGCGGAACCAATCATTCTCAAGTGGCTCCACCAAACCGTCCGAGACCAGCCCATCCAGGGCGCGGTCCCGCTGGACCGGATCGTCCCAGACCCGGTCAAGGGTGGCACGGGGGACCGGCGCCACCGCCTCGCGCAACACGGCCAGGAGTTTTCCGCGTACCTGGCGGTCCGTACCCGCGTAGGTCTGGCCCTTTCGGGGCGGTCCGTCGTGCGCCGGTTTCCCGGCCACCCGCCAGGCGCACAGCCGGGTGACCGGGCAGCGCGAGCAGTCCTCGTTGCGCGCCGTGCAGACGAGCGCGCCGAGCTCCATCGACGCCGCAGCCCAACGGGCCGCCGTCGCCTCGTCCTCGGGCAGCAGGGCGCGGGCCAGCCTGCGTTCGGCCGCTGTCGTCGCGTTCGGCGGGTACTGGACACCGCTGCTGACGCGGGCGAACACCCGGCGGACGTTCGTGTCGAGGACGGCGTGCCGCTGTCCGTACGCGAACGAGGCCACTGCCGCCGCCGTGTACTCCCCGATGCCGGGCAGTGCGAGCAGCTGCGCATGGTCGCGCGGTACGTCTCCGCCGTGGCGCTCCGTTATCGCCACGGCGGCGCCGTGCAGCCGCAGCGCGCGGCGGGGGTAGCCGAGCCGCCCCCAGGCGCGCACGGCTTCGCCCGGTGCCTCGGCTGCGAGGTCGGCCGGGCGGGGCCAGCGGGCCAGCCACTGCTCGTACACCGGCAGGACCCGGTTGACGGGTGTCTGTTGCAGCATGAACTCACTGACCATCACTCCCCATGCGCCTGCCTCGGGGCGGCGCCAGGGCAGGTCACGAGCGTGTTGGTCGAACCAGGCGAGGACGGGGGCGTGGAGGCCTGCGGCGGCTTCGGCAACGCCGGCAAGGCCGTCCGGGTCGGAGGGGACGTCGGTCGCGGGGGAGGGCATGTCGGTCGCAGTCATGGCAGTTCCGATCCTGGCATGTTCAGCGCCGTGCGCGACGTATGCGCTCCGTGACGGCCGGGGCGGCGTGCGTGTCGGCCAGGAGGGTGCCGGACCAGGAACCGCCGCCGACCGGTCCCGGGCGGTCCACGAGCCGCCACCGACCAGGAGGGTGCGGACGTGTCCCCGCGGGTCCGGCCTCCCGCGCCCGACCGGGGTCGTCGGGGCCCTCGAGACGGGTGCGGTGGTGAGCACGGCCGCCGTTCGCGTTCTCCTCGGGCCCGGCCGGGCCCTTCCGGCCGGGCCGCGGGGGAGGAGGCGGCCTGGCGCGCTCCGTCCGCGTCGGCGGGGAGGCACCCGTCGGGCATCCGTGCCGCGCAGCCTCCGGCACACGGCCCTGCCGGCCGTAGCCGCCGGGGTGGGGCGGGGGCGGGTGCACGGTGGCGTCGCGCGACGGAAACCGGACTCGCAAGGGGCGAATCCGGCGGCCCGTGATGATGATCGGCACAATTGCGACGCATGAGCGGCGGTTGGGGCGGGAGTTGGCGCCGATCTCTCGTACAGTTCGGTGCGTGGGATCTCTGCGCAATCCGGTCGGGCCGCTTCCCTCCTCCATCTACTGGCGACGGAGGGCCGTAGCGCTGTCCGTGCTGGCGCTGCTCGCGCTGCTGATCGCATGGGCCGTCACTTCCGGCGACACCGGCGGGCAGAAGAGCGGCGACGATGCCAAGCCGGGCGGCGGCAAACCCGCGACCTCCATCACGCCCGGGCCCGAGAGTTCGGGCACCGCGATCACCGAACAGCCCGGCGGGCGGGACGAGTCGGGTGCTTCCGGCGGTACCGGCGGCACGGGTACGTCCACCGGCGCGGGTGCGGGTACGAACGCGGGGAGCACCACGGGCGGCAAGAACGGCGACCCGGGTGCCGGAGGGGCGGCGAACGGCGGCGGCACGAGCGTCGGGGAGCAGGTTCCCGTCGGATCCGCTCTCCCGGAATGCGCGCCGAGTGCACTGAAGTTGACGGTGCGCAGCCTCCAACCCACCTATGGGCCGGGGGAGAAACCGCGTTTTGAGTTCGCCGTCCACAACACCTCGACGGTCACCTGCAAGGCCGACCTCGGGCCGAAGACAGCCGTGTTGACGGTGTCGGCCATCAATAGCGGCAAGGACGCCCGGACCTGGTCGTCCAAGGACTGCCCGGACGGCAGCGGCACCATGCTGCTCAAGGTCCCCGCGGGCCGGACCGTCACCCACGCCATCGACTGGGACCGCCGCAAGAGCTCCCCGCAGTGCGCCACACCGCCCCCCGGGGCCGCGGCCCCGGGGTCGTACCTCCTGGAAGCCGCGTTCCCGGGCGTCACGGTGGCTCCCGCGTCGTTCCGCCTGGAGGAGAGCTGACGGCCTGACGGTCGGAACCGACCCCTGACGGAGCTGAAGGGTGGCGACGAGGCGCTGTTCGGCCCGGCTGGACCGGTACGACACCACGACGGCGGACGCGAGCCGTGTCGTGGTCCAGCCTCAGACGGAGCGTCAGACGGAGTGCTAGAGGTGGCGCTCCAGGGTGAGAGCTAGACGTAGCGCTCCAGGATGGAGGACTCCGCGAGGCGCGACAGCCCCTCGCGGACGCTGCGGGCGCGTGCCTCGCCCACGCCATCGACCGTCTGCAGGTCGTCGACGCTCGCGGCGAGGAGCTTCTGGAGCCCGCCGAAGTGCTCCACGAGACGCTCGATGATCGCACCGGGCAGCCGGGGCACCTTCGCGAGGAGCCGGTAACCGCGCGGCGACACTGCCGAGTCGAGTGTCTCGGGCGATCCGCTGTAGCCCAGTGCCCTGGCCACGATGGGCAGTTCGAGCAGCTCTGCGTGCGTGAGGTCGTTCAGCTCGGCGAGTGCCTCGTCGACGGTGCGGGACCGCTTCGCCGTCGGCTCCGGCACGTAGTCCCGGATCACCAGACCCCGCTCGGGCTCGACGCCCGCGATCAACTCGTCGAGCTGGAGTGCGAGCAGCCGGCCGTCGGTGCCCAGCTCGACCACGTACTCGGCGATCTCCGTGGCGATACGCCGCACCATCTCCAACCGCTGGGCAACGGCGGTGACGTCCCGCACGGTCACCAGGTCCTCGATCTCCAGCGCGGAGAGCGTGCCGGCGACCTCGTCCAGCCGCAGTTTGTACCGCTCCAGCGTTGCCAGGGCCTGGTTCGCCCGGGACAGGATCGCCGCGGACTCCTCCAGGACCCGGCGCTCACCGTCGACGTAGAGCGCGATCAGCCGCATCGACTGCGACACGGAGATGACGGGGAAGCCGCACTGTCTGGAGACGCGGTCCGCGGTGCGGTGCCGGGTGCCGGTCTCCTCGGTCGGGATCGACGCGTCGGGCACGAGTTGGACCCCCGCCCGGAGGATCTTGGTGATGTCCTTGTCGAGGATGAGGGCACCGTCGAGCTTGCACAACTCGCGCAGCCGGGTGGCCGTGAACTCCACGTCCAGCACGAAGCCGCCCGTGCACATCGATTCGACCGTTTTGTCCATACCTAGGACGATCAGGCCGCCGGTATTGCCCCGGAGGATGCGCTCCAGGCCGTCGCGCAGCGCGGTGCCCGGGGCGACCGCACTGAGTGATGCGCGCATCAGCGCTTCCGTGCCGGATCCCCCGGAGCCTCCGCCGGACTTTCCGGGTGCTGCTGCCCGGTCGTTGGCTGCCACTGCACTCCTCCGGCTCGTACGGATGGGCGAGACCAGGGCAAAGTCTACCGGCGCGCGTCCTCCCCCCGTGGGGCCTCTGCCCGACGCCCTCGCGGGAGGACCCTGAGCGCATCACCCATATCCGCGACTTCTATGACCTTCATACCGAGAGGTACCTTGCCCGGATCGGACGGAACCAGGGCGTGCGTGAAGCCCAGGCGGTGTGCCTCGGCCAGCCGCCGCTGGACGCCCGTGACCCGCCTCACCTCGCCCGCGAGCCCCACTTCGCCGATCGCCACCAGGTTCTTCGGGAGCGGGGTGTCACTGGCCGCGGAAGCCAGCGCGAGGGCGACAGCGAGGTCCGCGGCGGGCTCGGAGAGCTTCACGCCTCCCACCGTCGCGCTGTAGATGTCCCGCTTGCCGAGGGCGCTGATGCGGCCTCGCTGCTCCAGCACGGCCAGCATCATCGACACGCGGGAAGTCTCCAGGCCGGAGGTGGTGCGCCGGGGTGACGGGATCTGTGAATCGACCGTCAGTGCCTGCACCTCGGCGACGAGCGGACGGCGGCCCTCCAGGGTCACCGTGAGGCAGGTGCCCGGGACGGGTTCGTCGCGACGGGTCAGGAACAGCCCGCTCGGGTCGGCGAGCCCGGTGATGCCTTCGTCGTGCAGTTCGAAGCAACCGACCTCGTCCGTCGCCCCGTAGCGGTTCTTGACGCCGCGGACGAGGCGCAGGCGGGCGTGCCGGTCACCTTCGAAGTGCAGCACCACGTCGACGAGGTGCTCCAGCAGGCGCGGACCGGCGATCGCGCCGTCCTTGGTGACGTGGCCCACCAGCAGCGTGGACATCCCCCGCTCCTTGGACGCCCGGATCAGTGCACCGGCGACCTCGCGGACCTGGGCCATCCCGCCCGGCGCCCCGTCGATCTCGGGGGAGGCGACGGTCTGCACGGAGTCGAGGACGAGCAGCGAGGGCTTGACGGCGTCGAGATGGCCCAGGACGGCTGAGAGGTCGGTCTCCGCGGCGAGGTACAGGTGGTCGTTCAGCGCGTTGATGCGGTCCGCGCGCAGCCGGACCTGGCTCGCGGACTCCTCGCCCGTGACGTACAGCGTGCGGTGTTCGTCGCTCGCGGCCTTCGCGGCGACGTCCAGCAGGAGCGTGGACTTGCCGACGCCCGGCTCGCCCGCCAGGAGGACGACGGCGCCCGGCACGAGGCCGCCGCCGAGCACGCGGTCCAACTCGTCGACGCCGGTGGTGCGGGCCGTGGCCTGCCGCCCGTCCACCTGGCCGATGGGGAGTGCGGCATTGGTCACCCGGCCCGCGGCGGTCGTCCGGACCGCCGGCGCACCGTACTCCTCGACCGTGCCCCACGCCTGGCATTCGGGGCAGCGGCCGAGCCACTTGGCGGTCGTCCAGCCGCATTCGGTGCAACGGTAGGACGGCCGGTCCTTGGAAGTCTTCGTACGGGCAGCCATGCGGGAAACCGTAGCGGGCCCCGCTGACATCGGTGGCGGTCGGCCGATTCCGGATACGGGCCCCGCCCCCAGTCGTTGCTCGAACCACATCGCCCCGCGCCGTGGCCGTGTGCGAGCAGGCGGCGTTGCGGACGCGTGGACGGTCGTTCCTCGCTCCCGCACCGGCGCGGTACCGGGCGCGCGTCGGAGTCCCGTCCGGCCGGGGAGGCCCGTGGGCTGCGCGGCCGTGACCGCTCGTCGGCGCACCACGGCCGCGCTGCGGGCGGACCGACCCGTGAACCGGCGTGCGCACCCCTGCGGGGTCCACGGGGGCTCGGGGCTGTCCGTCGGCGTCACCCCGTGGATCGCACCCAACCGACCCAACCGCATCACACCCTCAGCCGAGTCTGGGACACCTGTCGGCGACCGGTAAGCACAACTACCGATTCGCCGGCAAGTGCACCTGTCCTCTTTCGAGGGATACATTCACCCGTAGGGGCTAAATGCCCCCAACTGCCGTGAAGAATGTGCCTCGCACTGCCTACGGTCACCGAGTGACGAGCAGCATGCTGGAACCCCCCGCGGACACCACCGGCGCACACCGGGCCCACCGCCGTGCGCCCGGGCAGACGCTCGGGCAGACCCCGCCCGCGCGATACGAGGAGCACCTCGACGGGCTGTTCACGTACTGCCTGTCGGTGCTCTGTGACCATGCGTCGGCGACGACGGTGCTCGGTGAGGTCCTGGCCATCTCCGAGCGACAGCAGGGGCGTTGCCCTGCAGATGAGGCCGAGGGCAAGGCTTGGCTGTACGCCCTCGCCAGGTGGTCCTGCCTGCGGGCGCTCAGCGAGCAGCGCCGCCGCCGGAGGCAGGGCGCGGGGACGCACGGCGCAGACTCCTCCGCACGGGCTGAAGAAACGGTGCCCCAGGCGTCGGCCGAGGCTGCCGAACGACACCGCGCCGAACTGGCCCGGTTGGCCTGGCCGGAGGCCGCGGGGACCACGCCCGAGCAGCGCGAGGCGCTGGAGCTCGCGGTGCGCCACCGGCTCGGCCCGCGCCAAGTCGCCGCCGTGCTCGGCATGGAGCAGACCGCGGCGCGCGAACTGCTCGCCTCCGCGGCCTGCGAGGTGGAGCGCACCCGCGCGGCGCTCGCCGTCGTCGAGAGCGGCACCTGCCCGTCCGTCGCCCGGCTCGCCGACGACCACCAGGTGCTGCTCTCCGCCGCACTGCGGCGCGAGCTCGTCCGGCACGTCGACGACTGCCCGCGTTGCCGCCGCGCCGCGGAGCACGCCGGAGCGGCCGGCCCCTGGCCGGGATCGAGCGTCGCGCCCGCCGCGTCCGGCGCGGGGACCGCGGCGCCACTGCCCTTGGTCGCCGCACCTCGCCTCGAAGCCCACCGGGCGATGCTGCGGGTCCCCCGCGCCCGCGCCCACACCCCCCGCTTCGGCCGTAACGGTTTCCCCATGGACCCCAAAGACCATGCCGCGCGCCGCGGCAGGCTCCGGGCCCGTGCCATCACGACGACCGTCGTCGCGACGGTCGTGGCCGCGCCCGTGCTCGCCCTCTGGGCGGCGTACCGGAGTGCCCCGGAGGCCGGCGAGGGGCGCGACGGCGCTTCGGTGACGGCGAGCGCGACGGACGGGCGCGACGGCTTGCACGGCAGTCCGCACGAGGACTACGAGGACTACGAGGAGTACGAGAACGCGGGAAACGCGCGCAAGGAGCAGGAGCTCGGCTACGCCGCGGGCGGCATGCCGCGCACCGGGGCGGGGGGAGTCACGGTCGAGGTGATCCTTCCCCCCGGACCGCCGGGAACCGCGTCGGCTCCGGGGCGGGGACCCGGCCGCCTCACCGTCGAGGCGCAACCGTTCGGCGACGTCACGTCGATCACCCTCACGGCGTCCGGCGGTGCCCCCGTCTCCTGGTCGCTGTGGAGCGATGCCCCTTGGCTCCACGCCAGCACCAGCTACGGCACGCTGAGTCCCGGGGAGTCGGTCACCATCCGCATCTCCGTGGACCACGGAGCGGAACCGTCCGGGCGGTGGAGCGCGCGGGTGGGCGTCGACCCCGCGGGGGCGGTCGTGCAGATCACGGGCGACGGCGCGCCCTCACCTCCGCAGCAGCCGGAGCAGCCCCCGTCGGCGGATCCGCCGCCCGCCCCGGATCCTTCCCCGTCGTCCGGGCAGCCCTCCGGGGAACCGTCGCCGCCCCCCGAGCCCCCGCCGGCCACCGATCCGTCCCCGTCGGAGCCCCCGCCGGCCACTCCGTCCGCGGACCCCGCGACGAACGACTGACGAAGCGATTCTGCGTCAGGCCGGTCTACGTAGGGCCGGGCGGGCCCGTGCCGCCCACCCGGTGCTCTCCGCGTTGCCCTGTGAGAACTGCGCGATCGCGGGTCGATACCGTGGCCGGCCGTGCGGGGGCCGGTGCGGATCCGCCGCGCGCGACACGGCGCCGGTTCCCGCGCGCCTCAGCGCGGATCCGCCGGGTGCGGCGCGACCAGCGGCAGTTGCGATGCGAGTCGGGCCTCGCAGAGCTCCACCAGCACGTCGTACGCCGCTTTGCCCATCAGCTCCGTCAATTCCGGGCGGTAGGTCACGTAGACGGGGTCGCCCGCGCCGTGCGCCGAGGTCGCAGAGGTGCACCACCAGTGCAGGTCATGGCCTCCCGGGCCCCAGCCCCTGCGGTCGTACTCGCCGATCGACACCTGCAGGACGCGGGTGTCGTCGGGCCGGTCGATCCACTCGTACGTGCGGCGCACCGGCAGCTGCCAGCACACGTCCGGCTTGGTCTCCAGCGGCTCGCGCCCCTCCCGCAGCGCCAGGATGTGCAGTGAGCAGCCGGCCCCGCCGGGGAACCCCGGCCGGTTCTGGAAGATGCAGGAGCCCTCCCAGCGACGGGTCTGGCGCTCGCCGTCCTCGTCGACCTCGATCCACCCGGACCCCGTGCCGACGTCGTGGAACTGCCACACGTCGGGTGTGAGTCGAGACACATGCGAAGCGACCCGCTGTTCGTCGTCCTCGTCGGAGAAGTGCGCGCCGAGCGTGCAACAGCCGTCGTCCGCCCGCCCCGCCTGGATGCCCTGGCAGCCGCTGCCGAAAATGCAGGTCCAGCGCGAGGTCAACCAGGTCAGGTCGCAGCGGAAGACCTGTTCGTCGTCGGCGGGGTCGGCGAATTCGACCCACGCGCGCGGAAAGTCCAGCCCCTTCTCGTCCGGAGCGTCTGGTTCGACGCGCGGGGAGCTGCTGTCGAGCTTCTCCGGCGAGACTTTGCCCGGCTTCGTCTTTTTCGTCTTTGGCACGAGTCAAGCGTATGCGCGCCGCCGCAGTAGCGTTCCGTACATGAGACTCGGAGTCCTCGACGTCGGTTCGAACACGGTGCACCTGCTTGTAGTGGACGCACACCCCGGTGCACGGCCGCTTCCCGCCCATTCCCACAAGGCCGAGCTGCGCCTCGCCGAACTGCTCGACGCCGACGGAGCCATCGGCCCCGACGGCATCGACCGGCTCATCGCCACCGTCGAGGGCGCGCTGCAAGCCGCCGAGGACAAGGGTTGCGAGGACGTGCTCCCGTTCGCGACCTCCGCGGTGCGGGAGGCCACCAACGTCGACGACGTGCTGGCCCGCATCAAGTCCGTGACCGGCGTCGACCTGCAGGTCCTCACCGGCGAGGAGGAGGCCCGCCTCACCTTCCTCGCCGCTCGCCGGTGGTTCGGTTGGTCGGCCGGCAAGCTGCTCGTCCTCGACATCGGTGGCGGCTCGCTGGAGATCGCGTTCGGCATCGACGAGGAACCCGACGCCGCAGTCAGCCTGCCGCTCGGCGCGGGCCGACTGACCTCGGGGATGCTCCCGGGTGATCCGCCGTCCCCCGGGGACGTAAGGGCGCTGCGCCGGCACGTCAGGGCCGAGATCGCCCGCACGGTCCACGAGTTCAGCCGGTTCGGACGCCCCGACCACGTCGTCGCCACGTCCAAGACCTTCAAGCAGCTCGCCCGGATCGCGGGCGCCGCACGCTCCGGCGAGGGGCTGTACGTCCAACGCGATCTGAGCCGCGCCGCACTGGAGCAGTGGGTTCCCAAGCTCGCCGTCATGACTTCCGCACAGCGGGCCACGCTGCCCGGCGTCTCGGACGGCCGGGCGGCCCAGATACTGGCAGGAGCCATGGTCGCGGAGGGGGCGATGGACCTGTTCGGCGTCAACGCGCTGGAGGTCTGCCCCTGGGCACTGCGCGAGGGCGTGATCCTGCGCCGCCTGGACCACCTCCCCACCCCCTGATGCGGGACCGTAATCTGTCCTTCGTGGCAGAACCAGTGGTGCGCATCCCGGATGCGAAGGTCGCGCTGTCCACGGCCTCGGTGTATCCGGAGTCGACGGCGACGGCCTTCGAGATCGCGGCGCGCCTCGGATACGACGGTGTCGAGATCATGGTCTGGACGGATCCCGTCAGCCAGGACATCGAGGCGCTGCGCCGGCTCTCCGACTACCACCAGGTGCCCATCCTGGCCGTCCACGCGCCGTGTCTGCTGATCACCCAGCGGGTGTGGTCCACCGACCCCTGGGTGAAGCTGCAGCGCGCGCAGGCAGCGGCCGAGAAGCTCGGGGCCTCGACCGTCGTCGTCCACCCGCCCTTCCGCTGGCAGCGACAGTACGCCCGGGACTTCGTCACAGGGATCTGGCGGATGGCGAACGAGACGGACGTGCGGTTCGCCGTCGAGAACATGTACCCGTGGCGCTACCGCGACCGCGAGATGCTCGCGTACGCCCCGGACTGGGACGTCACCAAAGAGGACTACCGGCACTTCACGGTGGACCTGTCGCACACGGCCACGTCCCGTACGGACACCCTGGCCATGGTCGACCGCATGGGAGACCGGCTCGGCCACGTCCACCTCGCGGACGGCAAGGGCTCCGCGAAGGACGAGCACCTGGTCCCGGGCCGGGGCGACGAGCCCTGCGCCGAACTGCTGGAGCGCCTCGCCCTGAGCGGTTTCGACGGCCACGTGGTCATCGAGGTCAACACCCGGCGTGCGATGTCCGCCGCGGAGCGCGAAGCGGACCTCGCGGAGGCGCTGGCCTTCACCCGGCTGCACCTGGCCTCGCCGAGTCCGTCCGTGCAGGGCCGGGGCGGCCCTGCGGATCCCGCGGCCGGGTCGTGACCGGCGCGGCGCCCCGCCGGCGCGGTCGCCCGTCCCGCACGGAGGCGGACACCGGCCCCGGCGCCCGTGAGCGGATCCTCGACGCGGCCCGTACGGAGTTCGCCGAGCGAGGTTACGACAAGACGTCCGTCCGCGGCATCGCGAAGGCGGCCGGGGTGGATCCCGCCCTCGTCCACCACTACTTCGGTACCAAGGACGAGGTCTTCGCCGCGGCCATCGAGGTCTCCTTCGAGCCCGCGCTCGTCGTCCCGGCGATCCTCGGGGCAGGCAAGGACGGCGTCGGCGAACGCCTGGCCCGCTACTTCATCGGGGTCTGGGAGAACCCGGCGACCCGCGCTCCCCTGCTGGCGATCCTCCGTTCCGCGCTGACGCACGACGCGGCGGCCAAGGTGCTGCGCGGCGTCGTGCTGCGCCGGCTGCTGGAACGGGTGGCCGCAGACCTGGACGTACCGGATCCGACGTTCCGCGCGGAGCTCGCCGCGTCCCACATGATCGGCATCGCGGTCCTGCGTTACGTGATCAAGGCGGAGCCGTTGGCCTCGGTCGACACGGAGGAGATCGTCGCGCTCGTCGCACCGACGCTCCAGCGGTACCTGACGGAGGCGTGAGCCGGGTGCTCACCGGGGCCGTGCGGGAGGTGTGCGGTGGCGAGGAGCCGGGCGCGTCCCGGCCCGTGCGTCGGCCCGCTCGGTCGTCATCCGCCGGCTGACGTGCGAATGACCGAAAGGCGGACTACTGTCCCGCGATCCGGACCAGCTGTCCGGATCCTGGAGCACCGGCGTAGTCTCGAGTGAGCCAGAACTGTCTGAAGGAGCGAGCGACGATGCCCGAGCTGAGGTCCCGCACAGTCACCCACGGCCGCAACATGGCGGGCGCCCGCGCCCTGATGCGCGCCTCGGGCGTAGCGAGCGCGGACATCGGCAAACCCGTCATCGCGGTCGCCAACTCCTTCACCGAGTTCGTGCCCGGTCACACCCACCTCGCCCCGGTCGGCCGGATCGTCTCCGACGCCGTCCTCGCGGCGGGTGCGGTGCCCCGCGAGTTCAACACCATCGCCGTGGACGACGGCATCGCGATGGGCCACGGCGGCATGCTGTACTCGCTGCCGTCCCGCGACCTCATCGCCGACTCGGTCGAGTACATGGTCGAGGCGCACTGCGCGGACGCCCTGATCTGCATCTCCAACTGCGACAAGATCACCCCGGGCATGCTGATGGCCGCCATGCGCCTCAACATCCCCGCGGTCTTCGTCTCCGGCGGCCCGATGGAGGCCGGCCAAGCCACCCTCGTCGACGGCACGGTCCGCAAGCTCGACCTCATCAACGCCATCGTGGACTCGGTCAACGAGAGCGTCTCGGACGAGGACGTCCTGCGCATCGAGGAGAACGCCTGCCCGACCTGCGGTTCGTGTTCCGGCATGTTCACGGCAAACTCGATGAACTGCCTCACCGAGGCGATCGGCCTCTCCCTGCCGGGCAACGGCTCGGTGCTCGCCACCCACACCGCGCGCCGCGCCCTCTACGAGAACGCGGGCCGCACGGTCGTCGAGATCACCAAGCGCTACTACGAGCAGGGCGACGAGTCCGTCCTCCCCCGCAACATCGCCACCCGGGAGGCATTCGAGAACGCCATGGCCCTCGACATCGCCATGGGCGGCTCGACCAACACGATCCTCCACCTGCTCGCCGCCGCCCAGGAGGCCGGCCTCGACTACGACCTGACCGACATCGACGCCGTCTCGCGCCGGGTCCCCTGCCTGGCCAAGGTCGCGCCGAACGTCGCCCCCGGCGGCACGTACTACATGGAGGACGTGCACCGGGCCGGTGGCATCCCCGCCATCCTCGGCGAGCTGTACCGCGGCGGCCTCCTCAACGAAGACGTCCACACCGTCCACTCCGCCTCCCTCGCCGAGTGGCTCAAGACCTGGGACGTGCGCGGCGGCTCCCCGTCGGCCGAAGCCGTCGAGCTGTGGCACGCGGCCCCCGGCTGCGTTCGCTCCGCCACAGCCTTCTCCCAGTCCGAGCGCTGGGAGTCGCTCGACGTGGACGCCGAGGGCGGCTGCATCCGCTCGGTGGAGCACGCCTATTCGAAGGACGGCGGTCTGGCCGTCCTCAGGGGCAACATCGCCGAGGACGGCTGCGTCGTGAAGACCGCCGGCGTCGACGAGTCGATCTGGACCTTCGAGGGCCCGGCCGTCGTCTGCGAGTCGCAGGAGGAGGCCGTCGACAAGATCCTCTCCAAGGCCGTCACGGAGGGCGACGTCGTCGTGATCCGCTACGAGGGCCCGAAGGGCGGCCCGGGCATGCAGGAGATGCTCTACCCGACGTCCTTCCTGAAGGGACGCGGCCTCGGCAAGGCCTGCGCGCTCATCACCGACGGCCGGTTCTCCGGCGGCACGTCGGGCCTGTCCATCGGCCACGCCTCCCCGGAAGCCGCGTCGGGCGGCGCCATCGCCCTCGTCGAGGACGGTGACCGCATCCGCATCGACATCCCGAACCGCTCGATCGAACTCCTCGTCGACGACGCCACGCTGGCCGCCCGGCGCGAAGCCCTGGGCGGCAACTACGCCCCGCGGAACCGCGAGCGGAAGGTGTCGGCGGCGCTGCGTGCCTACGCGGCGATGGCCACCAGCGCAGACAAGGGCGCCGTCCGGGACGTCTCGAAGCTGGGCTGAGGGGCCGGCGAACTCCGCCGTGCCCGACCTTCGGGGGGAGCCGACCGACCCTCGGGGGGAGCCGACCGATTCCCCCGGGCCCCGGAGCGGGGCCCCTCCACCGGGACGCGCCCGGTCCGGAACCGCCACGGCCCGATCTCACCAGCGTGCCGGGTCCGTCTCGTCCACGGCGAAGACGGACCCGTCCGGGGCGGTCCCGAAGACCCTGCCCTGGGCGGTGTTCGGTGGCGGCACCGACGCCGCGAAGCCCAGCCTGCCGTCCTTCAGCCGGGGACGCGTCTGGCCGAGCACCGTGCCGCGCTCGGTGTCGACGGCGAACAGTCGGCCGTCGGCCGTCGAGAAGTAGAGGCGGTCGTGACCACCGACCACGGGGCGGGACGCCCGCCCGGCCGCGGTTTCGAGCCGCCACAGCTCCCTCTTCCCGCCCGCCCGCACGGGCCCGGCATCCATCGCCAACAGCGTGCCGCCCCGGGCCAGTAGGTACGCCGTGTCGCCGCGCACGGCGAGCTTCGGCTCCGCCAGCGGGAACGGCAGCTGCACACGCTGGACGGCACGCCGCTCGGAGTCGTAGCGGACGATCGCGTCGGTCTGGGTGTCCCGGTCCGTGGACGTCAGGAAGAGGACGTGCCCCGAGGCCACCGCCGGCACCAGGTTCCCGGCGAGACGGCGCTGCCAGGCGACGGCGCCGCTCTTCACGTCCACGGCGGTGACCAGGGTGCGGCCACCGTCGGGATCGGTCTCGAAGAGATGGACCCGTCCCGTCGCCCCGTCGTAGGCGCCCACCCCCGGACGGCCGTGCCCGGGGATCGCCCGGCGCCAGCGGCTCTCGCCCGTGGCCCCGTCCAGGGCCTTGACCCGGCCGTCCGGCGACAGCAGCAGGACGGTGTCGCCCGCGTATCCGATGCCGCCCTGATAAGCGGACACGTCGGCGCTCCAGCCCGGCGTGCCGTCGGCCGGGCGGTACGTCCGGATGTCCGCGGTCCGCGTCGTCGCCGGGAGGGTGTGGACCAGACCCCCGGAGACAGCCGGGGCGTCGCCCTCCGCGGAGCGGGCGGCAGGCCCCGCGGCCGTCCACACCACCCGCCCGTCGGCGGGATCGATCCGTGCGGTCCCCACGCCGGGCGCGGAGCAGTACAGCGCTCCGTCGGCGAAGGCGCAGGCGGGGACGGAGCCCGCCGACCCGCGCAGCGCGGTCCGCCAGGGGCTGAAGGGGGTGGCCGTGGCACGGGGCGACGGACCCGGCGCGTCCCCGGCGGTGCCCCCGCCGTAGGTGCGGACGGCCAGGGCGCCGCCGGCAGCGGCGAGCACCAGCAGCAGGGCGGCGCACGTCGTGAGCAGGCGGCGCCGGCGCCGCGGCGGCCGGTCACCGGACGGCCGTCCGTCCCCCGGACCGTTCGCGGGTTCCCGCGACGTCCCGGCGTCCCGCGGGGGAAGGGCCGGCCGCCGCCGCTGCGCCGGCACGAACGCCCCGGCCTCGTACGACGGTGGGCGCAGCTGCGCCATGATCTCGTCCGGTGTGGGCCGGTCACCGGGCTCCTTGGCCAGGCAGCGGCCGATCAGCGGCGAGAGCTCGGGGGGAACACCGGCGAGATCGGCCTCGTCGTGCACCACTTGGTACGCCACGATGTAGGGGCTGTCCGAGCCGAACGGACCGCGCCCCGTCGCCGCGTGCACCAGCACCGACCCGAGGGCGAACACGTCCGCCGCGGGCCCCACTTCACGTGGCCGCTGGAACTGCTCGGGCGCCATGAAGGGCGGCGAGCCGATCAGCTTCCCCGTCTCGGTCCGCAGGTCGCTGTCGATGGGCCGGGAGATCCCGAAGTCGATGACCTTCGGCCCGGTGTCCGTCAGAAGCACGTTCCCCGGCTTGAGGTCGCGGTGCACGACCCCCGCACGGTGGATGTCGCGGAGTGCCTCGGCGAGACCCGCGGTGAGTCTGCGCAGCTCGGCGGGGGACATCGGGCCGTTCCGCTTCACATGGTCGGCGAGCGTGGGCCCGGGGACGTAGAGGGTGGCCATCCAGGGGCTGTCCGCATCCGGGTCGGCGTCCACGACGGAGGCGGTGAAGGCCCCGCTCACCCGGCGCACGGCCGCGACCTCCTGCCGGAACCTGGCCCTGAACTCGGGGTCCGATGCGTACTGGTCGTGGACCACCTTGACCGCGAGGCGCATGCCGGACGCGGAGCGGGCGAGATGCACCTCTCCCATGCCGCCGGAGCCGAGGCACGCCTCGAGCCGGTACTGTCCCGCGTAGCGAGGACGTTCCGCTTCCGGGCCGGTACCGCTCTCTCGCAGCGGCGGCATCGCCCACCCCCGTGTTCTCGCCTGCAAGCGCGACTCACGGAGCCTATTCGATGGCTCGTTTCCGCCGCCGGCGGCTTGCTAGCCTGCGCGTCGCACGCATGAACGCCAACGGGGGAGGGCCACATGGCCGTTGAAGGAGTCGAAGCGAACGACGGTGCCGGCGCCGGGGAGGCGGAGACCGCCGTCCGCAGCACCGCTTCCGGTGGCGTCGTCAGGTACCCGGTCGCTCCGGGTTACCGGCTCAACGTCAGATCGGGTCCCGGCCGGCAGTACCGGCTGATCCGCACCCTGCCCTATGGCGCCAAGGTTCCGGTCTACTGCCAGAAGCCCGGCGAGCGGATCACCGGTCCGTACGGCACGAGCGTCCTCTGGGACAACATCGCCGACGGCGAGTACGTCTCCGACGCGTACGTGAAGACGGGCCGTGACGGCTATGTCGCACCGCGCTGTTCCTGATCCGTCGCGACCGGTCCCGGGGATAATCGACATCGTGAGCGAAAACCACCGAGCCGCCCCGGGCGGCCCCGGCGCCGGTCCGCAGCGCTCCGACGCCGTCGGCACCGGCCCGCGGCCCGAGCCGATCCGGTTCTTCGGGACCACCTGGGTGAGCCGGGACGGAGGCTACGGGCTGCGTCGTGCCGCCGTTGCCGTCGGCTCGCTCGCCGCGGCAGCCGCCGGCGCTTTCGTCCTGCGGTTCGCCTACCAGGGACTGGAGACCGCCCAGGTCGGCGGTTTCGTCAACACCCTGATGATCGTGACGTTCGCGATCTGCAGTGCCATCGCATTCCGCAAGACCTGGGAGGGCTTCACCCGGCGCTCCGCAGATCCGGCCCGGGACGAGTCCCTGCGCAGTCTGAAGGCCATCGGGTTCATCGGCTCGCTACTGGCCTACTTCTGCCGGTCGCTCGTCGAGGCTCCCGGCGAGAAACTGCTGCGCGCCGAGTACGAGGCGGCCCTCGCCCGGTACGCGAAGCGCCGCGGTGGGCGCACCGGGAACCCGGCGGCACGCAGGAAGAAGCCCGGCCGCCGGTAGCTCCGGCTGGCGCTCTCCGGGCCCGGATGTCACGTTCCGGCTCGCCGGGACGTCCTCCTCCAGGGGGACCACCGCCCGGTCCCTCCACGGAGGAGGAGGACGGACGATGGCAGAACTGTCCCTGTTCGAGCAGCAGCGCGACCGGTTGTGGGGCATCGCCTACCGCATCACCGGCTCGGTCGCGGATGCCGACGACGCCGTGCAGGAAGCCTGGTTGCGCTGGGAGCGGCTGGAGGACGGGGAGGCGGCGGAGCCGCGCGCGTACCTGACGACCGTCACCAGCAGGATCTGCTACGACCAGCTGGGCTCCGCCCGCGCCCGTCGCGAGTCGTACTCCGGCCCGTGGCTGCCGGAGCCGGTCGTCACCGAGGGCGGTCCGGAGGACCGGGTGACGCTCGACGAATCGGTCGGCATGGCGCTGCTGACCGTCCTGGAACGACTCACCCCCGCCGAACGCACGGCATTCGTGCTGCACGACGTGTTCGCCGTGCCGTTCCCCGAAATCGCCGAGGTCGTCGGGCGCACCCCCGACTCCGTGCGGCAGTTGGCGTCGCGCGCCCGGCGACGCGTCCGCGCCGAGGCGCCGCGCCGGTCCGTCGACCGCGACGAGCACCGCAGGGCCGTCGACGCCTTCCTCACTGCCGTCACGGGAGGTGACTTCGACGGGCTCCTGGAAGTCCTCGACCCCGAGGTGGTGTGGCGTTCGGACGGCGGTGGCAAGGTCATGGCGGCACGACTGCCGGTGCTCGGCCACGAGAAGGTCGCGCGCTTCGCACTGCGCCTCACCCGGGGTCTCGACCCGGCCGCCCAGGTGCTCGTACGGGACGTCAACGGCACCCCGGGGCTCGTCCTCGCCGATCAGGCCGGTGGCCAGTCCGCGGTGTTCGCCTTCGCGGTGCACGCCGGGCGCATCACGGAGATCGGTGCCGTGGTCAATCCCGACAAGCTGCGCCACCTGACCGGGACGCCGCCGAGGCCGTGACCGGTGGGTCCGGTACGGGGCGGCGCGAGGACGGCCGCGTGCGGCCGGTACGGGGATGCTCCTGGCCGCTTCCGCGGTGCGGGGCGCTCCACCGGAGCAGGGTCGGGGGTTTCGGCGACGTCCCGGGGAGCCCCGGGGTGGTCTTCCCGGGCCGGTCGACTCTCGTGCCCGTCCAAGGGGGTGCGTGCACCGCCGCCCACCGCGGCGGTCCGTGGAATCCGTCCGACCGCTTGACGGTCCGTCCCACGCCGGAGGATTATTCACCGCATGATGAATAACCCTCCGGAGGCCGCCCCTACCGCAGCCGTCCACGGCCGGAGTCTCACCGTCGTCCGAGGCGGACGCACCGTCCTGCGCGGTCTCGACTTCGACGTCCCGCGCGGCCAGATCACCGGGCTCCTCGGCCCCTCGGGCTGCGGGAAGACCACGCTGATGCGGGCCGTGGTCGGCACGCAGGCCAAGGTCACCGGCACCCTTGACGTCCTCGGCCGCCCCGCCGGTGACGCCACCCTGCGGTCCCGCATCGGCTACGTCACCCAAGCCCCCTCCGTCTACGACGACCTGACCGTCCGCCAGAACCTCGACTACTTCGCCGCGGTCCTCGACCCCGGCCGCGCCGCCGCCGAGCGCCGCCGCCAGCACGTCACCCGGGCCATCGCCGACGTCGACCTCGCCGGGTACACCCATTCCCTCGCCGGCAGGCTCTCCGGAGGCCAGCGCAGCCGCGTCTCCCTCGCCGTCGCCCTCCTCGGCACCCCGGACCTGCTCGTGCTCGACGAACCCACCGTCGGCCTCGACCCGGTCCTCCGGCGTGACCTGTGGGACCTCTTCCATCGCATCGCGGCCGATCGCGGCACCACGATCCTGGTCTCCTCGCACGTCATGGACGAGGCCGAGCGCTGCCACCGGCTGCTGCTCCTGCGGCTGGGCGAGCTCCTCGCCGACGACACCCCCGAAGCCCTCCGGCGCCGACACGACACCCCCACCGTCGAAGGCGCCTTCCTCCACCTCGTCGACGCGGCGAACGCCCTCCAGGAGAGCACTCGATGAACGACCGCAGCACCACCCACCGGCCCGCCCCCGCGTTCTCCACCGCCCGCACGATCGCCACCGCCGCCCGCGTCCTGCGCCAGCTGCGCCACGACCCGCGCTCGATCGCCCTGATGCTCCTGGTGCCGTGCGTGATGCTCTTCCTGCTGCGCTACGTCTTCGACGGCAGCCCACGCACCTTCGACGCCATCGGCGCGTCGCTGCTCGGCATCTTCCCCCTGATCACGATGTTCCTGATCACCTCGATCGCCACCCTGCGCGAACGCACCTCCGGCACCCTCGAACGCCTGCTCGCCATGCCGCTCGGCAAGGCCGACCTGATCGCCGGATACGCCCTGGCCTTCGGGATGCTCGCCGTGATCCAGTCCGCACTCGCCACCGGACTCGCGCTCTGGTTCCTCGGCCTGGACGTCATCGGCTCGCCGTGGTTGCTCCTCCTGGTCGCCCTCCTGGACGCCCTGCTCGGCACCGCTCTCGGCCTCTTCGTCTCCGCCTTCGCGGCCTCCGAATTCCAGGCGGTCCAGTTCATGCCGGCGGTGATCTTCCCCCAGCTCCTGCTCTGCGGGCTGTTCGCCTCGCGCGACAGCATGCAGCCCGTCCTCGAAGGCATCTCGGACGTCCTGCCGATGTCGTACGCCGTCGACGGAATGAACGAGGTGATGAGGCACACCGACATGACCACCGACTTCGTCCGCGACACCCTGGTCGTCGCCGGCTGCGCCCTCCTCGTCCTCGGCCTCGGCGCGGCCACGCTGCGCCGCCGCACCGCCTGACCGGGTAAGCCCCGCCTGACCGGGGTGCGCGCCGCTGACCGCCCCTCGGACACCGCCGACGCCCGCCCGCACCCGGTGAAAGGATGTTCATGTCCCCGGACGAAACGGTCCACGGGACGTGGACGACTCGTACGTGCACACGCACCACCCCCGGCGAGGTGACCCGCATGACCCAGACAGTCGCAGTCCTCGGAACCGGCAAGATCGGCGAGGCCCTGCTCAGCGGCATGATCCGGGCCGGCTGGCCCGCCTCGGCGCTGCTGGTCACCGCCCGCCGCGCCGAACGTGCCGAGGAGCTCCGCGCCCGCTACGGCGTCGACACCGTCACCAACGCCGAGGCCGCCAAGCGCGCCGACACCCTCATCCTGGCCGTCAAGCCCCAGGACATGAGCAAGCTCCTCGACGAACTGGCCCCCCACGTCACGGCCGAACGCCTCGTCATCAGCGCGGCGGCGGGCATCACCACGGCCACCATCGAGGACCGGCTCGCGCCGGGCACACCCGTCGTGCGCGTCATGCCGAACACGCCCGTCCTCGTTGACGAAGGCATGTCCGTCATCTCGGCAGGCAGCCATGCCACCTCCGAACACCTGGTCCATACCGAGGAGATCTTCGGCGGCGTCGGCAAGACCCTGCGTGTCCCGGAGTCCCAGCAGGACGCGGCCACCGCGCTCTCCGGGTCCGGGCCTGCCTACTTCTACTTCCTCGTGGAGGCCATGACCGACGCGGGCATCCTCCTCGGCCTACCCCGTGCCCAAGCCCATGACCTCATCGTCCAGGCCGCGATCGGCGCGGCCGTGATGCTCCGCGACTCCGGCGAACACCCCGTCAAGCTGCGCGAAGCCGTCACCTCCCCGGCAGGTACCACCATCAGCGCCATCCGCGAGCTGGAGAACCACGGCGTCCGCGCCGCCCTCATCGCCGCGCTGGAGGCAGCCCGCGACCGCAGCCGCGAGCTCGCCTCCGGCAACGGCTGACGCCTCACCCCGCGGCGGCGACCAGCTCGTCCGTGGTCACCACCGTGGCGAAGCCACCGCCGTGCAGCGACACGGCGGTGGCCCGCGCCAGCTCCTCCGCACCCATCGTCCAGCCGAACGGCCCGGCAAGGTCGAAGGTGTGCGTCGCGTCCAGCGCGAAGAGCACCTCGTACCCCAGGTTCCCGCCCATCCGTGCCGTCGTCTCCGCACACATGTTGGTCTGGATCCCGGCCACCACGAACTGCCGCACACCCTGTGCCTCGAACCACTCCCGCAGGTCCGGGGTCCCGTAGAACGCCGAGTTCACGGACTTGGTCACCAACAGCTCGGGCCCCTCGCCCCGGCCCCTG
The DNA here is from genome assembly GCF_042755225.1 of Streptomyces sp. NPDC059169. Taxonomy (NCBI): domain Bacteria; kingdom Bacillati; phylum Actinomycetota; class Actinomycetes; order Kitasatosporales; family Streptomycetaceae; genus Streptomyces; species Streptomyces sp. NPDC059169. The sequence continues at coordinate 2,948 of NZ_JBHZCF010000026.1, read as the reverse complement.
CGCTGCTCCACGTAGTCCTTGAAACCGTTCCCCGCGCACCCCCGCCGCAGCGGTGACCCGGGGGCCACCGAGTCGTGCCGTACGAAGACGACCGGTCGCCCGGTCGCCTGCCACACCTCGATCAGCGAGGCGATGTTGCCATCGGCCCCCGGGTTGTTCCGCGGGCCCCAGAAATCCTCCTCCTCGAAGCCCTTCTGCACGTCGACGACCACCAGCGCTGCGTTCCCTGCGATCTCCATGGCCACCATCCTGCTGCCGGTGCGGCAGCACCCACAGGGGAACGAAAGCCAGCGATCGATGGTTTACTGCCAGCATGGCGACCGGCATGACAGCACCTCAGCGCATCGCACTCCTCGCATCTCCGGGCATCCGCGCCTTCGACGTCGCCGTCATCAGCGAGGTCTGGGACGTCGACCGCACCGACCGCGGGGTACCGGCCTTCGAACTCCGCCGCGTCGCCGCAGCACACGGCCCCGTTCCCATGCGCGGCGGGCTCAGCCTCAGCCCCGACCGCACCCTCGCCTGGCTCGGCCGTGCCGACCTCATCGTCGTCCCCGGCCTCGACGACCACCTCACCCCGGCGCCCCCCGCGGTCCTCGACGCCCTCCGCCGTGCCCACGACCGGGGCACACCGATCGCCGCACTCTGCGCGGGCGCCTTCACCCTCGCCCAGGCCGGTCTGCTCGACGGCCGGCGGGCGATCACCCACTGGGGCCTCACCCAGCTCCTACGCGAACTCCATCCCGCCGTCACCGTCGTCCCCGACGCGCTGTTCCTGAACGACGGCGACATCTGGACCTCCGCGGGCACCGCGGCGGGCATCGACCTCTGCCTGCACCTCGTCCGCACCACCCACGGGGCGGAAGCCGCCGCCGCCATCGCCCGGTCGATGGTCACCGCCCCGTTCCGCACCGGCACCCAGGCCCAGTTCATCGAGCACCCCACGCCCCGCGCCGACCGCGACGCGGACGCCCTGGCGGCACTCCGCGCCTACGCCCTCGACCACCTCGCGGAACCGCACACCGTCGCGTCTCTCGCCGCACGCGCCGGTATGTCCCCCCGTTCCTTCGCCCGCCACTTCCAGGCCACCACGGGCACCACCCCGCTGCACTGGCTCATCACCCAGCGCGTCGCGGCTGCCCGGAAGCTGCTCGAGCTGACCGACCACCCCATACCGGAAGTCGCCCGTCGCACGGGCTTCGGCAGCGAGGTGACCATGCGCCAGCACTTCGCCAACCACCTCGCCACCAGCCCGCGCGACTACCGGACGGCCTTCCGTCAGGAGGCCGGGAGAAGACCGATGGCCCGATAGGCACGGTCCACCAGGGGCCGGGCCAGGGCCCTTGCCCGCGCGGCACCCACCCGCAGCACCTCGTCCACGTACGCCGGGTCCGCCGCCAGCTCCGCATGGCGCTTCTGCAGGGGCCTCAACAACTCCACGACCGCCTCGGCCGTGTCCTTCTTCAGTGCCCCGTACGACGCATACCGGTCGGCAAGGACCTGTGGGCTTTCGTGTACGCAGGCGGCGAGCACTTCCAGGAGGTTCGCCACCCCGGGGTGGGACTCCCGGTCGTACGCGACGTCCTGGCCGCTGTCCGTCACGGCACGCATCACCTTGCGGCGGACCGCATCCGCATCGTCGAGCAGGAACACGACCCCGGGACCGTTCCCGAGCGACTTCCCCATCTTCGACGTCGGATCCTGTAGATCCATCACCCGCGCGGCGACCCGGGGGTGTGTCGCCTTCGGCACGGTGAACACGTGCCCGTAGCGCTGGTTGAACCGCACCGCCAGGTCCCGGGTCAGCTCGACGTGCTGCACCTGGTCGTGACCGACCGGTACCTCGTCGGTCCCGTACGCCAGGATGTCGGCGGCCATCAGCACCGGGTACGTCAGCAGTGACAGGCGCACGCTCTCCCCCATGGCCTGCGCCCGCGCAGCCTTCTCCTTGTACTGGATCATGCGCCGCATCTCGCCGTCAGCGGCGGTGCACTCCAGCAGGTAGGACAGCCGGGCGTGCTCATCCACGTGACTCTGCACGAATACCGTGCACCGCTGCGGATCCAGCCCGGCCGCCAGCAACAGCGACGCCGCCTGCCTGCTGAGCCTGCGCACCCGCGCAGGATCGTGCTCGACCGTCAACGCGTGCAGGTCCACGACGCTGATGAGTGCGTCGGATGCGTACTGGTCGACGTCCGCCCACCGACGCACGGCCCCGAGGTAGTTGCCCAGGGTCAGATGCCCCGTCGGTTTGATGCCGCTGAAGCTCCGTGTCATCCGTCCGTTCTCCCTCTCCTGTTGGAGCCGCCGGGCCAGCGACCGGCCTCCCCGGGGGAGAAAGCACGAACGGCCGCCGAGGCGGCGGCCGCTGAACGCAAGCGTGTCTGCCGGCCGCCCTCAGGCGGCCCACCACTGGAGGGTGCACGCGTGCGAAGTCATGGGGACAGCGTACGTCGGTGGCCCCGGGTTGACATGGGATTCCCGCATCCGTAGTGTTCTCCGAGTTGTCCGACGTGAGCACCGGCCCAGGTCGGCCCCGGACAACCATTCCGCAAGATCCACCACAAGCGAGCGACGCGCTGTCGCGTCGCTTTCCGTGCGCTTTTGCGAAATGAGGAATCCGCGTTCGAAGGAATGCAGCCGATTAGCGTCGGACCTGATGATTCCGCTAGAGTCTCACTCGTCGGAACGGCCGGGAGGTCGGAAAGACAACCCCTGCTGACTGGGGATCAGGGCCGAAAGGGTCTGGTAGAGTCGGAACTGCCGGAAAGGGAATTCGCGAAAGCGGAGGAACGGTCCGGCAGCCCGCTCCAGCGGGTGGCGGAAACGGAAATCGGATCTGCTAGGCTGGAGACACCGAAGGGAAGCGCCCGGAGGAAAGCCCGAGAGGGTGAGTACGAAGGAAGCGTCCGTTCCTTGAGAACTCAACAGCGTGCCAAAAATCAACG